>JBBROD010000039.1:0-41462 GCA_038229715.1 Tepidisphaerales bacterium | reverse complement strand
CTGACCCGACACCTAGGTAATGGGTGAGTCTGAATGGTTCCCTCTCCCGGTATTCCTCAACATAGCGCATCTGCGCAGTAGGACAGGCATTCCTGCCTGTCACGGGACGACGTACTCGTCGGCCCGTACGGCCCGCGAAGTACCGCGTGCCGTGACAGGCAGGAATGCCTGTCCTACTGCTATCCCGCAGCCCAACGCGCGCATAGCGCGCGAGTTACAGGCGTCGGCGCGCTATGCTTCGGAATACCGGAAGAGGGAGAATACACGCCGAACATTTCAGACTCACCCACTTCCGACATCCAAGATTCTTAAGTTACCGGCTACCGGCAAGAGCGTAAGCCCTCGGAGCGGTCGGCTTGTCAAACTCTCCCTCCAACCGGGCCATCGCCCACTTGACTCAAAGTCCTTCTTTGTTTATATGAGATTGAGTCTCAGCCACATGAAAGGACTGTTATGATTCGTTCATTCTCCCTCTTCGCCGTCTTGCTGCTCGGCTCGGTTACGCTCGCTGATCCGAGGCCGTTTACGTTCGTGTACGACACCTACCCGGTCGGGAAAGGCAACGTCGAATTCGAACAATGGCTCACCGCACGCAACCACACGCAAAACACGCCCAGCTACGAGCGCTACGACTTCCGAAGCGAACTCGAGATCGGACTGGCGGACAATTTTGATCTGTCCATTTACATACCCAATTGGCGATACGAGGAAACGCCCGAACACACGGGCACGAAGTTCGACGGCGTGAGCGTGGAGGGAATCCTTTACCTCTCCAACCCGGTGACCGACAAACTCGGCGTGGGTTTGTACGGCGAACTCTCGATCGGCGAGAACTCCCTCGCCTTCGAGCAAAAGCTTTTGCTGCATAAGGACATCGGCAACTGGACACTGGCCTACAACCTGGTGTTCGAGACCGAAATCGAAGGCGTCGGCGACGTGAAAAAGGAGAACGAAATCAAAGGCGTGCTCGGCCATGCGATCGGCGTGTCTTACTCGCTCTTCCAAGCGCTTCGGCTGGGCGTCGAAGCTCAAATCGAATCGGAATTTGATGAGTGGGACGACTATCTGCAGACCACCGTCTACGCCGGCCCGAACATCAACTACCTGGCGAAAAACTGGTGGCTGACGGTCACGCCGATGTTTCAACTCAGCGATCTGGAAGGCGAACCCGATTTCGAGTTGCGGATGATCTTTGGGTACTCTTTTTAGAGCAACGCGCCTTTTGTCGTAGCGTGGCAATGACCGTTTGTTGTCATCCTGAGGTACTCCGAAGGATCTCGAACGTCGAAAGCCGCTCGCGATTCGAGATCCTTCGGAGTACCTCAGGATGACGATTTCAAGGCCTGCACGCTACATCAAATTGCTCACCGCTCTATTTCAAAAAAGAGCGGGCACGTCGCTGGACGTGCCCGCATTCCTTCACAAATTGCTTGCCCGAATCGGGGCGAGCTTAGTTGCAGCAGCTAAGGCAGTCGACACACGAACAGCCGTCGGTGCAGCAGCCGCTGGCGCAGCAGGCGCAGGACGAACAGCCGGCCCCGCAGCAATCAGCCTGGCGAGATACCGGGATCGACTTGGCCCCGACGGATAGTGACGACAACGCGAGAATCGCAGCAATGAAAAGAGTACGCATAGGAATTCCTTAGAATAATAGAAAAAAAAGTAGACTGACTTCAAACGGATGTCGCGCAGGCGGCGAATCACGTGGACATCTGACAATGGAGCGCCACCAGTGAATTCAGCGGGGACGGGCGCGAAGTGAAGGAAACCGTCGCAACGGAAAACGAGGGCGTGAGAATGACAGCCTGATAGGGAACAAAATCGATGGCCAACTGCGGTTGCGGGGCTTCGGCTTTGAGCGTGATCGTCGCCGCCATGCCGCCGGTCAGGGCATACTCACAGCGGTCGCAACCGTGAAGCGGGTTGGAACTTTGCACCGGCGTTCGCCCGCTGGAACAGCAGGAATGCCCCGCCGCACCGGCAACCGGGCTGGACGCGGGGATCATCTGCATCCGCACACAAAAGCACATCACCGCCGCCGAGGCGAGGGTGACAACCAAGAGAAAGGTGGCGAACGGTCGACGACGATCCATAATTAGCCCGAGCGAGGACACTGGCATAAAGTGCAACCGACGCGAGAAAATTCCAAAAATCGGCTTCATCAGGTTCCTACCTAGCTTGTAGAATAAAACGATCCCCTTCAGCGTTGAACGTCGGGGCTTATTCAGGAGTTTCCATGGCAGAGATCGATCGTCGCGGCTTTTTGGCTCTAACTGCTGGTATTTGTGCAGCTTGCGCACTAGGCGGAAACGCCTTGGCGGCCGGTGCTAAGTCGGAACCCGTGGATATCGGCACGCTCGACGACTACAAGGCCGATGGCGTTAGCGACAAATTCGCACGCAGCCGGTTTCTGGTCATCCGCAACGGCAACAAGGTTTACGCAGCCAGTAACCTGTGTACCCACAAAGGCGTGGCCCTAAGCATTAAGAACGGCGAAATCTTCTGCGCCAAACACGGCAGCCGATTCAGTCATGAAGGCACCGTCACCAAAGGCCCGGCCCGCGACTCGCTGGTGCGGTTCGCCATCTCGCTCGACGACAAGGGACATCTGATTGTGGATACGGCCACGGAATTTCGCGAGAAGCATTTTGATGACAAAAAGGCGTATGTCGAAGTGCCGAAGTAGGCTTCGATAAGCTTCAGTTTGATTTCAACGGAACCCGCACGAGAAAATCACTCGGCGGGTTTCCGCTTTTACTGGCGGGCACTTCAATCCCATCGCCGGGCTTGAGATAGTATTTGCGAATCAGTCCGTCGTAACTTGTGGGTTCGCCTTTCATCCAGCCGAACTCCCCAGCCGCGTCATTCTCCCTCATCGGCGGGATGAACTGTCGACGCACGAACGCCAGCTTCTGTCCCGGCCGAAGCGTGTAGTGAAAAACAGTTCCACCGTCGGCAATTTCAGCAAGCATCGCCAGGTCATCGGCTTGCCCGGCGAAGATCGGGCGGTCCATATCGCCGGTCGATTTCCATTCGCCCGGCCCGAGCACGGAACTGGTGCGGAAGGACCATTCGTCGCGTTGGTCCATCAACGTGCCCGGCACAAAAACCACCGCCGTCCTCTCGTCGATCGAAGGCTGCCTCGCGGCGAAGGTCAGGCCGGCGATCAAACCTACGAAGCAGACCACGCACGTTGCGTAGATCGCACGGCGGCCGAGTAGCGTGGACGCCAGGGCCACGATTGAAAACATCACCGCCCCAAGAAACACCATCCGCCGAACCGCGAGCGGCCTGGATACAACGAAATCGGCGACGGCGTCGTAAGCGGCTGGATCGTTCATTGAAGTGACCGGCCCGCGAACGGGGAGATCAATCACGCTCCAACCACCGACGTGTCGCCATTTCCACGCGGACGCGGACACCTCGGGTGAATTTGTCGCCACCGACACGCCGCTCGCCAGCAACTTGCGGAGGACGGCGTCGGTGAACTTGGGCAGATCGGCGATTCCGGCCAGCACCACGTCGGCCGACTCGTAGGCCTCGTTGATCGTGCCAAGCTCGTCCGACCCAATCGCCACAACCACCGGCTGCCGCGACGCATCCAGCATGAACGGCGGGCCGACTGTCGTCGGAATCGTCGTGAGCACCAGTTGCTGATTGCCCTCCAGCGCGCGGACCGGGACGTCGCTGGATTTGCCGTCGATGCTCACGCGGATCGTCCGCTCGCTCGGCGAAAGCAGCATGATCGGCAGCGTGAGCGAGACGCCGCGACCGCGTGCGCCAATGCCGCCCGCGACATCGATCCGAACGTCAACCGCCTGATCGGCCGACACGCGGACGGGGAAAAACTTGCCCGGACGGAAATAACCATCGAGCGGAAGGGAAATCGTCGGTTCTGCCTGCACGATTCCGGCCGACAACAGCAAGGCGATCAGTAGCAGCAGTCGATTCATCGCCGCCTCCACCAGTCGAACGTAACGTTCATCAGGATGCTTCCGCCTATGCACAAGCCGATGAGGGCAAACGCGACGATGGATTTGCTGATCACGCCTTGGCCGAGCAGGAGCGGGGTGAAGACCAGCAGCGCGCTGACGAGGACGATGATCGCGCCGGTCAGCAAGGTACGGCGATGCGTGCTCGGCGTGGGAGGCATGGGCTTAGTTTAGCAGATTTGGTTACCGCGTCCCGCTGAAGCGAATCGGGCCGGCAAGGGCTTTATCCCTTCACCGCACCGGCGGCGATGCCTTTGACGAACAGGCGCATCGTAAACAGGAACAGAATAATCAGCGGGATGGACCCGATGGTGTAGCCGGCCATCAGCTCGCCCCACTGCTTGACGTACTCGCCTTCGAGTCGCATCAAGCCGACGGGAATCGTCAGCAGTTGGTCGTCGCGCATCAGGATGAGAGGCATCATGAGGTTGTTCCAGTTGCCGATAAACTGCATGATCGCCAGCGTCCCCAGCACGCTGCCGCTGAGCGGGAGGACGATCGTCCAGATTTGCTGCAAGTGCCCCGCCCCGTCGATCTGAGCGCTTTCGAACAGTTCCTTGGGGATTTCTTCGATAAACTGCCGCAGGATAAACACGCAAACCACCTGCCCACCGACCGCGCCGATCAGGGACAGCGCGTACAGCTTGTTGACCATCCCCATGTCTTTGCAGAGCGTAAAGAGCGTCACTAGCGTGGCCGGCGTTCCCGGAAGAAACATCGTGCCGATCATCACGTAATACACGATCGACCGGCCGGGGAAGCGGTAGCGCGCCAAGACATAGCTCGTGAGGATCGCCGCGACCAGACAGAGCACCACCGCGCCGAACGACGTAACGATGGAGTTAGCGATGTAGTTTTGGATCGTGCCCCAACCCTTGACCCAGTTATGCCAATTCCATTGCGACGGCGAGTCCGGGAAGAACGGATTCTTCTGAAACTGCTGGTTGTTCTTAAAACTGATCGTGATCATCAGGTACAACGGAAAAAACGAGAACGCGAGAATGCTGCAGATGATCGCGTGCTTGATTAACTCCCGTGATTTGCCGACTTTTTGGGCCATATTGGTTTCGTTTGTTGTGGGTTGTTGGTTGTGGGTTGGAATTGCATCCGACCTACAACCCACAACCTACCACCCACATCTACTTATCCACCTTCACGTACTTCTGATAAATCACCGTGATAAACAGGATGATGCAGAACATCACCATGCCCAGTGCGCACGCATAGCCGTAGTTTTGATCGACGAACGCAGCGCGATAGGCGTACAAACCGGGAACCATGCCCTTATTGCCCGGCCCGCCGTTGGGGCCGAGGAGCAAGAGGAGCAGGCCGTAATCGCCGAGCGTGCCGATGGTCATGAAGATCAGGTTGATGCGGACCTGCGTCATGATGAGCGGGAGTTCGATCTTGAACAGCTTGCCGATCGACGAAACGCCATCTAGCTCGGCCGCCTCGTACACGTCGGTTGAAATGCTCTGCAGGCCGGCAAGGTAAATCAGCACGCCCACCGTGCCGATCCACGGAAAGCCCCAGAAGATGATCGACGGGATGATGAGCTGGGTGTTGCCCAGCCAACTAGGCGCTGCGCCCACACCGGGGGCCGGCGGGGCGAAACCGCGGATTTCCTTCGTCCACACCATCGTTCCGAGCAACAGCACGACGGCCACCAGCAAAAGAAATGCGCCAATCAAGCGTGTCCCGATCAACCAGCGTTCGCGATCGTTACTTTTTGCAAAAGCGGAAACTGTCAGCGGTATCGCCAACGCGAATGCCCATCGCAGCAAGCCCAGTTTGACCTGCCAAGCGTCTCCTTTGGCGACTCCGCCGTACCAGTAGCCGAACCCGATCGCCGCGATCATAGTCCACCAGAACCAGCCCTTCTTCAGCCCGGCGACCCCAACCCGCACGCTGAGAAGCATGACGGAGAAAATCGCCATCCCCCACACGCCGCCGAAGATCGATCCGATGATCCGATCGCGAACCAGCACCACGCCCGCTGCGTTGGAAAGCGGAGGCATCACATGATCGAGCCAGTTGAGCAATTGCATCCCGCCGGTCTTGTTCAGGAGGATGTTGAGCACGCCGATGGTGGGATCGTAAAAGCTCTTCCACATCAGCAGCATGACCAGTCCGGGGATGATCATGGGGATGACGAACAGCACGCGGTAGATGTACTGGGCTTTGTCGGACTTGATTCGATGCAGCACGACCGCCGCCAGGATCGACGGCCACATTTTCACCAGGTTCGCCGCCAGCAGCACGCCTACCAGTTGGAAGCATTCCAGGAACAGCGTATCCTGCGTGAAGGCTTCAACAAAATTCTGGAACCCGACGTATTCCTGAA
This sequence comes from Tepidisphaerales bacterium, assembly GCA_038229715.1. Taxonomy (GTDB): domain Bacteria; phylum Planctomycetota; class Phycisphaerae; order Tepidisphaerales; family Tepidisphaeraceae; genus JANMES01. The sequence continues at coordinate 35,126 of JBBROD010000039.1, read as the reverse complement.
CCAGATTCCCATCCCACTTGTACAACGAAAATTTGATGGCCGAGAACTGCGGGTAAAAGATGAACAGCGCCATCCCCGCGATCGTGGGAAGCATCATCGCGTACAGGACGAACATCAGCTTGGAGCGATGCACCCATTTGCGTCGCCCCTGCGGAAACTTGTGCGGCTGATCCGCGTAGAGCGATGCCTGCGCGGTTGATGCGGGGGTTTGTTCGCTTTCGAAAACTGTCATGGGCGTTCGATTCTAAAACGTCGGCAGTGGCTTGCCGCGGAACAACTTGAAAAGGTATTGATAATCCGCGCCGTTGTTTCGGCGTAACTGCTGTAGCACCGTCCGCCGGTACCGATCGGCGGAATACGCATTCGGCTGCATCAACTCGATGGCCTCGTCGCGGGTCAATAACCGCTCCTGGTTACGGCAATCGCGCCAACGCTGATCGAAATCTTTCCAACAAGCCCAGTCGCCGTCGCTGCGCCAGTCGCTGTCGCTGCGGGGGGCAGTCAGCGATTTGTCATAAACGCTCAAGAACGCATCGAGCGATTTCTCGCCTTGAAGGTACGCAACGGATTCGGCCTCGAGCACCGATCCGACCCGCGATCCAATGCCCATTTTCAGCGAACTGGTGAATCCATCGGGATTGGGCATGAACGGCAGCATTTTCTCCGACGGCTGCGACCCCAGAACGATTGGCGGCCAACCGGAAAGGTCGTTGAGCATTTCATTGCCTTTGACGCTGGTCAGGAATCGCAGGAAGTCGAGCGCCTCTTCCTTGTGCGCGGACGATCTGTACAAACCATAGGGTCCAGCGCCACGTGAGGCGGCTTCATTTGCGCGGCCGGCGATAAACTCGTAGTACGGTTCACCCGGCCCGGGTAGTGGCCAGTCGGCCAATTCGATTGCAAATCCCTGGCTCTTGGCGCCCAGATAAGTGCCAGCCGCATCCCAGGAACCGGTCGCCATGAACGCCGCGTTGCCGTTGGAGAACTGGAACTGCGCCTGCTGCCGATCCATCTGCGAAAAGCCCTGCTGCATTTGATCGCAGAGCTGCTTCATCGCCATCCAATAAGCCTGAATGACCGGAGAATTTGATCCGGCCACTCCCGTAATGATGCCCCGGTAAGACTCGATCGTTGAACATTGTCCGTCCAAGTCCAGATCCAGTTCGGATTCCAGTTTCGCCGTGAACGGCACGAGGTAAGGATTGGTAACCGCCGGCGACCCGTAACAGCTGACGATCGGAATAATGCGCCCGCCGATTCCAGGCGTTTCAAAACTGTACTTGCGTACCTGCTCGCAGACCTTGATCAGTTGCCCCAATGACTTGGGTACTTGCGCCGAGCCGGTGACTGTTTTGATCAGGTCCACGTTGCAGAACATCCGCATGCTTATGGACGTGGTGGGGACCGAATAGTAATCCTGCAACGTATCCCTGAATCCCCCGCGCATGCCGTCGCGGAAGGTTTCCTTCCACATCGCGCCTTCCAGCGCCGTGCCGGCGTTGTACGGGTTGGGTTTGACGACCTCTTCCCCGAGCGGAACAAAGAACTGGACCGTGTACTCGTCCTTATCTATCAGATTTGATTTCCCCATCTCGCAAAGATCGGGGGCCGTCCCGCTGATGAGTTGCGTATTGATCCACTGCGTGTACACCTTTTCAGTCACGGGCATTTGCACGATCTGAATGTCAGGATGCAGCTTTTCGTACTCAGCAATGACTGCGTTCATCGCGTCGCGATAGCCGGCCTCCAGTTGCCAGTGACAGATGCGGATCGTTGTTTTGGTCGGATGCTCAATATCTCGAATATTCTTGATCACTAAGCCCAGGCTCGCGAGCACCGTCCCGATCAACAGCACCACGCCAATCATCGAGCCGTTGATTTTCCCGCGACGCCGATAGCGTTTAAGAGCGTTCATCGTGAAACCTCCTGCCCTGCCGGCCGGGTGGCGGGTTGAACCGACGATTTGTGTATCAAGTCGATCTCCGGGGCCGGCGCTCCAAGCCGCCTCAACGCCAATTGCGATTCGTATGCTTTACCGCTGGTCGGCGTTTGGTTGATGATCAGCGTGTAGTATTTGATGGCTGACGGGGTGTTACCGATCGCTTCACTCATCACCGCACAGCGCCAAAGGATCGGGCCCTGATTGCCGGCGTCGGTCCAGCCGATTGAGTTGACCTTGTCGTAGCAGGCTAACGACTTGGCGTAGTACTGCTTCATTTTCTCGGTATCGCCGGCGATGCGTGCGCTGGTCGATAGCGGAAGGAAATAAGTGTCGCCCAAATACTGATACATGATGCTGAGATAGGGATCTTTGGGATGTTCAGCGACCCATTTCTCCAGAAGCGAAATGCCGGCCGACACGTTTGCGAAATCCGGCGCGTCGTACGCCTGCACTCTTGCGGCGGCGGCGCGAAGAGTGGCTTCGCTGGCGATCGACTCATCCGGCCAGGTGGCTGCGACCTTGAGATACAGTTCGACCGCGCCATCGAGATCGGGCTTGTCGCCGGGGTAATCGCGGAGTTCTTTCAACCTCGCCAGTTTCATCAGCGAACGTGCAGTGAATTTGGATTGCGGGGTAGTGTCGACGATCGATTGATACAACTTGGCAGCTTGGTCCGCAAAATCTTGCGAAGCAGGCTGCCGATTGCTGACGGCCGCCGCCGCGCCGAAAGTCGCCTGTGCCCATGTTTCGGACTGGGGCTTAGCCGTTTTCGCCAAAGCGGCGAAGTGCTTGTAGGCCGCGTCCCAGTTAAACGCGGCAAGCTCGTCGCGAGCGTCTTCCATCGTCTGGGCGTGGCCGAACGACGGGAACAGGGCACCGGTCGAGAGAATCAGCAGAAGAAGGGAATTTATACCGATCCGCAGTATCAAAATGTTCGCACTCCGGCCAAAGATTTGTGCCGCGTAAGGTAGCCCAATCAGCGGCCACTGGCAAACTTGGTAGTCGTTCAGTTTGGCAAGCTGGCGATTGCGTTCGTTGGAACCTCAACCGTACCACGGGCCTCCGGCCCGTGCTGACGACGCATGAATGTCTGCAAGGTCAAATTTTTCGATGTATCAACTCGATCGGCATGGGCCGGAGGCCCGTGGTACGGTTGAGTTTTCATCGACTGGAAAAAGAAGCAATCCATCCCCTGCCCGCCATGTGAATGCGCATGGTGTCGCCCGGATCGATCTTGAACACTAGAATGGGCTCTGCAGGTTACCAGAAGAGGTTTCAAATGCCGCGAGATTCTGATTTGTTCGGCGGGATGAGGCAGAAGAATCTCGACCGCGTCGCACCACTCGCTGCCCGAATGCGGCCGCGATCGCTCGACGAGTTCGCCGGGCAGCAGCATTTCCTCGGGCCGGGCAAGTTGCTCCGCCGGATGCTGGAAGCCGATCGGCTGACCATCGTCATTTTCTACGGCCCGCCGGGGACGGGAAAAACCACGCTCGCCAGCCTCATCTCGCAATACACCGACAGCCATTTCGAGCAACTCAACGCCGCCAGCGTTGGCGTGAAGGAAGTCCGCGCCGTCATCGACACCGCCAAGGAAGGCCTCGAAGCCGGCGGGAAGCGCACGGTGCTTTTTCTCGATGAGATCCACCGCTTCAACCGCGCGCAGCAAGATATTTTGCTGCCCGACGTAGAGGCCGGGCGAATCCTGCTTGTCGGCGCGACGACGGAGAATCCGTTCTTCGCGGTGAACTCGCCGCTGGTCAGCCGAAGCCAGATTTTCCAGTTCGCGCCGCTGAGCGAGGAAGACATCGAAACGCTCATCCGCCGGGCGGCGGCGGACAAGGAGCGCGGGTTCGGAAACTATCAGTTGAAGATCGACGATCTGGCGATCAAACACTGGGCGACCATTTCCGACGGCGACGCACGAAGGGCGTTGATGGCGCTCGAGATCGCGGTGTTATCGATGACGAATCGGGTTCGGGGTTCAGGGATCGAGGTCCAAGGACAAGACAAATCGGCTTCTTCCACGAACCCTGAACCCCAAACCCCAAACCCCATCCACATCACCCTCGACATCGCCGAGCAGTCGATCCAGCAGAAGGCGATCGTCTACGACCCGACCGGCGACGAGCATTACGACGCCGCAAGCGCGTTCATCAAGTCGATGCGCGGGAGCGACCCGGACGCGAGCATCTACTGGCTGGCGCGGATGCTCGAGGCCGGTGAGGATCCGCGGTTTATCGCAAGGCGCATCGCGATCCTCGCCAGCGAGGACATCGGCAACGCCGACCCGCGGGCGATCACCGTCGCCGCCAGCATGTTCGACATCGTGGAGAAGATCGGGCTGCCCGAAGCCAAGCTCACCCTCGCCCAGGCGGTGATCTACATGGCGACCGCGCCAAAGAGCAACGCATGCACGATCGCGATCGGCGCCGCCATCACCGATGTGCGCGAAGGGCGGACGCTGCCCGTCCCCAAGCACCTTAAGGACGGCCACTACAAAGGCGCCGAGCGCCTCGGAAACGGCAAAGGTTACCGATATGCCCACGATTCCAAAAAAGGGTACGTGGAGCAGGATTATCTTGGGGTCGACAAAACCTATTACATTCCAAGTGAACGCGGCTATGAGATTCAGATCGCTAAGTACTTGGCCTGGCTGAAGCAAAGCGACGACGTTCCCCCAAAACCCCAAACTGATTCTGCCGAAGCCGAATCACGGTGAGCGCAATTCACGTCCTACAATGTCGCAAATGCGGCATTCCCGATCGCGTAGACTTGTTTAGTCCGCTCCCGCTAGGATCGCATAGAGAAATAATGTGATTTGAACCGAAAGTGAATGATAGCCGTGGTTTGGAAACAAACCATCCGGCGACGGACAACGTATGACTAATATGCCGACCAAAGCTGAGATTCGTAAACAGCTGCACACCAAGCTCTCCGCCATGACTGAGGCGGACCGGCATGGCAAGTCTGTCGCCATCTGCGCCACCGTCGCCGCGACGGCTGAGTTTCAATCGGCTAAAGTCGTCATGCTGTTTTTGAGCACCGCTGAAGAAGTCGATACCGCCCCGCTGGCGCTCCGCGCCTGGCAGGCCGGGAAGACGGTGGTCGTCCCCAAAGTCTCCTGGGGCCAGCGGCGGATGCTGCCGGTCGAAATCTCTTCGCTCAACAGCGCCTCGATGACGATCACCGGCCCCGGCGTGCGCGAACCGATCGCCGGCAAGCCGATTCCCGTCGACTTCATCGACCTCGTGATCGTTCCGGGCCTTGGTTTCACCCGCACCGGGCAACGCATCGGGCGAGGCATGGGCTTCTACGACCGCTTCCTGGCGACGCCTGAATTCATCGGCATTAGCTGCGGCATGGCGTTCGAAGATCAGGTCGTCGAATCGCTCCCCGTGCTTGACCGCGACATTCCTTTGAATATGCTGGCCACCGAGGGAGGCGTGTTACGCTTCACCTCGTGCTGTATTGAACACAAATAAGTTGCCAGTGATGAGTTGCCGGTTGCCGGAAAATCAAATTTCCGCGCTTTACTGACAACTGGCAACTTTGAACCGGCAACTTATTCACAAAGAGAACATGGAGGTTCTCATGGCTCGTTCGAGTCTTCGCACCAGCAGGATGCTGATCGGCGTTCTCGCCATGACCGTCGCCGGCACGGGCGTGGCGTATTACAAGAATTCCCAAAAGAATAAACCCGTTCCCACCGATCCGGCTAACGCTCCGGTGACGCTGGTCAAAGCACCGGGAACGGCAAAGCAAGACGACACGCTTCCGCTGCTGGCGGCCGTGTCGCCCAAACCCGCTGCAACGCCGACCACCGCGCCGACAACAAACCCTGCGGGCAACGCAAGCACTGCGGCTGCGCCCGGCGCGCTTCCCCTGTTGGTGGCACAGAACAAAACGCCGGGCCGATCGCAGGAGGACATGGTTCAAAAGCTGGACCGCGTGAACGGATTTAATCCGCGCCCTGCCCCCGCGTCGTTGACCGGTGATCCGATCGCCGACGCCAAGTCGCGCCTCGACGCGGACGATCTGCTCGCCGCGCGTAAGATACTCAACGACGCCCTGCTCGCCGGCAAGCTCACGCCCGATCAGACCCAGCAGGCCAAGCAGCAGCTCGGCTCGATCAACGACATCGTCATCCTGTCTCCGCGCAAGTTTGTGAACGACAAGTTCGCCGAGTCGTACATCGTCAAAAGCGGCGACCGCCTGGCGAAGATCGCCACCAAGCACGAGATCACGACCGAATTACTGCTCCACATGAACGGCATGACCGACCCCCGCAAGTTGCGCAGCGAACAGGCGCTCAAGATCGTCAACGGCCCCTTCAACGCCGTCGTCACCAAGAGCGCGTTCACGCTCGATCTGTACCTCGGCAACCCCGGAGAAGCCGGCTCGATGTTCGTCAAGCAGTACAAGGTCGCTCTCGGGCGCGACGACAGCACGCCGATGGGCACTTGGATGGTGGAAGCCGGCAAGAAGCAGAAGAACCCGAAATTCTGGGGCAGCGGCCCGGACCATCCGCCGATGGAAGCTGACGATCCGCAAAACCCCCTGGGCGAATACTGGATCGGCTTAGTCGGCACCGACGGCCTAGCGGTCGACAAACACGGCTACGGCATTCACGGCACGATCGACCCGAGCAGCATCGGCAAGCAAGCCAGTCTGGGCTGCATCCGTCTGAAAAACGAAGACGTCGCAGTGGCTTTTGAGCTCCTCGCCGAAGGCAAGAGCTTCGTGCTGGTCAAACCCTGATCCCAACTCCAAACCCCTTCCGGACTGGCCGCTTCAGCGGCCAGTTCTTTTTTGCACGGGAAATGAGCAGGAAAGCAAAGTGGGTCACCACCCTCCGGCGGCGACCCACTGGTTACAACAAGACTTGCGACCGCGCGCTCAATCGGCCGGAACGGTCGAGACATTGAGCGTGTTGGAAGTACCCGACATCGCCGACCGATCCACAATCAGCGCCGCCCGGCGGGTTGCGACCAGTTCTGGAGAGGCCGTGCCGGCATTTTTCCAGCCCTGCACCAACACGTAAACGGTGAATGAGTCGGACCGAGTGGTCACCAGGTTGCTCACACGATTGAACATAAGGAACCGCTGCTCAAAGTCATTGAGAATAGTGTCTGGCGTTCCGCTCGTCGGGTAGATGTCGCCCATGGCACTTCCCGAATCGGTTGTGTTCGTGGGGAACGCCCCAAAGCAATTCGCAAAATTATACGGCGTCACCAAAGTACTGTTGACGGCGACGATCTTGTTCAAATCCATGATCGACGTGAATGGACCGTTTGCCGTCGCAAAACCGTAGCCGCTGCCGTCGCGCCACGCGGCAATCATCGCGGCAATCTGCAGGTTATCCGCCGTTCCATCAGCACCGGCAGTAATCACTCCGGTCCCCGCATTGACGCCGAACAAATCCTGACCGCTCGGCACCCACGGGATCGCCTCCAGCACATGGGCCGATGCGGTGTTGATGCCGATGCGCCCTTCCGTCGCAAGCAACTGCTCGAAACCGGCGGTGGTGCTATCGCGGGAATCTTGTGCGAGAGCGGCACCGTTTTTCACTTGTCCCGGTTTCATCGCAGCGGTGGGAAGGGTGTAAGCGCCCAGCGGATAATTAAACGCCGTCGTCGGCAACGCCAGTGCGCCTGAGTAGGTAAAGCCATACGCCGTCGCATCGCTCTGGCCCGGATCGACATTGGGGAAATAATCGTCGCTCGGCGTGGAGACGGTCAGGTACTCAAACAGAGACGACGCCCAGCTGTAATAATCCACCGCCGCCGGCGAAAGCGAGCCCTGCGGGGCAATGTACAACCCAGGGGCGGACAGGTTCAGCGGGCAGAACCGCCCGAGCATTTCGTTCGCGTCGTCGGCTGACTCCCCGTCCTCCGCCAGGCTTGCGTCCATCGTGACGCTATTCATTTCCAGAAACACCGACCCATCGGCCGGTGCCGGGTTGATCGGGACGCCCGTGGTGGGATCAACCTGACGAATACGGTATGAGCCGATGAACGGAATCTGCAGCATGTCGCCGTTACGGGCGAATCCGCCGTAGGGGAACTTGTTCGTCGAGGCGGTCGTTCCGCTGCGGTACTGAGCCAACAGATCGGTGTTCATCCACTGCACCGGCGGGATGAGATTGCTATAGGTCGATCCCAAATCTCCAGCGCCCAGCGTCGGCGGCGTGGTAACTGGGATGGTTCCGTCGGAAAGCTCAGTTCCCTGGTTCCGATTCGCGGTGGCCGACACCGTGTACTTGCCCGGGTAGACTTGCTTAAATCGATTCGTATACGGGCCTGCATCTGCATCACTCTGACGCACATAGTGCCAATTCGCCGGGGTTCCGACGGCTAACCCTGTGAAATCAAACTGATCGACCGGCACCAGATCGATCAGGTTCGCCGCCGTCGGGGTCGTGATGGTGAGGGTTTCGTCGAAGAAGTTGGCGTTGTTGGTGGATTTGCTAAGCCTATCGTTTTCCAGCAACGTACCGCCCACATTCATGATCTGACGACGCGGACGCAGAAGTACCAGTTCGCCACCCGGCTTGGTGAGATCGCCGGGGTCGGAAAATACTTCCGACAAATTGGGTACATAGATCGGCGTACCGGTGACCGGAGCCTCCACCGGGCGAACGAGAGTGTCTTTCGTACCCGCCCCGAAGTTATCGATGACGATGCGGCCTTTGGCGGGGATTTGCAGCGTGGCGGTTCCGGGCGCACCAAAGCCCAGGAACGCCGTGAGCGGAAACATCTGCACGGAGGGATAAGCCTGCCCCGGCGCGACCGGCGTGGTCGCGGTCGCAGGGCGGTAAATCACGCCCAGATTGTAGTTCGCCAGCGAGATCGCAAAGTCGTACGGATTGTACAGTTCGATCGCGACGTATCCGTGCGCCCCGTAGGCAGGGTTGGTGTTGGCGTACACTTCGCTGATGAACGGCTGCGGCGCTCCGCCGTAGACCATCGCTTCGTACTTAAAGTTGGCGAGGTTGGCGCTATCGCGGATGAAGACGCGCCGGCTCGGGATGGTGTAATCACGCGCCTGGGTTCCGCGAATCGCCATCGTATTCAGCGCGGCGATCGACGAACGGAGCATCATCACTTCCGATGAAGTCATCGGAACCGGAGCCGATCGCGCCGGCGAGGTCGGGCGCGGATCACGCAGCACGGAGCGGAACATCCGACCATCCACTATTGGCACTACTCCATCCGCGGAATCGCTATAGGGCGGCGTGACGGAAGTGGTGGTGGCCATCACGTTCCAGAACGCGCGCCACAGGTAGTTGAACGACGCGGTATTCACCGACGTCTTGTTCACAATCGTTCCGTTCGCAGGAATCGGATTCACCTGCGTGGTGTAACCATTTAGCGCGACCGTGTCGTGCGGTTGAACCGCTTCAGAAACCGGGTTCCGCGCCACCAAGTGCGTCCGCATCGGGCGCGGCGTGGCAAAATTGAAGTTGTTGGTGTACCAAGTGGCTGAATCATTCGCCAGGTAAGGCTTACTCCGTACTCCCGCATGCGTGTACACCGATCCCGGAATACCATACGTCGTGCTTTCAAGGATGGAGGGCGTGGCGAAGGGATTCTTGGTACAGAACTTGTAAGCCAATGAGATCGAATCCGTGATCGGCAGCGCGTTGCATCGCACGCCGTCCACTGTGGCGGTTCCCTGCGAGTAGTAGCCGGTGTTGGCGATGCGCTTGGCGATCTGGTTGTTCATCAGATCGCCGAGAGACACATAAACGAAGTCGGTCGTGTTCGTGCCGTGCGTGCCATTGGCGCCGTTTTCGGTCACCGCGACAGGGACTGCCACCACCGGCGAAGCTTGTTTGCCCAGCCGGTACTGGTTGAACGCCCCCATTTCGGTCGGAACGGTGAGAAACTCGCCAAACCCCACGCTGGACGGGAAGAACCCGAAATTCTGCACCAACGTCGTGGAAGCGGAGTTCGAGTAATCCGACGTCGACGACCAGGCGGTGCTGGCGTTAATGGCCGAGCTATTATCTAGAATACGCACCGAGTAGTAGTACGTCACCCCGTTGATCTCGCCGATGGGGAATTTGACCAATCCCGAATCAACAATGCCATCCCCATCCGCATCGCCGGCGATGTAGATTCCGAACGCCGGATAGGCGACGCCACCGATCGATTGCGACCCGATCGGCAAGTTCTGCCGAATGGAATACGTCAGTGCCCCACCGACCTTGGCTGGCGATTCAAACGTGGTATTGGGCAGTTGCGAAATAAACGGCCAAAGCGGTCCGGCCACAGGCAACCGCGAGGCGAGATAGGTGTCGGACGTGCCGACCACCGAATCGTAATTCAGATACCCCGTTCCGCTGCGAAACGTCTTCGTACCCGACGTTGTTCCGTACAGGTCGTTCTGAATCGCGGCCTTGGCGAAATTCTTGGCGCTTTCCAGCAGCAGATCGACCTGCGTGTTGATCGAGTTCTGAGCCGTTGCCACGCGATCGATGCGCGCACTGGACATCATGGCTGTCCCGATCAGCGCCAGCAAGACGAGGATCACGATCACCATGATGAGCATCGACCCCCGACGGGTGCCGATCAGCAATACAAGGCGACGCAACGGTTGAATTTTCAGCATTGGGGTACTCCCCGGTGTAAATTAAAGGTTAGTTGCCGACGGCGAATACGTACTCGTAAGTCTGGCCGTCCGTCAGGCGGTTGTTGGGATCTTCCAGCGTCATCGTGATGCGAATCAGCTTGGGACGAAAGGAATCCGTTGGACCCCAAGCTACGGGATAGTAGTAGCCGGAAGTGCCCGCCATCGCAGCAGTGTAATCTGCCGCGGCAGCAGCGGTCAGGATGTTGTTTCCACCAGATCCGCCGGTTCGCTCGAAAGGTGCGAGGCGCGTGGACTGGTTCTGAGCGACAGGCGTGTTCCATGTGCTGGTCTGCCACACGTCACGAAGCGGTACGACATCGCCGTTAGTCATTTTCACGCTCGTGCTGCCGCTCGTGCTGCGGGGCATTCCATACCATCGAATCTGTCGCTGCCCTGCATTTGGAGCACCGACTGCGGGAATCACGAAGTCAACAAGTCCGTCGGTTGTTCCCTGCACATAAGCGCTGGCGACTGAGTCGTACCGCATACAGGTATCCGTCACCACTCCGGCGGCATCCTGGTTGAGGAAATCACCGGCGAATTCAACGATGAACTGCGAACAGTTCATCGCCAGCACCGGCGACACCTGTGACGCCGCCTGCGCCGTCAACGGTCGCGAGGGGTAAGGCATTCCGCGGAACCGGCTGGTCGGTCCGCCTAACATGTTGACCCACCAACTGGAGGCATTGGCTGGAATGCGATTAATAAAGGCTGACAAAATCTGGGAATATCCGGCAATGCTTGTGCCTGCCAAATCGTACCGCGATTCCTGCACGAGAAATGTTGCAGGTGCCGGCGCACCGATCGTCGTCGATGTCGAGCCGGTGTCCAACGGACTCATTGTGGTATCCGTTGCTGCTGTCGATCGATAAATAAAGTTTTGCGAGACTGCACCGGAATCTTTAATCGTCCCCGGAACAGTTCCTACTGCTGGCGCAGTGGGCTCGACCAACTGCATCGCCATTCGGCCTAGCGCCCACTGCTGGGCGAACAGATTGTTGGGGTTGTACGCAGGGTCAACGTTGGCTCCGTTCAATTCGCCGGGGTTCCTGAAGTTGGCGTCTACCGGATTAGCCGTATTGTCGGGCAATCGCAGATGCCCAAGCCAAACCCATTGCTCGAGCGCCGCCTGATTGGCTATGAACGTGCCGTCATTACCGGTCTGCCGACGGAGCAGTTGCCGCGTGAAGTACGAAATGCGATCCGTTCGGTGGCTGCGGGAGTTATAAAATACCGCCTTCAGAGTTGCTTCAGTCCCGCTGTTGGTCAGATCGGCCGACTCTGGATTATTCGGGGTAGGATCAATCTTAAATTCGGACGAATTCGGGTGCATCCAGCGCTGCTCGCACCGGATATTGATCGCCGGTGCATCGGATGCAATCGTGCCGAAATCGCGATTCAGCACAGTCTGAATCGCGCGGGCATCGCGATTGGTAGCGGAGATGGCGGCGCTCGTGCCGATCGTCGCGCTGGTCGCCGTGAAAACGCTGTTCACGCCGATCATGATCAACAGCATCAGGAAGATCGACACCATCAGCTCAATGAGCGTGAATGCGTGTCGGCGATGGGGTTGTTGGAAAGCGGGCATAAAACAATTCCTGTTACTTGGCGTAAACAAACCCGGTGTAAACCGAAATATCCATCGTGGGGCCTTCATACGCTGCCCCGTTCAAGCCCCGGCCGATGATGTACGCATCAGCGCCAGTACCATTGGTGATCACATCGCCAATGCCCGACAAATTATCGCCGAGCGTTGTTGGGTCGCCGTCAGGTCCGGAATCACTAAATTCAGCGCCGGGCATTAGCTCCCAAGTGTTGGTCGCCGCGTCGGAGAGATTGCCGACGCGATAAACGTAGGCGTTTTTTCGATTGGCGTTCGCCCCCGCAAGATTATCTTTTGAAATCACAACGTAGGTTCCCTCTGCGACGGCTGGCACACTCGCGGTCTGCGCAACTGAAGCCGGGGCTGCGGTGAGAAACTGGATTGTATCTGCCGCTCCTGCCGTTCCGTCGGTGATTTTCACTTTGACAGGCCGCGGATACAGGTTAGCGGTGGCCGCATCGGACACATCGGCCGCTACGAACGTGCTGGCGTTTCGCACTTTCATTCCGATGACGATGATTTGAGCGGTGCTGTCCCAAGTGGTCGGGTCGCCAGCCGGATCGCCGTTTCGGCGATAGAGCGGCACCCAAGCATAGCGGTTGTCGGACGGGAGGATGAAATTTCCGTTGACGGCTTTCCAGGTCGATGTCGGAACCGTTAACGGTGTGACCACACCGATCCTCGAGGCAGCCGTCCCCGTTACCGGAAGCGACGCGCTGACTTGCCCGAGCGAGGTCATCGTGTTCATCCCCGTCCACGCCAGCGAAGCGGCCACGCCTTCTTCGCTGGTCAGCTTCGTCTGCTGGATCGCGACCGGGAACATCGCCGCCACCATGATCAGGCCGATGCCCAGGGTGATCACGGCGAACATGACTTCGACGAGATTGAACCCGCGTCGGAATCGAAATTGATTGGCTCGTTGCGTCATAAGACTATTCCGCTTTGATCAGTGTGCCGTTGTAACGATTCACCAGCTGCACAACGGCGTTGTTGTCGATCCAGGTTTCCTCGCCAAGCTCGGTAGTGGCGTATGCCCCAGCAGACGTATCGGTTTGCGAATCGCCTAATGTGTAGTTCGCGGCCCCGAATCCTTCTCGCGGGAAAAGGGCTAAGCCGATCTGCGAGGAGACCGTTCCTGGCGCGGCAAAATCCGTCGCGCTACCGTTCCCGAGGTTATTGATGTTGTCTTGACCCAGCAGCGATGCGATCAGGGTCATCGTGCCGGTTGCACTGGCAATGGACTGCGAGCACCGAAAACCGTACCGAATCGAGACCAACTTGCCACTGGAATCAAACAGGATCACCCCGCCGTACCTGACGAGGACCGTCAGTCCGCCGGAGACATTGGAGGCCGTGGTCGCTGCTTTGTCGGTGAACCCGAGGTATCCGTCGGCGGTGCGAGCGGCGGCGGTGGCGGCGTTGAGTACGGTTTGAGCGATGATCCCACCGGGGAGCGCAATGAAATCGCGGTCGGGCACCAGATCGAGATACGTCACACCGTCGCCGGCGTCGTACCCGGAATCGCGCACCATCGCCAGGTTTACGCGGTCGGTGCGGGGGTCGATGAAGAACATCACGCCGCGGATTTCCTGCACGCCGATGGCTTCGGCGCGGGCTTGGCCGAGGAAGGCGCTGATCTGGTTGGTCGCGCCTTCGGTGCTCTTGCTGCCCGTCAGCACGTTAAACGCCGGCACCGCCAGCGCCAGCATCAGCACGACGATCGCAACCACGATCAGCAACTCGTTCAGCGTAAAGGCGGCGCGAAGCGATTTGCAATTGATACGGATTTGATCCAATTCCCGCGCCACCCGACGCAGATCGTCATTCCGAGGTACTCCGAGGAATCTCGGGAAACGAGCGGTTTTCGATTGCCGAGATTCCTCGGAGTACCTCGGAATGACGGTGCTGGATGCGCGAGAGTGAAACGGCGTCCGTATGAATCCGCCGGAAGCGGAGGCATTCCTCTTCGATCGCAAATTGCAAATGGGCGATTGCAAATTCATGGCTTAGTTCTCGAACGAGTAGACGTTGTCGTCACCGGTCTGGAAATTCCCGTCCGGCCCTGCTGAGGCGAAGAACGGCTTGCCGTCGGGGGCGGTGATAGTCTGATTCGCGCCCCCAACCAACTGCACGTTAGCCAGACCCCGGCCGGGGCAGACGATGATCGGATTGCGGTACCCGTCGAGCAATACCGTTGGAAGGATCACCCCGCCGGAGATATCTTTCAGAATCGATTCCGCAGGCATGCCCGCGACCACGGTTTTGTTCGATGGCGTGGCAATGAGTAAATTCATCAACTGACGAGTCGCCTCCACGGGAGACGAGGTGGCTGGATAACGGGCTGGTAAGCCTTCGTCCAACGTGGTCAGCGTTGATGCATCGGGCAGCGTGATGACGATGCGGTTGTTGACGTCATAGGTTGCAGGGGCGGGATAACCTGTTCGATAAAGGCTATCCACCTCATCCCGGATGCGCTTGGCGTCGGTGGCACTTTCGCGTTCGGTCAGCATCCCCCGCAGCGTCTGCTGCATCGCCCGAGTTTTATCACGCTTGGCCGAGGAGGACATGTACCGCGCGCCGATAAACAGCATCCCGGCGAGAATGGCGATGACGGCGACCACCGTCATGATTTCGATCAATGTAAAACCGTGTCTTCGTTTCACCGGAAAGCTCCTTTATCCGCTACGGGATTATTCGGCGTGTCCACTTGGAGAAGGGAGGACTGAGGACTAAGGACTTAGGACTTAGCGACTCGCATTCTCCGCGTTTTTTAACTATGACTTAGTCCTAAGTCCTTAGCCCTAAGTCCTTTACTCCTACTTCGCGGCCGCCTCGTAGCTGTACAGATTGTCTTCCCGCGTCAGGTATTTGCGATCCGGGCCGGCGGAGAAGAAAAACGGGCGGTCGTCCAGCGCCATGCCGATCGACGGGTGCATGCGCTGCATGAAGACGATCGGGCTGCCCCAGGCGTCACGCAGGGTTTGGGTTTCGGGGTCGTAGACGCTTGCGGGGAGTTCGGAAAACACGGTGGCAGACAGATTGGTGGTGCTGCCCAGCGCGCGGACGAACGCCTCGTTGTTCTGCTTGGCCGACTTGGCGAGCACCAGTTCGGCCTGCTCCGGCCCGGGGTCGAACAACGGCGTGGCCGGCCAATGCCCTTCAAACTTCAGTCGGTACACCTGCAGTTGATCGTCCAGTTTCCGCAACAATGACACGGTCAAATCGGTGGCAGACGTGTTCCGTACGAAGTTCGACAGTGAAACGATCAGCCCGAAAACAATCACCAGCACCGCAATGCTGGTCAGCAGCTCGATCATCGTAAAGCCACGGCGATCGATCATCGGGGAAAGTTGGTGATGTCATCACAACTGGCGGCGTAACCCTTGTTTTGCCTCCACTGCGTCGCCGTGGTGACGGGAGCGATAGGGGCGGTGACTGGCCCTAACCCGCCATCGGGACCGGCGCTGATCAACAAATACGGAAGCATGTCGATGGCACTTTCGGTTCCATAAGTCGAATCAATATTTCCGCTGCAACTGAAATCACCAAGCAGGAGGCTCGCCGGGTTCAATGTCAGCCACTTGCTATTGTCGAGGTAATAGTAATTTGAAACAAGGGCACTATTGCCCATGTAGCCATTCACGGTGGTGGGATCGGGCTTTTTAGGATTTCTCGGGTAATACAGAATCGGCGTGTAGTCTTTGGTGTTGATCACCACGACAGCGTAGTTCACTGCGGTTGACGCCAAGTTATCATCATCAAGGATAAAGCGATCCGCTTGCAAGTAAGGACCATAAACCTTGCCCGTACCACCCGGGCGGAGACGGAATCCAAGCCCCGCCGCCCCGTCGCTGGCCACCGGGCCGGGCGCGAACAGCGCCTGGCAAAGTACATGAGCGCCTTTGACCGTGCTCGCGTCGGTAGGATCGGTTCGTGGATAGTCCCCGAAGTCCGTCTTGTACGCCTCCAGGCCCGTGGCAATAATCTGCAGGTCATACTTGCCCCTTGTCACACTGGCCTGGTTATAGGCGCGTATGATCGTGGGCACGAGAATCCCCACCAGCACAACAATAATGCCGATGACGACGAGGATTTCCGTCAGCGAAAATCCGAGACGACGGCCGGGCGAATCAGAATGAGAAGTTGCAGATGTCATCAGACGTTCCGTATTTGCGGTCTGGGCCGGGGCTGATCAGGATATAAGTGTCTTTGTTCTCTACCGTGCCGACACTGGCATTTAGGAAGTAATTGTAGCAACCGGCGAAATTCGCCGCCCCGATGGCAGCCGGGTCATTGACAGCGTTGGCGGGGAACAGAACAGTATCAAACGCAAACGCTCCGGAATTCAAAAGAATGTAGGGCAGCAACTGGCGGTGATCGTACTGATATGTGTTGGGACCCGCATCAATACCGACGACGCCGGCACCACTCACCCGGGCGCGGAGGTAGATCACCGGCATGGCACCGGGGAAGCGATCGATAAACTCTGGGACACCAGTGTTGACGCCCTTATTCGGTTCGCCCAGACCGAAACTGGTAGTTTGGTCCAGTTGACTTCCAGCCATTGAAACGATTTGCGGTGACACATCAAAATACGACTGAAATCGCTTCTGGGAGATGCTGTTGAACGTCAACGGCCCGCGTCCCAAAGTGGCGGTTGAGTATGTGAAAGCCGTGGTGTCGATGATCGACACGCCCGACGACCATGCCGCCGTGGTGGCAACGCCTCCCGTCAACGCCAGGACACAATTTTCCGTGCTGGTGAGATTGCCCGGACTTCCTGTCACCGTTTTGCCAGCGGCGATCTTCGCATTGCTAAACAACCCCGGATACGCCGATTGTTCCTGGTAATACCGGTCGATCGCGTTAGCGATTCCGCGGATCTGGTTCTTCGAGTCGGCCCCGTAGGCCGACTTGCGGACGGCGTTGATCACCGGAAGCAGAATGCCCATCAGCAGCGCGATAATGCCGATGACCACCAGCAGTTCCACCAGCGTAAAACCGCAGCGACGGGTGTAAGTTTTGAGTGAAGACCTGTTCATGCGTTTCTCCTCGTTCCTCAAGTCGAATAGCTCCAGCCGGACCAATGTTTACTTCTTGCCGGGCGAGCCAGACACCGACTGAATCAGAGCGATCATCGGGGCGAATAGTGCGATCACGATAAAGCCGACGATGACGCCCAAGATCACAACCATGACCGGCTCGAGGATGCTGATCAGCGAGCCGACGAGCACATCCACGTCGCTGTCGTAGTTGTCGGCGACCTTCATGAGCATCTTATCCAGATCGCCGGTTTCTTCACCGACGTCGATCATGTTGATGACGATGGCGTCGCAGACCTTGGTGGCACGGAGCGGGTCGGCCATGGATTCGCCTTCGCGGATGGCGTCGTGTACTTTCGCCAAAGCCCGGCCGTACACTTCGTTGCCGCAGGTTTCCTTGGTGATGTTAATGGCGTCCAAAATCGGCACGCCGGCACTGATCAGCGTGCCCAGAGTGCGGGTAAAGCGGGCGATCGAACCCTTACCCATGATCGTGCCGACGATCGGTATTTTCAGTAACACCAAATCGGTAAAGTATTTACCCCCCTCACTCATGCGGATCAGCCTCAGCGAGACGATAATTATAACCGGAGAAAACAGCACATACGCCCACCCATAATCGTTGGCAAACCAGCGGCTGACGGTGAGCAGCACCTTGGTAATGCCCGGCAGTTCAACCTTAAAGTCTTTGAAGATGGTCTCAAACTTAGGAATAACGAAAATCATGATCATCGACACGATGGCGACCGAGATGCTGATGACCACCGACGGGTAAATCAAAGCGCCAATGACCTTCTTCTTGAGCTTGGCAGCCTTTTCCATGAAATCAGCCAGGCGGGCGAGGATGATATCCAGCACGCCGCCCAATTCGCCGGCGTTGATCATGTTGACGTAGAGCTTGTCGAATGCCTTAGGGTACTTGCTCATGGCGTCGGACAACGTCCCGCCGCCTTCGACTTCATCCGCCACCCCGCCGATGATGGCTTTGAGCAAACCGGGCTTCTGCTGCTGCTCTAAGATCTGCAGGGAGCGTAAGATAGGAAGGCCCGCGTCCTGCAGGGTGGAAAGCTGACGGGTAAACGCCACCAACTGCTTGCGGGGCACCCCGCCGAAGCTGATCGGCATTTTCCGCTTGGTTTCGACGACCGCCGCTTCGGCCTTTTTGCCCGCCTTCTTTTTGGCGGCTTTTTCGCGGACTTTCGTCGGGAAATACCCTTTGGCGCGGATTTTCACGATCGCTTCATCGGAAGAAGCCGCTTCGACCTCTTCCTTCACTTCCTGACCGGAAGAGTTCATGGCTTCATAGGCAAAGGTGGGCATAGCCGTATCTCCTAAAACAACTGGGGCTAATTGATTGTACGTCCTGTCCAGTGGGATCAGGACTGAAACTCACGGACCGCCGGCCGAGCCAAAACCAGCGTTTTGGGCCTTCGAAATCCTCAAATCCGGGCCCTGGAGCCCCGTTTTATCCTTCCTCCATAATCGTCTCACGCACCACTTCTTCGATCGTCGTCACGCCGTCGTAGATCGCCAGCAGGCCGGATTGGCGGAGGGTCCGCATGCCACGCTTTTTGGATTCCATTCTCAGCATCTGCGTGCTGGCGTGCTTGATAATCATGTCGCGGATTTCGTCGTCGAGCATCATGATCTCATACAACCCCAGTCGGCCGCGGTAGCCGGTGTTGTTGCAGTTGTCGCAGCCTTTGCCGTAGTAGAAGGTCTTGCCCGTCACGTCTTCCGGACGCAAATCCAGTTCCATCAGCTGCTCTTCGGTCGGGGTGTACTCGGTCTTGCACTGCGTACACGTGCGGCGGACCAGGCGCTGGGCGATGATGCCTTCAATGGCGGCCGTCACAAGGAAAGGCTCTAGGCCCAAGTCCAGCAGCCGCGCGATGGACGACGGCGCGTCGTTCGTGTGCAGCGTGCTGAATACCAAATGGCCGGTCAACGCCGCTTCGATCGCGATCTTGGCCGTTTCGTGGTCGCGAATTTCGCCGACCAGAATCACGTCCGGGTCCTGACGCAGCATCGCTCGCAGCACGCGGCCGAACGTGAACTCGATTTCGTCCTTGATCTGACACTGAATAATGCCGTCGATGTCGTATTCCACCGGATCTTCAGCGGTGATCAGCTTACTGCTCGGATCATTCAACTCGCGGAGCGCCGAGTAGAGCGTGGTGGTTTTACCGCTACCCGTCGGCCCGGTGACCAGACACACGCCGTTCGGCTTGGCGATGAGCTGGCGAACGTACGCCAGGTCGTCGTCGCGCAGGCCGATGCGGTCGAGATCGAGCTGCACGTTGCTTCGATCGAGCACGCGCATCACGACGCTTTCGCCGAACATCGTCGGCAGGACCGAAACGCGCAAGTCGATCGGCAGGTTGTTGACGTTCAACTCGATACGCCCGTCCTGCGGCATGCGCCGCTCGGCGATATCGAGATTGGCCATGACCTTAATGCGGCTGCTGATCGCAGGCGCGATGTGCGCGGGAGGCGGCATCATTTCGTACAGCACGCCGTCGATGCGGTAGCGCATCTTGAATTCGTTCTCGAACGGCTCGAAGTGGATGTCCGAGGCTTTGTCCTTGATCGCCTGCAGCAACACCAGGTTGATAAGCTTACGAACGGGGTTGCTGTCGGCGGCTTCCTTCAGGCTGTCGAGGTCGATCGACTCGGCACCGGCGCGGCCCTTGAGGTCTTTGAGCGCTTCGTCGGTTTGCAGCTCGCCGAGGATTTCGCCGAGGCTTTCAACGCCGCCTTTGTAGTACTGGTTGATGAGCTTATCGAGCTGGTCGGGGTCGGCGATCTTGGCCGTCACGCGGTAGCCCATCAGGCCCTGCAGGTCGTCGATGGCGCGGAAATTATCGTGGCTGGCCATCGCGACGGTGATTTTTTTCGTCGCGGGATCGAATTCCAGCGGGAGAATTTTATGCGTTGTGGCGGTCTGCGCCGGTATGGACGCAATGGTGGCCGGCAGAATTTTGATGCCTTCAAGCTGGATCAGCTCGTAGCCTTTTTGCGCCGCAAGGCCGACGTTCAGATCACGCTCTTTAACGTAGCCCAGGTCGATCAGGATTCGGCCGATCGCGCCGCCTTTGGATTTCTGGATGTTGAGCGCTTCGACGACCTGCTCGCGCGAGACTTTCCCCATTTTGGTGAGGATTCGGCCGATGGGACGGCCCTTCAGTTCGCGCTCGATGTCGGGCATGCCGCTCGATCCCATCGGCATGAATCCGCGTCCTCCGCCGGGACCACCGGGCGGCATCCCGCCGGCGGGCGGAGCGCCCGGGGGACGCATGCCTGATCCACCGGCAGAAGCAGGCGCAGGCGCTCCCGGCGGTCGAACCGCGCCGGGCTGGGCCGGTGCACCGGGCGGACGGATCGCCGGCGCGCCCGGAGGACGGACACCCGTAGGTGCAGGCGCACCCGCAGGCCGAGGCGCTCCAGGCACCGCAGGCTTCGGCGGGACGACGGAGCCCAGTGGCCGAGGCTGATTCGGATTCCCGGGATTGCCTCCCGGGCTCGGCGGCGGTGGCGGGGTACGCGACATAAAACAGCTCTACCTTTCTAAACTCAGGATCGGGTCGATTTGCAATTTGCAATCGAAAATCAATCCATTCAAAGGGAAATCGCAGATCGCAAATTCCCAATCACTTCTTCCCCGCCAGCGCCGCCATACGGGCTCGGTTGGCGGCGATTTGCGCCTGACGTTCGGCCTCCGACTGCCCCGCACCCGGCTTGGCAGCGCCAGCCGCCAGCGTACCAGAGGCGACCTTGGCGGCGTCCTCGGCTTCGGCGGCCAGTGCGTCGTCTTCCTTCCCGACGTCCTGGCCGTGACGATGGAACTTGTCCATCATCCCGCCGGGATTCTTGCTCTTATCGATACATTCTTCAGCGCTAATCTTGCCGGCCTGGTGCAGGTTCCACAGCGTGTCGTCCAGCAACTGCATGCCGAACCGCTTGCCGGTCTGAATTTCCGAATCGATACGAAACACCTTGTTTTCGCGGATCAGGTTCTGAATGCCCGGCGTGACGTACATGAACTCATACGCAGCCACCATGCCTTCGGTGTCCACGCGCGGGCACAACGCCTGCGACAGCACGGCGATCATGTTGTTCGCCAACTGCACGCGGACCTGTTCCTGCTGATCGGTCGGGAACGCGTCGATGATTCGGTTAACGGTCGAAGCCGCACCGTTTGTGTGCAGCGTGCCGAACACCAAGTGCCCGGTTTCAGCAGCGGTGATGGCAGCGCCGATGGTGACCAAGTCGCGCATTTCACCGACCAGAATCACGTCCGGGTCCTGACGCAGAGCGCGACGAAGCGCTTCGGAGAACGACGGGCAGTCAGTCCCGATTTCTCGCTGCACGACGACGGATTTTTTGTGCTTGTGGTAGTACTCGATCGGCTCTTCCATCGTGATGATGTGGCGATCGTAGTTCTCGTTGATGTAGTTGATCATCGCCGCCAGCGTGGTCGTCTTTCCCGACCCGGTCGGCCCGGTGACCAGAAAGATGCCGCGCGGCCGGCGACAGATCTGCTCGGCCATCTTCGGTAACCCGATCTGCTCGAACGTCAGCAGCTTGCTCGGGATCTTTCGCAGCACCATGCTGCAGACGCCCTTCTGCTTAAAGACCGACACGCGGAAGCGGGCCTCTTCGCCGTAGGCAAAGCCGAAGTCGCCCGACCCGGTTTCTTCGAATTCCTGCTGAATACGTTCCGGCGTGATCGATTTCATCAGCGCTGCGGTGTCTTCACCATCAAGCACCTTCGTCTGCAACTCACGCATATGGCCGTGCAGACGCAGCACCGGCGGCTTACCGACGACAAGATGCAAGTCGGACGCGCCACGGCGGATGGTCGTTTCTAACAATCGATCGATCTGAATGGTTGATGACATAATCTCTCGTTTCTAAATCAATGCTGCTAACAACAACGCAAAAACTACTGTTCCAAAAGCCCTTCCACCTGCGCCACCTTGATAACTTCTTCCGGCGTTGTGACGCCGTTAAGGACTTTCAGCTTGCCGTCCATCAAAAGCGATTTCATTCCGCCGGCCATCGCTGCTTTGCGGATTTTGTTGGTCGGGGCACGCTCGAACGCCAGCGTGCGGATTTCGTTGTTCATCTGCATCATCTCGAAGATGCCGATTCGACCTCGGAAGCCCAAGCCGTTGCAGTGGTCGCAGCCGCGCGGTTTGAAGATCGGGCGTTCGGCGATGTCTTTTTCCGTCAGGCCGATCAGCCGCATGAACATGGGGTTCGGCTCGCGATCAGGGGCTTTGCACTTGGGGCAGAGGGCGCGGATCAGCCGCTGGGCCATGATCGCCTGGATCGACGACGCCACCAGGAACGGCTTGACGCCCATGTCGATCAGGCGCGTGATCGCGCCCGGCGCATCATTGGTGTGCAGCGTGCTGAACACCAAGTGGCCGGTAAGCGCAGCCTGCACGGCCACCTCGGCCACTTCCTTGTCGCGAATTTCACCGACGAGAATGATGTTGGGCGCCTGACGCAGCATCGCGCGAAGGATCATCGCGAATTTCAGCCCGATCGCCTCACGCACCTGACACTGGTTGATGCCCGCAAAGTTGTATTCCACCGGATCCTCGGCGGTGATGATTTTGCGATCCGGGCGGTTCAGTTCATTGAGCGCGCCGTACAGCGTGGTGGTTTTGCCCGACCCGGTCGGGCCGGTCACGAGGAAAATGCCGTTGGGGCGTTTGATGATCTTCTGGAAGGCTTTGTAGTCCTCTTCCTCAAACCCCATGTTTTGAATACCGATTTTGACGTTATCGGGACGCAGAATACGCAGCACGACCGATTCGCCGTGATACGCGGGCAACGTGCTGACGCGGAAGTCAATATTCCCCTTGTCGATCGTCATCTTGATACGCCCGTCCTGCGGCAGGCGTTTCTCGGCGATGTCGATCCCCGCCATGATCTTCAATCGCGAGATCAGCGGGTTTTTCATGCGGACTGGGATGCGGTCGCGCTCCACGCATTCGCCGTCGATACGGTAGCGAACGCGGACGCGGTCTTTCATCGGCTCGATGTGGATATCGCTCGCGCGTGATCGAACAGCTTCGCCGATCATGGCCGACACCAGTTTGATGATCGGGGCCTGCGTCGGGTCGTTCGCGCCGCCTGCCTCTTCGCCGGCCGCCAGGTCGATCGATTTATCGATCGAGCGGTCGAGCGATTTATCCATCGATTTATCGAGCGACTTATCCAGCGAGTCGCGCAGGCGGTCGATCGTGCGGTCCATCGTCTTGTCGATAGTGCTGGAGGCGCTGGTGTTGAACAGTTCGTCGAGAATCCCCTTGATGCGGTTCTTGGGCGCCAGCACCGTGCGCACGTCCTTGTTCAGGCGGAAGCGGAGGATGTCGAGCATTTCCAGGTCGAGCGGATCGTGAATCGCCAGCCGGATTTTGCCGCCTTCGATGCCCAGCGGGACGATGATGTACTTGCGCATCAGTTCGTCGGGAACGAGGTTGACCGCGTTGGGGGCGACACTGGTTTTATCCAGGTCAACGTATTCCATGTTGTGCTGCTGAGCGAGGGCTTTGTAAACCTGCGCATCGGACGCGATTTTGAGATCGATCAGGGCTTCGCCGATCCGGAGATTCTTAGTTTTGGCGTGCTCGAGTGCCTGCTGGATCTCTTTGGGCTTAAGTCCATATTCGACCAGGATTTCGCCCAATTTCTTTTGAAGTCTAGCCATGGGTGCCGGTCCTGCGGTTGCGTGAGCCAAGGGGCGTCGGGAGGGAACAAACTTTCTCGCCACGTCGCGTCCGGCGATTTTACCGCCGATACCGTCGCGGGAACAAGGATTTTCTCTGGCAAATCCCCTTGGGTCCCTGTGGCGTCGTCTCATGATCGCCCGCGGCTACCTAAGTTGACAAATGTTAGGATCCGCTAAAGGTCAAATCCACTCGGCGTGAACACTGGGGCGAAGCCTTTGCGTCCGCTTCGCTTTAATTTCATCTGCCTCAGATATCTAACTACCTAGTCCTGTGACAAACCCTGAATGATGACAGCACACCAGCCATAACCCCACTATTGTTCGAGACGCTTTATGATGCCATTTTCTAAGTATACATCTTGGGGTGTACCAACGTATTTAAAATCAGATGACCAATGTTCACGTTTAACAACTTTTCCCCCTACTAACTCTTCGATATCACTTTCGACACGGAATTTTAGTTTCTGGTCCTTAATGGTCGTCAAGAAATCGTCTCTCGACATACCAAGTTCGATTCTTTTTCCTGTAGCTGTTGGCTCATAAGAGAAAGGACGAGGCGTTGTTGCTGGCGCACACTGCTTTAGTAATTCCAATTGCTCGCTGATTCGAAGCTTCAACTGCTCAAGGGTCGACCGAAGTCCCTCTAGTTCAACATTGTCTTTCTTGCGTTGGGCAATCTTTTCAGCAACTTCAAGATCGGCTAGCAAAGCCTTGTCTGCATTGAGAACGGATTGCCAATAAACCTCATTGGCTTTCTTGACAGATGATGAATTTTTTCCAAAGGCCTCTTTAGCCTTATCCGATTTAGGTTCACCAGAAACGCCAATATTTACAATGCACAGCACGGCAACAACCATGGTTCGTGAGATCAAACCTGCGTTCATCGGATTACCTCTTTAGTTCTTATCAAAAACGATAATTATGCGCGAAAGCCAATCAAGAATCGCACAAAAATGCACCGGAATCTTAGGATGCCGGAAATGGTCCCAATGCTAGTTCCGCGGCGGATTCCCCACCCGCTCGGTCAGCTTCGTAACGGCGGGCGTTTCTTCAACCAGCAGTTGCAGGTGGGGGAACGGAATCTCAATGCCCGTTTCATCCAACGCGACTTTACACTTTTCGATGTATTCCCAAACCATCGCGTCTTCGTAACGCTCCTCATAGATCCAAAAGTGCAGCATCAGGTCAACGCTACTTGACGCACACGCCCGAACGACGACCTCCGGGGCCGGCGATTTTTCGATCCGCTTGTCGGACTCTACCGTCGCCAGCAGCACCTTGCGCGCTTTGTCGATCGATTCTTTGTACGCAATGCTGATCGGCACATTCACTCTTGTGACCGCATTGGTGGTTTTGTTGATGATCTGGTCGGACAGGATTTTAGTATTCGGGATGACCACCACATCGCCATCGAGATTGGTAAATCGCGTCGATCGGAATGTAATGCGTTTGACCAGCCCCTGCTGCGTGCCGAACTCAATCCAATCGCCGACTTTGAACGGCTTGTCTAGGAAGATCACGATCCCGGCGATGAAGTTCGACAGCGTTTCCTGAGCCGCGAACCCCACCGCCAAGCCGATGATCGACACGCCCGTCAGCATCGCCACGATCGGGATGCCCAACTGGTTGCATGCGATCACCAACCCGAAGCCCATCACCGTCCACTTAATGAAGGTGGCGAGCATGTCGCGGATGGAGGAGTCGACCTCCGATTTTTTCATGCTGCTCAGCGCCAGTTTGCGAATGCCGCGATACACCAGCCAGAAGACGAAGAGGAACACCAGCGTGCCGAGCAGCCGGGGGATGAAACCGAGGACCGTCAGCACCAGGTCCTTGATGCTGTCGATCCAGAAGGCGGGGTTTTTAACGTCGTTGAGCGTCAGCGCCTGCTCGCCGGAGGCGATCTGCCCGAAGCGGGTCTTGAGCATCTTGTCGAGCAGACCGGCGGTGTTTTCCTCATTGCCGACGACGATCACGGTCTGCTGCGTCGTCGGCGCCGGCTGGGTCGTCGACGCCCCATGCTGAATGGTCGATACGGACGGCGGAAGGATCGTGATCGTCTGCGCCTGGCCGAGAAATAAACTCATTCCGAGAATCATCGAAAACATGGCGAGCACCCGTCGGTAAGGATTGGTTCAATCGAGCGATTACAATACTACCGAATCGGGCGCGTTACGGTAAGACCGATGCCTGTCTGCTCAGGGCCTGCGGTTTGGGACAAAACTGCCCCGGGGATACACTCGCGCTCATGTCCTCGGGGGATGAAACCACTCAACTTCTGCCCGATCCGGAAGAGGCCCCAACCCCCGATCTCGCGCAGGCGCATCTGCTGATCAAAGAATGGATTCCGCGACACCCCGCGCTGCTCGCGATGATCGGACTGATGGCAGGCGTTGCGTGCCACGACGCCCTCAAGCCATTGCCTTTAGCATGGGCGATCGCAGCGATTGCGTGCATCACACTCGGAAGCCTACTCCGCGCACGCGCATGGCTTGGAACGATTTCTCTCCTGCTCGCGCTCTGTTTCACAGGCGTGACACTCGCGCAAGTCCAAGCGTACTTCTACCCCACGGATCACATCGCCCACTACGCCACCGACGCCACCCGGCTGGCGCAGATCGAGTTCATCGTCGACGAACCCCCGCGCGTGCTGGTCAACGCGTTCGGGCAATACCGCGCACTCCCGCCGAAACAGGTGACGCTGGGACGGGTCACGCAGGTGCGCACGTGGGCCGGTTGGAAGCCCGCCAGCGGGCAGATGCTGATCCAGATCGGCCAGCCCCACCCGCGATTGGCCGCCGGGCAAACCGTCCGCGCGCTGGGGTTGCTCCAACGGCCCGGGCCGGCGATGAATCCGGGACAGTTCGACTGGGCGAACTACTACCGCGACAAACGCATCCTCGCGTCGCTACAAATCCTGCAGACGTCGAACATGCAGATCCTGACCGACGCTCGCCCGACGCTGCTGACACAACTCCGCGAGCGGACACACCAACTCCTCGCCGCCGGCACGCCCGCCGAGCGGTCGCTGGATCATGCGCTGCTCCGCGCCCTCCTGCTCGGCGATACCGACCCCGAACTCCGCGACGTGCAGGAGCAGTTCAAACGCACCGGCACGAGCCACCACCTGTCGATCAGCGGCATGCACATCGCCGTGCTGAGCTTCGTCATACTTATCGTCTGCCGGCTCGTCCGGCTGTCGCCGCGCGTGTCGACGGTCATCGTGCTCGGCTTCGTTGTCCTCTACGGCTCGATCGCGTTGCCCTCGCCGCCGGTGATGCGTTCGGTGCTGCTCTGTCTGGCGATCGGCTTCGGCTTCCTGTTGCGGCGCTCGATCAACCCGATCCAGCTGCTGTGCGTCGCGGTGATCGCAATGCTGATCTACCAACCGCTCGATCTGTTCAACGCCGGCTTCCAACTCAGCTTCGGCACGGTGCTGGGGCTGATGGTGTTTGCATCGAGGATGCTCGACACGCTGGTGCGCCTGCGCCGCGACCCCGCCGACCCGATCGACTCGAACCCGCCGCCGTTCTTCAAAGCCGTGCGATGGAGCGACCGATGGCTGACGGCGGCTTTCGCGGCGGGGCTTGTCGCGTGGTTCATCTCAATGCCGCTGATTGCAATCCATTTCGAGCAGCTCAATCCCTGGGCGATTCCCGCCGGCATTGTGCTGGCGCCGGTGGTCGCGCTCTCGCTGATCGCCGGGATGTTGAAAGTCCTGCTGACGCTCGCCTTCCCCGGCGGAGCGGCGTGGTGGGCGTCGATGGCGCTGGCGCCTACGTCGTGGATGCGCCACCTCGTCGGCTATCTCGCGCTCCTCCCCGGCAGCGACGTGCCCCTGCCCGCCCCGCCGATGTGGCTCGTCGCGGCGTGGTACGTGTCGCTGGCGATCCTGTTTTGGCCGACCGCGATGCCCAAGTGGAAGCTCGCGCTAAAAGCCTTACCTTGGCTGGCCTGCGTGACGGTGCTGTTCCTCCCGCTAGCCACCGGGCGGGCGACGGAGATCGCGCCCAGCGGATCGCTCAAGCTCTCGCTGCTCGCGATCGGCGCGGGGCAGACGGCCGTCATCCAAACGCCCAGCCGCCGCACGTTCCTCATCGACGCCGGATCGATGGCGCAGACCGATCTCGTCCGCAAATGCATCGGCCCGTTCCTCCGCACCGCCGGGCAGCGGGAGATCGACAGCATCTTCCTCACCCACGGCGATTACGACCACATCAGCGGCGTGGCGGATGTGGTTAGCGCCTACGACGTACACGACACGTTCATCGGCCCGCGGTTCCGCTATCACGCGACCGGCAACGCACCAGCCGAAGCCATGCTGCGGGCGCTGGATCAATCCGACCGCCCTCCTCGCCTGCTGAAGCGCGGCGATTCCATCCCCGTCGGCCGCGACGTAAGGGTGGATGTGCTCTGGCCGCCGAAGCAATCCGCCCTCAGCAGCAACGACGACGCGCTGGTGATGCGCGTCACCTTCGCCGGCGTGACGATCCTCTTCCCCGGCGACATCCAGGACGACGCCGAAAAAGCCCTGCTGGCCGACCCCGCGCAGCTGAAGGCTGACGTGCTGATCGCCCCCCACCACGGCAGCAGCGAAGCCACGACGGCTGCATTCGTTGACGCCGTCAACCCCCGCTTCATCCTCTCCAGCAACGACCGCACACTCACTGGCAAGCAAAAGCGCTTCGACCAACTCGTCGGCAACCGACCGCTGTACCGCACCAACCGCTGCGGCGCGATCACCGTGACGGTCGACCCGGACGGAAAGATCGATCTCAACACGTTCCTCCCATCGCCGTAGTATTTAGTAGGGCATGCTATTGCATGCCGTTCGTTGATCCCACCCGCCACGGAAAGGTATTGGCCCGCGTTATTTAATTCGGTTCCAATGGCGGATTCATGGAGGCAGGAGTCGTCCCCGCTACATCAGAAGTGATTGCGCCGCGTCGCTGGCGCGCGGTTTCACCGCGCGTGCTTCGACGCATCAGCGTGATCGCGTATTGCGTTGCCGTCTGGCTCGGCTGCTTTCATCTCTACCGGCTGCACAACGATTTTTCGATCGGCTATCACCCCGACGAAATTTCCAAGATCAGCCAGATCATTAAAAATTCCCGTAACTTCAACCATCCGTTGCTGCTGCTGGAAACCACGCAAAAAGTGCTCGACTTCATCCCCGGCCCGCACGATGCGATGACCGTCGTGCAAAGCGGCCGCAACGCATCGGCCGGGCTGGCGGCGACATGCGCGGTCGGGTTCACGCTGGCGGGGTATTTCTCGGCCGGTTGGGTTGGGATGATCCTCGGATCCGTCGCGGTCGGGCTTTGTCCCTCG
The DNA here is from genome assembly GCA_038229715.1 of Tepidisphaerales bacterium. Lineage (GTDB taxonomy): Bacteria > Planctomycetota > Phycisphaerae > Tepidisphaerales > Tepidisphaeraceae > JANMES01. The sequence continues at coordinate 5,826 of JBBROD010000039.1, read as the reverse complement.
CTGCTGGTTTATGCCCACTACATGAAGGAAGACGCCAGCCTGCTCAGCGGCGTCGGGCTGACCGTCGCGGGCATGGCGTGGGTGTGGAACCGCAAGACGATCCTCGGCCAACTCGTCGGTCCGATGCTCGCCGGGCTCGGTGCGGCGATGGCGGTGTCGGGCAAGTACGTCGGCGCGGCGGCGATCGTCGGTGCGTTCTTTGTCGTCCTGTTCGCGCCGTTCCCGCGCTGGTGGTGGATCCCCATCCGCCTGCTGCTGATGGCCGCGATCGCCATCAGTGCGGCCGCGTACATCAACCATCGCGGGATCAACGACTGGGAACACTTCCGACAGGGAATGGACCGCGAATACGAACACGGCACGACCGACCACGCCGGCGTCAGGCTTCCTGTGCCCAACTGGTTCCCTTGGAACGTCACTCAACAGGAAAGTTTGCCCCACATCAAACTCTTCGCGATCGTTCTGCTACTGAGCATCGTCACGCTCCGCAAAGGTTTCGGCGGCGATCTGGTGCTGCTGATGTTCGCGGGCGTTTGGCTTTGCGTGCTGTCGATGGGCGTCATCCCGTTCCATCGATACGCGTTACCGGTCGTCGTCTTCGCTTACGCGCTGGCAGGGCTTGGCGCGGCGCGGGCGATCGAGCTACTGCGGAAATTCCGCTGGCTGCACCTCGCAGCCGCGATCATCGTTTTCGGAGTATTCGCGGTCGCGCAGGGCCTGCGCTGCAGCGATTTCACGAACCAGTTCGCCGACGACGGGCGCGAGCGCTTCCTGAAGTGGGCCGAGGAACATCTGCCTGACGAAAACCGCGTCGCCCATGACAGTTATTCTCTGCTTTCGCAAATGCGTGATGGATTTTACAGCGGTCCATCTGTCAGCTACGCCTCGAATTACGGAGATTTCAGCGAGTTGCGCTACCGGCGCATCCGTTACGCCGTCGTCTGCGACACGAATTACTCGCGCTTTTTTGAAATCGGCGCGACCGGCGCACCCGGCGACGAAGAGAAATTTGCCTACCGCAAGTCGTGGTACGAGCGGCTGTTCAAGCAGGGAAAACTGATCTGGCAAACCAAGCCCGAGCATCCGACTTACTCGTTCACCAATCCGGAGATCCGCGTTTACGATCTCCGCGCGAGGTGACCGCTACACGCCCATCACCGCGTCGTACGCGGGCTTGGGTTGGCAATGGCGGTCGTGCAGCAGCGCGTGATTGATCCGCCCTTTCACCGGCCAATTGTTGAGCCAACTTCGCCCGTCATGCAGGCCCCAAAAGGTGACGCGGGTGATCTGATCCTTATACTTCCGAAAAAGCCGGAATAGCGCCGCGTAATCGTCGGCCTGACGTTTGAGAACCTCCGGCGGGCAGTCCAATGGATCGGCCGCTTCGTGCGTGGTGGCTTTTTGCGTCGCGGAGACGTCCGCGCCGCTCTGCTTGCGTCCGAGCACGTCGATGTCCAATTCGGTGATCATCACCTTCAACCCGAGCTTGGAAAACTCCTGGATTGAAGCCTCGATCTCCGCCAGCGGAACATGCCCAAGCCGCCAGTGCCCCTGAATGCCGACTGCATCGATCCGTGGCGCACTTTTCTGAATCTCTTTCAGCAGCTTGATCGTCCGCTCGCGCTTGGCCGGTGATTCGATGGAATAGTCGTTGTAATAAAGCGGCACGTCCGGGTCGGCGGCGTGGGCGAGCTTAAAGGCTTCGACGACGAACTTTTCGCCGATCGTTTCGGTAAACTTGGTGTGGCGAAGCCATTGGTTGCCGCCGTCACTGATCGCCTCGTTCACCACGTCCCAGCCCGTGATTTTGCCCTTGTAGCGTTTCATCACCGTGCTGATGTGCGTATCGAGCCGAGCCAGCACCGTTTCGCAATCCGCCAGTTCCCCGCCACGCTGGAAAAGCCATGCCGGGCATTGCTGATGCCACACCAGACAGTGGCCGATCATTTTGAAGTTGTGCTCCTTTGCGAACGCCACCAGCTTGTCCGGCCTAGCGAATTCAAACTGCCCCTCGGTCGGCTGGACCGACAGCGACTTGAGGCTGTTTTCGACAGTGAAGCTGTTGAACTGATCGACAACCAGCGTCCGTTCCGCGTCGGAATAGTCGGTGGCCGGATCGCCGTCGAGTGTGCAACCGATCAAGAACGGAAAATGAGATGCGAGCGAAGCCATTGGCGACGCCTCCAAATAAAATCAGTGCGACACCGAACTCTAGCGCGACACTGAATTATAGCGCCGGCCGGCGCTTGTGCCAATCCGTCGCCGCTTCGTACATCCGCGCGACGCGGAAGAGCGTGTCTTCGCTAAACGTCGGCCCCAGCAGTTGCATGCCGATCGGCAGTGGCTTATCGCCGGTGCTGAAACCGCACGGCAGGCTCAATCCCGGGATGCCCGCGATGTTGCACGTCACCGTGAACACGTCGCACAAGTACATCTGCAGCGGATCGCCGGTCTTCTCGCCGGCTTTGAACGCGGGCGTGGGGCTCGTCGGACTCAGAATCACGTCGCAGGTTTTGAATGCGTCGTCGAAGTCTCTTTTGATCAGCGTGCGCATCTTGAGCGCTTGTAGATAATACTGGTCGGCGTAGCCGGTGCTGAGCGCGTACGTGCCGATCATGATGCGGCGTTTGACTTCGTCGCCGAACCCTTCGCCTCGACTTTTGCTGAACAGCTCGATGATGTCCTTCACCGGTTCCTTCGTGCGATGGCCGAAGTGTACGCCATCGTAGCGAGCAAGGTTGCTGCTGGCTTCGCAGGGGGCGATCACATAATACGCCGCGATGCCGAATTCCGTGTGCGGCAGGGTCACATCGACGATCGTCGCGCCGAGCTTTTTATAGACAGCGATCGCTTCGTTCACCGCGGCCGTTACCTGCGGGTCCATGCCGTTGGTGAGGTTGAATTCCTTCGCGATGCCGATCCGCAGGCCGGCGATGGGCTGATCGATCTGGGCAAGATAATCCGGAACCGCCGACGGAAAGCTGGTGCTGTCTTTCGGATCGTTGCCACTGATGACGTTCATCAGCAATGCGTTGTCAGAGACGGTCCAAGTGAACGGCCCGATCTGGTCGAGCGAACTGGCGAACGCGACCAAGCCGTACCGGCTGACCCGGCCGTAGGTGGGCTTGAGTCCGACGAGGCTGCAGAGCGACGCGGGCTGGCGGATTGACCCGCCGGTGTCCGAGCCGATCGACGCGCAGCACATCCCCGCCGCCAGCGCCGCCGCCGATCCACCGCTGCTACCACCGGGCACACGCGAGAAGTCCCACGGGTTTTTGGTCGTGCGGAAGGCGCTGTTTTCGGTCGATGAGCCCATCGCGAACTCATCGAGATTGGTTTTGCCGACGATGACCGCCCCGGCGGCTTCGAGCTTCTTCACTACCGTCGCATCGTACGGGGCGTGGAAGTTTTCCAGCATTTTGCTGCTGCAGGTCGTCGTACCGTACGTGGTGCAGAGATTGTCCTTGATCGCAATCGGCACGCCAGCCAGCGGGCCGGTGACTTTGCCGGCATCGACCGCTTCGGATTGCGCCAGCGCGCGGTCCGCGTAGGTGCTGTTGAACGCCTGGATCGTCGGATCGAGATGGGTGATGCGATCAAGGGCTTGGCGCGTCAGCTCGGTAGAGGTGATCTTTTTGGCACGGACGGCGTCCCGCGCCTCCAGCAGCGTGTCGTAAACAAGCATAGGTGGCAAAGGATACGAAAAACCCGGGGAACGTCGAGGGCGCAACTCACCCAGCCGAGTCTTCTTCACCGCCAATGACTTTGGGAACTTTAAAGAATGGCGAGTCGGTGTCAGGCGCGTTGGCGAGCACCTTCTCCAGCGGCAGGCCCGGTTCAACGACGTCCTCACGCAGCACGTTATGCAGCGGCATCGCATGGGCCATCGGCTCGACACTGCCCATGTCAACTTCGCCGATCTTGGCGATGTAGCCCATGATCGATTCGAGTTGGCCGGTGAGTTTCACCAAGTGTGGCTCGCCAAGCGACAGCCGGGCGAGCTTAGCGACGTGACGGACGTCGTCGAGGGAGATTTTTGCGTCGGGCATGCCGAGGAGATTAAAGGGGCCGGTATCAACGAGCAAGGGGCAAGTAGAAATCAATCTACTCGCCCCTTGCCCCATGCCCCTGAATACTTTTTTTTGCTATGCCGCCGTCGTTTCCGGCTTCTTCCACTTGCGGCGAACGGGCTTGACGATCGCGCCGTTGCGAATGGCCTTGGCCGACACCTTGATGCGGACGATCTTGCCGTCGACCAAGGCGCGAACCTTCTGGATGTTCGGGCGGAACTTCCGGGCGGTGATGCCCGTGATCTTCGTGCCCACGCCGCCAAGGTACTTGGCCTTGCCGCGGATCGTGATCTGGTTCCCGAACGAGGTCTTCTTACCGGTAATCTGACAAACACGTGGCATAATTCAACCTGCTTCTGAAAAAACGCGAGCCGGGCAGTGTAGCGATCGACGACGGCTTTGCAAGTGGTGATGAACAAACCCCCGGAATCAGCCCAGGGCCACCGCATATGGATGGCATCTCAATTGCTAATCAGGCCCAGTAGGAAGTCGTGATCCCAGCCGGCGATCTTTCGTCTTCCCTTGATGCTCCGTCGCTTGCCCAGCTTGTCGCCGTTGATTTTGATCAGATTCAACGCGATCCGACGCAATCGGCTCAGGTTCTCCGGGCCGTGGCCCTTACGCACCCGGCTCTCGTCCTCGTGAAAGCTCACGTCCAGAACATGATGCAGCGTGTTCTCGATCGCCCAGTGCCCGCGGATCGCCCGGGCCACCGTCCGGGCGTCCGGCGTCTTGAGGCTGCTGATGTAATACCGACGCTCCACGCTCTTTGTCCCTTGCGCGGGAATCGTCCGCGACGACTCGACCACGATCACCGATGACAAGCCGCTCCAATCGGTCTTGGGCTTCAGCCAGTCGATCCGGTTCGTCACCCACACGCGGCGCCGTTCGATCCGGCCGTGACCCGCTTCGTGGGTCTCCTCGTGATCGAGCTTGATCTGCTTTGCCGTCACCGGGTCTTTCGACTCGAGGATCAACTCGTCCATGTGCTTGCGGACCGATTGATGCAATCCTTTCTGGTTGTCTTTGACGCTCAGGAGGTAGTCGCCGCCGCGATCGATGATCGTCCCGGCCACTTCCTTCTGACACCCGAGAGCGTCGATAGTGACGAGGGCACCGTTGAGATCGACCCTGCTCAGAAGGTCGAGAATCGCGGGCAATTCCAAGCCTTTGCCGTCGGTCTTGAGTTGCCGCAAGGTCTGTCCGTTCTCGGTGGCGAAGAGGCTGACCAGGTGAGCCATGCCGCTCTTGTCCCACGACTTCTCGAACGATCGGCGGATCGATTTCCCGTCGATCGCCAGCAGCTTGCCCCGGGTGAGCTCGACGACACTGCTCATCCAGTTCACGAAGCAGGACTCGAACTTCTCCGGATCGAGCCGTGCGAAGACACGCTCGAAGGTGTCCTGAGACGGGATGCCGTGCTCGAGATCGAGGAACGAACTGAACCATTTCCTTTTCGACTCGGCGAAGTCTTCGACTTCATCCCACGAATCGCAGTCGCAGAGGACGGCACAGATCGCGATGACGATCAGATCGATGAGGCGATAGCGGATATTGGCCGCACGCGGGTCGGGTAGATCGAGAAAAAAGCGCAAAGGACCACGGGTCACAAGGCCGTCCATGGCGAAGCTCCTGGAAAGAGTCAAGTTGGAACTTCGCGAGGCCTCGCGATCGGAGACCGATATACCCGATGCAATCAAAAAGCGCAATTCTGTGGTGCGCCGTTATCTTGGCAATGCCATATGCGGTTGCCCTG
>JBBROD010000038.1:0-42365 GCA_038229715.1 Tepidisphaerales bacterium | reverse complement strand
CCGCGTGTGGTAGATCAGCATCTGCAATCCGAACATCAGCAGCAACGCAGTCCCGACGATCACCACCTGCACCAGCTCGATCTTGAGCGGCTTGGTCAACGTGCGGACGGTTCCGTCCGGCTGCGTTTGCTGGCTGACGAAATCGTGCTGCCAAAGCACGTTGGCGGTGGCGGGTTCGTGCGATTTCGTCACGATCGGCATGAGGTTCGGCACGCGGTCGGGCATTTTGCCGAACGGCAGCTTGAGGGCCGTGCTGCGGGTATTCAGCGTGAAGCGCGCGCCCCGGGCCTGGCTTTTACCGATGGAGTCGGCGATCGAGATGGTCTCGCCGGCGGCGTACTGCCCCGGTTCGGCGGTCACGATCCGCTCGATCGGCGTCGCCGGCGGAACGCCGGGCGGCGTGGCGGACGTGATCTGCAGCATGTAGTGCCCATCGCGAGCCAGCGTCAATGGCTGATTGAGCTTCAGCTTCTCTGGATCTATGTCATCGCGAGCGGCAATCGTGCCGTGCGCGACTTCCGTAATCCCGCTCAACAGCGTGTACTGCAACTGCCCTGCGTTCTGCAGGAGAAGCGAGACGCCCATGGCGGTGATCAGGGCGTTGAGGCGGGGGGCTTTGCGGATGGGTTTATACGCCAGCCGCTCGATCGTCAGCCCGAGCAGGCCGCAGATCGCCATCGACAGCGCCAGCACCATCGCGCCGGCCCACCAGGGCGGGTTAAGTTCGCTCACACCCAGTCGCGGCAGAAGAAATGTTGCTGCAGTCAGGCTCGACCACGCACCCAGCACCACAACGTCGCTATGGGCGAAATTGATGAGTTTGAGGATGCCGTACACCATCGTGTAGCCCAATGCGATCAGGGCATACAAGCTGCCAATGGTGATTGTTATGACAAGGGTCTGAAGAAAGTCCGCCATGAACGGGTCGCTTTACTCTGGCTTGATGGTTGCCCGGTAAGTGGGCTTCCCGTCGACTATTTCGAGAATGACGCAATCTTTCTTCGCATCTCGATTTTCATCAATCGTGATTACTCCGCTTGCTCCTTCGAAGTCTTTCGTCTGCCCGATCGCGTTGGCGAGATCTCGACCGCCAAGGGATTTCGCACGCTTCATGGCATCAAACAACAGTTTCCCGGAATCGTATCCGAGCGCCCCGAGCGCATCAGGCATAGGCCCATATTCGTCCTTGTATTTGTCGACGAATGCTTTGAGAACCGGCCCGGGAGCGTCGGGGGCGGCGTGATTGGAGTAAAAGCTCCCTTCGATCGCCTTGCCACCCATTTCAAAAAGCTTTGCAGAGTCCCATCCGTCTCCGCCAAGTAACGGAGCTTTGATTCCCAGTTTCCGCGCCTGAACAGCGATATTGGCCACATCGTTGTAATACGCTGGAACGAACAACACATCAGGATTTGTATCGCGAATAGCAGTCAGCTTTGCAGTGAAGTCTTGTTCGCCCTTGGCGAACTGCTGCTTAATGACAACCTTGCCGCCGAATTTCTCGAATTCTTTTGAAAAGAATTCCGCCAGCCCGACAGAATACGCCGAGCTTTGATCAAGAAGAACCGCTGCGGTTTTAAAATGCTTAGTATGCCAAGCGAATTTTGCTTCGGCATAACCTTGGAAAGAATCCATGAAGCACGCCCGGAAGATCATGTCTCCTTGCTGAGTCACCTTCGGGTTGGTACTCGACGGCGAGATCATCGGGATATTGTTCTGCTGGCATATCGGCGCACCCGCCAGCGACAGACTGCTGGCCACTTCGCCGATGACGGCCGTCACGTGGTCCTTTGTGCAAAGGCGGGTGACGACCGCGCCGGCTTCTTTGGTGTCGCCTTTGGTGTCGTATTCGACGAGGACGATCTTACTGCCGTTAATCCCGCCGGCGGCGTTGATCTCGGCGATCGCCAGCTTCAGGCCGTTGGACGTGGATTGCCCGAACGTGGCCTCCGAGCCGGTGAGCGAGCCGTAATGCCCGATTTTTATGTCATCCGCGCGCAACGGGGCGGCGAGCAGCGTGACCAACATCAACGCGACGGCGAGCAATCTGGACATGAAATCTCCTGGCGAGAGGGTGGTTGCCCCGCAATGTATTCGGCTACGACTCGCGAGGCAAGGTGAAATCACCGGCGTGGCCCGCCATGGCGGTCGCAACTGTAGCATTGGATGAAGACAAAGGGGTTAATCATACCTCACCGTTCAACACTCGGCATGGTTGAGACAGACAGCGTAACGGCGGTCAACCATTCCAGCGGCTTGAGCGTGAGGTAGGCGAAATCGGCGATCCAACGACGGCGCAATTGATTCGCCATGGCGGGACCGATCGAGTCGTAGATTTGCCGCAGCCGACGGTGCGTTTGAGGCGATCGCCGGGCCAAGGCTTTTTCGCCGGACTTGAAGATCGCCAGCTGCCGGTTGATGCGGTAGCCGTCGCCGGTCGACCACGAGCCGACGATCGACTCATGACCCTGCGCCGCCGCGGTGGCGATGTAGCAACTGGGGTTGTCTTTCGGCAACAGCGCGTAAGCTTCAACGGCTGCCTGATAGCTCTTGATCCACGCGACGGAGAACGCGGTCAGCCAAGTAGCCGACCACGCGACGATCGCCAGTGGGTTGCGTTGAGAGAGCCGGCCGTGCGTGAGGCAGACGATCAGCATGAGCGTGAACGTGGTCATCGTCAGCCCGGGCGCGAGCAGCAGCGAACTGAAAATCGTCACGCCCAACGAGCCTCGGCGGATGTCGCGAGACACCATCGCAGCGCCGATCAGAACCGCCAGCCCGATCCAGAAATACTTGCGACCCCGCCCGCGATACCAGCGGCGCTGCCAGACGAGCGCTTCGGCCAGCCGGTGGAAGATGACCACCAGCGTCACCATCGCCACGGGGAGAAAAACACCCAGCGGAATATCGGTGGCGATGCTACTATATCCTCGGACCGTAACGACTTGGATGAACGCGAACTGGTACGCAAGCACCACGCCGGTAATCAATCCGATGCGGACAGACAGTGAGTGGATCGCCCACCTCGGGCGAAAAATCATATACCCCGCCGCGTACATCGAGAACGCCAGCAGCGGATAGAACGGCCAGCCCGCCTGAGTTGTCGGGATGATGCCTAGATAGTCGGCCCAGTGGTTGCGTTGCCATTCCGGGCCCGGCGGGTAGTGCGTGCTGGAAATCGCAAAGCAGGCGATCGGCAGCACGATGGCGGTGATGAAATGCACCACCCGCTCGGTGATCGCTATCAGAGGACGTTCCTGAAGCGAATCGGCCTGGCCGTAGTCGAGAACGACGGGAATCGCAGGCTGCGGCGGTTGAGCGTCAGGTTGCACGGCGCGATATTACCCGCCGGGGAACCGGATAGTCCATCCGTTCTACAGAAATGGCGCGGCGCGTCCGGGCCAAGCCGGCAAAGTCTTGTCTACCGCGGCTCAAGTGAAGGAGATTCGTATGCTGGCGTCGAAGCAAGGTATTTGCTTTTTCTGAGGTGCATCACCCACGCAATGGCAGAGATAATCAGGAAGACGACAACGAGGATGACCGTCGCCCAGACCGTGCCAAGCTCGACGCCGCCTTCTTCTTTATCCTTTGTCAGAAAATCGCCGGCGGTTGCGCCCAGTGGATGGGTGACGACGATGGCGGCCCAGTACAAAAGCGACCGGGGAACCCAGTGCTTCAAGGACAACAACGCAACAATGACAAACCCACCGAACAGGATCGCCGTTGCCGGGCCGAAGCCGACTTCGTGTGATTGGCCCGGCAATGTCAGGTGAGTGAGGTAATCGCCAAACGCCGTCCCCAGCGTGCTGCTGGTGGCAATGCAAAGCCAATACAGCAATTCGCTGGACCGGCTGAGCGGTGCATGAATGCCTCGCTTGGGCGCGATGATCTTCCACGCGACAAACAGCAGCAACAACGTCAAAGCGATTCCAAGAACGCCGCCGCCGTACGCGGGGTTTTCTGGCGTACCAAGTATATTTCGGTTGACCAAGTCTGACAGGGTCGTGCCGGCTGTGCTGCTAAGGATGATGACGATCCAGTACAGCCAAGCGTGTTGCACCTTCGTCCACACTGCAGCGACGACGGCGATCGCGAACATGGCCATCAGGATGACCGTGGTCCACGCATAGCCGACGTTGAAGGTCATAGAAATCAGGTCGCCGAGCGTTTCGCCGATGGTGTTGGCGCTGATGATCAGCAGCCAGTACATCAGGTCAATGGGCAGAAGTCGCTTGGGTTGGCTGGTGCACGCTTCGGAATCCAGTGGCGGATTGATCACGTTCGTGGGAAGTTGCGACATTGAAATCTGTGCCATAGCGCTCTGTGCTCCATCAAGCCGGAATACGTTGATTATCGGATATTATCGTCCACGGCGTAACGCATTCTGCAGTTCGAGGCGTCAATGGGTTTCAAAACGTACGTCGGCCCTATTGGCCGATTGATTATCAGACCTGCGACCACCGCAGGCCGGTCAGTTTCTCATACGCCCGCATGTAACGATCGCGCGTGCCGGCAATCACCAGCCCACTGAGCGTTGGCGCGGGTGGCTGCTTGTCCCACGTCAAACTCTCGAGATAGTTGCGGACGAATTGCTTGTCGTAGCTGTCCTGATCGCGACCCGGCGCGTAGCTATCGGCTGGCCAGAAGCGGCTGCTGTCGGGTGTCAGCACTTCATCCACCACAATTAACGATCCGTCGGGCAAGAGCCCAAATTCAAATTTGGTGTCAGCGATGATCAACCCGCGCGTGGCGGCGTAGTCGGCGGCGGCTTGGTAGAGCGACAGCGTCCGATCGCGCAACTGCTCCGCCAGAGTTTTGCCGATCCGGCGGATGGTCTCGGCGAAGTCGATATTGATGTCATGCCCGGACTCTTCCTTCGTCGCCGGCGTGAAGATCGGCGTCGGCAGCTTGTCGCACTGTTTCAACCCCGCCGGCAGGGCAACGCCGCAAACGGTTTGGGTTTTTTGGTATTCCTTCCAACCGGACCCGGCCAAATACCCGCGGGCCACGCATTCGATCTGCACGACCGACGCCTTCTTCACCAGCATCGACCGCCCGACCAGCTGATCCGCGAACGGCCGAACCCGCTCGGGGTATTTTGCCACGTCGGTGGCGATGAGGTGATTGGGGAATCGATCGCCGAACTTCTGGAACCAGAACAGGCTGAGCGCGGTCAGGATCTTCCCCTTGTCGGGGATGCCGCTCGGCATGATGCAATCAAACGCGCTGATGCGATCGGTCGCGATGATCAGCAACGCATCGCCGAGATCGTATACGTCGCGAACTTTGCCTCGGCGGACGGGGAAGGGAAGTTCGGTGGTCGTGAGAGCGGCGGTCATGGATTAAAAAATACGGGGTCTGAGGTCCGGGGTCAAGGGACTGAGGCGGAAGATTCCGCTGCGGCCGGCGCTAAATAGGCGAGAATTAAACGGAGTCCATGTAAGTCGGTGCTATTATGTATCCACATAGCAGGCCCGGCGAATGGCGACGTCGCCATTTTAATAAATGAACCTCAAAAATCCTAAACTCCTCTATCTTAAAGGCGGCCTCTTCGTCGTTATCGGCGTGCTTGCCAGCGTGTTGCTGCTCATCGACCACCCGACCTGGATAACAGCGGCCCTGCTCGCTCTAGCAGTTTGGGGTTTTTCCCGGGCGTACTATTTCGTATTTTATGTGATCGAACACTACATCGATCCCGGATTTCGTTTTGCCGGATTGATCGACTTTATTTGCTATCTTTATCGCGGCCGGAAGAGGAGATGACATGTCCACCGCTGCCCAACGCCAGTTCCGCAACAGCATGATCATCGACCAAGACGCCTGGCGCGAAGGCACGGGTTACGATCTGGATGCGTATGACCTCATGGCGATAGAAGAGAAGCAGACGATTCTCGACGAGTTGCGGGAGAAGAACGCGCTCGACTGGCGCGACATGGAAGTGCTGGCGCATGATAACTCCAAGGCGTCGTTCGATCGCCTGCGCGATGATCTGGTCGGCTACCCCGCCGAGCACCGCGCCCGTGCGCTGGGTTATTTGTATGACATGAAGCGGATGAACGATTCGGTCTTCGACGTCAATCTCGCCCGGATCATCGACGGTTCTACCGGCGACGGAACGGTGCACGCTCTGATGCGGGTACAGGACCGGTGCGGCCCGTTGACGCGGAGGGCGCTGCTGCGGGGCGTGCGCGATCGGCCGGACGTGGCGCTGCATTTCGCGGCGGCTATGCTCGATCTGGATGGGTTGAGCAGCGACATGGCCGCGTTCGATCCGAAGTTTCGACCGACGCTGTTGAAACTTCTGCCCGATTCCCCGGCGGTCGAGCGGGCGGTGGCGCAAAAGCAAATATGGGGTTGGCTGAAGGTCGATCCGAAAACCATCGAGTAGTCACGCTACAATCCTGGAGACTGGAGGCTGCGATGAACACACGCACCGAATGGGATTCCATGGGCGACATGCTCGTGCCGGCCGACGCATACTACGGGGCGTCTACCGCGCGGGCGGTCGAGAACTTTCCGATCTCTTCGCTTCGATTCAATCGCGGATTCATCGCGGCGATAGGCGCGATCAAATTCGCCTGTGCGACGGTGAACGCGGAACTGGGGCTGATCGACCCTCACCGGTCCGGCCTGCTTCGGCAGGCCGCTCAAGAAGTCATTTCCGGAAAACTGGACGAATACTTCGTCGTCGACATTTTTCAAACCGGCTCGGGCACCAGCACCAACATGAACGCCAACGAGGTGATCGCCTCACGCGCCAACGAGATCGCTACAGGCAAACGCGGCGGAAAGGATCCGATCCATCCCAACGATCATGTCAACATGCAGCAAAGCAGCAATGACGTGATTCCGACGGCGATCCATATCGCCGCTTGTGTGGCAATGGAAAAGCAATTAGCGCCGGCACTGGAGCATTTGGCGGACGTAACTTCCGAGCGTGCAAAAAGGTTCGACGATGTCATCAAGGTCGGCCGAACGCATCTGCAGGATGCAACGCCCATCCGCCTCGGTCAGGAATTCAGCGGCTATGCGGCCCACGCGAAACTGGGCGCGATGCGCGTTCACAAGGCAATCAACGCACTGCGAGAACTGCCCTTGGGCGGGACGGCGGTTGGTACGGGCATTAACTCGCATCCGCAGTTTGCAAAAAAAGCGATCGCCGTCATCGCGCAGCAGACTGGCATCCAGTTTGTCGAGGCGAAAAACCATTTCGAAGCCCAAGCTGCCAAGGACGGCGTGGTCGAAGCGTCCGGGCAGCTTAAGACCGTAGCGATCAGCCTGAGTAAAATCGCCAGCGATATTCGACTGCTCGCCAGCGGGCCGCGGTGCGGGATCGGTGAAATCTCGATTCCCTCAACGCAACCAGGCAGCAGCATCATGCCTGGAAAAATCAATCCGGTGATGTGCGAAATGCTCCTGCAGGTGGCGGCCAAAGTGATCGGCAACGATGCGACGATCACCTTCGCTGCCAGCGGGCTGGGCAGCACATTTGAGCTGAACGTCATGATGCCTGTGATGGCGTATTGCCTGCTGGAATCGATCGAACTGCTGGCCAATGGCGCGAGAGTGTTCGCCGACCGTTGCATGAGCGGGATAGAAGCCAACCGCGAGCGGTGCGCGTCGCTGGTGGAGCAGAGCTTATCGATGGTCACCAGCCTCGTGCCGCTCATCGGCTATGACAAGGCAGCAGAAATCGCTAAAGAGAGCGTCACGACCGGCCGAACCGTGCGCGAGATTGCCACGAAGCGAAGCATTCTCCCGCCGGAGGAGTTGGAGAAGGCGCTCGACCCTCGCCGCATGACCGAACCGCAAGCCGACACTCTCGGCAGCGGCGGGGGTTGAGTCGGTAGCGACGAAGATCGCGGATTTATCTTCAGTTATCGGACGATCGATCAGCCTTGAAACCGATTTGCCGGTCCTCGTGTCGCGCGAGCGCAGAAAATGCGTCCGCCGACTGGATATCCCGCTTTAACCGCCAAATCCGCATATTATCAGCCCTTCACCCACCTGCAGAAATTGCGTTCTCCCTGTTCAAGTTTGCGCGTTCATCGGTCCGACGATAGCCGCGAAGACCTGAGTCGGTTCGACGCTTCGTGGCGTCGCGTCCGATCGACTCTGGATGCGGGCGAACGGATTCGCCCGCGAGCGCTTTGATCTGAACAAGGAGGTTCGCACTCCCACTTCGTCTTCTCGTCGGCCGTCACGGTTGTGATGGCTGATTGTGTTTTACTTTCAAATTCGTACGCCGGAAACGGATATCCGGCGACATCTCCAAACTATCACGGAGGATAGTATGTCACGTATCAACAGCAACATCGGATCGCTTCGCGCGATTACCACGTTCAACAAAAACCAGACCGACCTGCAGACTCGCCTTCAGCGCTTGTCCACGGGTCTGAAGATCAACTCAGGCAAGGATGCACCGGCTGGCTTGATCGCCAGCGAAACGCTGCGAAGCGAAATCGCGGGCATTAACCAGGGCATCGCCAACAGCCAGCGCGCCAGCAACGTGGTGAACACGGCTGAGGGTTCGCTGTCTGAAGTGTCTTCCCTTCTCCTGCAAGTGCAAAGCCTGACCAATGAAGCGGCCAATACCGGCGCTTTGTCGACTCAGGAAATCCAGGCCAACCAATTGCAGGTCGATTCGATCCTCAACTCCATCAACCGCATCAGCAACACCACGCAGTTCAACGGCGTGAAACTGCTGAACGGTGCGCTGGACTACACCACCAGCAACGTCGCCAGCACGGCGATCGATACGCTGGAAATCAACGCCGCCAAGCTGCCTGAAAACGGTTCGATCACGATCACCGTGAACGTTACCGCCAGCGCGCAGCTGGGCACGTTGACCAACACCGCCTCGGGCGTCGGCGCGTCGGCCGTCACGATCGAAATCGCCGGCACCCAGGGGACCGAGCAGTTGAGCTTCGCGGCCAGCACGCATAACAGCGCGATCGTGGTGGCGATTAACCAAATCAGGGGTTCCACCGGCGTGAGCGCAGCGCTCAGCGGTTCGGCTTTAAAGATCACCAGCACGGCTTTTGGATCCAAAGAGTTCGTCAGCGTGAAGACGATCTCCGGCTCGTTCCTTAACGGCAAAGACTTCGGCGCCAACGCCGTTGTGAGCGTCAACGGAACCCAGGCCGAAGTCGACGGGAGGACCGCTTCGGTCCGCACCGCCGACCTGGACGTGACCTTCCAGCTCGATTCCAACTTTGCTCAGCAGACGGCGGCTGGAACAAGCTTCCAGATCACCGGCGGCGGGGCGAAGTTCCAGATCGGTTCGGAAGTCACCCGCCAAGGCCAGATCCAGATCGGCATCAGCTCGGTCAGCACGACTAAGCTTGGTGACGGCGTGAACGGCTACCTCTCGAGCATCGGCTCCGGCGGAGGCAGTTCGCTCGTGTCTGGAAATACCATCCAGGCGCAAAAGATTCTCAGCACAGCCATTCGCCAAGTCGCCACGTTGCGCGGCCGACTGGGCGCGTTGCAGAAGAACGTGCTGGATACGAACGTGAGCAGCCTGTCGGTCGCGCTTGAAAACGTGACCGCCAGCGAAAGCGACATCCGCGATGCGGACTTCGCTGCTGAAACGGCAGCCTTGACCAGGGCACAGATTCTGGTGCAGGCGAATACGTCAGTCTTGGCTCAGGCGAACAGCTCGCCTCAGCAAGTCTTGTCGCTGTTGGGACGTTAACCCACGACGGCAGAATAAAACCGAAAGGGCGGCCCGGAAACGGGTCGCCCTTTTTTGATTCATCACGCGGTCTTCCAATCGATTATACTTCCGCTATGACCACGCCCGAACTGCCGCCGCCGATCAGTTTGTATATGGATGCCCGCGTGAACGAGCTGCGGGCGCTGATCCCCAAAGCCCTGAGAGAGTTTGAGCCCGAGGCGATCCATCAAGCCCGCGTTGCGACGCGCCGGCTGACCGCTGCGGTTCGATTGATGGAGCCGGTGTTGTCGGGATCGCATCGAAAACCGTTTGAAAAGGTGCTGAAAACGCTCCGCCGGCAGTTGGGGCCGCTACGCGATCTGGATGTAATCATGGGGCATCTCAATGAACTGCCCGAATGCACCAAGTATCCGGCCGCCGTATCGTGGCTGGTGGATCATTTGATCGACGAGCGCGACGATCTACGCGACAAGCTGAAGAACAAACCCGTCGTCGGGAAGACGCTGTCCAAGCTTGGCGAGTGGTGGGGCCTGCACGACGAAGTCGATGAGGCCGGCAAGGCGATGCACTCGCTGCTGGCGCAGTCGCTGCACCTTCAGCTCGACCGCTTCGCCGAGCAGGCCGATCGGCTGGCGAAAGGCTCGGATGTACTTGACGGCGAGCGGCAGGATCCGCACGAGCTGCGCATCGCCGGCAAGGCGCTGCGTTACACGCTTGAGCTGGCGGTGGCGCAAGGCCATCCGCTTCCGCCGGAGGTGATCAAAACGTTTAAGAAAATGCAGGAGCAGCTCGGCGATTGGCACGACATGGTGGTGCTGAGCGAAACCGTTCTGATGGTCGCCATGCAGCACATGCTGCCGCACCACGACGCCGCGACAGCCGGGCAGGTGCTGGAGATCGCCAAGCTCACGCTCGCCAAGAGCGGTAAAGCAATGGGCAAGTTCTCGTCGCAATGGGCGTCGGCCGGTCCGGATCTGGTGGTGACTATCCGCCAATCGTTCCCGCTGACCAAGCCGGCGGTGATCGAACCGGTTAGCGAATTGAAAACGGATCCCGATCCTGCTGCGACAAGTGAAACGCGACTGCCGGATGCGACGTCGCCAGCCGCTCCGCCAGCCGCTTGAGGGTGATGCGCTCGCTGTTGCTGTGGAGTGTGCAGACGACGGTCATCACGGCCGCGACGGCCTTGAGGGCGTCGTGGTGCTTCACCTCGCCGGTGAGGTACAGATCAACCTTGGCCGCGATCGCCGCATCGACGAACGACGTTCCGCTACCTGCGCAGACGGCTGCCCTGCTCACGGCGCCTTCGGTCGGCCCGGCGATCAGCAGGTGATGAATGCCGAGTTCTTTTTTGATCGTCGCGAACAGCGACATGCGTTCCACCGCCGGCGATAGCGTGCCAACCCGGCCGATGCCGTCGGTCGTTGGTGCTGCGGCGAGCAGCAGCAGATCGAACGCCGGTTCTTCGAATGGATGGGAATTCCGTAAAGCGGCGACGACGGCGTCGACTTTTTCGATCGGCACGACGGTTTCAACGCTCACTTCCTCGGTCAGCTCCAGCCGCCCGGGCTGGCCGACGGAAGGGTTCGCTCCCTTCTCGCCGAAAAAGGTGCCGACGCCCGGCGATCGGAAGCTGCACGCGCTGTAATCGCCGATCCGCCCGGCGCCGGCGGCAAACATCGCCTGGCTGACTTTTTCCACCGCGTGCGGCGGCACGAACGTGTCGAGCTTGTATTGTGTAATAGCCGGCGGAGTGGTCTGCTTCAGCGGCGAACGATCCATCAGCCCCAGCACGTCAGCCAGCACGTCGTTCGTGCCGCCGTCGGCTGAATCGAGAGCGGTGTGCGGCGAGTAAATCGCCACGCCCCGGCGGATCGCGTCAAACACCACGCCGCCGGCGGTCAGCTTTTTGATCGGCAAAAAGATCGGCGGGTGATACGCAACCACCAACTCACACTTCGTTGTCGCCGCCTCGGCTGCCACGGCGGGCGTGTAGTCGATCGTCAGCATCACGTTCGCCACGTCCGCCGACGGATCGCCGACCAGCAGGCCGACGTTATCCCACGACTCGGCCAGCGCGGGTGGGGCGAGTCGATCGAGAGCATCTATGATCTGCTGGATTGATAAGGGCATTCAATAAATTTAACACGAAGCAACTAAGCAACGAAGGGCAATCGTGATTGCAAATTCGGAAAGGGCATCGTTGAAGTTTCGTGGTTCGACTTCTTCAAATCCCGAGCGCACCAAACATCGCCCGCGCCTTCACCAGCGTCTCCTCATATTCCGCCGCCGGTGAGGAATCTGCCACGATGCCGCCGCCGACGGGGATGTGGATTTGGCCGGCTTTCACGGTCATCGTGCGGATGGCGACGGAGAATTCCATCTCGCGTCCCTCGATCCAGCCGATCGCACCGCAGTACGCGCCGCGGCGGACGGGTTCGAGTTCGTCAATGATCTGCATGGCCCGGATTTTCGGGCAGCCGGTGACGCTGCCGCAGGGGAAGGTGGCGCGGAGTATGTCGACGAACGTCACTTCAGGGCGCAGGATGCCTTCGATCGTCGCGACGCCGTGCAGGACGGTGGGGTGCGATTCGATCGCCCGCGGCTGGGTGACTTTCACGCTGCCGATCTCGCAGATTCGGCCGAGGTCGTTGCGCTGCAGGTCGACGATCATCGCGAGTTCCGCCTGATCTTTTTCGCTGAGCAGCAGCGCGTCGTACATCCCAGCGGCGCTCGGGCGGGTGCCTTTGATCGGGCGGTTGACGATCTTCCGCCGGCCGCTCTGGAGTTCGGTCACGCGGAGGAATAGTTCGGGGGAATTGCTGAGGAGTTGAAACTCGCCGGCGTCGAGATAGGCCCCGTACTCGGCCGGGAAAGTTTGGCGGAGCCGTTGGTAGAGCAGCCACGGGTGCTCGGCCAGCGGTAGGGTGAACCGCTGTGAGAGGTTGATCTGAAACACATCGCCGGCGGAGATGTAGTCGAGGCATCGCTGGATGGCCTGCTCGTATTCCGCGCGGGTGAAGTTCGATCGCGGAGCTTCGATCACCCGCGGCAGACTGGGCGCAACGGCGAGATCGGCCCGGCGATGCTCATCGCAAGCGGTGAAGAACAGCGAAGGTAGGTGAAGATCATCGGTCGCTCTCGCAGGCAGCGTTTCAAAACAGCGGCCGACATCGTAGTTGATAAAGCCGGCGTAGCGACGGGTGGCGGCCTGCTCCTCGATTGCCGCAAGAGTCGTCAAAGCCGTCTCGGGCGTGGCGGTGATGGTGTTACCGGCCAAGCGCGCGGCAGTGTCGCTCCAAGGTCGGCTGGGCGAGGAAGAATCAAATGAAACAACCGGCGAACGCATACCGCGATCTTAACCGGGAGTTGTTGGGTTTGAACCCTCGTCAAACGGCAGGGACATTTGCCAGTGCCAATCCCATTTTGCGAGCGACGTTTCTACCCTAACCCCAACCCACTCCCCGCTGGGGGGGTGGACCCCGAAAAAGCAGAAGCCCCGTGATCGCTCACGGGGCTTCTGGTGAAACTCAGCGTGACAACTGCTCGTTACTTGATGAACAACATCTCGCGGTACGTCGGTAGCGGCCAGTAGTCGTCGGCCACGATGACTTCCAGGCTGTCGGCGGCTTCACGCAACGTGTTCAACGCCGGGAATATCTCGGCCCGGGCGTGCTTGGCGTGGTCGTAGGGTTCGCCGTCGGCGGTGTGCGATACCGCGTGGTCGAGTTCATCGATCGCCTTGGTCAGCGCGGCCAAGCCGTCATTGAGGCTCTTGAGCAAGTCGGTTCCTTGCGGCTTAGCGATGCCAGCGCCCTTGGCGGCTGATACCGTGCCGGCGACTTCGCCCATGAACTTGAGCGCGGCCGGCAGGATCATCGTTCTGGCGATCAGGACTGCAGTCTTGCCTTCGATGCTCAGCGTCTTGACGTAGGCTTCGCTCAAAATGTGCAGGCGGCTTTGCAGTTCACGCTCGGTATACACTTTGTACTTGGTGAACAACGCAACCGTATCCTTGCGCGTGATAACGGGCAGAACCTCCACAGTGTTCTTAAGGTTCGGCAGGCCGCGTTTCTCGGCTTCTTTGTGCCACTCTTCCGAGTAGCCGTTGCCGTTGAAGATAACCTTCTTGCTCTCCTTGATGATGCCCGGCAGCAAAGCCTGCGTCGCATCGGCCAGGCTCTTGCCGGCTTTCACGTCCGCTTCCAACTTGGTGGCGATGAAGTCCAATGACTCAGCCACGATCGTATTCAGTACCGTGTTCGCACCGGAGATGTTTGCCGACGATCCGACTGCGCGGAATTCAAACTTGTTGCCCGTGAACGCGAACGGCGAAGTACGGTTGCGGTCGCCGGCTTCCTTCGGCAATGGCGGAAGCACCGACACGCCGGTCTGGAACAGGCCGCCTTGCTTGCTGGTCTTGGCGCCGCCTTTTTCGATCTGCTCGATGATGTCGTTCAGCTGATCGCCGAGGAAGATCGAAATAATCGCCGGCGGGGCCTCGTTAGCGCCCAAGCGGTGATCGTTGTGCGCCGATGCGATCGACAATCGCAAAATCTCGCTGTACTTAGCCACCGCGCGGATGACGGCCGTGGTGTAAACCAAAAACTGCGCGTTCTCGTGCGGGGTGTGGCCGGGCTCTAGGAGGTTCTCGCTCTCCGTGCCCATCGACCAATTATTGTGCTTGCCGCTGCCATTAATGCCGGCGAACGGCTTCTCGTGCAGCAGGCAAACCAGCCCGTACTTGTCGGCGGTCTTCTTCAGCACTTCCTGGGTCAGGTTTTGGTGATCGGTCGCCAGGTTGCTGTTTTCGTAGATCGGGGCGATTTCGTACTGGCTGGGCGCAACTTCGTTATGGCGGGTTTTGACCGGCACGCCGAACTTGAACAGCTCCAGCTCCGCATCCGCCATGCACGCCAGCACGCGATCGGGAATCGTGCCGAAATACTGGTCTTCCAGTTCCTGTCCCTTGGGCGGCGGCGCGCCGAACAGCGTCCGGCCGCAGGTGATCAGGTCGGGACGGGCGTAGTAGAAATTCTTATCGATGAGGAAGTATTCCTGCTCCGGCCCAACGGTGGTGATGACGCGATCAGCGGTTTTGCCGAACAGCTTGAGGATGCGAGCCGCCTGCGTGGAGAGCGCGTCCATCGAGCGGAGGAGCGGGGTTTTCTTGTCGAGGGCTTCGCCGGTCCAGCTGAGGAAGGCGGTCGGAATGACGAGCGTCGAGCCGTTGGGGTTTTCAACGATGTAGGCCGGTGAGGTCGGATCCCACGCGGTATAGCCGCGGGCTTCGAACGTCGCGCGGAGCCCGCCGGACGGGAATGAGGATGCGTCGGGTTCACCCTTGACCAGTTCCTTGCCGCTGAATTCCGCGACCGCGTTGCCATCGCCGGTGGGGGCGAGGAACGAGTCGTGCTTCTCTGCGGTAATGCCGGTCATCGGCTGGAAAATGTGCGTGTAGTGCGTGGCGCCTTTTTCGATCGCCCAATCCTTCATCGCGCTGGCCACCGCGTCGGCGATGGTCGGGTCGATCGCCAAGCCCTGCTTGATGGTTTTTTGCAGCGCCTTGAAGATCGGCTTGGGCAGGCGCGCCTTCTGCTGAGTTTCGTTGAAGACGTTAACGCCGTACAAATCCTTGATGTGTTTGGACTTGAAATCGATTTGATTCAGCTTGTGCTTGGTCTGCGCGATCGCCTTGATCGCATCTTTGCGAACGGTGGACATGGAAGAAACTCCGGTAAAAGGGCTATTGCCGGGGCGTTGGTTAGACTCCACCGGCCGAGCGCGGAGCGGTATTTTGGTGAATCGATGAGCGGTAGTCAAGTCTGACGCGAGATCGAAACGCCGCCCCTTCCTCCAACCGCCACGCGAGCATCACGACGAAGAAATCCCTGCGGCGATCGCTGAAACGAGATTTTTACATCTGTGCGCTCCAATCCGCGCCACCCGCGAAGCACCCGCCACCCCGCACCTCGCCAACTTCACCACCGGCCAACAGTTACAACCCTGTCCCCCAGTCCCCGCTGGCCGATCGTCAAGGTACGCAAAGGTACGCAAAGGTACACAAGCAGCGCCGCCCGTGTCACATAAGGTGGCCGAAAGAAATATCACTTTTCAAAGAGCCGTCGGTCATTCAACCGTTGAGCAGGAAGAGTCGTCGCCTCGCTATGACGTTCGCTGCTGCGCTGCCCGAACGCCTCCGGCGCGACACTGTGGTTACAAGTGTGAAATTCGGCCGTATTTCGTATGGCGGGACTTCGGATTTGCTATTTTCACTGTGCCAAAAATGGCACGGCTACGAGAAAATTCGAACCGTACCGGTTAATTCTCCCGGTCGGCAATCGATCGCCGGTTGCCGACCGCAGGTCCTCGATCAGCTTCACCTGCTCCGCCAACTCGACCATACACAGGGGCGGATGTCCGACCTGCAAATCCTCCGACCAAGCGTGAGGCTTTGCCTCCGCGATCAGCCGCGATGCCGGTGTCTTACTGGCGTAGATGTAAAACCGCCGCCCAATGTTCCTCGTCGCCCGCGATCGGTATTCGACCGTCTTGATCCCCCGCAGACTTCGGTGAGCTCAGTCGAACCGGATCAACTCGGCGTACGGCTGGCGAATGGAGCGGGCGAGCATGTTCTATAAATCGACCGGATTTGCGTCCCGGTTTATCTAGCCGAACTTGCTGTCAAACTCGTTGTGCGATCCGATCCACGCCCATTCGATGGTGTCGCCGTCCCGCTCGCCCACCGCCCGATATTGTTCGCTGATCCGCACCGACCAGACGTTTTCGTATCCGCCAAGCTTTTTGAATCGAAGGGAAGGATGGTCGGGATTTTCCGCGAACAGTTGATACGCCCTTCGGGCCGCCAGTTTCGCACGCTGATCGAGCGCCCCATAGACACCCCATAGGCACGCCAAAAGCTGGGACGAGCGATCGACTTCACAGCCGATCCGGGTCCAGAGGTTCCGACCCTTCCATCGCGGACTGCTTCAAAAACGCATCCAGCTTAGGCCGCGGCGTGGCTGAAGCGATGATCTGCTCCCACCGTTCATCGCCTTCCTGAGCGAGCAGAAACCGCGCAAAGTCCGCCACTTCCACCCGCTTGGCCTCGGGCAGCTGTTCGCAAATTTCGATGAGTTGCTGCGTGTCGGTGCTCATGCCGGGATTTTACCCGGACTGCGACGTGATGCCAAACCTGATGATCCGCGTCGCCCGGCTGCGATACTCGATCCGCTTAACCCCCCGCAGGATCAACTCGGCGTACGGCTGGCGAATGGAGAGAGCGAGCATAGACCTACTATCGATCAGCGCGACCTGCCGAATGAGCAATGAACCTAACGGCATCGCGACGAAAGTATTGGACCTGTCCCGTTATTCGATCTCATAGTGGCGGCGGTTTATGTCAAGCTGCGAACAGCCGAACAGCTGCAATCCCAGCTCGCGGCGAGGGCCCTTTGCTTTCACGAGAAAGCAAACGTTGCCCTCAGTAACGACTTCAACACATCCGGGATTCTTAGCGCGATCGGCAGTGATCCGGTATCGGACGCCGCCGTTCTTCAATGCGCGTTCCAGTGCTACGAGAGACATCCTTTCGCGAACGCCGGATGAAATTATCCGCAGTCCTTGACCACCCCGAGGCTTCCCGAAGGTGTCGTCAAAGTGGATCAGCCAGAGGCTATTCCCATCAAAGTGAAGTTCCGCGTTCCCGTATTTCCAAATGCCGGACCGCGCCCACCCTTTGTAGTTGGGCATAGCCGGAAGGTTGCAGGCCCAGTGTTTGGGCCTGCCCAATAGACGTATGATTTGCTGCCGACGCATCCCGAGACGTATCGGGCCAAGTCCGCCCGTGCGGGCAAAGCCCTCGATCGATGCTGTAACTCTCCCGCGTGACATAACGGATCAGCATTCAACGGCCGGCCGGGCACCGAACCGCGTTGGAATCACAAGGACCGTTCCGCCCGGCCGATCCGTTGCAGTGCGGGGTTAGTTGCCCGGCCGCGCCGCCGCCTGAAGGTATGAACGAAAGCGCGATACGCGCTCACTTGTGCCGGGCACTTCGCCTAATTCCGCTGCGTGAAGACCGATCTTCTTGACTAGCTTCGCATACTCTCGGAACTCGTGAGGCACTTTCCCTGCTCGCAACATACTCAGGACGCGCCCCCGAACCCGTTGACCCTGCTCTTCAGACAATGAAGCGCGCCGAAGAGCGCGGGCCGTGTTCGATTTGAGGATCTTCCCGAAGGGGAACTTCGCGTCCTCCTCGATGAACTCGATCCCCAGACGGACACATGCGGCATCGCCTGCCTCAATGCCTTCGATCACCTTCTCCATCACGGGGTAGACCCAATGCCGTCCCCATTCGGTGTGCTCCCTCGGCGAGAGATTGCGTGGCGCGACGCCCGCGTCGGCCGCGAACTGCGCGTAGCGTTCGAGGATCGCGTCGCGGCTCCATCGATCTTGACCGTTGTAATCGATGACTTCCATAGCGCAACTTACTACTCATTAACCTGACCGAGAGCGCCAATTAGCATCCCCGCTGAACGCAGGTATTGTGGTTGCAGGTTGTTTTGCGGTCAATGGTTCGGTTCGCCACCACTTGGGTTTGGGAGGACGTTAATCTGCGCCGGCAGGCGGGGTAATTAAAGGGGACGCGATCAATCCCGTTCGGCACGGGTAATTAAAGGGGACGCAATTCTTTTGCAATGAGACCATTGGCGCATCCTATTCTTCCGCAGCAAGGAATAGGGGTCGGGAAGTGTTCTGTAGAAAAGCTTCCAGATGATAGCGGCCAACATCATGATCCCGGCCGCTATCATCTGGGAGCTTCTCTACAGAGCAGGTCAGGTCCAATTAATTGATCCTCCGCGTCGATGTTGTTAGAGCTTCTAAAATAACTCAAAACACAACCGCGAAGGCGCGAAGAAGGAACGCAAAGCAACTCGGGTGATTCTGGTTTCTGGTATGGTTCGCGACTTCGCGTCTTCGCGGTAAATATAGAAGGTCTAACTCGCCGGCAGGCTTCGAGATTTTTTCGTGGGTGGGGCGGCGATGCTGTCGCCGAGTCGGCCGAAGATCATTTTGCCGGCGCTGGTTTGCAGGACACTGGTGACGGTGAATTCCACGTCTTCGTTCACGAACTGCCGTCCCTGCTCGACGACGACCATTGTGCCGTCCTCGAGATAGCCGACGCCTTGGCCGGCTACTTCACCCGGTTTGACGAGGCGAACCTTCATCTTCTCGCCGGGCAGCACCACGGGCTTGAGGGCGGTCGTCAGGTCGTTCAGGTTGATCACCGTCACGCCGCGAAGCTGGGCCACTTTGTTGAGGTTGAAGTCGTTGGTCAGCACGCGGGCGTTCATCTGCTGAGCGAGGCTCATCAGCTTTTGATCCGCGCCGATGTCGTCGGTCCCTTCATGGGCGGATGAGTCGTAGAGGACGACTTCGCAGCGTTTGGAGTTCTGGAGTTTGCCCAGCACGTCCAGCCCGCGCCGTCCGCGGTTGCGCTTGAGCTTATCGGCGCTGTCGGCCACCGCTTGCAATTCCAGCAGCACGAACTTGGGGACGATCATCTTGCTTTCGATAATCCCCGTATCAGCGACTTCAGCGATTCGGCCGTCGATCAGCACGCTGGTGTCGACGAGGATCGGCCGAGCGCCCTTGGTCTCCTTCGCGAACTCTACGAACGGGATGATGAAGCGGAAATCGTCCTTCGTCTGCATGATGAAACTGATCGAAAGATAACCACAGACGATGCCCACCAGCAGGTTGATGAACTGCGTGAGATTTTCGCGCATCAGATTCATGTCCGAAACTGCATGCGTGCCGCCGAGCAGATCCAACGCGCGATCCACCACGAGTTTGACCACAAAGCTAAGGGCGTAAGCGATAGTGATCCCGACGACCAGTCCGAAGAACGTGCCGGAGAAGATGATCAGCTTCCGGCGGGGCGCCAGGATATCCACGCAAATGAGTAAAACGCCAACGGTCAGCGCAACGGGCATCGACCAGTAACTGGGGTCAACCTGTGTCCCGCCGAGCTTGCCGAGGTAGTAATACCCGGCAGCTGCCATGAGCATGACGAAAAGGGCTCTCAGGATGTGCAGGACCATGGATCGCCCGGGTAAAAGACGTGCAACGACTTCCAAACTATAAGGTTCAAATCAGTGAACGTCTAGGAGAATCCCGGCGTGCGGTATGCGGCTGGAACGCAACTACCGGCCGGTCTGGAAAACCCAGATCAGCACAGCAATTCCAAGGACAATGCGGTAAATCGCGAAAGGCACAAACCCGCGCCGGCGGACCCAGCCCATAAACAAATGAACGACCACAATCGCGATAATAAACGCCGTCACCAGCCCGATGCCGATTTGCATCCATTGTGCGTGCGAGAGAGGCCCGAGTTCGGCGAATTCGTCTTTGTGTTTGTACACGCCCAGCAGTTCATACAGTGTGGCGGCGAACATCGTCGGGATCGACAGGAAGAACGAAAACTCCAACGCCGCCGATCGCGTCATGCCGGCGGTTTGCCCGGCGGCGATGGTACCCATGCTCCGGCTCGTGCCGGGGAAGATTGCTGACAGGGACTGGATCAGCCCGATCCAGACCGCCTGCGGGAGCGACATTTTGTCCAGCCGGTCGGTGGTGCCTTTTTTGAACATCACGTCCACGATCCACATGATCACCCCGCCGATCAGCAGCGAAAGGCCCATCACTTGGAAGTTCTCAAGGTTTTTGCTGATCACCTTTTTGAGCGCCAGTGCGATCACCGCCGTGATGGCGAACGCGATCAGCGTGAGTGTGATGGGGTGGTTGAGGAAATTGCGGTCGTTGTTCTCGCCTTTGGGGAAGTTTTTCAGGTACTTCAAAATCTCTTTCCGGAAGTAGATCGGCAGGCAGCCGACCGCGCCCAACTGGATCACGACGGCGAACGCTTTCCAGTAAACGTCATGCTCGTTCCAGGCCCCACCGAAATGCTCGATGATCTTTCCCGCGATCTGGATGTGGGCCGTCGAACTGATGGGGAGGAACTCGGTCAGACCTTCGACGGCACCGAGAATGAGAGCGATGAGATAGGCGTTCAAGGTGTTTCCTTTAGTCTTCGTTGAAGAGCGATGATTTAGTTGCTGTCATAACAGGGAGCGTCAGACGCCGGGCTCGTCGGCCCGTTTCAACATCGCCAGCGAGATGGATTTGGTGACGTACGTCAATCCGCTCCAAACGGTGACAATCAGTGTCACCCAGATGCAGAAGTTGCGGAAGTAAATCGCCGGCATTTTGTAATCGTGCTGCGTGAACCACGGCAGGTAATTCACGTAGACGAGAATGGCGAGGATGGTGACGGATTGGGTCACCATCTTGGCCTTGCCGATGAACGCCGCTCCGAACTTCACGCCCGCCGCCTCCGCCACGCCGCGCAGGCTGGTGACGAGCAGTTCGCGGGCGAGGATCAGGACGACCATCCACGGCACGACGCCGGTGATGGTGAGCACGTTGCTGGGGACATCATCGGGATTGGCCGCGGGAATCGTGAAATTCTTGCCCGCGAAGAAGACAAAACTGCCCAAAACCAGCACTTTGTCGACAAACGGATCGACGACGCGCCCGAAGGCACCTTCGACTTTCCATCGTCGGGCGAGATAGCCGTCGAGGAAATCGGTGATCAATGCGATCAGGTAAATGATAAAGGCGATATTCAGCCACATCGGATCGCCATGCCGGCCACTGACGTCGTACTGGTAATACGCGAGCATGCCGAAAAAGACGCCGGCGAGGATGAGTCGCAGGCCGGTGATCAGGTTGGGGACGTGGCGGAACATTCGCGCGGGGATTGTACGGGGGAAGTGGTAAGCTGTCAGCAGTTACGATTTATGTCGCTGATCGCTTTCAACTATCGCTTCGATATTTCCTTCGGGAAGATTAGATATGGAACATTTAACACCCACTATTGCTGCCGAGGCAACGACGCCGCTGGGTTATGAGCAACTCGGCCATCTCGATTCGGTTTTGGTTCGCGTCGTGGCATGGACATGCTTGGTCCTTGGCGTGCTTGGCACGATGAATCTAATGGTCGATGGCGTCAGTTTCGTTCGTGGACACGGTCCAAATTGGGTAGCGACGGTTCTCTCGCCGAATGATTTCGCGACATTCGTTGGTGGACTCCAACAATCGCATTCAACATTTGAGTGTGTATTTTTAGTTGCAAGTGGTTTGGCTTTACTTCGCCGTAAACCACAGGCTAGAGGATGGATGTTCACTTACTCCGCGATTTCATTTGCTTGCTTCGGAGGGGCTTTTTTTTGCGAAGTTTGGCGTATGTGCCCATTCGTTAATCTGCGGATGGATGAACGTGTGGTGAGGGCCATCATCACGTTTTTTCAGGATAATGTGTTTCAGGCGTTTTTCCCTGTTTTGATTGTTATCATGGCGACAAATCGCCAGTTGGCGGCGTGGTTACGCCGTTAGCTCGCCAGAACCGTCAGCTTTTTCGACTTGCTCTTCGGAATCTCCGCCACCAGATCGTACGCCTCAAAATCAGTGACGAGGGCTGGGAATTACGCCAACAGATTCGATCCACGTCGAACGAGCAACCAATTTTGATACCGGAAGTTGTCCATCGTCACTTCGTAGACCGGTATTTTGCGTAAGCCCGATCCTCGAAGCTTGTAAAAATCATAGGAAAACGGCGCCATCCAATCGAATACGTCCTTTAGGCGGGTGCCCGCATCGAGATAAGTCCCGCCGTACTCGAATTGCATCATCTCGATACGCTGTGCGGCTAAACTTTCCCTCATCCCTTTCATCGCCGCGATCTCATGTCCTTCGACGTCAAGTTTCAGAAAATCGATGTGAGCGATAGCATTTTCTGCGCAGTACAAGTCTACGGTCGTCAGGCGAATTCGTTCGGTAACCTGCCCGCCGGATGGGGCCGCCAACGAGCGGTTGTAAATCGAGTTGCAAGCCCCCGATTCAAACAAATGAATCTCGATTTCGCCGGGTTCGGCACCTACGCCGAGCTGATTTTTCACCGCATTGCCGTTCGGATTGCGGGAGCACAATTCGCGGAAATTCTTTTCAACGGGTTCGAAACAATGAATGGTCAGATTTGAATTGATCTGGAGCGCGGATTGCGTCCAAGAGCCAATGTTCGCGCCGCAGTCGAACACCGTTTTGCAGCGAGGCAAAACTTTTGACGCAAGCCAGTGCTCCCCGTTGACTGTGCCGTTATCAATTTCTTCACCTTCGTAACGATCAGCATAGCGCTTTGCCAACGCCGCGAATGGGCGGCTCATGGGGAGACGATCCGTTATCTTTAATAACTTGCCGAACAGACTCATGCCCGTTGCTCCCGGTTTAGCAGCCATTGCGATGCAGATGACGCTAAGCAAGCACCGTCAGTTTTTTCGATGTGCTCTTCGGAATCTCCGCCACCAGATCGTACGCTTGGAAGTCGGTCACTTTCACGTTCAGCATCTGTCCCGGATGAACGCCCTCGGCGTGTAAAAACACGCAGCTATCGATGTCGGGCGCCTGGCCCTGATGGCGGGCGACGTAGCCGTCCTCGGCGTCGCGGCCGGCGGGGCGGTCGATCAGGACTTGCATCTGCTGGCCGATCATGGACTTGGCCTTCTTGAACGCGATCTCTTGCTGAGCGAGCATCAGTTCATCCACGCGGGCCTGTTTGACTTCGTCGGGCAGCTGGTTTTCCAGCCGGCCCATGGGCGTGCCGGGCTCGGGGCTGAAGGGGAAGACGCCCATCATGTCGAAGCCGAAATCCTTGACGAACTGCACCAGTTCCTGGTGCTGCTGATCGGTTTCGCCGGGGCTGCCGGCGATGAACGTCGTGCGGATCGCAATGCCCGGCACCCATTTCCGCAGCTTGTCCAACAGGGTTTCGATCTGCTTGCGCGTCACTCGGCGTTTCATCACCGTCAGCAACTCATCGTTGATGTGCTGCAACGGCATGTCGATGTACTTCACGACGCGGTAGCTGTCAGCGATCGTTTTGATCATCTCATCGGTAAAGCACGACGGGTAAGCGTACATCAGCCGCAGCCAATGGACGTCTTTCATCTCTTTGTTGAGCGTCCGCAGTAGTCCACTCAGGCCGGCCGCGTAGGAAATGTCGGTTCCGTAGCTGGTGGTGTCCTGCCCGATCAGGTTGAGTTCCACCGCTCCGTCGGCGGCGAGTTCCTTGGCTTCGAGCAAAATCTGCTCGATCGGCTTAGACCGCATCGGCCCGCGGATGCTCGGGATCGTGCAGAAGCTGCAACCTTGGTTGCACCCTTCGCTCATGCGGAGGTACGCGAAATGGCGGGGGGTTAGACGGAGACGGGCGCGGTCGTCTTCAAAGACCGGGAGTCGCGTGGTCTTTGTTTCCTTGTCCAAGCCCGCTGTCATTCCTTGGGCATTCGCGAGTTCGCGAGACAGATCGTGATACTTCCCAAGAAAGTGTCCGTGATCCTGTCTTGGGTTCTCTTTACCTCGAACCGCTTCAACGATGTGCTCACGATCGAACACGCCCACAAGCCGATCGATCTCCGGCACGTCGTTGAGCAGTTTGGTCTTATGACGCTGCACCAGACAGCCGGCCACAACGACGCGCTGGACCTTGCCGAACTTCTTCAGCGCGACTGCATCGCGGATCTCCTGAAGTGACTCGGTTTTGCTCGCTTCAAGGAATCCGCAGGTGTTGATGACCACGACGTCGGCCTGCGATGCGTCAGAGGTGATCGAGAGACCGTCCTGCGCGAGCAGGCCGAGCATGCGCTCGGAGTCCACCAGGTTCTTGGGGCATCCGAGGCTGACAAAGGCGACTGACTTGATAGACTTTTTGCGCGGCAAACGGCTTCTCCAACAAAGGGGGAGCAAGATACCCGTAACCCCGATCGGTGGGAAGACAAATCTTCCCAAATAACCGAACATTCCATGAACAACGCCGCCGCTTTGCGGCCCAAAGCCTATTTCTGCAAAGCGTTGGCCTGTCACCAGTTAGGGTCGAAATTTGTAAACCCCCACTAACTCTGCTAGAATGGCAGGTCTATGGCGACGAGAGCGAAACCGAGGCGCGGGGGATCCCAGCGAGCAACTGCAGGCCGATCAGAGCGCACGCGCTCTGCTAAACCTAAACACGTCGCCTCGCGGAAACCTGTTAAGCCGGTGCCCGCACCGGTGGTGGTCAAGCCGGTGGTTAATCCGGGCGTGGCAGCATTTAACCGCGCGATGAAGTCCTTGTCTACCCTGGCGGATTTCGAACGGCTGCGCATCGTCCGTTACAACAGCCAGAATTTCGATCTTGATCGCATGCGCCTCCTGCTCAAGCGTCTGGGCAATCCGCACGAAGGCTTTCGCTCGATTCACGTCGCCGGCACGAAGGGCAAGGGCAGCACCTGCGCGATGATCTCCGCGATGCTGCAGGCCAACGGCTATAAGGTTGGGCTTTACACATCCCCGCACTTGGTTGACGTGCGCGAGCGGATGACGATCAACGGCGAGATGATCTCGCACGCGGATTTCGCCCGCCTGGTGAAGGTCGTCGAGCCGTTCCTGCCGCGCATCAAACCTTCGCCTACGTATTTTGACGTGCTGACCGCCATTGCGTTCAAGTATTTTGCCGAGCAGAAGGTGGATATCGCGATCATCGAGACCGGCCTGGGCGGTCGGCTCGACAGCACCAACGTTATCAAGCCCGAAGTGACCGCCATCACGTCGATCAGCATGGACCACATGGCCCAGCTGGGTTCGACGCTGCGCGCGATCGCGACGGAAAAGGCCGGCATCTTCAAGCCCGGCGTGCCGGCGGTTACCGTGATGCAGCAGCCCGACGCCGAGGCCGCCCTGAAGGCGGTCGCGGATAAAATCGGCGTGACGCTCGACATTACCGGCAAGACGATCGAATTCAGCTACCGCTTTGAATCCAGCCGGATGCTCGGGCCGCACAATCGCATCGTGCTGACCACGCCGAATAGCAAGTTCGAGCATCTGGCCGTTCCCCTGATGGGCGAACACCAGGCGATCAACTGCGGGCTTGCGCTGGCGGTGATCGATCGGCTCAAAGGCCGTGGGTTTGCTATCAATGATTCCCGCGCGATGGAAGGGCTTGCCAAGACGCAAGTGCCCGGCCGAATGGAAATGGTCAACCAAACCCCGCGGATCATCGTCGACGGTGCCCACAACGCCGCCAGCCTCGACGCGGTGATGAAAGCCATCGGCCAGCACATCCCGTACGACAGTATGGTCGTCATCTTCGGGTGCTGCAGCGACAAGGATGTGCCCGGCATGCTCGAGCGCATCACCAGCGGGGCCGACAAGGTGATCTTCACCCGCGTGGATAACATTCGCAGCGCCAACCCCAGCGAGTTGGCCGCCCAGTACGTTGAGTTGTACGGCAAGATGGCACAAGTCGCGCCGACGCTGGAGGAAGCACTCAGCATCGCCAACCGCGCCGTGACCAAAGAAGACCTGATCTGTATCACCGGCAGTTTTTATCTCGTCGGCGAAGCCAAAAAATACTTCGCCGCCAAAGCCGCAGCGGCCGCAACGGCTTTGCTGGAACCCAAACCGGTCTAAACGCATTGCGGATTTCGGAATGAAGTGATCATTCCGAAATCCGCAGTCGCCTATCCGCAGTCGTGGGCAATGGGTCCGTCTGAAATTGTTTGCAACGCACTGCTTGAGGCCCTCGACTCTCCTACGGGCCACCGGCTGCTTTGTTCGAATCGTCTAACATGCGTTGGCCTGCTTGGAGGGCGGCTGTCCCCAGCCGCCGTTTCGCCCACCGGTTCACCGGCGGCTGGGGACAGCCGCCCTCCACCGAACATGGCCGTCTGGCACGAGCGCGACGCCGTTGCTACAAGTCACACTGTCGTCCCGCCGATCTTCGCGACGATGTCGGTCGCTAGTTGAACCGCCGCCAGTCCGTCGTCGGCCGTCACTTCGGGTTTGCTGCCGGTGGTGACGGCCAGCAGGAACGAATCGAGCTCGGCCCGCAGGGGTTCGGTGTCGTCGGGCTTGAGTTGTTCGACGTTGACGAGTTCGGTGTAATTCACTTGCGAAGGATCTGCGATCTCGCCGGTACGGATCTTGTTGACCGTATCGCGGATCAGTGCGACGTTCTCGCTCTTACGGGCGAGGATGCCGGTGCGTTTCTGGTAATCGATCGAAATATAGGCGTCTTTGGAGAATGCCCGGAGCTTGCGTTCGGTCTTGAGCGCGAGACGAGAACCCGTGAAGTTCGCCACGCAGCCGTTCTCGAACCGCACGCGGGCGTTGCAGACGTCTTCGACGTCGCCGATCACGCTCACGCCGACCGCGTCGACCTGCACGGGTTTCGAGCGCGCGAGCTTCAGCACGATGTCGATGTCGTGGATCATCATGTCCAGCACCACGCCGACGTCGATCGACCGGAACGACAGCGGGCTGACGCGGATGACTTCAATAAACCCCGGGCGGATGTCGTATTGATCCATCGCGCGGATGATCGGGTTAAATCGTTCGATATGCCCGACCTGCACGGTTGTTCCGTACTGCTTGGCCAGCGCCGCGATCCGCGACGCCTCGGCAACGTCTTTCGCCAGCGGCTTTTCGATCAGGCAGGCGATCTTCGCTTTGATGAACGGCGCAGCCAGCGTTTCGTGCGTCACCGTCGGCGTGGCGATGGTGACCGCCTTCACGTGCGGGAGCATTTCTTCGATGGTCTTAAACGCCTTGCAGGAAAACTGCTCGGCCACCTGTTGCGCGGATTCGTAGTTGGCGTCGTAAACGCCGACGAGTTTCGCGCTGGGAATCTGGCTGTAAACGCGAACATGAAGCCGACCCATCCGGCCACAACCGATGACGCCGACAGGCGTGCGGGAATCTGATGACATACCGTGCATTCTCGGAGAACGCGCCCGGGAATCAAGCGTCGAGGGATGAAGCGATTATAGCAACGCGCCTTTTGTCGCAGCGTGATTAGGACCGCTTGTTGTCATCCTGAGGTACTCCGAAGGATCTCGAACTTCGATCGCCGCTCGCAATTCGAGATCCTTCGGAGTACCTCAGGATGACGAATCCCGAGCTTACACGCTACCTCGAATTGCTCACCGCCCGAGTCGGCTGGATGACGGTACTTAGTTAAAATGTAAATCCTACTTCGGCCGCGTACTTTCGAGATAACGCCCATGCCGGCCTTGATCGCGGCGACGCAGGAATTCGATCAGGTGCTTTACATGCGGGTTGATGCCGTTCTGCGTCTCAAACTCCGCAACGGCGATGGCGAACGGCTTCTCGCGACGGAAGAGCTTCTTGTAAGCTTCCTCCAGCGCGTCAATGTCTTCGGTGCTGAAACCGTTCCGCGCCAGGCCGACCGCATTCAGCCCGCGGACCAGATCGTGGCCGTCGGTTTTACAGAACGGCGGGGCGTCGTGCGTAATTCGGGAGTACGCGCCGATGTAAGCAAAACTCCCCACCGAGCAGAAGTGGTGGATGCCCACGCAACCGGCGAGATTCACCGTATCGCCGACGACCGTATGGCCGGCGATCATCACGTTGTTCGCGAAGATACAGTTATTGCCGATCTGCGCGTCATGCCCGATGTGGGTGTTGACCATGAACAGCCCGTTATCGCCGATGCGCGTAATGCCCGTCCCTTTTTCCGTACCGAGGTGTGCAGTAAACGCCTCGTGAAAGAGATTGCCGTTGCCGATCTCCAGCCGGGTGGGCGCACCTTTGTACTTCTTATCCTGCGGCGGGGCACCGAGCACCACGTTGGGGAACATGGTGTTTCCCTCACCAATGGTGGTGTGCCCCATGATCGTGACATTATTGTAAAGCTTGCAGCGCGCCCCGAGCTTGGCGTTCTCGCCGATGACGCAGAACGGCCCGATCTCCACATCCTCGCCGATCTCGGCACCGGGTTCGATCACAGATAATGGGGAAATTTTCGCCATGCTCAAATCAGGACTGAGGACTAAGGACTCAGGACTTAGAAAATGCAGTTCGCGTCTTTAAGTAAGTCCCAAGTTCTAAGTCCTAAGTCCTTAGTCCTCAGTCCTTTCCTATACAGGTTCCGCATCGACCAACATGAATTTAATGTCGGCCTCACACGCCAACTTGTCTTGTACGAACGCTTTACAGCGCACATGCCCCGTGCGGCTCTTGACCCGGACGGTGACAGCTTCCAGAATCAGCTGGTCGCCGGGCGTGACGGGCTGACGCATCTTAACCTTATCCATACTCAATAGAACCGCAAGCTTGCCCGTGTGCTCCAGTTTCTGGCTCAAAAGTAAGCCGCCTAACTGGGCGAGCGCCTCGACGATCAGCACGCCGGGCATGATGGGCGTGCCGGGGTAATGGCCTTGGAAAAAGATGTCGTTGAACGTCACATTCTTAATGCCCACCGCGCGGGTATCGCCGTCGAGTTCCAAAACGCGGTCGACCAGCAGCATCGGGTATCGGTGCGGCAGGATGCGCTGGATCTTGCGGATATCGAGCGCGGCCTCGCGGGTAAACGCCAATTCGCGCGACGTCTGATTCTGCTGCTCCAGCAGCCGCTTGGCCAGCATGTGGTTCAGCACGTGCCCGGATTTGTGCGCGATAATCCGCCCGTACACCGGCCGGCCGACGAGATACAGATCGCCGATCAGATCCAGCACTTTATGGCGGGCACATTCGTCTGCGAATCGGAAGGCGTTGCTGACCGGGCCATCCGGGCCGATGACCAAAAAGTCCTTGGCCGTCAGGTGCTTGCCGAACCCGCGGGCCTGGATCGACTCGACCTCGCTTTCAAAGATAAAGCTGCGGGCCGGCGCGATCGTTTTGACGAAATCGTCCTCGCCGAGATGAAAGCTGAACGTCTGCCGGCCGAGCGGGGCGGGGCCTTCAAAGTTATAGATGACTTCCAGCCGATCCGTCGGGCCCGGCAGCGCGGCGATCGATGCATCGTCCCGCGTCAGTTGGATCGGCCGCTTGATGATCAGCGGCGATTGTTCCTCCGCCAGTTCCACCGTGCCGGCTTCCACCAGTGCATTGACGAACGGCTCGCTCGACCCATCGCCTCCGGGCAGTTCGCCGGTAGGCCCGCCGATGACCCGGACGGCGGCGTTATCAATCCCCAGCCCCGCGAGCGCTGCCATGCAGTGTTCGATCGTCTCCACCCGCAGCGTCCCATTCCGCAAGCAGGTATGCCGCGGCCGCTCAAGCATGTTTTCCATCACCGCCGGGATCGTGGCGACTTTGCCATCAAACTCGCGAATAAACGTAATGCCGCTGTTGGCCTGGCTGGGCACAAAGACAACCGTCGTTTCCTCCCCGGTAAACAAACCGGGGCCGGTTACGGTGGCTTCGCGGGAGATGGTTCGCTGTTTATGCATCACGACGTAGGGGACGATTATAGGGAGAAGTGAGGAAACGAAAAGAGTTGACGCAAGTATTGGGGAAAGTTGCGAGCGTTTGTCCCCATGTCGGCCGATCGGACGATTCTTTCAACAGTTCGGATTCGTGGCTAAATGAACGTCATTCCCGATTCCGCCGGCGGGCGCGGGAGGGCTTGCGGGTGGGCCGGCCCTCAAGGCCGCGGATGTATTTGGAGATCAGGTGATCCGTCAGCCCTTCCAGAAAACTCTTGCCGCGCGTGGAGATTGCGCGTCTGACCGCGTGGGCGTGCCACGGCTCGACCTCGGGATCGGTCATGATTTGTCCGTCCATGTCGATGTAAACGAACGTCTTCACATGCCCGTAACACGGCAGCCGCTCGGTTTTAGTCTTGAGTTTCGCCAGTAGTTTGCCGCGCGTGAAGCGAGGCTTTGCAGGCAGCATTTTATTCACGGAAAGCAGAGGCATTTCCGGCACGAGATCTAGCCGATTGACGACGCGGAAGGTCGTCAACGCGTAGTTTTCGCAAAACCGTAGATCGCCGACGCGCGGCGCACCGAACGTGTACGTCGCCACCGGCGTGCGACCGTTTTTCGCCAGCCGGCAGGCAGTAAGCACCGCCAGCGCTCCGCCCATCGAATGCCCGGTGAGGAACAGCGGCTTGTCCTGCGCCTGCTCCAGAATCTGTTCGACCTTGCCCCACGAGCGTTTGAGCACGGAACTAAAGCCCAGATGAACTTTGCCGTCATACTCCTTGCGCTCGACGAGTCGAACGACTGCATCGGTCAGCCAGTTGGGGAGCGTCACCGGATCCGATCCGCGAAACGCCAGCACCGCATGCGTGTCGCAAACGCCGAGGAACCCGCGGGTGCGCGTGACCTTGGATCGAAACGCAATGGTGGTCAATCCCAGCCGTTCGCGGGCGGCGGCGGCGGGGGAGCGGTGGTAGGCAATGTCGGATGCGTGCGCGAGGTAGAGCGCGTTGGCTTGGTTGAAGCCTCTATCATCCGGGGAAAACGGCAACGTCATAGACGGTATTTCAACCTCCGACGTGGCGACGATCAACCCACCCAATGGCGGATGGCTGCGTCCACCACCGGCGCGATCGTGCCGCCGAGCGAGTAGACCCAGAGGGCACAGATAATCCCGGTGAACACATCCATCGTGTAATGGGCGCGAAGCAGCAAGACGGTCACGGCCTCGAAGAGCGCGATCGCCAGCCCGAGCGCCAATCCCCACGGCCCCCAGTGCCCGGCCAATGTCGCGGCACCGTAGACGGCGATCGCGGTATGGCCGGAAAAGAACAGGTCGTTGGCCGTCCCGTACGTGACGAGGATTGCCGGCACGCCCGGGTATCGCCAGACCATTCCCGCCGGCGCTGGCAACGGGCAGAGCATCTGGCAGATTTGGCGTAGCGCAAACACCATCGTCAGCCCGAGGAACGGCCGAAACGTTTGCCCGAAGATGGCAGCGCCCATCAGGTAAGCGCCCAGCAGATCGATCACAAGTGAAGAGAAAATCAGCAGCCGATTGCCCGCCGCCACGTTGGTGGCGTAGCGCTTGTGGAACCGCGCCGTCAGCACATGAATGCCGTCGGTCAGCGGGACTTCGTACGCCACCTTCGGCACGCGCTTGCTAAGAACTTTTTGACTCCAGAACCAGAGGATAATGCCCAGCACCACAATCCCCACGCGCACGCCGACGACCGGCCAGGGGGCGATGTCCCACGCAGCGAGCATCATCACCATCGTCATCATGGTGTCGGTCCTTCTCTCGCCGCTTCGGCTGGGAGACCGAGCATGGTGCGGAGTTGAGCGTCGATCGCGGTCATCAGCGGATCGGCCTCGCCGCGCGCCTCTCGGCCGGTGCTGACTTCGATTGCGTCGCCGACGGTAATCTTCGCTTCCACCGGGCCGTGTACGGTGACTTCGCCGGTGAGGTCTTCCTCGAACCGCTCGATGGTTTCGATAAGGCGGGCCTTGGGGGCGTGATCGGTCACGTAGTCCGGCGGATAGTGATAAAGCTGCTGCGCCAGCGTCGCGTCCTCCAGCAGTCGCCAGCGGCGGGCGATCTCGGCTTCGTCGAGATCGCCTTTAATCAGGTCGGGCAAAATCGCCGATCGCAGCCGCTTCACCCGGGCAACAACGTGGCCGTCGGCGTTGGCGTTCGTCCACTCGCTTTCCATCGGCGAGAGCAGGGCGTCGATCAGCTTCCCAATCCGCTGCGGGACCGAGCCTTCCTGAGTGTGGCCGAGGTATTGAAGTTCCTTCAGCGCCAGCAATCCCGCGCCGACTTTCCGAATCCGCCCGTAGACCGGCAGATCACGGCTCGGCCGCCAGGTCAAACGGGTTTCGATCACGTCGAGCATCTTCGCCGCCGCCGCGTCGATGTCGAACGGGAAGGAATACCGCACCGCCACCGGATGCACGACGACCTTTTTCCCGTCCTTGGCCCGCTTCTTGGCCGCCTGCCGCGCGATCAGCGCGGTGCCTTCAAGCATCGGCGTGAGACGGTCGTTGGTGCGCGAGATGTGTCCTTCCGGGAAAATCACCAGCGGCCGCTCGGCGGTTTCCAGAATCTCGATCGACGTCTGAACCGCTTGCTTGTCCATCCCCTCGCGATAAATCGAAAACGCCCCCGCCCGGCGGAGCAGAAACGCCTGCAGCTTGTTGCCCATAAACAGATGAGCGCTGGCCACCACAAATACCGGCTGACTCACCTCGCGCGCGAGCGCGCTGAGGATAAACGGGTCTTCATCGCGGCAATGGTTAGGCGCGATCAACACCCCGTGCCCCGCGACGATCGACGACCGAAGCTTGCCCGCCCCGACGATTTCCACCTTCGTCGTGCCGTATCGTCGGCGGAGATACCGAGGGAAATACCAATTGAGCGCCCGCGGCCAAATCGTGCCGTGGTAGGGCGGAACGGGAACGTACGGCTTGTCCGAGACGACTGCATTCATGGGTCCACCTATCTTGAATGAAGTTGCCGGATAATGCCAGCAGAGGCCGCTATTCATCGGCCGGGCTGTCGTCTCCTGAATTCGCGACGAAAACTGAATGGGAATGTCGGCTTAGGTGCTGTACAAAAACATGAAGTGCAATAGCCCAACCCGCCCCGATCAGAACGGCCGCCACCACACCGGCTGCGGATGCCCTTTGGGCTTCCGCAGCGTCTTGATTCGTTCCACGCCGGCCAAGTGCCAGTGGAATAATCCATGTCCGTCCGCAGGATCGGGCGGCGTCACCCGTTCGATGACGGCACTCCCGACGATCACCCCCGTCGGCAGATCACCGAGAATCAGCGCATCGGCCAGTACCAGCATCCACGCCGGCGGATCGTCCTTTGTCGATAAATCGATCGACCACGGCCGTCTCCCCTCGGGAGACGGCTGAGTGACAGAATTCCGCCATCCCCCGCCCTTGCTCGCATAGATGTAAAACCGCTCCCCAACGATCTTCGTCGCCCGGCTGCGATACTCGATCCGCTTAACCCCCCGCAGGATCAACTCGGCGTACGGCTGGCGAATGGAGAGGGCGAGCATATATCTATGATCGGTTAGTTGCCCCGCCTGCTACGAATGATTATCGTTCACCCCATGGCGAAGAAGGGGCCGGGCAAAACCACCGCTCAGCAAACTCCCACCGCGTCCGGCCGTCCGTCGGCCCTGCTGGATACCCGCGTCGTCTATTGCGGCGACAACCTCGAACAACTCAGCCACCTGCCCGATGCCTGCGTCGATCTGATCTACATCGATCCGCCGTTCAACTCCAATCGCAACTATGAAGTCTTCTGGGGCGAGACGAAGGAAAAGCGGGCCTTCGAGGACCGCCACGCCAGCATTTTGCCTACCATTACTTCCAACACGGAGCACCCACCCGCATGGCACAGGAAGAACTGACGTGGCCGAAAGCAATCACAAAGGTTTTGGGCGCATCCGCAACACCGCTGCACTACTAGGAAATCACCGAGCGCATCATCGCGCAAGCACTCCGTAAGTCGCTCGGCGCCACGCCCGCAGCCACTGTAAACGCGCAACTCGCCAATTCGATCAAGCACCAGGGTGCCGCGTCGCCGTATGTCCGGGTGGCAAAGGGCGCGTTTGCGCTGCGCGGGCCGGCGCCAGGGGTTACCATCGTTCCGCCCAAGCTTACGCCGGACGTCGTCGAATCGGTGGAGACGGAGGAGCAATACGAAATCGTTACGTCGTTCGGCGTGTTCTGGCGACGGGATGCTGTGGAGTGGATCGCAACTCCGAAGTTGCTCGGCATGCAGGAGATCGGCGCGACGCCCGTCGACTTCAACAAGCAGTTGGGAATCTATCTGCTTTACGACGGGCGCGAGGTGATCTACGTCGGCCGGTCAACCGACCGGCCTATCGGCCGGCGTCTCTTCGAGCACACATTCGATCGGATGTCGACGCGATGGGATCGATTCTCGTGGTTCGGACTGCTCCCTGTATCTGAGGCAGGACAACTCGGATCGCTTCCCGATAACTACAAGGCGGCTACGATCATCCCTGCGCTGGAGGCGATCCTTATCGAAGCGATGGAGCCGCGTCAGAACCGCAAACGGGGCGACGACCTCGCTGCGGTCGAGTACATCCAACGCGTCGACCCGGAGATCGAGAAGAAGCGGATCAAGGCGACGCTGGACGCCGCGCTGAATAAGCTTTGATCCCGACCGTGGCAGGTCGACAAAGTCGGCCGGCCTGATATCGACAAGTTTGAAGGCGTCATGGAACGAGAAGGCGAAGGCGGCCGCCAACGCGGGTTCTTCGTCAGCTTCGGTTACACCAAAGACGCCGGAGTGGGAAAAGGGAGCGGGAAAAGGGACATCACTCAATTCGATAATTTAGTGATTGCCCCTCGTCCCTCCTAGTCGAGGAGCCGGATCGTTTCGTCGGGGCGGGATATTTTCCAGTCGGCGCGGAGCCATATCTTCTAGTTGGGAAGCGCGCCCGTCTTGTCGGGGAGCGTTACGCTCTAGTCGGGGTAGGTTACTCTCTAGTCGGGGAGCGCGCCCGTCTAGTCGGGGCGGGTCACTCTCTAGTCGGGGAGCGCGCCCGTCTAGTCGGGGTAGGTCACTCTCTAGTCGGGGAGCGCGCCCGTCTAGTCGGGGCGGGTCACTCTCTAGTCGGGGAGTGTCACTTTCTAGTCGGGGAGCCTCACTCTCTAGTCGGGGAGCATTACTTTCTAGTCGGGGAGCGGTCACGTGCAGGGGCGGCGCGTCAAAACACACGAAAAGGGGCTGATTATCGGCACTTCCTGGATCGCTGCGAGGCACAGGGTCCGGATAATGGGGAAGATAGCACAACCAACTAAAGTGGGTTGGGGGATCGCCGATGGGATGCGTAAGCCTTGACGGAGAACAGACGGTCGTGTGATCGGATGGCTGTCGGGGCGCAATATTTGGCCCGGTGCGATAGGGCGGCGCACGCACAACGTGCGCGGCTGGTCGCCGGGCGAAAGGCATGTCATGGGCAAATCATGGCTCCCCGATAGCGACTCCGCCTTGTTGGCGTGGTCGTTGAATTTCAAGACGCGGCTGAGCGCGGCAGGACCGTCTTACGGCGTTTCCACCTCGCAGGCCAGCAACTACGCCGACAGCCACGACCTGTATGCGCAGGCGTTGCAGTTGGCGAACGATTCGATCACGCGGACCAAGCCGATCATCACCGACAAGGATGCCAAACGCACGGCCTTGAAGGACTACGCGCGGCAGTTGGCGAAGGTGGTGTATGGCTTTCCGGGCATCTCGAACATGCAGCTTGACGAGTTGGAGCTGACGGTGCGGAAGCAGCCGTCGCCGATCAATCCGCCGGTGGTGTCGCCGGGGATGGATATTATTTCGGTCACGGGCCGCACGATGAAGCTGACGATCCACGACTCGGCATCGAGCACCAAGCGCGGGAAGCCGGCGGGGTCGGTGGCGGCGTGGGTTTATACGTTTATCGGCGACGATTATCCGGCCGATCCCTTCCTCTGGGATTTCAACGGCGCGTCGACCAAGAGCAAGTATGAGATCGCGTTCGCCAGCGATCTGGCCAACGGCACGCGCGTGTGGGTGACGGCGGCGTGGGTCAACGCCAAGGGCGAGACCGGCCCGATCGCCACGCCGATCTCGACGAATCTGCAAGGCGGCGGATCGTCGAGCATGGAGATGAAAATCGCAGCGTAATGGCAGGACTGACGGCCGAGTGCTGAGGAGTGAGTCCGAGGCACTCGGCCCTGTCCGTTTCGCGGGAGTTGGAACATGAATACTCAATCCTCAGTCCTCGTGCCGCAGTCCTCGACGCAGGCGCTGCCGTTGCCGAACATCAACGTGACCATTCGCCCGGGTGTGCTGAGCGATGTGCCGTTTCTCGATGCGCTGCAGAAGCTGCATACGAAGCAGGTCGGGTGGATGCCGACGAAGCAGTTTGAGGGGAAGATCAAACTCGGGCACGTGCTGATCGCGGAATCGAATGGCGAGAATGTAGGGCAGGCTATTGCCTGCCGCGACGGAGAGCCGGCAGGCAATAGCCTGCCCTACGTCACTGATTCGATTGCAAATTGCAAATCGCAAATTGCAAATCCTCCGACGCCCGTCGGCTATTGCATCGGCAACGATCAGTATTTTAAGCGCGACGACGTCGGCATCATCTATCAGATGAACGTGCTGCCGGGGAAGCAGCGCGGGCTGATCGGGGCGAGTCTGCTCAAGGCGATGTTTGAACGATCGGCTTACGGGTGCAAGCTGTATTGTTGCTGGTGTGCGCAGGACATCGCAGCGAATAAATTCTGGGAGGCGATGGGATTCGTGCCGCTGGCGTATCGGGCGGGATCGGAGAAGAAATCGAGGACGCATATCTTCTGGCAGAAGCGGATTCGATCGGGAGATTGTGAAACGCCGTGGTGGTTCCCGAGCAAGACGGCGGGCGGGTCGATTCGGGAAGATCGGATTGTATTGCCGATCCCGCCGGGGACGCATTGGAGCGATGCCAAGCCGATGATATTGCCGGGCGAGCAAACCGTAGGGCAGGCTATTGCCTGCCGAGACAGTGGGGAGCGGCAGGCAATAGCCTGCCCTACGAAATCAAAGCGCGAGAAGACGCCGAAAGCGGCAGAGCCGCCGAAGGCGATCCGGCGGAACGGGTTGATGTTCGACATCCCCAAACAAGGCGAGCCGTCGCCGGAAGCGAAGCCGGTGAAGGCGGCGAAGCTGGCGAAGGCGGCGCAGACGGCGAAGGTTCATACGCCAAAGGTGAAGCGCATCTGCGACCCGCGACTGGTGAGCGCTGCCCGCGAGCTGCGCGATCGGTGGTTGGAGCAGGTGAACGCGTCGCCGTTGTTGTCGCAGGGGAAATATGAAGTGACGCGGGCGATCGACGATCAAACGCGTGTGAAGGCGATCGAGCCGATGAAGCTACTGTCGGCGGCGTAAAACCTGGGTGACTATGTCGAGCGTGAACGGCTCGCAAGCAACAACGGCGTTCCACTGATCGCCGCCAGGGAGATTTCCGCCTGCCCGTTGACGGTGGTGTTGTCGCGGCCGGTGATTGTCGTCACCCCAGCGGCAGGGCTGGAAATGACCACTTGGTTGTCCCCGCTATCGCCACTGATCATCAGACTGCCGTTTTGCAGGATCGCTGTCACGTCCCCGCAAAAAAGTGTGCGGCCTTCCAGCGGCTCCAGTAAAAGTACGCTTCGTTTCGTTTTCACGGTCATTTGAGGCTCCTGTGTGAATTGTCCAGACCATCGAACGCAACAAACCGCAGGAACCGGGAGAAATCCTCGAAGGCGAGGCACTGGAACACGGAAATGTAAAAATGGGGAAACGCGCTCGTTTCCGGGGGCCGATTACGTTCACTTAAGAGACAAAACAAAAATGGCTTCTTGCTTTCCCCGGACGCGGGGTAGAATCAGGTGAAGGCCACCTACAGATTTGACTATGTCAAAATCGATTCGTCGTTACGTGGGATGCATCGAGCCGTTGGAACGCCGCCAACTGTTGAGTAGTGTCCTATTCCCATCCCATCCGGGCACGGAGACA
The DNA here is from genome assembly GCA_038229715.1 of Tepidisphaerales bacterium. Classification (GTDB taxonomy): domain Bacteria; phylum Planctomycetota; class Phycisphaerae; order Tepidisphaerales; family Tepidisphaeraceae; genus JANMES01. Next base: position 4,306 of record JBBROD010000038.1, on the reverse strand, counting down.
AAACGCGCCGAAGTGGTGCAACTCGTCGAGCGCGACAGCACCGCCAATGACGGCACAGACATATCGATCGCCGTCCAGAAAGTTCCCACCAAAGTATTGGATGCCTTGAGCGCGAAGTTTCCCGGGAGCGAAGTGCTTGCGGCCACCTACAACTCCGATGACGGGCCGGAGTATGATCTGACCGCCCGATTCTCCGGACGGACGATTTCGGCAACGTTGAAACCGAACGGTAGAATCATCGAAACAGGCGAGTCGGTTTTGATAGACGAACTGCCGCCGGTGGTGCTCAACTGGGTGCGGCAGAACCTGTCGTCAGGACAGATCGACGAAGCCGCACTTGTAGCCAAGGGAAATTCGCTGCGTTACGAATTGTTGGTCGGTGTACCCGACAAGGCGGGCTTCGACATCAGCCTTCGCGTGCGGGATGCTCTGACCTCGCCGGTTCTGGATCGCACCGAACCTTTTTTACCCGACGATGCAGGCTCACAGCCGTCGGAATCGCCGGCTCTGCCTGCAACACTGTTCGACGCCAAACAAATATTCGCCACCTCCGCCTCCGATCGCCGCGATATTGACTTGGCGGAGGTGTTTGCCTCGGATAAGCGACTGATCTTGCGATTCGACACGAAGCCGCACGATGCTCCGGCACCGCAACGGGCGGATCTGTGGGAACTCCCCGTACTTCCGCTGGCCGCCATTACGCCCACCGCAAACCAACAAGCAAATCAGGCGAGTCTGATTGACAGTTGGATACACGACCGATCGACCAAGGAATCTGTAAGACCATCACTCACACTTGCGGCCAGGTTAGCCGAATTCGTGCCGATCGATTTTCGCGCGGTCGAACTGCGAATGCTGCAAACGCAGAAGGCCATCACCTCTCTGGTCGAAAAACTCGTTACCACCGCTGCCACCCAAAGCAATACCTGGCATTTGTCGCTGCTCGGCGCGTTCATCACCGTGGGTCAACTCGCGCTTGCGGTCGGGCGACGAAACCGTAGATCATCTGTGCGGGTCAGCAATGTCGCCAACGCAAGTTGGAGTTGGGTGCTCGGTAAACCTGGCACCCCTCGCAATCAGGCCTGATCGGCATACGGAGTTCTGCATGAACGACGGTTCTCTCGAAGCCTTGCTCGACCAGTTGAATACCGGTAGCGACGACGCAGCCGAGCGAACGTTCCTGACGTATGAGCCGTACCTCCGCAAGGTCGTCCGTCGGCTTCTCCCGCCGAATCTGCGAACCAAATTCGACTCGATCGATGTCGTCCAATCGGTTTATTGTGACGTTCTGGTCGCTTTCCGCGCTCGCGGGATGCGTTTTACAAGCGTGGCGCAATTGCGGAGTTTCCTGATCACCGCGACCCGCAACCGGTTCATCGACCGAGTCCGCCAGCACCAGACGGCCGTGAAGTTAGAGCGCCCGCTGCCGGACAACGGGCTGGCTGTTCCGTCCGCGCAGCCTCGTCCCAGCGAATCGGCCGCAGCGGCGGAGTTGTGGGAGCGACTGCTTGCGCTATGCCCGCCGGAACATCACGCGCTGCTGAATCTGCGACGGTCCGGCGCATCCGCCAGCGAAATCGCCGCGCAACTCGGCCTGCACGACGGGAGCGTACGACGCATCCTGCGCGAACTCTCCGTTCGACTCGCGTGCAGCGTGCCTGCAAACCCGGAATTAGAGCGGAGCGGAATTTGATGTAGTGTGCAAACTCAGAATTCGTCATCCTGAGGTACGCCGAAGGATCTTGAATTGCGAGCGGCTTTCGACGTTCGAGATCCTTCGGCGTACCTCAGGATGACGGCAAACGGTCATTCTCACACTACGTCAAAAGGCGCGTTGCAAAAGTAAGGCCATGACCACCGCATCGGAAACGTCTTCAACGCTCGCCGAGCTCGCCGCCGATTCGGTCGAGGAGATGCGCCGCAGGTGGCTTGCCGGCGATCGCGTTACTGCGGAGCATTTTCTCGCCGCACACCCCGGCCTTTCCGAAAGCCCCGAGGCGGCCATTGACGTGGTTTATGAAGAATACTGTCTGCGTCAGATGTCTGGCGATTTAGACGTTGAACCGACGATGCTGGCTCGCTTCCCGCAGTGGGCCGCGCCATTGCGCGTGATGTTCGCCTGCCATCGGCAGCTTTTGGATTCGCGTCACGAAGGCGCGCGTTTTCCGGAAGTCGGCGATCGAGTCGGAGATTTTCGGCTCGTTTCAGAACTGGCCCGCGGAGCGCACGGTCGCGTGTATCTCGCTGCAGAGTCAGCGCTGGCAGATCGGCCGGTGATTCTCAAGATCACTCCCTTGCGTGGCGGTGAGCATCAATCTCTCGCGCGGCTGCAACACACCAATATCGTCCCGCTGCATTCGGTCTTCGACGATCCCGCTCGCGGTCTCCGCATTTTATGCATGCCGTATTTCGGGCGGGCCACCTTGGCGTCGTTGCTCGACTCGCTTCCTGAAACTCCGCATGCCGATCGCAGCGGAGAGTTGATCCTCCAAGCGATTGACCGCGCCGCCGACGACTCACTAATCGGCAACATGCCCGGCCCGGTTCGGCAAATGCTTGCCAGTGTCAGCTTCGCGCAGGGCATGTGCTGGATCGCCGCTTGCCTGGCCGACGCGCTGCATTTCGCGCATGAACGCGGCGTGCTGCACCTCGATATCAAACCCTCCAACGTCCTTCTCGCCAATGACGGTCAACCCTTGCTTCTGGATTTCCACCTCGCCCATGCGCCGATCCAAGTGCGCGGAGTGCCCCCCGATCACCTCGGCGGCACACCCGCGTACATGTCGCCCGAACACCGCGCCGCCATGCTCGCAATTGAAAATGGCTCGCCCATTCTCCAAGGCGTCGACGGACGTGCCGATCTTTATTCCCTCGGCGCGCTCCTCTACGAATCGCTCGGCGGCACGCTGCCACGGACCGATTCATCCCTGCCGCTGACACGCGTGAATCCACAAGTCAGCCGTGGACTTGAAAATATCATTACCAAGTGCATGGCCGACCGTGCGGAAGATCGATACACCAACGCTGTAGCGTTGGCGGACGATCTGCGAAGGCACCTCACGGACCAGCCGCTGGCGGACGTAGCGAACGGTGGTCTGGGAGAGCGGTGGAGCAAATGGCGCCGTCGCCAACCGGGTATTTTCCGGGCCGCTGCGATGATCGCCGTAGTCGCGCTGGCGGGCAGCCTTCTACTGGCCGGCCAGCGACTTCGCGATCAGGTCGCCACCGACGCACGCGCCGAACTCACGATTCAGGTTCATCAAGCTGCCGAGGAAATGCGATCCCTGTACTGCGCGGAGGCGATCCCTCCCGAGCATTTGCACAGCGTGATGCGACACTGCGAATCGCTGTGGCGACAGCGAAATACCGTGCTGTCCTCGCTGGCCGACTCTGACAATGCCTCCACGCGATCCGACCTCCAGGACATCGCGGTCTGCACGGCGAGCCTGGAACTCCGGTCGGCGGACGAAACGCAAAACGACATCGTGCGAAAGACCGCGCTCCGTCTGCTGGACGAAGCTGAAGCAAGTTTTGGGCGTAACGCCGTCATCGAATATGAACGTCAGCTCGCTGCCGGGTCCGAAATCACCCCGAAGAATTCCACCGTATCTCCGTCGCAGGAGGGAATGGTGCCGCGCACCGCATGGGAGCACACGGCGATCGGTCGCGCTTTGCTACGTCGCGGCGATTTCAAAGCCGCAGCCGCTGAACTAAGCGAGGCCGTCTCGCTCGATCCCGGCGGCCGCTGGTGCAATTTTTACGCCGGTATTTGCGCCTATCGCATGGGCCGTTTCGAGGACGCAGTCGCCGCGTTCAGCGTCTCGATTGGCAGCGCACCCACACTACCGGAGTTTTTCCACAATCGCGCACAGGCGTATCGGGCGCTCGGCAAATTAAACGAAGCCCGCCGAGACAACGATCATGCCGCCGCATTGAGCGCTACCTTTCCCGCGCGCTAAGAATCGTGACTCTCCCGCATGAAGAGACGATCACGTTGCACGCCGCTTGTTCACCTCGATGGCCCCCACGTTTTACTGCCCAGTTAAAAACTTCGCCGACCAAACTGAACATCGGCGCATGGGATGTTCGGTAAATGAGCGATCGGATTTGAACTCCGAAAATATTGTCCCGGGAATGGCTTGTATACGATTATCGAGATTGGCATGGCTTATACGGTTTATCCCTGAATCTCGTGCGTGATCCATTGCGTGTGGGTGATTGAGGCGAGGGTGGCTTCGTCGAGTCTGTTCCAGCTGGTTTGGCAGTGGTCGAACAGGTCATCGTAACTTTTGTAGATGCGGTTGCT
>JBBROD010000037.1:0-43662 GCA_038229715.1 Tepidisphaerales bacterium | reverse complement strand
GCGCCGGTCTGGAAATGTCGGCGATGCTCAAACGACAGAGCAATCTGCACGTGATCGCGTACGTCCCTGAAAAAGCCATCTCGGCCGGTGCGATGATCGCGCTGGCGTGCGATGAAATCGTCATGGGCCCGTCGGCCAAGCTTGGCGACTCTGCGCCGATCTCCGTCTCGTCCGACGGCGCACTCCAGCCGCTGCCCGAAACCGAACGCGCGAAGTTTGAAAGCCCGATCCTCGAGGACTTTCGCGATTCCGCCATCCGCCACGGCTACGACCCGCTGCTGGCCGAGGCGATGGTGTCCGTCGGGCGTACGGTTTACTGGGTCGAGAATTCCGCCGGCCAGCGGAAGTTCGTCAACCAAGCCACCTACGACAAGCTCACCGCCGATGGATCGTGGAAGCCCGTGCCCGATGTTCGCAATCCGATCGACTCCGCCAACGAACTGCTGACCGTCAGCACCAGCCTGGCCGTCACGCTCGGGCTGGCCAAAGGCACGGCCGACAGCGCCGAAGATTTAGCGCAGCAGCGGAACCTCTCAATCCTCGCCACGCTCCTGCCGAGCAACGGAGAAGTTTTCCTCCGCTGGTTCAGCACCGGCATCGCGCGGTTCGTGCTGATCGTCGTGTTCATCATGAGCTTGTACATCGCCCTGCACGCTCCCGGCCATGGCACGGCGGAGGCGATCGCGATGGTCAGCCTCGGCTTGCTGCTCGGCGTGCCACTGCTGACGGGTTACGCGCAGTGGTGGGAAGTGCTGATGATCTTCGTCGGCCTGGCGCTGCTCGCGGCGGAGATGTTCATCATCCCCGGCTTCGGGCTCGCGGGGATCAGCGGCATTGCGTTGCTGGTCGTCGGCTTCCTGCTGACGTTCATCCCGAAAGAACCCGACGGCCTGCCCGGCATCCTGCCGTCGCTCGGCAGCACGTGGGCGGCGCTGCAGAACGGCTTGGTCGTCATGGTCGGCGGGATGATCTGTTCGATGATCCTCGCTGCCTGGCTGCGCAAGTATTTGCCCAATATACCGATTTTGAACCGGCTGATCCTCGCCACGCCAACCGGCGTGACGGATTCTGTCTCCGTTTCGCAACCGTCCGCAACATGGCCGGCCCTGGGCGATCGCGGCCGGGCGATGACCGATCTCAAGCCCGGCGGGTCTGCAACCTTCGTCGATCAGGCCGCCGGTGATGAACGCGTCGTCAGCGTCGTGTCCGATCGCGGTTTCGTCGCGGCGGGCACACTGGTTACCGTGCAGGAAGTCGGCGGCGGACGCGTGGTCGTCCGGCCGGCGTGATTCTGGATTGAGTAGGACAGACATTCCTGCCTGTCACGAAGCGATGTACGCATCGATTCGTACTTCGAGTGAATGACAATCAAGGACGGACGGATGAGTACATCCGCCCGTGACAGACAGGAATGTCTGTCCTACCGAATGTGAATGAAGCGTATGTCACCGATCGAATCCATCCTCCTCCTGTTCGCCATCGGCATCGTGCTGCTGGCGGCGGAGCTATTTTTGCCGACGCACGGGCTGCTCGGCGTGATGGGCATCATTTGCCTCGTCGTCGCAATCGCCAAAACGTTCCTCATCAACCAATGGATCGGCGTCGGCGTGATGCTGGCAAGCGTGTCGGCGATCCCGTTCGTCTGGTCGGCGGCGATGCACCTGTGGCCGAAAACGCCGCTCGGTAAGAAGCTGATCCTGCCGTCGAAGGAATCCGTGCCCGAGCCGCCTCCGGTTCACCTCGGGCAGACCGGCGTCACCATGAGCGAGATGCGCCCGATGGGCGTGGTGGAATTCGCCGGCCAGCGGGTGGAAGCCGCCAGCGAGATCGGCATGATAGAAGCCGGGCGAACCGTAACCGTTACCAGTATCAACAACCGCCGGCCGCTCGTGAGAGCGGTTTAGCGACTAACCAAAAGGGAAACCATGTTGCATTTATTTCCGTTAGCTCAGACGCCCGAAGGCTGGAACCCGATTACCGTCGGCATTCTTGTGTTCACGATCATCGTGCTGATCGTGCTGTTCTTCATCCTGTCGCAGTTCATCGGGCTGTACGTCCGCGCGTTCGTCAGCGGCGCGAAAGTAAGCTTCCCGGAGCTGATCGGCATGAAGCTGCGAAAGGTGGACGCGCCGACCATCATCAACTCCCGAATCCAGGCCATCCGCGCCGGCATTAACGTGCCGCAGCAGGAAATGGAAAGCCACGTGCTGGCCGGCGGTGATGTGCAGCGTGTGATCAACGCGATGATCGCCGCCGCCAAGGCCAATATCGACCTGCCGTGGAAAACCGCCACCGCGATCGACCTGGCCGGGCGCGACATCCTTGAAGCCGTGCAGACGAGCGTGAACCCCAAGGTGATCGACGTCCCCAACGCCGCGATGGGCCGCAACACGATCGACGGCGTGGCGAAGGACGGCATTCAGCTCAAGGTCAAAGCCCGCGTGACCGTGCGGACTAACATCAAGAGCCTCGTCGGCGGGGCGACGGAAGACACCGTCATCGCCCGCGTCGGCGAAGGCATCGTCAACGCCATCGGCTCGGCCATGGACTACAAGCACGTACTGGAAAACCCCGACAGCATCTCCAAGGCCGTGCTGAACAAGGGCCTTGATGCGAACACCGCGTTTGAAATCCTGTCGATCGACATCGCCGACATCGACGTCGGCGAAAACATCGGCGCTAAGCTGCGTGCCGACCAGGCCGAGTCCGACAAGCGCCGCTTCCAGGCCGAGGCCGAGCAGCGCCGCGCGATGGCCGTTGCGCACGAGCAGGAAAACGTCGCCAAACAGGCCGAGAACCGGGCGCTGGTGGTGCTGGCCGAGGCGGAAGTCCCCAAGGCCATCGCCGACGCCTTCCGCAACGGCAGCCTGGGCGTGATGGATTTCTACCGCATGAAAAACATGCAGGCCGACACATCGATGCGCGAAGCGATCAGCAAGCCGGCGGATAAGGCGTGATGCGTGAACCCTCGCCCGGTACGCCGGGAGAGGGCAGGGTGAGGGTTCTTTTTCGACGACGAACCCGCTCGAAAAGCAGGCAGAACCCTCATCCTAACCTTCTCCCGGATTACCGGGAGAAGGGACCAAAGATCGGACGTAGAAAGGTGAATGACATGACCCACTACCTCGCCTCCGGCGACGATCTGCCCAAGGGCATTGTCGGCCTGGTCATTTTCGCGATCTGGATCATCAGCGCCATCGCCGGCGGGATCAAGAAGCGTAACCAGGCGCAGCCGATGGGATCGAGGCCGCCGGGCATCCGGCCGCCGAACGCGCTCGAGGCGTTTCAGCGTCAAGTCGCCGATCGTCTGCAGGAAGTCCAGCGGACGATGCAAACCCCTGTCCCGCCCTTCCCGCCCGCCGGCGGGGCACCGGTATCAAACCGCCAGCGCGTTGAAGCCCAGCAGAAACGGGCGGCCAACGTCCGGGAAGCCAAACGTGTAAAGCAGAATCAGCAGCAACAACAGCGGAAGCGCAAATCCGCCCCGCCGCCAATCCCGCAGAGGCAGCAGGCCCAGCCGGTGGCGGTTGAAGAGACTCCGCCGATCGAAGCCATCAAACCCCCGTCGGCCCGCCCGCAGGCGCCCAGCGTCAACGCCGACGTCATCGCCAAGTGGATGACGCCCGCCACGCTGCGGCAACAGTTCATCATCACCGAAATCTTCCAGCCGCCGCTGTCGATGCGGGAGTAGGAATTTTGGCCACAGATGAACACAGATAAACACAGATAATGTAAAAGAATATTCAGTCTTGTTTTTATCTGTGTGTATCTGTGTTCATCTGTGGCCGATTCTGTTTTCGATCCACAGCAATCGCTAGCAGCGTCACATCTGCCGGTGTGATGCCGCTGATGCGGAGCGCTTGGCCCAAGCTCCTCGGCGTAAACTTCGTTAGCTTCTGTAGCGCCTCGTTTCGCAGGCCGGTCACTCGGGCGTAGTTGAAGTCGGTGGGGATTAGCTTCGTTTCCATTTTCGCGAAGCGTTCGATCGCCTTGTCCTGCCGGGCGATGTAGCCGGCGTATTTGATCTTGGTTTCGATCTTCGACGCCATCAGCGGATCGAGCGCCATCAGCGGCGCGGATTGTAGTTCCTTCGCCGTATCGGCCAGCGTGACTTCCGGCCGGCGGAGCAGGTCGACTACGGGGACGCCGTCGAGTTTCAGTTGTTGCAGCAGCCCGGTGATCTCATCGACGGTTTCCTTCTGCTTCTGAAATGCCGCCCAGCGGGCGTCATCGACCAAGCCGATCTCCCGGCCGATGGGCGTGAGACGCTCGTCGGCGTTGTCGCTGCGCAGATGCAGGCGGTGCTCAGCGCGGCTGGTGAACATCCGGTACGGCTCGATCGGCGGCTTGGTCACCAGGTCATCCACCAGCACGCCCATGTACGCCTGATCGCGGCGGAGAACGAAGTCGGCTGTGCCGGTCGCGACCAGTCGGGCCGCGTTGATACCCGCGAGCTGCCCCTGCGCGGCGGCTTCTTCGTAGCCGCTCGTGTCGTTGATCTGCCCGGCTAAAAACAAGCCCGACACCCGCTTGGTCTCCATCGTACTGCGGATCTGGCTCGGCCAGACCATGTCGTATTCCACCGCGTATCCGAAGCGGATGAACTTGGCGTTCTCCAGCCCCGGGATCAGCCGAACGATCTGCTCCTGCACGTCGGCCGGCAGCGACGTGCTAATGCCGTTGACGTAAATCTCCGGCGTGTCGAGCCCCTCGGGTTCCAAAAACAGATGATGGCTTTCCTTGTCGGCGAAGCGCACGACCTTGTCCTCAATGCTCGGGCAATACCGCGGCCCGGTGGATTGAATCTGGCCGGAATACATCGGCGCTCGGTGCAGGTTGGCGCGGATGATTTCGTGAATCTTCTGGTTGGTGTTGCCGAGATAGCAGTTCACCTGCGGCAATGGAGGATTCCAGGATATTTGCGATTTGCAATTTGCAATTTGCAATCGGGATGCGGCGTCCGTCGATTGCAAATTGCAAATTGGCGATTGCAAATCTCCGTACTCGTTCAAGTAAGAAAACGGAATCGGCGACTCATCGCCCACCTGTGGCTCGAACTTTGTGAAGTCGATCGAATCGCGATGCAATCGCGGCGGTGTGCCGGTCTTTAGGCGGCCGACTTCAAATCCGAGGGAAGTTAAGCAGCCTGACAAACCCTTGGCCGCCTGTTCGCCGACCCGGCCGCCTTCGGTTTTTTGTTCGCCGGTGTGCATCAACGCGCGGAGGAACGTGCCGGTGGTGACGATCGCGGCGCGGCAGCGGAGGTGCGTGCCGGTGGTGAGGGTGACGCCGCGAATTGATTGTGGAGGGTGGATTGTGGATTGTGGAGCATCCTTCTTGTCTACATTGCACAATCCACCCTCCACAATCAATTCCGCCACTTCCCCCGCAATGACGGTCAGATTCGGGCACGTCGCGAGAAGCCGCTGCACCTCGGCGGCGTATTTGTATTTGTCGGCCTGCGCCCGCGGGCCCCAGACGGCCGGGCCCTTGCTGCGGTTGAGCATGCGGAACTGAATACCGGTGTTGTCAGTGGCGATGCCCATCAGGCCGCCGAGGGCGTCGATCTCGCGGACCATCTGGCCTTTGGCGAGCCCGCCGATGGCGGGGTTACAGCTCATCGCGCCGATGCGGGTGGGGTCGAGGCTGATCAGCGCGGTCTTAGCGCCGAGCCGGCTGGCGGCCCAGGCGGCTTCGGCGCCGGCGTGACCGCCGCCGATGACGATGATGTCGTAGTCGCTGATCACTGACCTTCTAGGATATCAGCGCGGGTGGGGAACTGTCAGGGGGAGAACGTAACGCAACCCGCTGAAGCGGGCTGACCGGCGGAAGATGGACGATTACTGGGTGGTTGTGGTTTGGGACAGCGCCTGAACCAGCGTTGTTTTGCTGCAACGCATCATGTCGAGGGCTTCCATGCACATGCGGATGCACCGCGCGCCGTCGGCCTCTGGCTTCATCGCCTGCATCGCCTGGGTCAACTGGCGACGGTAGTACTGCGTTTAGCGATCGATGAAATCCGCCTCTTGTAACAGCCGTCCCGCGGTGGTGTCGCTCATCGGCCTGCTCCGGTGAAAGCAAATTCCTCAAGGGGAATTATCGAACGACCGACCTGCAAGGGTACACAAATTGTGGGGTGCGGCGGATCGGTGACTTGCATCAATTTTTTCGAAAAATGGTCAATAATACTTAATTTCGTGAAACGAATTACAGTCCCTGACGGCGACTTGGCGTTGGCGGTTAGGCGGGGATTAGTCGCGCCTGTGGCGCTCTTTCATCCCCGCGAGTCCGAGCGCGCCGGCGACGATCCCACCGGCGATGTAGAGACCCTTTTGCGTGCCGGTGAGTGTTCCGCGTTCGCTGCCGCGGTGTACCTGCCACGCGAACGCACAGGCCAGCACGATCATCGCCATCGCGGAGTTGGAAAGCCATCGACGCACGAGGGTTAGTCCTTCCAGTGAAACGTCATGGGCATTTCGGTTTCGTGGCTGATGGTCTTGTGAACCGGGCAGGCTTGGGCGGCGATTTCGAGCCGCTGGCGGAACTCCTGCGGCACCACTTGGCGGATCGTCACCGTCACCGGCAGCTTCGCGATCCGCCGCGGCGGCGTGGTCGACATGATCTTTTGCACCTGCACCGTCGCGCCGGCTGACAGATCAATGCCGTGCTTGGTGGCGGCGATCGCCATCGTCGTGATGATGCACGTCCCCAGCGCCGTCGCGAGCAGATCGGTCGGCGAGAAGCTCGATCCGTCGCCCATGTTGTCCTTGGGAGGCACGGTGATGAGAATCGTGCCCGACGGTTCGTGCTTCGCAACGCACTTGAGTTTCCCGGTGTAGTCGATGTCGATTTGTACCATGGCGGGATTGTAGTCCATATCGCCCCACTCGTAAGCCCCGGCTGACTTGGCGATTGAGTTGCGAACGGGCGCGAGATAAATTCCGTCCCGCAATGGTTTTCCCCTTGATAAAACACACGCGCCCCATAGAGTAGCTCAACTCGAAACTCGCTCCGTGAGACTGCATTATGACTCGGGCCTTGTTCAGCGGTTGTACCCCTGATCCACTCGCTTGCGCCCCTCGAACGTAATGGGCAGTTCCTTCCATGTGCCTTATCACCGTACTCATGCCGATGCGCAACGCGCAGCGGTACGTGCTGGAAGCGATTGAGTCGATCCTGTCGCAGACCGGCGTCGATCTGGAAGTGCTCGTCATTGATGACGGGTCGACCGATCAATCCGCCGAGATCGTGTCACGCATCGACGACGCGCGCGTGCGCATGGTCCCCGGACCGTGCGGGGGAATTTCCGTTGCGCTCAATCACGGGCTGGACCTTGCAACCGGCGAGTTCATCGCCCGCTGCGACGCCGACGACATTTACCCCGCCGACCGGTTCGGATGGCAGCTCAAGTTTTTGCAGGAGAACCCCGCTTTCGCCGCCGTCTGTGGGAACTTCAGCACCGTCACGCGTAAAGGGCAAACCATCGTCGAACACGACGGCGGCGTGATGACAACGGACATTTCTGACGAACTCAAACGCGGGCAGATCCGATCGCACATTGGCGCGTTCCTGATCCGTAAATCCGCCTACGCCGAACTCGGCGGATTCCGCCCGTACTTCGTGACGGCTGAGGATATCGATCTGCAACTGCGGCTCGGGGAACTCGCCCGCGTCGGGTATGAACCGAAACAGGCGTACCGGCATCGGCTGCACGATGAATCGGTGACTTACAGCAAGGGGAGCGAAGTCCGATTCTATTTCGAGACGTCGGCCAAGCGGTTTCAGGATCAGCGGCGGCAGAGCGGGAAAGACGATCTACAGCAGGACAATCCACCGCTCCCGCCGGTCGTGCTGGTGAGCCAGCCGGGCAAGTCGGTTGAACAGGTGCAGGGGATGCTGATCAACCTCGCGTGGCGCGAACACGGTGCGGGGCAGAAGTTCAAAGCGATGATCGCGGGTTGGCGGGCGGTGTGGAGTAACCCGCGAAAACTTTCTGCCTGGCGAAACTTGGCTTACCTCACGCTAAAACGTCCGAGAATCCACCTCGTCCACCCGACGCGACCGCCCGCAGTTGCTTCACTTGCGGATCGACCGCGATGATTGGGGGACACGTTGACTGGGCTAGCCACTTAAGTGGCTAGTCCGGTGGTCTAAAACCTCCCCCATAACTATCGCGTGATTTAGACCAGCCTCAACCGCATTTTCGGTGCTTTATTCCAGTCCTAACGCCTTTAACGTTGCAATCGCATTCCCGGTCCTGCAAGATGACTCCCCAATGGGTGCCAGCTTTGCCATGCAAAGCCTGACCGAAAGGACCGATAACTCCGGCTTGTCAAATTCTTGTCCACATCGGCGAGCTTAGAATGCTTCGCATTAGTGGATTGAAGCCCGAATCATCGTTACGCGGCTCATACTGCGCGTCGGAATCGTCGATACAACTGGGTCGCTCCGCGTACGCGGTGCGGTCGTGTCGTTGGTCCGCGCTGTAACGTCCGAATATATGACTGCTGTTTCAAGACATTTTCAACGCTGGACGCGCTGGCACGCGGTAGCTGCGGTGGTCTTTGCCGCCCTGGGGGCGATCATTGTTTCCCCGGCGCTTGCAGACATATACGAAAAAGCGATCAAGGACGAAGAGAACAGCCACATTCTGCTGGTTCCGCTGGTAGCGTTGTGGATGGTTTGGGTCCGCGCCAGCCGGATTCGCTATTGCCGGCCGAGTTGGACGATCATCGGGCCGATCGTTATTGCAATCGGCTGGTTCAGTTGGAGTTACGGCTACTGGCGCAACCGCGATACGTTCTTCCACTTCGGCGCGATTTTGGTCTTGCTCGGGTGCGTTCTGTCGGTTTTGGGCCGCCATGTGCTGACTCGGTTCCTGCCGGCCGTCCTGGTATTGTTGTTTCTCGTTCCGGTTCCGACACACGTTCGCCAGAAAATCGCGATCCCCATGCAGGCGTTTACCGCCCGCGTCTCGCAGACCTCGATGGAAGTCCTCGGCGTGGACGTCAAACGCGACGGCAACAGCCTCACCGTCAACGGCCAGTCCGTCATGATCATCGAAGCCTGCAACGGCATGCGGATGGTCTTCCCGCTGATCCTTGTCGGCTACGTCTTCTGCTTCGGCATGGCTTTGCGGCAGTGGGTGCGGTTTGTTTTGATGCTGATTAGTCCGTTAGCAGCGATCTTCTGTAACGTGCTGCGAATCATCTTCACGCTGCTTTTATTGGCGTTCGGCCCGAAGCACATCGGTGAGTATTTCCACGATATCGCCGGTTGGTTGATGCTTCCGGTGGCATTTTTGCTACTTTTGGGAGTGGTCCGCATGTTGCGATGGGCCATGATCCCGGTGATGCGATACACGTTGGTGGCTCAATAAATGGTCAGTCGAAAGAAGCTATTCCGATCGGTGATCGCGGCCCCTCTGCTGTGCCTAGGGTTGCTCGCGGGCATGACCGCTGAGCAGCGTACGCACATTCCTCCGCCGGACGTTGCGGGGTATCACGCATCGATTAAGACGCTGCTGGCCGACGAGAAGCGGGTGCCCTACTTCCTCGGTAGCTGGACGGGCAGCGACATGCCCATCCCCGAGGCCGCTCAGAAATTATTGCGGCTGAACGCATTCGTAAGCCGTCGTTACGTCGATAACAGTGCAGGCACAACCATCCGCCGCACGCGGTGGGCGGATTTGCTCATCGTGCAGTGCAGCGACAGCAGTGATATGGACGGGCATTGGCCCCCCAACTGCTACCCGGCCCGTGGTGAGCGTCTGGAATTCCAGCACGCCCGCGATTGGACGCTGAACGGGATGAACATCCCGCTCAACGAGTTCATCTTCGTTCACACGAACGAAGGACGAACCATCCGCCGGTGCGTTTACAACTTTCTGATCGTGCCGCAGCGAGGCATCAAGCGGCAGATGGACGACGTGCGCAGCGCTGCGGCCGACTACCGGCAACGGTTTTTCGGCGCGGCGCAAGTCCAGGTCATTATGGACGGCGACATGCCCCAAGCCGATCGTGAAGCGATTTTTGCGGATTTGATTCAGCCAATAACCCCAGTCATTACGTTGATTAATAACACCGGAGGCCACCCTTGAGCCAGGAAATTCAGCTTTCTTCGATGAACCCCATGCCCATGCAGGGCGAATACATTCCCGGCGGCGGCTCGGGCGGCGGCGGTTCGCCGACCAACCAGAACCCGCTCGGGAAGCTCCACAAGCTCCTCCGCGGGCGCTATCCCATCGTCATCGTCCTCGCGCTGATATTCGGCGCGATCGGCGGCGCGGCGGGCTGGATCATGCCCAAGCAGCAGTTCATGGCGACCGGGCAGATCGAACTCTCCCCGCTCATCCGCAACCTGAGCGACGCCGACCGCATCATGCCGATGTTCAACGCATTTATTGGCGTGCAGATGCAGGTTCTGCAAAGCCCGCGTCTCATTCAGCAGGCACTGGGCACGCAGACGTGGAAAGACACCAATAATCCGTCCAGCGCCGACTTCAGCGGCTACTTCGCCTCAAATCTGGTGATCGATTCGCCGAAGAACTCGCAGCTGATCACGATCTCCTACACCGACTCCAAACCGAATACCGCGTCGGCTGGTGTCGGTGCGGTGATCCAAGCGTACATTTCCCGTCAGAACGATGAAGAGACGAGGGAAATTCGCGAAAAACAGAGCAAGTACGAAACCCGTCGCAGTGTGGCCGCTGGAAACATCAACCTCCGCCAAGCGGAAATCCAAACGCTCACGCTGAAGTTCGGCGTGCCGGATTTGAAGGTGCTGCAGGACACCACGATGAGCCAGATGACGCAGTTGCAGGCTCAGATCGATAGCCAGCAGATGACCTACGACGCCCTGTTGCAGGGGAAAACACCGACCACGAAACCGGTCACACGTGTCACGCCAGAGCAACTCGTGACTTCAAACCTGTTTATGCGGCAGTTGGTGAATGATCGCAATAGTGCCAGCCTTGAGCTGGTGAAAGCTCGATTGAAATACGGTGAAAGCCACCCGGTCATCGGGAACCTTCAGCAACAGATCAAGATTTACAATGACCAGATCGAAGCTCAGGTCGAAGCCTACTACAAGCAGCCACAGATCGCTGCCCAGTACAACGACGATGGCACACTCAAGCAGCAGTCATTCGACCCCGAACGGGTTCGCCAGGACATCGAGCGATTCAAAGCGTCATTGGAAGTGAAGCGCAAACTTGCAACCGATGTGGCCCGCACGTCGGCTGAGATTGCCGGCAAGCAGCAGGAGATCAATCTCCTGACGCAGAACATCAACGAAGCCACCCGCGAGCTCGACGCGCTGGAATTCCGCAAGGACATGCTCGGCCGAGTTGCGATCATCAATGGTGGCGACAACGCCGTCCCTGCGGCGAACAAGCGTCCGCTGATCGCGGCGGCTGGGTTCATCGGCGGGATGGGGATTCCGGTCGGGTTGATGCTTTTGATCGGGCTGATGGACAGTCGGCTGCGCTATAGCGACGAAACCGATACGGACATGTCCGGCATCACGCTGCTGGGCATTCTTCCGAACCTGCCGGACCGCCTGAGCGATCCCGAGCAGGCTGCCACCGCTGCTCATTGTGTGCATCAGATTCGCACGATGTTGCAGATCAACGGGGCGGCGACGGATCAGTCGGTCTTCGCGGTCACCTCGGCTTCGCCGGGCGACGGCAAGACGAGCCTGACGCTGGCGCTGGGCCTGTCGTTCGCCGCCTGCGGCAGCCGTACGCTGCTGATCGACTGCGACCTGATCGGCGCCGGGCTGACCCGCCGTCTCGGCGTGCAGTCGGAAACCGGCATCCTTGAAGCCGCACTCAATCGCTCGGTGCTGGAACACATCCGCACGACGGAAATCACCGACGTGGCGATCCTCCCCGTCGGCGCGGGCGGCGCGCTGCACGCCAGCACGCTAAGCCCGAACGCACTACGCCGGATCATCGCCGAAGCCAAGAAGCACTTCGATACGATCCTGATCGACACCGGCCCGATCCTCGGCAGCATCGAGGCGAGCCTCGTCGCGACAGTGGCCGACGGCATTGTGCTGACGGTCGCCCGCGGTCAGCAACGGCAGCTGATCGATAAGTCGCTGCGTCACTTGATGAGCATCGGCGCTAAGATCTGCGGCGTGGTGTTCAACCGCGCTCAGGCCCGCGATTTCGAGCGCTCGTTGAGCAATGTCTCGATGCGATCGGTAGGCCTCGTCGGCACGGTCGACGCCACCAACCGCTACGGCGTGCTCGGCCGCGCGGTGCAGAATTCGAATAAGAAGGATTAGTCGTATTCTTCTCCCCGCCCGTTAACGCAGGCGGAGAGAATTGCAGGGATGTTTGTTGCAGGTTGTTTGTTGTGAGTTGTAGGTCACTCGTTCAGTGAGGCCTTTTCCCAACCCACAATCCACAATCTACAATCTACAGTACAAAAATTCGCATGACGCAGATACAGATCGAACCTCGCTCCCCCGCCGCCACCCCGCCGGTGGCGTTTAACCCGCCGGGGCCGCGCACGATGTGGGGTCTCGATCCAGTCCAGCTTTTTTCCCGCTACTGGGCCGCTCACGGCGTGCAGGTGGTTCGCCAGGGCGAACGCTCTGAAATCGTCAAGCACGCCGAACTGTACCTGCTGACCGATCCTTCCTCGCTACCGCTGTTTTCGCTGCGTAGCGTGATCGATACGCTGAACTGGGTGAAGCCGCACCTGATGTTCCTGCGCCTACACGACTCCCGCGAGCGCGGCTACCGCGAATGGGTGATGACCGATTCCGACGGCAAGTTCGTCCGCTTTCAGCGCGTCTATGATACTCCCGAGCAACTGGCCCGCGTGGTGCTGACCACCGACGACGACGTCGCGCAGCTATGGCAAAGCGCCCGCGACCCGCGAACCGCGTGGAAGCGCATCAAACGATTCACCCGTAAGATTGATCGCACGACCATGAGCGTGGAAGGCAGCGTCTTCAACCGCTTTGAAGACCACGACGTGGCCGACTGCGTACACGAATTGGTCGCGCGGTGGAAACGCCCCGACAGCACGGTCACCCGCGCCGCGAAGCTAGCCGGCGATGCCTGGCGCGACCCGGAAGCCAAAATCGACGCCAGCGCCCGATTCGTCGGGCCGGTGTGGGTCGGCGCGGGTCGAACCGTCGCCCCGAACGCCACGCTCGTCGGCCCGAGCGTGATGTGGGACGACCCGGCGTGCGCGCCGGCCACCGAGGCGATCCAGTGGCAGGAAATCGTCCCCACCGCCCCGCCGATGGAGCCGCTCCCGCGCGAAGCGGGGTTCGTGTACCGCTTCTGCAAGCGGACATTCGACATCTTCATGGCGCTCATCGGCCTGGGCATGACGTTGCCGATGTACCCGTTCATCATGATCGCGATCTGGCTCGAGGACGGCCGGCCGTTCTTCTTCGGGCACATGCGCGAAACGCTAGGCGGGCGCGAATTCCCCTGCTGGAAATTCCGCTCGATGCGTAAAGACGCCGAAAAAATGAAAGCCGAGCTCGCAAAGCTCAACCAAGCCGATGGTCCGCAGTTCTTCATGGAAAATGACCCGCGCCTGACCAAGGCCGGCAGATTGTTGCGAAAAATTAATTTCGACGAATTCCCCCAATTCTGGAACGTCCTCGTCGGCGATATGTCGATGGTCGGCCCGCGCCCAAGCCCGTACAAGGAAAACCAATTCTGTCCCGGCTGGCGTGAAGCTCGGCTGAGCGTTCGCCCGGGTATTACCGGACTGTGGCAGGTCAAACGCACCCGCCGGGCGGGAACCGATTTCCAGGAGTGGATCAAGTACGACATCGAATACGTCGAAACCCGCACGTTCTGGCTCGATCTGAAGATTATTTGGAAAACCTACGCCGAAATCTTCTCCAAATTAAGCCGATCATAATAATAAGAATGAGTTGCCAGTTGTTAGTTGGTTGTTGCTAGTGCAACTGCCGACGACGGATCGTTTCCACTAACAACTCACAACGGACAACAAACGAAATACTCATGCGACCCACCACCAAACGCCGTCTGCTTACGTTGTTCGTCATTGTGCTGGCCATCACCGGAGCGGGCGGCGGGTTTCTTGCGTTCCGCCTGAGCCGCCTGGAGGGCGTGAACAAGCAGCGCCGCGCCAATGGCATGGCCGCTTTTGCCGCCGGCGAATACGACCAGTCGCTCACGCTGCTCAGCAAGTACGTCAGCGATAACAAGGAAGATTCTGAAGCCCTCTTCGCTTTAGCCGTCGCGCGCAGTCAGGTGACGATGCCTAACGGCCAGCACCTAAAGACCGCGATCGGCTATCTCAACAACTACCTCGACATGAAGAAAGGCGATTCGGCCGGCCAGCACAAGCTGCTGGATTTGTACGCGCGTGTCCGCTGGAATCCTGAAATCATGGCGCTGTCCGACGACATCCTACAGGTTTCGCCGAACGACCTTCCCGCCCTTCGTGCGAAAACGGGTGCGCTCAAGGCTCAGCAAAAATTTGATCAGGCGTTGATCGTTTCCGAGAAGATCAACGACCTCGCCCCGCTCGATATCGATGCTCAGCGAACCACGTTCCAACTGCTCGCGCAATTGAAACGCCCGGCCAAAGATTTGCTCGCCCGCGCCAAGGCCGGGCTCGATGCTCATCCGCAGGACCCGCGGTTCGAGCTCCTGCAGGCCAGTGCGTTCGATTACGCCGGCGATCAGCCCAACGCCGATAAGTTCCTGATGCTCGCGATCGGCCGAAAGGCGACCGATCCCGATTTCGTCCGCCTGGCCACCAAGATGCTCGACGGAAAGGGCATGTTCGATCAGTCGCAGAAGCTGCTCGAACACGCCGTCACTGATTTGAACGACCCCGCCGTGCTGCAAATGCTCGTTGAACGCCTGTGGCAAAGCGGGCAGATCGACGAGATGGCTAAGCGTCTCGAAGCGATCAAACCCGACGACGCCAAGGCCGACAGCAATCTGCTGGCGATGAAGGCGATCTCGCTGCTCGAGCACAACCAAACCGCCGAAGCCCTGATCGCCGTGAAAACGCTCGCCAGTCGGGCGGCTGATGACGAGGCGTTCGCGTGGTCGACCAGCATCCCCGCCCGGTACGCCGTTCCCGCGCCCGACCCGCGGAAGTCCGTCGCCGCGCTGATGAACGCCGCCAACCGCGACCGCGACAACGCCGTCGTTCGTCTGTGGCTCGGCGAAGCGTACGAAAAGCTGAATGAAACCGAATTGGAATTGGGCGCCTATCGCGCCGCCGGCGACATCGCCCCCGCATGGGCCGAGCCGCACGTCCGCAGCGCTAAGGCGCTGGCCCTTACCGGCCGCGGGCAGGAAGCTTACGACGAGGCGGCGATCGCCAGCAACCGTAATCCCAACAGCCTGCAAACGCGGATCGCAATGGCGATGTCCGTCTCGGCGTTGACCAACGACAGCCCCGCCGCCGTCAACGGGGCCGCCTTGCTGAAGACCGTTACCGGCGTGCAAACCGATTCGCCGAATGAACCGCAAACCTTGCCGATGTACGTCACGCTACTCGCCCAATCCGGCGATCGCGCCAAGGCCATCGCCGCGATTGCGAGCGCGACAAAAGCCAACCCGCCTCTCGCAACGGAAGCTCTGTTGCGGCTGGCCGCCGTCAGCAACGAGCTGCAGCTCGATCAACAGCAGGCCATCTTTGACGCGATGGTGCAGGCGGGCAATAAGTCGCCGGAACTGGCGCTGGCGCGCGCCAAAGCATTGCTTACCCAAGGTAAAGGCGACGAAGGCAAGAAGCTTCTGGCCGACACCTCCGCCGGCCAAGCCGGCCGCGCCGAGTGGGCGATCGCCACCGCGCAGTACCTCGAAGCCGCCGGCGATGCGGGAGCCGCTAAAGCTTGGAATTCCGCGGTCGAAGCGTTCACCACCGATCTCCGCGTGCAGTCGGCGTTCCTCAAATCTGCAACCCGTTCCGGCGACCGCGCCGTTTGGTCCGCCACGATTGACCGCGTGAAAACTCTTACGCTTGAAGAAGGCATTACCTGGCGGCTGGAGCGCGCCCGCTTTCTGCTCAACGGACAGCCGAGCGAACGCGAGCGCGCGGACGCAGTCACCATGCTTAACGACATCATCCGCTCCCACCCCGGCCTAGCCGAGCCGCGGCTGATGCTGGCGTCGGCGCTGCTTAAAACGAACAACATCGCCGCCGCCATCGAGCAACTTAAATTTGCCGCTCAGCTTCGCCCGAGCGATCCGCAGATCGCGATGAGCCTCGCCGGCCTGCTGATCGACAGCGGCAAAGCCATCGAAGGCCAAGCCTATCTCGAGCGCCTTGCCAACAGCAATCAGCTTTCCGCCACCGGCAAGCGAGTCGTCGCGCAGACGCTGGCCGAGCAGGGGCAGACGGATCGCGCGATCCAGTTGCTGCAGTCGATTCCCGGCGAGGATGCATCGCGCGACGCATTGATCGCCCAGCTCTTCCGCCGATCCGGCAAGGGCACGCAGGCTGCGGCGCTGTATGCGAAGATCGCAAAAGCTTCCCCGCTCATGACCGACGCGATCGCCGCGACGGCCGACTACTACTTCGCCATCGGCGATGCAGCTGCGGCCAAGTCCGTGCTCGGCCGGCTGAAAGACGCATCCGATGCGCCCGCGCCCGGCACGGCGGAACTGATCCACGCTCGCCTGGCCGAGCAATATCAATCCACCGAGGAAGCCGCGTGGTGGTACGAGGCCGCCGTGAAAGCGTCGCCGGACGCGCGAACGACCAAGTCGCTGGCCGCTTTCCAGTTGCGTCGCCGCCAGTACGCCGCCGCCAAGGCGACGCTCGCCCCGATGCTCGCACCGATGCTCGCTGCCAATAAGGATGACGCGGACCTGGTCGCGATTTCCAAGCTCGCCGATGACGCCGCCGCCGTGCCGGCTAATGTGGACGTGTCCATGGAAGTATCGATCCTCTCGCGTAACCCGCAGAACGCGGCTGCGAAGGAGTTGTTCACCGCTGCCGTCGATTCGGCCGCCGCGAAGGAAAATGCCGCGCAGCGCGCCGTCCGCTATAAAGCGATCGCCGACCGCAACCCGAAGTTCTGGCCGGCCGCTCAGCGGTTGATCAACGCTTACACCGAATCCGGCCAGTACGACCGCGCCCGCGAAACCTGCCTGCTCGCTGCCACGGCGCTTCCGGCCGATCCGGCGCCGCTGCAGAGTTTGTGGCGCGTCTACGCAACCCAAAGTGATTGGAACGCGGCCCTCACCGTCGTCAACCAATGGCGGGCTCGCTCGATGGACAACCAAAAGCCGTGCGACACCGCAGCGGCCGAGGCGATGGTCGGGCTCGGGCAGAGCCGTCAGGCGCTGGCGGTTCTTGCGCCGTATGTGGACGCTGCGAAAAAGAACGTCACCGGATCGCTCGACGTGATCTGGCCGCTCGGTCGGGCTTTGCTGCAAGACGGCCGCGCAGCCGAAGCAACTGCGCTCATGGAAGAAGCCATCAAGCACAACGCCGGCGTTCGCAGCCTCTGGCTGGCGATGGCGTCCGATGTGTCCCCCGACAACGCGGCCGCCGTCGCGTGGATTAAGAAAGTTTCGCCGTTGCTCAACGCCAATTCCGCGTCCGACCAGGCGGCGCTCGCGCGGGCGTGGTTTGCGGTGGCCTCGCGGTATAAGGATCCGGCCGCCTACGCGGAATCCAACCGCCTGCTCCGCGCGGTAGCGGAGAAAAACGACTCCGAACCGTCTGACTGGGCGCTCCTGGGCGAAAGCCTGCGCGGATCGGGCGATCTGAACGGTGCGGAATCCGCTTATCGCGAGGCGTTGCTCCGTGGTGATGCCACATATTCCCCCAACGCGATGGCATTCCTGCTGCTCACGCAGGACAAGTCGCTGGACGAAGCACTCGCCCTGGCCACCAAGGCGATCGCCGCCTCACCCCGCACGGCCGCCTACTTCGATACGCGCGGGCAGATCAACCTGCGGCTGAAGAAGTTCGACGACGCAATCAAGGATTTCGATCAGGCGTTGATCCTTCAGCCCGAGGCGATCGACTCCATGGTCGGCAAAGCCGATGCCCTGAGCCAAGCGGGCAAGAAAGACAAAGCCGCCGAACTGCTGCGATACATCGACAGCGTGATGGCGCGACAGCCGGAGTTGTCATCCTTTGCTAAGAAGCAGTTGGCGGGGTTGAAGGCAGCGTCGTTGAATTAATGCGAGAGACAAATTTATCTGCAAAAAAATCAGCCGCGTGCGGATGTTCCCATCCGTTCGCGGCTGGCTTCGCTTTTTGCACCACCGTCACGCCTTATTCTGCGTTGTTCATTTCAGCGGGAGCTGAGGCTTCCAACTGGCCGCCGGACTGCTGGGAGCTCGATTGATCATCACCCTTGTGAACGGATCGTCGGACGGCGGAGCGCTTGCCGCCGAGGCGACCGATCTCGGCCATGTGGGCGCGGTTGGCGCTGACGCGCTCGCCGCCCTTGCGACCGGCGGCGCGTGCCTCATCGGTGGTGAATTCGTGCGCGGTCCCTTTTTCGTGGGCCGCCTTTCCACCCTTGCGGGCGATTTCCCGCTGTTTTTCGAGGTTCATCGAAGCAAAGCCGCGCGTACTGGTGTTGCCTGGCATGGGAGAATCCTTTCCGGGAGCCGTTCGCCGACTCGTAAAAAATTGGGTAGCGGGACGACTTCACATCATGCCGTCTTGCAAACCACTTCCTGCCGGATTGTCATCGTTGGCGTGCAGCGGAGGTATCGGGAAAACTCTGAAGATCAGGCTGCCCCATTGCATCGCGTATGGCAGAAACCCTGACTCCTCGGTTCCGATAACGCCGTGCTTGCCACCCGATTATAGGCAGCCGATAAGAACCCGGCGGACCCGACTGTAAAATTCCGTTGCTTAAAGTCGCAAATTCCGTCCGCTTGAAATCCGCTCCCGGCCATTCATCTTTTGCACGCATAGGATCGATAGATACAAGGTAGGAAGGGCGACGATTTCGTTCTCCGGAACGTCTCAGTTTGTCGCTCATAAGTAGCGAACTGCTCGAATTTAACGGTAAAATGGGTCGGTGAAATAAATCGCCCTGCCGGGAGCTTTTTCAGATTGCTGCGATCGGCCGTCCGATGAGGATCAATCACCAGACGACCGGCTTGATTTTCCGGCGTCCAGTTACGATGCTTAGCGGTTCGCCTCTATTAGATTTGGAGCGTCACTCATCATGGCATTCTTCGACTTAGTGAATCGCGCGAACGCGGACTACATTGACCGCCAGTACGAACAGTATAAAAAAGACCCCCGCTCGGTGGACGAGAACTGGCAGGCCTTCTTTGCAGGCTTCGATGCCGGCTATAGCAAGTCCGACGGCCCCGACCGTGACACGACACACGACGGCGAGCTAGCGCACGTCGGCGTTTACAACCTGGTTCACTCCTACCGCGAGCTCGGGCATTACGTCGCCAAGATCGATCCGCTGGGCAAGAACCGCCCGAACCATCCATTGCTCGATCTCTCGCAGTTCGGCATGGCGATCAACGACCTCGACCGCCGCGTCGGGCAAGGCAATTTCCTGGGTACGACCGACGGGTCGCTCCGCGACCTGATCGAAAAGCTTCGCGACACCTACTGCCGCAGCCTTGGCGTGGAATTTCAGGATATTTCCGACAAGGCCCAGCGCGACTGGCTCACCGCCCGCATGGAGCCGATTTACA
The DNA here is from genome assembly GCA_038229715.1 of Tepidisphaerales bacterium. Lineage (GTDB taxonomy): Bacteria > Planctomycetota > Phycisphaerae > Tepidisphaerales > Tepidisphaeraceae > JANMES01. Next base: position 24,005 of record JBBROD010000037.1, on the reverse strand, counting down.
ACAAGCCGGCGCTCACCCCGCAGGAACGCATAGACATCCTTTACCAACTGGTGGCCGCACAGGGGTTTGAAGAATTCCTCGCGACCAAATTCGTCGGCGCTAAGCGGTTCGGGCTGGAAGGCGCTGAAGCCTTCATCCCACTGATGAACGCGATCGTCGACGACGGCGCAATCCTCGGTATGGAAGAGGCCGTCGTCGGCATGGCCCATCGCGGCCGACTGAACACACTCGCTCATGTGCTGAACAAGCCGTACGAGCAGATCATGGCCGAGTTCCTCGGCACGATTCAGCGCGACGAAGATGAAGGCGACGGCGACGTCAAATACCATCTCGGCTACAGCCAGGACCGCACCACAGGCTCGGGCAAAAACATTCACTTGGCGATGTCATTCAACCCCAGCCACCTGGAGCTGGTGAACCCGGTGGTGGAAGGAATCGTTCGCGCCAAGCAGTACCTTAGGCGCGACGAACTGCGCACCAAAGTCGCCCCGATCCTCATCCACGGCGACGCCAGCATCTGCGGCCAGGGCATCGTGCAGGAAACGCTGGCGCTGTCGGAAATGCCGTACTGGCGCACCGGCGGAACGATCCACGTGATCATCAACAACCAGATTGGTTTTACGACCGTTCCCAAGCAAGGCCGCTTCACGCCGTACCCGACGGACGTGATCAAGATGATTCAGGCCCCGATCTTCCACGTGAACGGCGATGACCCGGAAGCTTGCATCCACGCGGCCAAGCTGGCGGTGGCGTTCCGTCAGCAGTTTCACTGCGACGTGATGATCGACCTCTGGAGCTACCGCCGCAACGGCCACAACGAAGCCGACGAGCCTTCGTTCACCCAGCCGCTGATGTACAAGGAAATCGACAAGCACGAACGGCTCCGCGAGATGTACGCCAAGCGCCTGATCGACGACAAGGTGATCACGGTCGAAGAATTCGACCACATGAAGGCGTCCGCCCGCGAGCGATTCGAAAAAGCGCTCGCCACCGCCAGGGAATCCCGTCCGCGACAGGCCGTGAAGATGCTCGGCGGGGTATGGAAAGGCATGAGCCGCGCCGGAGCCGACTGGACCGCCAAGACCGCCGTTCCAGCCGAGACGCTCAAGGCGATCGCCGAGCGCGGCGTCGCCCTCCCCGCCGGCTTCACGCCGCATCCGAAGCTCGTGAAGATTCTGCAGACCCGCGCCGACATGGGAGCAGGCAAAGCCCCGATCGACTGGGCCGGTGCGGAAATGATGGCGCTGGGATCGCTGCTGACTGAGGGCACGCCGATCCGCTTCGTCGGTCAGGACGTGCAGCGCGGCACGTTCGGGCATCGCCACGCGGTGCTGCACGATTACAACAACGGAACCAAGTATTACCCGCTGGCCAACATCACGCCTACGCAAGCGCCGATCATCATCGTGAACACGATGCTTTCGGAACTGGCGGTGCTGGGTTTTGAATACGGCTTCAGCTCCGCTGATCCGCGCAACCTGGTGATGTGGGAAGCCCAGTTCGGCGATTTCGTCAACGGCTGCCAGGCGATCATCGACCAGTTCCTCGTCGCCGCCGAGAGCAAATGGGGCAAGATGTCCGGCCTCATCATGCTACTCCCGCACGGCTACGAAGGGGCGGGCCCCGAGCATTCGAACGCTTACCTCGAACGCTGGCTGCAACTGTGCGCCGAGAACAACATCCAGGTGTGCTATCCGTCGATGCCTTCGCAATACTTCCACGTGCTGCGTCGCCAGCAGTTGCGCAAATTCCGCAAGCCGCTGATCATGATGATGCCGAAACTGCTACTCCGCAGCGGCCTGCCGGGGTCGGCGTCGCAGCTGTCGGACCTGACCGACGGCGAGTTCCAACTGGTGATGGACGACCCGTCGCAGCCGGACCCGAAATCGGTCAAACGGCTGCTGTTCTGCAGCGGCAAGATTTACTTCCTGCTGGCTAGCGCGCGTGACAAGGAGCAGCTTAAAAACACCGCGATCGTGCGTGTGGAGCAGTTGTATCCGTATCCGAAGAAGGAAATCCAGGCGATGCTGAGCAAGTACAGCAACGCCAACGAAATCGGCTGGGTGCAGGAAGAGCCGATGAATCGCGGCGCGTGGACGTTCATCGCCCCGCGGCTGCGCGAGCTGCTGCGCGACACCGCCGTCCTCACCTTCCACGGCCGAGAGGAATCGGCCAGCCCGGCAACGGGTTCAGGCAAGATGCACTTGATCGAAGAGGAAGAAGTTATCGCCCACGCGCTGGACATTCAGCCCAATAAACCTGAAGCCCCGGCCACGGCGGTCAAGGTGGAAGAACCTGCTTCTGTCCCGGTCGCCGCCGCTGATGCTTCCCCTAAACAGCCCGCCGTGGTATCTACGCCGAAGCAGAATAAAGATTAAAAGGATTTGCGATTTACAATTTGCAATTTGCAATCGACCGTCTCGATTGCAAATTGCAAATCGGCGATTGCAAATGTCACATATGCCTACAAACGTCACCGTCCCCGGCATGGGGGATTCCATCACAGAAGCCGTCCTGCTCCGCTGGTTGAAGAACGACGGAGATTCCGTCGCGATGGACGAGCCGTTGTGCGAGCTGGAAACCGATAAAGCCAACGTCGACCTCCCCGCGACCGCCGCCGGCGTGCTGCGTCACGCCAAAACCGCGGGCGACACCGTGCATATCGGAGAGACGATCGCGCGGATCGACGACGGCGCCGGAAACGCGCCTGCTCCTTCCCGTCCTGCATCAGCCGAACAGACCGCCGCTGCCGCCCCCGCCCCTGCGGCGACCAAGGCTGCCGCGCCCGTCGCGACGAGCAGTAAGTCCGAAGACCTTTCTCCCGCAGTCCGGCGCGTCGTGGCCGAAAAGGGCCTCGATGCTTCCAAAATCACCGGGACCGGCCCCGGCGGGCGGATCACCAAGGACGATGCCCAAACCTTCGCCGAGCCCAAAGGGAACGGAATGAAGTCGTCCGGCACGAGCCAACCGATGCCTTCCGCCCCGTCGCCGGCCACGCCATCCACACCGACCGCTGTCGCCGGTGCCGGCGGGATGACCGGCTTCGACGCTGACGGCAAAAAGCGCGTGCCGATGACCAAGATCCGCATCCGCATCGCTCAAACGCTCGTGCAGGCGCAGCAGACCGCCGCCATCCTGACGACCTTTAACGAAGTCGACCTGTCTGAAGTGATGGCCATCCGCGGCCGGCTCAAGGAAAAGTTTGAAAAGACGCACGGCATCGGCTTGGGGTTTATGAGCTTCTTCAGCCGCGCCGTCGCGCTCGGGCTGAAAGAGTTCCCCCGCATCAACGCCGAAATCGACGGCACGGACGTGATCTACAACGAGCACGTTCATCTCGGGATCGCCGTCAGCACCGACCGCGGCCTGACGGTTCCAGTCCTCCGCAACGCCGAAACACTCTCGTTCGCCAAAATCGAGAGCGAGATCAAACGCCTGGCATTAGCCGCCCGCGACGGCAAGCTGGGCCTCAATGAATTGTCCGGCGGAACCTTCACTATCACCAACGGCGGCGTGTTCGGCAGCTTGCTGAGCACCCCGATCCTCAACCCGCCGCAAAGCGGCATCCTGGGAATGCACACGATCCAGAAGCGCCCGGTAGCCGTAGGCGATAAGATCGAAATCCGCCCGATGATGTACATCGCCCTCAGCTACGACCACCGCGTGGTCGACGGCAAGGAATCGGTCAGCTTCCTGGTCCGCGTGAAGGAATACCTCGAAGACCCGACAAGGCTGATGCTCGAAGTTTAAGCCTAATGAGCCGCAGATTGACGCAGATGAACGCAGATAATGCGGATTTGATTCAATTCCTGCGCCAACCATCGCTGATCGTCATTCCGAGGTACTCCGAGGAATCTCGGGTAACGAGCGGTTTTCGCATACCGAGATTCCTCGGAGTAACTCGGAATGACAGTGTTGGTAGTGCTAGGATTTAACCGAGTTCGCGTAATTTGCCGCAGGTCAGCGTAGATCAACGCGGATAAGACATCTAGCCATTCTTATTTGTATTCATCTGCGTTCATCTGCGTCAATCTGCGGCTAGTTTTTTGTATTCGGCCGATCGCCTACAATCCAGCCGAATGCCCGCACCCGACTCCAACGAATCCGACAGCCTCTTCGACCCCGACTCCTTCCGCATGTCGATCGGCGAGCATTTAGAGGAACTCCGCTGGCGGCTGATCCTATCGCTCGTTGGTTTCGTCGTGATCGCGGCGATCTGCCTGTGGTTCGGCAAGGATATTCTCAGCATTTTCAGCGCGCCGCTGGTTCATACCCTTCAGCAGTATGACTTGTCTCCACAACTGCACAGCGATGAGTTGCCTGATGTATTCATGTCGACGATCGAGCTAGCGTTGATTTGTGCGGGGCTGCTTTCGTCGCCGTGGGTTCTGTACCAGTTGTGGCAGTTCATCGGAGCGGGTTTGTATCCAAAGGAGCGCAAGTACATCACCAAGTACGTGCCGCTCAGCGTGGGACTTCTGGTGACGGGGATGCTGTTCGTCTATTTCCTGGTGTTGCCGTGGACGGTGCAGTTTTTCATCTCATTTGCCACCGATGTGCGCCTGCCGACTGCGCGCACGTCGCTGGTGACGACCAAGCCGACCGACCCGCCGCCCTCGCGCATTGATGAAATCGCCGGTGACCCGGCTGCGCCCGTCAGCGGCCAGTTATGGTTCAACACCGAACAGCGGCAGCTCAAGGTATTCATCGGCGGTCATCAAAAAGTGATCCCCTTCAGCTCCGACAACCTCATCGCCACCGAGTACAATCTGCCGGAATACATCGACCTGGTGATCGGAATGCTCATCACGTTCGGCTTGAGCTTCCAAATGCCGCTGGTGGTGATGGCGCTGGCGCGGGTGGGGATTGTGTCGATCGAATCCCTGCGATCGTTCCGAAGATACGTCTACTTCTTCATGGCCGTCATCGCCGCCGCGATCACGCCCGGCGACGTCATCACCGCAACGGTTGCTCTGATGGTGCCGCTATGCCTGCTGTACGAGCTGGGCATCTGGCTGGCCGTGGTAGGCGAGCGCAAGGCAAGGCAAGCGGCGGATTAATGTCGCCGATGGCGCGTTATCGGACGGGCTCCAGCCGCGTTTTTCCCTTTTCGCCATAGCGCGGTTATAGTGATTTCACAATCACTTTTCTATAAGGAAACCAACGAACATGATTCATCCGTGGCACGATGTAACCCCTGGCGAAGAAATCCCCCAGGAGTACAGCACCATCATCGAAATCCCCTTCGGATCGAGCGTGAAGTACGAGCTGGACAAGGCCAGCGGCCTGATCAAGCTGGACCGCGTTCTGTACTCAGCCGTCTACTATCCGGCGAACTACGGCTTCATCCCGCAGACGCTGGCGGAGGACGACGATCCGCTGGACGTGCTGGTGCTTTGTCAGGAAACCGTGGTCCCGCTGACGGTGATCCACGCCCGCACGATCGGCCTGATGGTGATGATCGACGGCGGCAAGAAGGACCACAAGATCATCGCCGTCGCGACGGACGATCCTGAATTCAACAGCTACCGCGAAGCGGCTGAAATGCCGGTGCACCGGCTGACGATGCTGCGCCGATTTTTCCAGGACTATAAGCAACTGGAAGGCAAAGCCGTCGAAGTCGACGAAATCCAGCCGGCGAAGATGGCGTACCCGATCATCGAGGACGCACTTTTGCGCTACAGCCGGCAGCGTCGTAAGGGATTTAAGTAAACCGGGCAGTGCGAATGAATTCGAAAAGGCCGCGACTTTTGTCGCGGCCTTTTTTACTGGGTCGCCAGTACCACGGGCCTCCGGCCCGTGCAGGGTGCGATTGGATTTTGGGAATCGCATTTTTCAAAATGATTGCGCCACCAGCACGGGCCGGAGGCCCGTGGTACGGGTGAGCTACTCGGAAGCGGGCTGCGTCGTTGGTTGCGTGGCGGGTGTTTCCAGCGATCGCAGCTCGCTCTTGGCCGACTCGATCTTTTGCTGAAACGATGCGAGTTGGCCTTTGGCGTCGGCGATCGATCCAGACAACCGATCTTGTTCGCTCTTGAGCGCCGCTAGCGACTGCTGTGTTTTACCCTGCTCCGCCGCCGCCTGCTTGATCGCGTCGGCGGTCACATGTTGCTGGGCGTTGAGTTCGGCCAGTTGCTTCTCGGCCGCCGCCTTGGCGGCGAGAGTTTGATCCAGCTGCGCGGTGGCGGTGGTCAGCTTGGTTTGCAGATCGCTCTGAGCAACGGCAAGCCTACGCAGCTCGGCGGTCATCGCCTTCTGCTCTTCTTCACGACGCTTTTGCTCCACCAGACGCACCTGATTTTCTTCAACGCGGAGCTTTTTGTCGGCGGCCAGACGGGCTTTTTTTGCCTCCGCTCGCTGGGCGTCCGCCTGCTCAGCGTTAGCTTTTTGCTCGGCCTCGTAATCCAGCGCCGCTTGGCGCTCCGGACTGATGGGCAATTCCTGCTTCGATACCTTGTAAAGCAGCCAAGGCGTTTCGAACGCGATCGGCTTAATGATCGATTTAGCTATTCGCGGCTGGCGACGGTTGTCGCGGTCCTCTTTCCCCAGTTGTGCGCCGGCCGCTATGACGTTCAATCGCCAGCGTTGCACCACGTCCGCGTACAACTTTTGATCCGTGCCGGCGGGTTTGGCGGTGAGCTTGCGGATCACGTCCAACTGCTGCTTCGGAGTCCGGTCGCGTCGGCGCTCAGTGGGGCTTTCCAGCGCGAACACCTGTTTCCCCGCAGCTATACTTGCGAGCACCGTTTCTCGCTGCTGCTTGTCGAGTGCATTCTGATCGAATCCCTTAAGCCGATCGTACAATGCGTTCACCCGACCCGGATCGATCACCTGTGGATCGCCGCTGTCGAACTGCTTTTTCCAGTTCTCCAGTCGCTCGCGATTGACGTGCTCGCGATACGTGTTTTGCTCGAATAAAACATACTCCCGCATGAACTGCAGGTAGTTTAGCAGCGCATTATCACCGCCTAGGATCACTGAGCCTGCCGGCGCCATCGCCATGATTTGATCGGCGTTGGTCTTCAGCACCAGCCGGCTGAATTGCTGGTTTTCCAACTCGCGGCAGCTGCCTTGGAGCGCGACGGCGGTAGAAAAGATAGCGACCAGCGGCGCGACGCTTAGCGCCGCCAGCCGGGTCATCCATGAGTGAGAATTGGCCAGCACCAATCGCGTGCAGTAGCCGATAACCCACACACCGCACAGCGTGAGCGGCGGGATGATGGTGGTGAAAAACCGCAGGTAGCCGATGTTGGTTCCGTCCGGTGCCCAGTAGTAAAACGTGTAGCACGCCATGCACGGCAAAATCCACACCGACATGACCAACGCCACCCGCCTTCGCCACGCGAACATCCACGCGAGGCCGATGATCGCGATCGGGAACGTAAAGAACAATCCGTTGGTCGTGAGATGGCGAAGCAGCGTTTCCCAGTTGTCCTGAAAGTGTTCAAACGTGAACGCACTGCCCGGCTTGGATTCGTTGGTCGGGTCGTAGCCGGTGAACGAACCCAGTGACGCGAGGTTATATGCAATCAACCCGCCCATCGGGATCAGCCAGCCGACGGTGGCGAGCACGCCGCCCAGCCAATCGCGCCGGGGCGCTTTCCAGAACTTGCCCAGGCGGATCAGCACGACCGCCGCGATGACCAGGCAAAGTGTTGCTTCGCTGTAGCGGATGGTTCCCGCGTAGCCGAGCAGCAATCCGCCGATCAGCGCCATCCACAGCGAGCCGCGCCGCCACCACGCGATCAGCGCCACCATGCCGACAGTGACGCAGAAAGTGGCCGTCGCGTGGCTGTTCGCGTCGATCGCCAGCAGCATGATCACTGGGCTGGTGGCGAAGATCAGCTGCCCCAGGACGGCCAGGTACGATCCGCAAAACGTGCGCAATAGGAAAAACGTCGCCAGCACCGCGCCGGCCATCGCGATGGGGTTGACGGTGAACGTCAGCCACGGCCCCCATTCGGGTCCGCCGATTTTAAGGCAGATGGCGACGATGAGCGGAAGCCCGATCGGGTACTTGGGATAGAAGCGTTCGGTCGGCTTGTTGTAGTCGGCCCCCACCCACATGCCGCCGACGTACTGGTGCGGATCGAATTGGCCGGTCGCCAGGTCCACCGGGGCGAATTTCATCGTACCGGTCTCGGCCAGTTTCCGACCGCCGGACAGATAGCCGTTCTGATCGACGCCGCCGTTGGCGGGCACCCAGTAGCAGAAACAGGCGTAGAGGAACCCCAGCGAAATCGCCACCGCCAACGCGGCAAACGTCCACCGCCGGGCCCGGGATTCGGGCTCGATCAGGCCCGCCAAAGCGTCGGCGGTTTCAACTTCCGCAACGGGCAGCGACGGAGTCTCTGCGGGGTTCGCATAGGGGATCGCGTCGGGCTTCGCTGCGGGATTCGCTACGGGGTTCGCATCGGGCTTCACTGCGGGGTTCGCAGCAGTGTTGGTTTCAATCAAGGAAATGGCGTCCTCCGGCAAAATGCATCAATCGATATTACCCTGCTAGCCGGCCGACGTTGCGTCAGGCCGTGCAACAATTTAACGGCGGAATCGATGGTGATTTCCATAAATTGACTCACCCCTTAGCGACCGCTATAGTCCGCCCGTGTCGCGGAACGCCCAAACCCCAGCGAAACATTTTTGATCCGGGATGCGTTTTGGGTATCCGCTGCCGAATCGATATCGTACATTGCCTTGTCGAGTTTAGTTGATCCGAATTGAGTCCACCAACAGAGCGAGTAGACATGAGTCAAGCCGTTTCGAGTTCGGCACCCGCAAAAGCCCCGGGCGGAGGCCTGGAAGGCGTGGTTGCCGCTAAAAGTGAGATCTGTTTCATTGACGGAACGGCCGGGCATCTCATCTATCGCGGATACGGGATCGAAGATCTTGTCGAGAACACCACGTTTGAAGAGGTTGCGTTTCTCCTCTGGGAAAACAAGCTCCCCAACCAAATTGAACTCAACGCATTGAAGGCCGACATCGGCAAAACCATGGCGCTGCCTGATCACGTCGTCGCGATCCTCAAAGCGCTCCCGCCGACCACCCAGCCGATGGACGCGCTGCGGACGGCCGTCAGCGCGCTGTCGAGTATTGATCCTGATCTCACCGACAACACCCCCGCCGCCAACCGCCGCAAGGCGATCCGGCTGACGGCGCAGTTCCCGACGATCGTCGCCACATTCCACCGCCAGCGCAACGGCCAGCCGCTGATCGCGCCCGATCCGTCGCTCACGGTCGCGGCCAACTTCCTGTACATGGTCAACGGCAAGAAGCCGAACGAAACGCTGACCCGCGTGATGGACGCCGCGCTCGTGCTGCACGCCGAGCACGGCATGAACGCCAGCACGTTCGCCGCCCGCGTGATTGCCGCGACACTGGCCGACATGCACGCCGCCGTCACCGGCGCGCTGGGTGCCCTCAAGGGCCCGCTGCACGGCGGAGCGAATCAGGACGTCATGGAACTGCTGCTGGCCTGCGGCGACACCGCCAGCGCCGAGAAAAAAACCCGCGAAACCCTTACGACCGGCGGGAAAATCCCCGGCTTCGGGCATCGCGTCTACAAAACCTTCGACCCCCGCGCCACCTTCCTCCGCAAGATCAGCAAACAACTCGGCGAAGCGGCCGGCAATAGCAAATGGTACGAAATGTCGGAGGCGCTGATCAAGGTCGTCAAAGAACTCAAGCCGTCGATCAACCCCAACGTCGACTTCTTCTCGGCCAGCACGTACTACACGATGGGCATCCCGCTGGACCTGTTCACCCCGATCTTCGGCATCGCCCGTATCGCCGGCTGGAGCGCCCACGTGATGGAACAGCACGTGAACAACCGAATCATCCGCCCGACGGACGACTACGTCGGTAAGACCGGGTTGAAGGTTGTGCCGATCGGTCAACGGTAACTGATCACCTCGTAGAAATTGAGACACGGAGGCGCATTCAAAAGAATGCGCCTCTTTGTTTTCATGTCGCATGGGCTACCAGCCCATGCCAGAACACGTCCTATCAACAAAAAATTAGTGTAAGCCTACCCGCACAAATTTGTATGGAATTCGATCGCACTTGGGCATGGGCTGGTAGCCCATGCGACATTATGCAATCGCCGCGCGTAGCCGACCATTGGCTTGGGCAAGCCGTTGGCGAGCGAGTTCCGCCGACAATCCGAGCTTTTGCATCACCACTGCCACCTTCACATGCCCATCCGCCGCCTGCAGCAGCGATTCTGCCGCCAACCGATCCACGCCCGTCAGCGTGCAGACGAAGCGCACCGCTCTATCGCGCAGCTTCGCGTTGCTGGCTTTGAAATCCACCATCAGGTTCTCGTGTACCTTGCCGAGTTGCACCATCGAAATGCTGGAGATCGCGTTGAGGACCAGCTTCGTCGCCGTGCCGGCTTTGAGGCGTGTTGAGCCGGTAATGACTTCGGGGCCGGTCAGCGGGCGGATGACGACATCAACCTTCGCCTCGCCGTGCACTTGCTGAGCGCACGAGAGAAACACCGTTTTCGCCCCACGTTCCGTCGCCCTGCGCAACGCGCCGTGGACGAACGGCGTCGTCCCGCCGGCGGCGATGCCGACGACGACGTCGTTCGGGCCGATCGTTTTTTCGTCGACGATTCTCGCCCCGTCGTCGGCTGAGTCCTCAGCGCCTTCTTGGGCCCGGAACATCGCCGCCTCACCGCCGGCGATGACGCCCTGGACCTGCTCGGGATCGGTCCGAAACGTCGGCGGGCACTCGCTGGCGTCGAGGACGCCGAGTCGTCCGCTGCTACCAGCGCCGAAATAGAACAGCCGCCCGCCCGCCCGCTGGCTGGTGACGACCAATTCGACGGCCGCGACGATGGAAGGCTCGACTTTCGCCACCGCCTCGACGGCCACGCGATTCTGCCCACTCATCAGCGCAACCGCCTCACCGACACTCATCGTGTCGAGGTTCATCGATTCGGGCAATCGCTGCTCGGTGAGGATGTGGCTGCGGTCTTGCATGACAAACCTGGAAAGCCCGGATGGAAAGCCCGAATGACAAACCTGAAAAGCCCGAATGACGAAACCAGAATAACGAATGAATGACGAAATCCGAATGACGAATGACGAAAAACTTCCACCCTGTCTTTCGTCATTCTGGTTTCGTCATTCGTCATTCGGGTTTAGCACCACGGGTTTCGTCATTCGGATTTCTTGGCTTAGGTGTGACCGATCCCAACACCACCGGCCGCGACGCCCCGGTCACGCACGGCACGTTCGACGGTTCGCCGTCCAGCGTCGCCGCGCCCAGAAGCGCAAACGCGATCGCCTCTTTCGCCGCCGACGGGATGCCGAGCGAGTCGGTGGTGCTGATGGGGACGCCGTGGAGTTGGTCGCCAAGGCATTTCATCATCATGCGGTTGTGTACGCCGCCGCCGCTGACGATCAGTTCATCGGGGAAGTGCGGGAGCAGATCGCGGACGGCCCGGGCGATCGCGCCGGCGGTGATCAGGCACGCGGTGGCGAGCAGTTTGGGCAAGTGCGACCGTCCGCCCAAATCACCGGCGGCGGCGAAGAACCGGTCGATCATCGCCGGGCCGTCGGTGGACTTTGGCGGCGGTTGCTTGAAGTAGTCCGCCGACAGTACCGCCGTCGCGAGCGTTTCATCGGCCTTGCCGAGGAACGCCATTCTCCCGTCCTCGTCCACGCCGGGCCCTTCGGGGTAAAGTTCGCGCATCAGCCAATCGCTGACGCAGTTGCCCGGGCCGGTGTCGAAGGCGATCAACTGTTCGATTTTTCCCCCGGCGGGAATGAAAGTGAGATTGGCAATTCCGCCCAGGTTCAAAAGGATGCGGTGCCGGGTTTCGTGACGGAACAGCAAGTAGTCGGCGAACGGCACGAGTGGCGCGCCCTGCCCGCCGGCGGCGCAGTCTGCGCGGCGGAAGTCGCTGACCACCGCGCAGCCGACGCGGGCGGCGATCAACGCCGGGTCCAGCCATTGAATCGTGTCGGGTGGTGCGTGATACAGCGTCTGCCCGTGAGCGGCGATCGCGGCCAAGTCGCCAGCGTTCAGATTCACGGCGGCCAATGCGGCTCGGACCGCTTCCGCGTACGCGAGGGAAATCTCGCGACCAAGCCCCGCCAACTCCGCCAGCGTAAGACTGCCCCCCTTGCGGACGGCGAAGATTCTCTGCTTCAACTCCGCCGGGTACGGATGGGCGTGGTGGGCCAGCAACTCCGCGCGCATCCCTAATCCGCGTCCGGCGATGCGGGCAATCGCCACATCCACCCCGTCGGCGCTGGTCCCGCTCATCGCCCCGGCGACTAGTCGCACGTCTGCCATGCCTCAAGTGTACATGGGATTGTCACCCGATAAGAACCCCCGAATAGCGACCGAGGACGCAGAATGTCGAAATCTAGGGTTTTTTCATGCCTTGATCGCCCGCCGGCGATATACTTTCGCCGTACTAGTCGCGTTCATGTCTGAAGAAAAAGAAAAACTTCTCCCCGACGGCTCTGAATCCCGCGAACAACGCGGCCAAGGCGGAAGTACAGCCACGCTCGAACCGAAGCAGAAACGCAAACCCAACACCAAGCCCAACCCGCCGGGCCATCTGCCGATGTGGAAGGTCTTGCTGCACAACGATGATTCCAACTCGTTCGAGCACGTCATTTTCACGGTGATGGAACTCACGCCGCTCAAGCAGGACGAGGCGATTCTCCGCACGCTCGAGGCCGACAAGGACGGCGTGGCACTGCTTCTTGTGACTCACAAAGAACGGGCCGAACTGTATCAGGAGCAGTTTCAGTCTAAGAGTTTGACGGTGTCGATTGAGCCGGACGAATAGAATCGAAATCAAAACCCGAATGACGAAACCCGAGATAAAAAACCCGAATGACGAAACCAGAATAACGAATGAATGACGAAATCCGAATGACGAATGACGAAAAACTTCCACCTTGTCCTTCGTCATTCTGGTTTCGTCATTCGTCATTCTTTCGGATTTCGGGTTTCGTCATTCGGGTTTTGAAACTCGGGTTTCGTCATTCGGATTTTTCATCGCGGTTTTCGTCATTCGGGTTTTGCCCCTCGGTTTTCGTCAAACTCACATTCCCTCTCCATCGCCTTCCGCAACTGAACACCATATTCCTCCGCCGGGATGTCGATCGCGCCGAAGCGTTTGAGATGCGACGTGGTCGCCTGCGTGTCGAGCAGCAGATAGCCGCGGTCGCGGAGGCGTTGGACGAGGTGGACGAGCGCCACTTTGCTGGCGTCGCGGGCGGTGTGGAACATCGATTCGCCGAAGAAAGCCCCGCCGAGCGATACGCCGTACAGACCGCCGACGAGTTGGTCGTCCTGCCACGCTTCGACGCTGTGGGCGAAACCCATTTCATGCAGGCGGGCGTAGGCGGAGATCAGGGTTTCGTTGATCCAAGTGCCTCCTTCCTCGCGGCGGGCGGTGGCGCAAGCGCGCATCGTGCCGGCGAAATCGTGGTTGATGCGGATCTGGAACTTCCCCTGCCGAACCGTCTGCTTGAGCGTGCCGGGAATGTGGAAGGCATCCAGCGGCAAAATGCCGCGCGGGTCGGCGGTGTACCAGCGGATTACCCCATCGGAGTCGGCCATCGGGAACACGCCCTGCGAGTAGGCGGTCAACAGCGTCTGCGGATCGAGCCGGGCCCGGGAATGCATGACGGGGAGTGTACGGAGCGTTGGCGATAAAAAAAGAACTGGCCGCTGAAGCGGCCAGTCCGGAAAGTTGCGATGTTAGTTAGATATCGAGTGACGTTACGGCACGATCGTCTTTGGCGGCGTCTTGATCGCCCACGGGTCGGTCGCGCCCAGTACGTCGTTGGGCGGTAGATTGCTCACGCTCCAGTCGTTGTACAGGTAGTTGGAACCGAACTTATTCCCGTGACGAAACAGTTCCACCGTGCCGGTGAACTCATCGGCTTTTACATCTTGGTTGGAATCGTAATGCACTTCCATGTAATAATCTCGTACCGTCGTCACCTTTTCCCCGGCAACAATCACGCGACCTCCGACCATCCCCTTAGCACTGTTAAACGCGCGAAATAGGTTTCCCGGCGAAGCGGCCAGATGCTTGTTCAGGATGTAAGAGTGGGCTTCGAATGCATCCATATCCGAAGGACAAATCAACGTCTTAGGCGTCCACGGAGCCGCGTCAAAGTTAATCGGATCGTAGACGATATCGGCACCCGCGTACGTGCCCATCGTGCCCGCGTTGGGTGGATTGAAAGTCCCCAGCCAAGCTGAATATTGTGGTGCCTCTGGATCAGGATGGATGAACTTGGAAAAATACATCGGCCAGCGATGATTCGGCGGCCAATTAGTGCCAAGCGTAATATACTCGTCATTAACAGGGTCATGATTCCAGACCGGGAATAGCCAGCCCTTATAAGTGTTGGCATAAATCTGCACGTCCGCGCCGAGTTGACGCAGGTTGGACGCACACTTCACCCAGTTTGCCTGCTTCTGTGCGCGGGTGAGGGCTGGCAACAGCATCGCGATCAGCAAAGCGATAATGCCGATCACCACCATCAGCTCAACCAGCGTAAACCCGCCCCGATGAATCCGCTTTGTCTGGCTCATGAATAAGTCCCTTCCTTGTTCGTTCCGACACCCATCAATACATCCGGCAATGGCTGGCGTTGCGACTCGTTACGTAGCCAGCCAAAAGCATACGCTATTAGATCGATTATCGGGCCGAATTGTTCCGCCGGATTATGGCAATTTTCGAGATTTTGATGGATCGATCTGCTTCAATACGTTCCAAATCGGCTACCAACCGAGGTGAGCCGTGGATTTATCGAGGCTGCGAGGGCTTTTTGTGCTGCTGCCGATCCGCCCGCTGGCGTCGGTGACTGCTGCGCGCATGACTTTATGTCCCCTTGCCCGCGATTGTATCGCCCGAAACCCCTTCCACCATCCCGCGACGGCGATTCACCGTGAGACGGCCCGGAAACTGCCATTTCGCGGGCGTGCTTGCGTCAACACACATGTCGATCAGCCGATCAAGCACGGGCGCCGCCAGTTCCTCTCCCGGCGAGCCGCGCGCCATCAGCCACCGTTTCGCGGATTCGCGGGCGACGAGGATCGGCAGATCGCACAACGCCCGCGTGCGAAAGGAAGAATCCAGCACCATCGCGCGATTCGCAACCCAATCGCGCAGCGAGCCGCTTTGTTGCGACAGTTCAAGCAACTGCTGCACCACCACCGGCCGATCTGCGAGCCATCGCCGCAGCCGGTTACGGAGGTAATCATCAGACGCGTTACTCGCGTCCTCCCGGTGCGACAGGCCGCGGCCGGTTAGCACTTGGCGGAGCGCGTCGCGTCGCACGCCCAGCAGCGGGCGCAGGATCGTCACGCCGTTGACGCAGCTACGGAACCGCATCCCGCCGAGCGCGGTCACCGGCGAGTTTCGCAGCAGCCGATGAAGCACCGTCTCGGCCTGATCGTCCGCATGATGGGCAAGGATCACACCTTGCAATCCCCGCCCGGCGATCACCCGGCAGAACAACTCGATCCGACACTCCCGAAACATCGCCGACGGGTTACTTGCCTGCTTATTCAGCGCCGGTTCAATCTCGCTACGCTTGGCGACGACGCACGGCAACCGCCACTGCATCGCGAGTTCCGCGACAAACGCCGCGTCGTCGGTGCTTTGGCCGTTACGGGTTTCGTGATCGAGGTGAGCGACGGTGAGCTGCAAATCCGCCCGATCGCGCAGCAGCGACAGCAACGCCACGCTATCCGCCCCGCCGCTGACACCCACCGCCCAGGCGCCCTGCGGGATTTGGGCAATCGCGATGTCGGGACTCAAAGACATAAGAGTATCAGCCACAGATGAACACAGATTAACACAGATAAAAACAATTTCTTATCTGTGTTCATCTGTGTCCATCTGTGGCTAAAATCTCCCCTGTGTTTCTGGAGGATCGCATGGATAAGTATAAGTTCATCGCATTGATGGCAGCAGCTGTTTTTGCATCGCAGACAGTGGCTGATCCGCCGGCAACCCAGCCGGCCGATCCGGCGATGGATTTCTTTCTCAACAACGCCAAGCCCGCCACGCAGCCGACGGCGGAGGTTCCGGCGACTCAGCCGGGCGGCGACGCGCTCGTCAATCAAAACGCCCCCATCGACGCCCGGCCGGCGACGATCATGCTGAGCGACGGAAAGACGCTCAAAGGTAACGCCGCCACCACCACCGATAAGCCGATCCGCGTGTGGGACGAAACGATCAAGGACTACCGCGACATCCCCTTCGGCCTGATCGCCAGCGCCAAGGCCAACGTACTGTGGGAGCGCGATGAAAAAGAATGGCAGTTCAAGGAAAGCGGCAGCGACGTGAAAGTCTACAGCGGCAAAACCTACCCGGCCCGCGAAACGCAGTACACCTTCACCCTCGCCAACGGCGACAAAATCACCGGCGATGTCGCGGCCCCCATCTACATGGACACCGGCAAAGCCACGCGAACTTTCGTGTTACACAAACGCGACAAGGGCGAACCGGGACAGACACTCAAAGATCTGCTTTACGTCAA
Organism: Tepidisphaerales bacterium; assembly: GCA_038229715.1. Taxonomy (GTDB): domain Bacteria; phylum Planctomycetota; class Phycisphaerae; order Tepidisphaerales; family Tepidisphaeraceae; genus JANMES01. The sequence goes on along the minus strand of JBBROD010000037.1, from coordinate 7,476 downwards.
GCAGATTGAATTCGACAAAGAAAAATAGCCGCAGATTGACGCAGATTGACGCAGATGAACGCAGATAAGAACCAATGCCTTGGCTTGATCTGCGTTCATCTGCGTTGATCTGCGTTGATCTGCGGCTAAAAATCTTATTGCGTGAGCTTCGCCTTGGCCGCGTTTAGGCGGAGATCCAAGCCCGACTGCCGGGCTTTTTCCGGAAGGGTTTTTATCCGCTCGTACAGCGCGACGGCTGTCTTCCAGTCGCCTTGGGCTTCGGCGTCGTTGGCCTGACGCCAGAGTTTGCGGGACACGTCGTAGGCTTCGTCCAGCGTCAGCTTAGGCGCCAGCGGAGTGACCACGACTTGCTTGGGCGCTTCAACGACCGTTTCCGGCTTCGGCGTGGTGGCGGTGTTGCCTGGCGTTGGTATCGCCGGCGATGGGTTCTTTACCGTCGGGGCGACTGACGTATTCGACGGCAGCGACTGCAGCGTCAGGTTGTTCAGCGACGGCGGAGCCGGCTTGTTCGTCGACTGATTGCCGGCCGTCAGTTCCTGTATCTTGGCGCTAGCCTGCGCGTACCAGGTGTTGAGCTGGTCGTGGAACTGCGGCACTTTCAGATACGCCGCCGTCCCTGCTCCGCCGAGGGCGAGCAGCAGGAGGAACGCCACCAGCGTTTTGCTGGTCTTGCGGCGGCGATGCTTGCGATCGACGGGCGTGAAATCGAGTTGAAACGCGGTGGCCAATTCCCTGGCCGACAGCGTGGGGGCGTTTTTGTTCGGATCGCGCGGCGCCTGCTCGCGAGCGAGCCGGCCGGCGGCGATTTCCTGGCGCTCGATGTCTTCCCTGGAAGACAGCGGAAACGCCGACGGAGCCGGATTCGAAATCGGCGCCGCACTGAACGCCGCCGCCGGGGAGACAGCCGCCGGCTTCATTGCCGGCGCGGACGATTCCGGTGAAGGTTCGCCGAACACCGTGTCTTCGCGGAGATCCACATCGTCCGCAACCGGCGCTGGTTGCGGACGGGCGGCCGCGGATTTGGCGACCGTCGCGGCTTCCAGAAGCGCATTCGGATCGGCCGGTGGTCGCTGGTCGCGACTGCAATGCGGGCAGCGGTTGGCGGTGGTTTCGATGTCGCCGCCGCAGTTGTAGCAAAGCCCGAACTCGCGGCTGACGCCTTTCACACTCGACGCAAACCGCCACAACTGCGATGTGGTCGGCCCGCGCAAAATCGCCTTGGGTTGGATGCGGCCTTTGCGGACGAACTTAATCAGCGTTTCGTACTTCATCCCCGGGGCGGCTGGGTTGCGCTTCTGGAGGACGTACCACGGCCCGACCCGGCCGCGCGTGCTGTTGCGCGTCGCGGGCGTGTTTTCCATGCCGCAACTCGGGCACGGCTCATCGGTACGCGCGTTGACAGTCCCGCAGAACGGGCAGACAAACTTCCCGTCCAGCGAACGTTGCACCGGCTGCGCGGGCTTGGCGAACTTTCCACCGACGTCTGTGGACGCGGGATCGGTCAAACGAGCCATCTCATCTTCCTCGTTCACAAAAACTTTCTGGTCCTGCGGATCCCACGACATGACGGAGTCTCCTTGCCGAACCGGCAAACAGGCCCCGTGCCACTGGCCCCACGAAAGAGCGATTATCCGAAATCGGCCCCAAAGGTCTACTGGTAAATGTAACCCCGTCCATGCTTTCATGCTATACACGCGAGACGGGGAAGAGTTTTCCGCAAAATCAGTGTTGGCGGGTCCGGTGAAGCTAAATCTCGAAACGAAGGAAGGTTAGGAGTGCAATGCGGCTTCCCGAAGCTTCATTGGTTTACCACTTAGGTTGCTCGCCACGCGGTGCCTGATCGGCTTACTTCGCCGCCGGTGCGGTGAAATAGTCGCGGACGAGGTCGCGGTAGGCGTCGGGGACTTGGCCGGACTGGACTGCGTGCAACGCGGCATCGCGATCGGTCGGCCAGCGGTCGCTCGACCACGGGGCAGCCGGGCGATCTGCGGGACGGGCGGCGACAACGCCGGTCGAGGATTTGCCGGGTGTGGCGTGATTTGAGGACGCCGCGCCATCGCCGCCGGCGGTTAGGGTCGCCGTCGGTGAAGGCGGGTGGGCGTTTGTCGCGATCGCGTTACGCGTCGGATCAACCGCTGCACGACCGGTATCCGCCGACTCCTGCCCGCCGGCCGCGGCCGGTGAAGTCGGCTTGCCTTGCGCGCTGGCGGTATTGGCGACGGCGTGGTTCGGGCCGATCGGGCCGCCGAATTGGGAATGGGTGTCACTGGTTGCTTCGTGCCCGCCGGGCGTTCGGATATCGCGGCGAGCCGAATTAAAGGGGTCGCTACTCTTTAACGCCGCCGCGTTAACAACTAGTGACCCCTTTTCATGGGCTTGCGATGTTGCGCCGTTGCCGGCCAGCAGGCTGATGACGATCACCATTGCCCAGGCCAAGCCGATCCCGCCCCAGGCGCGCACGCCGTAACGGGCGAGCATCACTTCCGACGGCGAGTGCTTAGCGCACGCCCGGTCGGCCATCACGCGGACGGCTTGGCCGAAGTCGCCGGTTGAATCGTCAGTGGAGTCGGTGGCGGAACTCAGCAACGCTGAAGAGAGCAAATCCGCACAATTGAGTTGCTGATCCGCCTGCATGATGGCGTCGAGCGCCGTCGGGCGACGCATCACGCCCCACGCGATGCCGACCACGACTGAAACAGCGACGATGGCAAAGACGATCGGCCAAACGTCCACGCCCCGCCACCCCGCCGCCAGCGCCAGCAGACAGGCAACGCCCGCTCCCGCCGCCAAGCTCAGGCCGATGCGCTCGACGACGGCCATCACCACCGCGCGACGATGCACGGCGGAGACAAAGTCGTCGAACTCGGAACGCGCAGCCATATCAATTTTCCCAACTGTTAGATGAACGCCAAGACGCCAAGACCGCCGGCAGTGGGTCAGTCAAATATAATATGCACCGCATTGCCTGGAGCACTCGACCGTACCACTGGCCTTCGGCCCGTGCGCGCGATTAGGATTAGCCAAGGACTTACATTTTCTCGTCTTCGTGCGCTACCAGCACGGGCCAGAGGCCCGTGGTACGGTCGAGTTTTTTCAAACTGAACCACTACCAGACCGCCCAGGGAAAAACGCCAAGCGATACTATATGTCTTCGCCCTTGAGAACCTTGGCGCTCTTGGCGTTCATCCACTCTTCAATTGCACGTTCGAGAAGCGTATCAGTTCGCAAGAGCGCGCGTCAGACTTGCACGGCCTACTCCGACCCGGCCTTCAACTCCAGCACCGCATCCCGCACGCACGTCAGGTGCGGGTTGATCTCCAGTGCCCGCTCGTAGCTGGTGATAGCCTCTTCGTGCCGGTTCATGTGGGCGTAGCAATGTCCAAGCCCGGCCCAGGCGCCGAAATGGCTGGGCATGAGGTCGACCGTCGCCCGGCAGTCCTGGGCGGATTCTTCGTACTCTTCTTTCAGGTAATGGGCGATCGCCCGCTGGTTGTAAGCCTCGGCGAAACTCGGGGCACGTTCGATGGCTCGCGAGAAATGGCGGACCGCACAATCAAACTTCCGCTGGCTGAGGACGTCCAAGCCCTTCTTGATTTCGCAGTTGGCTGCCGGCGTGCCGCTGCGGAACCAGATCGACCACAGCGCATGCTCGGCCATCTGGTTTACGATCGGATCGGGATCGGCCAGTTGGTCTGCCAGCGCATCAACGCATTTGCCATCGCCGAGCAACCCCAGCGCGAGAGCCGCCACCTTGCGCGCATCGCAATGCTTGCCTTTGAGAAGGCAAAGGATGTCCTGCTTGCTCCAATTCTCTTGCAGCGTGGAACATAAGCCCGACAAATCCTTGCTGCACAGCAAGGGCTGAACGAGTTCAACAAATCGGTCTGGATCAATACGTTGCAGAAATGACTCCTCTAAGCCTCCGTCTCAAGTCTAGGAGAGACCCATTGGGGTGTCTACTCATCGATTGATCGGGTGAAATCCTCGGCGATTAGCAAAACTTCGGACAAAATCTGGGTGTGGTGAGCAGAAAGCACTATTCTCGCGTTAAAAGCCCGGTTTTATGAGACTTTGAAAAGCTCGCTGACGGAATATGCACTTATTTCACGCCGGGGTCGAGCGAAGCGGCAGCCAAGATTCTTTTGGATTATTCGCGACTCATCCTCGGCGTTGCTCCCCTTTGCTCCGACGCGGAATGCGTTTGGTGTCAAATAGTGCTAGTACCGATTCGGGCGACGCAAGGACGGATCAGGCGTGCTGTTGGTCTTGGCGGAGGCTTCAGGAGAAAACGGGCTGGCGTAATACGACTGCCGCTCGCTGGAGGAATCGTTGAGTTTGTTGGGGTAGTAGCCGGTCTCCAACGCGCCGCTTTCACAGCCGAGCGAAATAAGCAGGATCGGGATGGCGAGCCAAGTCTTCATGGGTGTTGTGTTGAAACGATAGCACCCCGCCGGGTCTGTGTCGATATCGTCTTCCCCTCTACAATCGGCCGACTTATGGCTGCGACTGCAAGGGCCCGAAAATCCGCACAACTGCTCCGGCGAATCCATCGACGGTACCAAACGGTTACTGCCCCCATGCAGTTCGGCGAGTTGACGATCCCTTTCACGCGAATCGCCGACCCCGACCGCGTGCTGGACGACGTCGCCGCCGCCGCCGACCTACGGGAAAAACTCAGCGGCCAGCGCGAATCCGATCCGCAGCATCTGCCCTACTGGGCCGAACTGTGGGACAGCGCGATCGGTATCGCGACGTACCTGGCCGGTCGAACCAACCTCGGCCCGCACGTCTCGGTGCTCGACCTCGGCTGCGGCATGGGCTTGAGCGGCACGGTCGCTGCCGCCAAAGGATGCCAGGTGTTGTTCGCGGATATGGAGGCCGAGGCATTGTTGTTCGCGCTGCTGAACACCGCCGAGCATCAAACCCGCGCCCGCCAGCTGAACTGGCAGACGGATCGGCTGGGCGAGACTTTCGACCTGATCCTCGGCGCGGACATTCTGTACGAACGAAAGCAGTGGCCGTATCTGGAAAGTTTCTGGCGAACCCACCTCGCTCCGAACGGCCGAGTCCTCATCGGCGAGCCAGGCCGACCGACCGGCGACGATTTCCCCGCCTGGCTCGCGCCGCAAGGCTGGACCTTCGCCCGCCGCGAGCAGGTGGTGCCGCAGGCGAAGAAGGCGATTCGGTTGTTTTCGTTCAGGATGAAAGTGGAATAACCACAGAGCCACAGAGGGCTCACAGAGATTCACCGAGATTCACAGAGATTTACAGAGAAATTCTTGTCTTCTCTGTCTTCTCTGTCTTCTCTGTGTTCTCTGTGAAACCTCTGTGGCTCTGTGGTTGAATTTTTTACTCATGCCGAAGCGCATCGATCGGGTTCATCCGCGCCGCCATCATCGCAGGGTATAGGCCGAAACCAACGCCGATCAACCCGCTGACGATAAAGCTTCCGATCACGCTCCAAGCGGCGATCGACGTAGGATAATTCTGCTGCGAAAACCAGAAGACGACGCTCGGCAGGAGCTTGGCTACCGCCGAGCCTAACGCCACGCCGATCAAACCGCCGCTCAGGCTGATCACGGTGGTTTCGATCAAGAATTGCAGCGTGATGTGCCCGCGTTTAGCGCCCAGCGCCCGGCGGATGCCGATCTCCTTCGTCCGTTCCGTCACACTCGCGAGCATGATATTCATAATGCCGATCCCGCCGACGATCAGGCAGTTACTGGCGATGCCTACCATGATGAAGTTAAACATCCGGCTCAGCCGCTCGGCGTTGCGAAGGATCTGGATCGGGGCTTTTACTTCCACATCTTTGCGGACGGGCAAGCCCACCATGTTCTCGGCGACTTTGCTCAGCCGCTCGACGTTCTCGATGCCATCGGCCTGCAGCCAGATTTCCGTGAACTGGATCGTGCGCATGTCGCGACTGCCGGCGGTGACTTTCATGCTGTTGTTGCCGAAGGTTCTTTTGGCGAGCTTGAACGGGATGTAAACGTCCTGATCGATATCGCGCTGCGTGATGCCCGCGCCGTCCGCCCCGGCGCGCAGGCCGGTCGGTTCGAGCACGCCGACGATTGTCGCTTCGACCGTCGCCATCCCGCTCGTGCCGATCAGCAGTGTTTGGCCGAGCGGATTCTGGTACGGGAACAATTGCCTGGCGACGCTATCGCCGATGACAGCAACCGCGTCGCCGTTATCGTCGTTCGTGCGGGTGAACAGGTGGCCGCGCTCCAGCCGCAGGTTGATGACCTCGAACCAGTCCGTCGTCGTGCCGATCGCGTTCGCCTGGGCGCGCTTCCCGCCGAAGATCACTTTCTGCTCGGTATTGCGCAGCGGCACGACGCGTTTCACGCCCGGCAGGGTTTGAAGCTCCATCAAATCCTCCTGCCTCAGCCCGTACTCCAGGATGCGCTGGGTTTTGCTGCTGGCCTCATTGCTTTCCGGCGGCTGGGTCGATCGGACGACGATATTGGTCGCCCCGAGCTGGGCCATCCGCTCGAGCGCATCCTTCTTGGTCCCTTCACCGATCGAGACCATCACGATCACGGCGAACACGCCAATGATGATTCCGCCGGCCGTAAGGGTGCTGCGCAACTTGTGCAGCCGCAAGTTCTTAAGGCCGAGACGGAAGGTTTCGAGGAAGAAATTAAACATCGGAAGAGATTGTGGATTGTAGACCGTGGATTGTCGAGAATCTCCGGCGGACCGAAGCCTTATCGACCGTCCACCTTCTACAATCGACAATCGAATTTGTTTGCGTTATAGTCATCGGCCCTCAACTTCACGTTGAGCCGTGCGTCATGCCTCAGAACCATGACGGACGCGAAACGCGAGTCAGACGTTGAACCATCGTTCAGCGCGTCGCATGTCCTGAGCAGCTGGCACTGAAATTCAGTAGCTGGTTGGAAAGTGAAGGTTCTCATGGGCCGCTACACGGGTCCGAAGGTCAAGTTGTCTCGTCGCGTCGGCGCACCGATCGCCGACATCCCCAAGCACACTGGTAAAGAGCTGACCCTGCCGGGCATGCACGGCTTCCGCGGTCGTCGATCGACCGAGTACGGCATCCGTCTGACCGAAAAGCAGAAGCTGCGTTACCACTACGGCATGATGGAAAAGCAGTTCCGCAAGTTCCTGGACATGGCCAAGAAGTCCAAGGGCAACACCGCCAGCAGCATGATGACGCTGCTGGAAACCCGACTGGACAACGTCGTCCGTCGCCTCGGCGCCGGCCGCACGATCTGGGCCACCCGTCAGATCGTCGCCCACGGGCACGTGATGGTGAACGGCGTGAAGACCGACATCGCCAGCTTCATCGTCAAGCCCGGCGACAAGATTACCTTCAAGGAAGGCATCGCCAAAGTCCTCCGCGACAACATGGAACAAAACGCCGGCCATAACGTGCCGTCGTGGCTCGAGTGGAACCCGGCCCAGCTGGAAGGCAGCATCAAGCAGCTTCCGGTTCCGGAAGACGTTCCG
>JBBROD010000036.1:0-43878 GCA_038229715.1 Tepidisphaerales bacterium | reverse complement strand
TTCAACATGGAATACGCCGGCGTGTAACCGGCGTCCCGCTCCCGTCCCATGACCAGCCCTACGGGCCGGTCATGGGACGGGAGCGAGCAAATGAAGATCGAGGAGAACGGTGGAATTTACAGAAAGTGTGTTGCACTTCTATTATTGACGCGTTTTCGCCGAATAGTAAGCAGAATGCACAACGTCGTTGGGGGATGTGCCGAACAGGACAAACCGAGCATCCCTCCTTCTCCGCTAACGTAGCTCGGCATGGACACAAGTTTGGTGCCAGGCTTCTTTTAAGCGCCGCCACCGGCGTCAATGTCTTCCCCGGCGCACACACTTCACATTTCCCACCCGCCTTGCAACACGGCGCGCGTGCCGGCGCCTTCACCTTTCATGACGTACTGCAGGTTCTTACCTTCGCATTCCTTTGGCGGCGTCACGCCGGCGATCCCGCAGACGGTGGGGTAGAGATCGAAGAGATAGACCAGCGCGTCCGATTTATCGTTTGGAATGCCGGGGCCGGCGAGGATCAACGGAGATTTGAACTCTTCCTACAGGTTCTGCTTGCCCATCAACCCGTGTCGCCCGCCGATGGCCAAGCCCTGATCGCTGGTATAGAGGATGACGGTGTTGTCGAGTTGGCCAAGCTGTTTGAGATCGTCGATTACCCGGCCGACTTTGTCGTCGAGCCAGGTGATGCTGAAGGTGAAGCTGTCCGACGGGAAAGAGGGCACCATCCAGCACATGACGGTGACGACGTTTTGGCACCCAGACGGTACGCCGATGAGCGCCCAGCAGTTCATAGAATTGCTGTTCGGCAAGCTGCCGGAGTTCTTTAAGGACGAGGCCGAGCTTCGGGCCGTGTGAAGCGTACCGCGATACGCGGTGGAAGCTGCTGGCCGGGCTGTCGGAGAAGGGATTCGGCCATGACCAGTTGGCGGAGATGCAAAAGATCATCAACGTCGAGAAGAGCGACCTGTTCGACGTGCTGGCGTATGTGGCGTACGCGCGCCTGCCCGACGGCGGTGTTGTCGGTGTTGTGTCGTCGGGGATCGGTGCATGGCTGTAAAGGCGCGGGGAACTCGCTCGGTTGCTATCCATACCAAAGCTCCCAAGGGTTGACGTCAAGTTGTAAAAACCAGCGAAGCGTCGCGACTAGGGAAAAGCTAAGGCAGGCGGGAGAGCGCAAGCGTAAGATTTTGACAAAGTGAAACTACACGCGCTTGACCCGGAAAATTCAGGCGTTTCGAGTGCTTTTCTTGACAAAATCGTACAGCGGCCTGACAGTCTCGCTTGTCTAAGGACCACTAGGCGTATGTGGGTGAACGGGCGTGTGGTGGAATGGGAAAGCGATCAACAATTTTAACCGCCATTCTCGTGGTGGTGGGCCTGTGGCTTCTGTACCCAAGCCGGCAGTACGAGTCGGTGCCGGTGGGGGAGAATGTTGTCGAGATCACATACATGGGTCCCGGCGGCGCGCTCTCCGGCGCGGCCGAGGATGCGGCGCGGGAGTTTGAGCGTCGTTCGCTCGAAGCCCAACGCGCCGATCCTTCCAAGCCCGTCTACCGCATCATCTCCGGACAGAATGCCGCCCGTGATCAGACGTCGGATCCGACGCGGTTCCTCGTCTCCGTCGCCGGCGGGATGCCACCCGACGTGATCTACTTCGACCGTTTCGCGACCGCCGAGTGGGCGGCCCGCGGTGCATTCGCGCCGCTGGATCCGTATATCGGTAGAGACATTAAGAACAACATCCCCAACGCAATTCGTCGCGAAAGCTTCTACCCGGCGGCGTGGGATGAGGGGATGTTTGACGGACGTGTCTACGGCATTCCCAACGCGATCGACAACCGTGCGTTGCTCTATAACAAGGACCTGCTGATCCGCGCCGGATTCGTTGACAAAAATGGCGAAGCAAAGCCGCCTCGCACTTGGGACGAACTGGCAGAATACACCAAGAAGCTGTGCGAACGGAATGAGAAGGGGAAACTGGTTCGCGCCGGATTTCTTCCGAATTACGGCAATGCATGGCTCTATATGTACGGCTGGATGAACGACGGAAAGTTCTTGAGCGAGGACGGTCGGACCGTGCTGCTCAACGCGCCGGAGGTGGTCGAAGCGCTGGCGTACATCAAGAATCTGTATGACATTTCGGGCGGCTTTCAGGACGTGCTGAGCTTCCAGGCGGCGTTTCAGTCGGGGGTGCTCGATCCGTTCGTGACCGGCAAGGTCGCGATGAAGATCGACGGCTACTGGTCTATCGTCAACCTCGCGTTGGTCGGCCGCGATCTCAACTTTGCCGTTGCGCCTCCGCCGAGACCCAAGCATGTGCTGGATTCCAAAGGCGACATGAGCTGGACCGGCGGGTGGGTGTATGCGATTCCCGCGACCGCAAAGAATAAGGATGCGGCTTGGGAGTTCATCAGGTTCATGATGAGCAAGGACGCGATCTACATCCGACTTGAAGCCGAACGCGCCGCCGCTGAAGCCGAAGGACGGCTGTACATCCCTCGCCAGGAGCCCCAACCGACGGTGAACGAGTGGGCGTTCGAAAAGTACGTGAAGAACAACCCGCAGATGCCCGCGAAGTTCGCCGAGGCCGCCAAGGCTTACAATGACCTGCTCCCGGTCTCTAAGTTCCGTCCGGTCACGCCCGTCGGGCAGTTACTCTGGAACGAACACACCACTTCCACCGAGACCGCGCTCTACGGCACGCTCTCCCCGCAGGCCGCGCTGGACGAGGGGACCGCGACTGTGCAACGCGCGCTCGACCGTTTCCACTCCCCGCCGCGCGGGAATGAGGTGACGACTTGGACGTGGTTCATAATCCTCTACATCGTGTTGCTGATCGTCATCGCAACGGTGGTCTACTACTTCGACACGCGACTCGGTTTTCGCCGGGCGATATATCGCGTCCTTCCGCTTGCGAGAAAGAATCGCGATGCCGTCATCGAAGGCGCTCGCGGTGGATATATGCGATCGCAATGGCTGGGCGGACTCGTGTGCGCCTCGCCCTGGATCGTCGGTTTCATCATCTTTGGCGGCGGGCCGATGCTATTCTCGCTGCTGATCAGCTTCACCGACTTTGACATCCTCTCGGCTCCGCGACTGATCGGGATTGATAATTTTCAGCGGATGTTTACCGAAGACCGCCTGTTCTGGGTTGCGCTCTCGAACACGCTCTACATGGTTATTGCCGTACCTCTGGGGCTTGTGGCGTCGTTGGGTATCGCACTCCTGCTCAATCAAGAGATCAAGGCGATGCCGATGTGGCGGACGTTCTTCTACCTGCCCGCGATCGTCCCAATGGTCGCCGCCAGCGTGCTATGGATCTGGATTTTCAACCCCAGCGGCGGCCTCTTGAACGGCGCGCTAGAGATGATCAGCATCGAAGGCCCGCGCTGGCTGCAGGACGCCGACTGGTCCAAGCCGTCATTAATCCTAATGGGCCTGTGGGGTGCCGGCGGGGGCATGATTATCTGGCTCGCGGGACTCAAATCCATCCCCACCAGCCTCTACGAAGCCGCCGAGGTCGACGGGGCGAGCACGATGCAGCAATTTTGGCACGTCACCATCCCACAACTGACGCCGTACATCCTTTTCAACCTGATCATGTCGCTGATAGGTACGTTCCAAATCTTCGCCCAGGCCTACATCATGACCCAGGGCGGGCCAGTCAATTCGACCACGTTCTATGTCTACTACCTTTTCAACCACGCCTTCCGCTACGGCAACATGGGCTATGCGTCGGCGATGGCTTGGGTGCTGTTCGTGATCGTGCTGGTGATCACGGTGTTCCAGATCAAGTTCAGCAAGAAATGGGTGCACTATGGTACGGATTAGGTACCTCAATTGGGTGGGCGACGCCTGCATTGCCCGCTCTAGGCTTCACGCGCGAACACGAACGAGGCAGGCGTCGCCACTACAAGGCGGTACGCTTTCATGAAACTCCGCCGTGGCTCGCGGGCTGTCATCTACCTCACGCTCTTCATTGGCGCGATCGTATTCTCGTTTCCGTTTGTCTGGCTTGTTTCCACGAGTGTCAAGGTTGACCAGGAACTTTTTACTGCCGATCTGAACATCCTCCCGCAGCGGCCACTGGCGCGGAAGCACAGCCCCTATTTTGAGAAACGTCGACTCGACGCGCTGTCGGGCACCGCCCAGCGGCAGGCGGAGGTGTTGCCGAAACTTCGTGAGATCATCCGCGAGCGAAAGTCCGATCTGGACGAAGACGGCGTCGCTGCCGTCGCCGATGAAGTGTACGCCAAGCTCGCCTCGCTCGCCCCGGCCGAGTTGTTCAAAGGGCCGCTCGATCCGTTCATTGCGTTCGCCAGAACCACATTCACCGACGTCTTCCTTAATGAGCAGATTGCCCAGCGAAAGCGGTCCCTCCTGCTGGGCCCGATTCGCACGCGGAGCGTCGACCTTCAGGACGTTGGCGTGCTAGACGATCTCGCCCCTGCCAAGCGGTGGGCGAATCAGACGCCAAAGGTCGCCACCCTCGTCGACGATTCGACCGACGTCATAAAGTTTGCCCGAATCGAGTACGACTTCCGCGACGGTGACACGATCCACCTCAGCAGCACCGCGGCCACTCCATTCGACGCGTCCAAACTCCAGCGTGTTCAGATCCGCATCCAGCCCGACGACACCTGGCACGACGTCAATTTTGAGTTGCAGGCCGCTGGTCGCAAATACCGCGCAGTGCGGCGTGCCATGCTCGCCGGATACGAGTGGACGACACTGACCTGGCAGTTCCCCTCCGCAGACGACACATCCAACAAGATCAAAACATGGACAGTCCTCGAAGACATCGGCCCGGCGACCGACATGCTGGCGAGTAACCAGATCAAGCTGGGTCTGTTTGTGAACCAGACCTCCGACCTCGGGGCCGTCTACAATAAGACCATCCGCAACTACGAGCGAACACTCGATCAAATTCCGTTCTGGCGGTACGTTCGGGTGTCGCTCTTCCTCGTGTTTGCGAACATCGTGTTGACGTTGCTGTTCAGTTCGCTGATCGCCTACGCTTTTTCGCGGATCACCTGGCCAGGTCGGGACTTCTGCTTCGTCCTCATGCTCGCGACGATGATGATCCCGGGACAGGTCACCATGATCCCGCATTTCCTGATCTGGAAGAGCGTGGGTGCCTACAACACGCTCACTCCGCTGTGGCTGGGTGCCGCATTCGGGAGCCCGTTTTTTATCTTCCTGCTCAGGCAGTTCATGCTCGGCATCCCGCGCGATCTTGAAGACGCCGCGCGACTCGATGGCTGCGGGTTCCTGCGCATTTACTGGCATGTGATTCTCCCGCTGGTCAGGCCGTCGCTCGCTGCGATCGCGATCTTCACCTTCATGGGTGCCTGGAACGACTTCCTCGGTCCACTGATTTACATCGCCGATCAACGCCTCTACTCGCTTGCATTCGGTCTCTACGCGTTCAGTGTGCAGGTCAGCAACAGCCCGACCTTAACCATGGCGGCCAGCGTGCTCATGGTCACGCCGGTCATCATCGTCTTTTTCCTCGCGCAGAAGTACTTCGTCGAAGGCGTGACCCTGACGGGGATGAAAGGGTAGCGATTCCACGGTGTATCGCGCGTGGGACCGGGAAGGACATTCAGATCGGCTTTCCAGATCAACGCCGTAAAGCCGCTAGTACTACAGTAACGCTTTGATTCTTCGCGCACGATAGTGGCAACGTCGCGCGACGGCCTGGTGACTGCGTCGCCAGTGCGGCCACAGCATGACGCGTTGGGGATGCGGCAGTCTCGTCCAGATGATTCGGGTCAGCAGCCGCCTGATCTCCGGCTCGGTCAGGGGGATCAGGTCTTTCGACTTTTTGAGCGACGCGGACCCGGTTCTGAGGCGAAGATTCTGACCGCCGTCAGGATCACACTGGTCAGCATGCTCAGCGTGATGTGCCGGTGCCAGCCGTCCCATGATCGCACTTCATATTCGTCCAGCCCGTGGGGAGGGGCAAGCAAAACGCCTGAACAGGGGCTGAATGAAGGGCGCGGAAAATACCTGCACTGATAACGGGTTTGTGGTCGGCTCGGTTGACGGCACACATCTACAACATCTACAGCGCGCAGCGGACGCTGGCCCGTCCGCCCCAAGTGGTGCGTTGACGACGCTGCGGGAGAAGTCATCAAGATCGTGGCGAAAGGTTGTGTCGAGATAAGGAGGGCACACGTGCGAAACGAACGAAATGGACGTACGCTAAGGAGTCGGCCTGTTCGCGTGTCGTCGGGAAAGGATCCGAAGCGTCAAAATGAAAGCAACGGCCAGCCCAATGGTGGCGAATCAGGTGGCCGCGAAGCAAGAATCACCGTTGTCCGAGTTCCGAACCCCGGTATGCTGTGCAAAGTGGCCGACAACGGGTTCGGCAGAGGTCCATCTGGGAAATCCCGGATTGAATCACGAGCAAACGAAGCAACGAAGAATACACAGAAATTACTTCGTTGCTCCGGGCTTAAACTCTTCCTTGGTGTTTGATCTTGGCGCTCTTAGCTGCATGGCATTCAATCGAATTCGGGGAATCAGATGCGCATCGTGGTGGCAGGACATATTTGTCTCGATATCATTCCGACCTTTCCCGTCTCGTCGCGCGGCGATCTGGTGCAACCCGGCAAGCTGATCGGTGTTGAACGCGCGGCGATCAGCACTGGCGGGGTGGTCGCGAACACTGGCGTGGCGCTGCACCGCCTGGGCGTGCCGGTGAAACTGGCCGGCAAAGTCGGCGACGACCGCTTCGGGCCGCTCGTGCTCGATCTGCTGCGCTCGCAGGGCGAGGAACTCGCCGACGGCATGATCATTTCGCCGGGCGCGGTAACGAGTTATTCAGTCATCCTCAGCCCGCCGGGCGTGGATCGAACATTTTTGCACTGCCCCGGCGCGAACGAGACGTATCGCGCCAGTGATATTTCTGCCGCCTCGCTGCAGGGCGCGCAGATGTTCCACTTCGGCTATCCGCCGGTGATGAAGTCGATGTACCAGGACAACGGCGCTGAACTGGAGCGGGTGTTCGCACTCGCTAAGTCAGTTGACGCGATTACCTCGATGGACCTCTGCCAGCCGGACCGATCGTCGCCGGCGTGCGATGCGGATTGGCGGGGGATTTTCGCACGCGTGCTGCCGAAGGTGGATATATTCCTGCCGAGTTTCGAGGAAATCCTGTTCCTGATCGACCGCTGGCGGCACGACGAACTGGCCGCGCGGGGCGAAGTGCTGTCGCAAGTCGACGGAGATTTGCTGCACGCACTCTCCGGCCAATTGCTCGACTGGGGCAGCAAGATCGTCGTCCTGAAGCTTGGCGAGCACGGGCTTTACCTTCGCACGAGCGGCACCGCCTCGGCCTTGCCGGGATTGAATAAACGCTGGTGCGCGCGGGAACTGATCGTACCGTGCTTCAACGTCAAAGTCGTCGGTACCACCGGCAGCGGCGACTGCACGATCGCCGGCTTCCTGGCCGGGATGTTCAAGGGCCTGACCACGCCGGAAGCCGCCATGACGGCCGCGGTCGGCGTGGGGGCGTTTAATGTTGAAGTTCCTGACGCTCTCAGTGGCGTGCCGAGCTGGGATCTTTTGCAATCGCGCATCGCGGACGGCTGGAAGCGCCGGGACGTCGGTCTATCGCTACCAGGATGGAAGTTCGACTCCTCGACACAAGTGTGGGAGAAATAAACACGAAGCAACGAAGAACGAGAAGTACAAAAGCTAAGGACGGAAGTGTCATTTAGAATATATGAGTCGGTCTGATGCCGCTTCGTGTCCTTCGTGGCTTTGTGTTTAATATTCATCAGGAGCGTAATAACCATGATCAAACGATCTGCTGTGAAGAAAATCCAGGCCAAGGTCGCCGAGATGATGTCTCGGGCCGGCATCATTCTGACCGACACCGACAAGGCCAATATCGAAGTCGCCGAGTTCGGCTTGGACGAGTTCGAGCGGCAGGGGCTGGGCCTGCTGACGTACGAAAACAACAACCGCTACTGCGCCAAAGAACTGGTGCTCTGGCCGGGCCAGACGTGTCCCGAGCACCGGCATCCGCCGGTGGAGGCCGATCCGGGCAAGATGGAAACCTTCCGCTGCCGGGCCGGCCGGGTGTTTCTGTATGTCGAAGGCGCGCCGGTCGCGAAAGTTCAGGCGAATATACCTACCGGCAGCGAGGCGTACTATCACGTGAAGCACGAGATCAAACTGCGTCCCGGTGAGCAGTACACGATTCCGCCGAATACCTGGCACTGGTTCCAAGCCGGGCCCGAAGGAGCGGTGGTGTCGGAGTTCAGCAGCACCAGTCGCGATGAGAAGGACCAATACCGTGATCCGCGGATTGAGCGGATACCGAAAATCGAAGAGGATTGACCGCGAAGGCGCGAACAAAACTCGAAATAAACTCTTTGTATCCTTCGCGTCTTCGCGACTTCTGGGGTGAATAAATGCTCAAAACGCTAGATCAAAAACTCGCCCGCATTCATGCGGATTCCAGTTGCAAGGATTTCATCCTCGCCGACGCCAAGGATGCCGACATGGCCGGCGGTTTGGCGGCGCCGGGGACCGATCCGGGGAAGAAAAGCTACCGCACGCTGGCGCAGTATCGCCAGATCATGCGCGACGTGCTCGACCAGGGGCTGGTCGACATCCTGCTGATGAGCGTGAGCAGCAGCGAGATTTTGACGTTGCGCGAAAAGCGGTTCGATCGCTCCCGCGTCACGCCGGCCGTGCGGGCGAACGACACGACCGACATCCACCTCTCCCAGGGCAGCCGCTACCCCAGCCAGCCGAGCCGGCCGTTCCGGACGGCCCATCTCGACCACGCTCAGTGCGGCAAGTTCGAGTGCGACGTATCCGAGCGAGCCGGCGGCGCGAACCTCGGGCTCTACTCGATCACCTTCAACAACGACATCGATCTCGATCTACCCGCGCTCGAGGCGTACAACACCTTCCGCCTGGAGGCTGAGCGGAAGGGCTTCCGCCACTTTCTCGAAATCTTCGACCCCAACGCCTGTGGCCAGCACTGTCCGCCGGACCTAGGGCGGTTCATCAACGATCAGATCGTCCGTACCCTCGCCGGCGTGCCCAGCGCCGGGCGCCCGATCTTCCTCAAAATCCCGTACCACGGGCCCGAGGTGATGGAAGCCCTCGCCATGTACGACCCGCACCTGATCCCCGGCATCTTGGGAGGCAGCAGCGGCACGACGTTCGATGCGTTCCACATGCTGTGGGAAGCGAAAAAGCACGGTGCACGCGCGGCGCTCTACGGCAGAAAGATCAACAACTCCGAGCATCAGTTGACGTTCATCAAGTACCTGCGAGCGCTGGCTGACGGCGAACTGACCGACCCGGCCGAGGCCGTGCGGGCCTATCACGGCGATCTGCAGAATCTCCAAATCCCGCCGCACCGATCGCTGAATGACGATCTCCAACGCACCAGTACCGCCACCAGCTACTCGGAAAGCACAAATGTCGCGGTGAATGGATTGAAATCGGCTGGCAAGACCGTTGTGAAGCCCGACACCAAGCCCGATTTCGCCAAGATGTCGCCGGCAGAAAAGATCGCGTGGAACCGGCAGAAGTGGAACCGCATCCTGGGCTGAACCGCTTCGCCTTCGGTAGGACAGACATTCCTGTCTGTCACGAGCCGGTGTACTCGTCGGCTCGTATTTGTCGCGGGAACCGTTCATGGATGGATGCGTACATCCATCCATGACAGACAGGAATGTCTGTCCTACCGTTCTGACGGGACGGAATGAAAAGAAAAAGAAAAAAAGCCGCCGCTCTATCGACGAGGGCTCATATGTCTGCCCCAGCTGAGGCGAACAGATCGAAATCCCTCTCGACCGCTCCGCGGGCAGCGATCAGGTACGTGGAGGATTGCCCAGAATAGGAGTAATCTCTGCCGCCTCCGCTCGAAAACCCAGTTCGCCGTTGGCTGTCGCGAAATGTCACCGTGCCCGGTATCAAACGGCGCCGATCCTACCGAAGTATTGAAGTAAAACCCCACCCTCAGCCGTAGAAAATGTAATACGCATCTTGGTTAATTCGGAGGCGTGAGGTAATCACACGCGCAAACGGTTTTGATTCGGTCGGCGTCGATGCTGGCCATGGCGGAGTCGGCGGCATGTAGCAGGTCGTCGTAGTCGGCGTAGACCCGATCCGCCGGATGTCCCGGCCACGCAGCGTGCAGACCTTGTCCTCCGGCCGCGGACCGGCATCGAGCCGTTGCTTCAGTCGCTCGTGCTGATCCGGCGGCAACTTGGGCTTTCGGCCCGGCTGCCTGATCGGAACCAGCGATTCCCGGCCGTAGTCGCGGTAGCGATAGACCCACGCCTGTACGAACTTGCGTGACCGCGCCACGACCCCGGCGATCGCCAACGTCTCCTGGCCTTCCAACGCCAGACGCACGACACGATAACGATCCCGTTGTTTGGCCTTGGGTTCCCGAACGATGCGTTCGTCGAGCCAGAGCAGATCAGACGGATCATGCAGCGACAGCAGCATGTGCAGCCTCCTTGCTAAAAGTGGCTGCAAGTATGCCATCACCCTCCGGAACGCGCTACCGAACATGCGCCGAACGCGCGCGGAAATTATCTAGATTCCGTATAACTCGGCCCGCGAATCGGCGGGCCGAGTGGTTAGCGGTTCAAGCTTGTGTTGCTACTGCGGTGTGGCAGGTGCGGTAGCTGCCGCTGGGGCTGCTGTGGCGCTCGCGATCACTCGCCGAACAATATCTGCGGCGGTCGCGGGGGCGTAGCCGACAATGGTGGGGTTTGTCAGAATCTTTAACGATCGGAATGCGTGCATTTTTCAACAGATCGATGGCATCACTTGCAGCAGCGATTGGCTTGCCGTGAGCATAAGCCTCGGCGACGCAGCGGATGTTCAGACCGAACTCCGCCGCTGCAGGGTTGTGCTCGCCAGCAGGGAGGAAAACAGCGTCGTACATGATCGAAGCGGCATTTGCGGCGGGTTTGGCGACGGGGATCGCCGAGCCGTCTGAGCCTTTGATGGTGCCAGGCAACCGGGCGATCACATCGGCGATCGCGCCTTCGGCTTCCAAGCCCGCTTTCATCACCGTCAATTGCTTCGCGTCCACGCCGTCGCCGGCGAGGATCGCGACCTTTCGGCCTTTGATAAAATCGGCTGGTTTCTCTCGGACCGGTTTCTTGTACGGACTCCGCTTAATTCTCGAGCATCAAGTACCTCGAAATAACGGTCTGCGTCATGTAGCGCGGAATTACATCAAATCCTTATTACATTCGGCGATTCTGTCCAAAGCTCGCCGTAAGCAGACGACAACTATCAGGCATCGAGCGTATTCAAAACAGGCGATCGTCCAAAAGCCGCTATCTGAAGTGGGAAAGTGAAACAGTGAGACTACTTCGCGGGCGTTTTCAAAAGAATGACGTGTCCATCGAATTGCCCGCCGAACGTGGGTTGGAGGGCATTCACGGTCGGGGCTGGGATGTCGCCGGTGGATCGTTTCATCGCTCCGGCGGAACGCGAGACCAGGATGAGTCGCCCGTCGCGACCGGCTCCTAGCCGAAGGTTTTCGGAACCGGGCAGGTAGCTGGAGAACAAGAGGGATTTCTGATCCGGCGATTGGATTGTGATGAAATCACCGCCGTGTTTGGTGCCGTCGTTTGCGTATTTGAAAAAGGCGTTCGGTGTCTGAATCAGACCCGTTGCGCTGCTGCCGCCGAACGCGATCGACCCATTGGAGAGAACGGCCATTTCTTTGATCGAAGCGAAATTCGGCGCTCCGCGGAATCGTTGCTCGGCGAAATCCTGCGGGATGTAGCTCACCCAGTAGCACCAGGAAGAAACCGTCCAATCGCGCCGGCGAATCCGCATCACGTAGGCGAGTGAATTGGCGTTTTTCATACCCCACGTGGTGAAGGACGTCGAGGGATCGCCGGTGAGTTTAGCGATATCCTTCGGCTCGCGCTTGAAGACCGAATTGCCTCCATCCGACCAGCCATTGACAAGGAGTTCGCCAGTACGGGGATCGAAGATAACCCCGCGGATTGAGGAATCGGACACTTCTCCATTGGCGGGATAGCCGTCTGTCCGAAGCATCTTTGGCGGCCAGTTCCAAAGTGTGTCGGTCTGATTGCCTTCCTTGTCGTAAACGTACATGAACGGCTGGCGCCAAGGCTCGCGTCCGGTGTTGGTGTTGCGGTCGCCGCCGTAATAAAACTCGCCGGTGTTCGGGTCAACGCCGTGGAAGTCGCTGACCCCGTTACCGGCGGAGTTGACGGCTAGTTTTTTCAGACCTTTCCCATCCGGGCCGATGACGAACATCGCGGCTTCATTTTTTTTGATCGTCGAGCGGAAGTAAATCCCAAATGAAGTGACCCACGCCCGTGTCGCGGCGTTGGCGTAGCCGTCGACCGTTTGAATCCACAAAAGCCCTTTATCGCTCAGCCTTGCAACGAATGCAGAGTTCGGCGCAGCCTTGATGGAAGTCGCGTTGGGACCGGTCCGGCCGACTACGATGAGTGAGTCATCCTCTAAAACGTGAAGGTCTTCGATAGACGCCACGCCCCAGTCGAACCGGACGATGCGTTCGATTCGCTTGAGATTGCCGGCGTAAACGACAATGAAGCCCGCGCGGTCTTCGCTGGCGTAGTTCAGGTGAGGTTCTCGCTTTTTATCATCCGTGATCGCTGGCGTACCCGAATGGTTTCCCTGTCCGATCACAACCGCGCCGTCGGCGGGCAGCTGTGGCCCCCATGCGTTACCGGCGATGACGATCTTCCCGTCGCTCCGCTCTCCAGCGCCGACGAATTCCTCCGATCCCGCGCCGCCGAAAAAAGTTGCCGCGAGGACGTCCGCCTTGGGTCCGGAAGCGTATTGCCTGGTCAGGTCTTCGTACCGTCCGGCCCATACGATGCTGCAACTCAGCACCAGCGCGGCAAGGCCGCTCACGGTCAACATTGAAATCGATCTGGTCATCCATACTCCGTCTGTACTGCGTACACGCGCGGCGAACCACGTGTTGCATATTCTATCGGCCGGATCGGGCAATAACGCTGGACGCGGCGAGGTTGTCGCAATGCTGCCGCGACTTGTCGCAAACGCATCGCAACGCGGCAATCGGTGCGAGTCACGATCGATTAATTGGCCTTCAAGAAAGCGCGTCGAAGATGGGTGGGTGAATGTCCCGTCTCTCGCTGAAATGCGATTCGGAGTTGCCGGACGTATTTCAATCCGGCTGCGTCAGCGACTTCTTCGAGCGACAGGTCGGTGTCGATCAGCAGCTGTTTGGCGCGCTCCACGTGCGCGCGTCGGATTGCCGTTGCCACGCTCGCGCCGACCATCTGGCGGAATTTTCGTTCGAGCGTACGTCGACTCAGCTTCATCCGCCGGGCGATTTCCCCCACGCTCAGTGGCGATTCCGATCGGCCGTGGATCAGCGACATCGCGGTAGCGATCATCGGATCGTCAACGGCCGTCGTGTAGGTTGAGGCGCGCGGTACGACGCCCAGCGGGGCGATGAGTTTCGTTTGTTCAACGGCTTTTTTATCGATCATCCTTGAGAGCATCGCAGCGGCTTCATAGCCGATCTTGTAAGCGTTGGGATCGACGCTGGAGACCATCGGGTCCATCCCCTGGCAGATGACCTCGTCGTTGTCGACGCCGACGACGGCAATGTCGTCGGGAATCTTCAGACCCACCGCGAGACAGCACTCCATGACGTGGCGACTTCGAATGTCATTACACGCCATGACGCCTGCGGGCCGTTTGAGGGCTCGCAACCAATGGGCCATGGAGCTGGCACTGGGATCGTGTTTGACGTCGACAAACACGTCGTCGGCCTTGGAGGTTTCCACTCCTGCCTCGGTGGCCGCGTCGTTGAATCCCTTGGCTCGGAGAATGGAATACCAGTGATCTTTGATGCCGCAGAACGCCAGGTTTCGGAAACCGCGATTCAACAGATGCTCCGCGCCGAGCCGTCCGATTTTGACGTTGTCAGCCTGGACCGAGGGGACATTGGTTTCCGCGAATCGGCTGGAGGTGGTGACCAGGGGCACGTTCCACGACTTAAACTTTTGAACCGCGGATGGCGTGGCGAGATAGCTGATCACGCCGCCGACCTCGTAATCGTGCGGATTTCCGATTTCTTCGGGGTTTGAAGTGCCCAGATGCAAGAGCTTCACGCCATGCGTCATGCAGTATTTGGCGACTCCAAGGATGATCTCCCGCCCGAAGCGGTAGTCGCGGGGCATAAGGATAGCGATTCGTGAGAGTCCGTGCCGTTTGCTAGCCATGTCCATAGCGTACACAAATGCGACACATGTCGCAAAGTCTGACTTCAAAGGGAACAATTTTGCAGAAGTGGATGCGTCAAGAAACGACCGTGATTTCATGGCCTTCCGTTACCTTCAGGAAATGTGCGACGCAATCATGCGCGGCCACGACGCAATTGTGCCCTAGCCCAATTCCAATCCGAAGATATACTTGTGCATTCACGTCAAATAAGATGAGTCATTGCAAACGATTGTGCGTCGAGCAGCGTAGGAACTAAGGAGCGAAACGATGCGAACGATTTCATATCGGCTTTTGCGCAGCCCTGTTGATCATGCTGCTGCTCCAAGGGGACGGCGGCGGCCCAAAGCCCTCCCGGTTCGACGGCATCACTGGACTATACCGTTTTGGATTTTCCCATGAAAAACGCATCCATAGTGCGAAAGCCGAATCAGGCGTTTACCTTGGTCGAGTTGTTGGTGGTTATCGCAATCATCGCGATTTTGATCGCATTGCTGCTGCCTTCGCTAAGAAAAGCGCGGATGGCGGCGATCGATGTGGTGTGCAAAAGTAACCTTCGTCAGATCGCAATCGGATACAATCTCTACGCCAATTACAATAAGGGTTGGTGTCCTGTCAGCGCGATCGATCCCGATTGGTATGGGCCTGGCAACCTGACGTACTTCCGCGGCTACTACGGGACCGAATGGGCGCGCCAGGACGGCTTTGGAACAGCGCCTTTCGGCCGGCCCCCTCCCGGTGATTACAATCGCTCGGCGGCGACCATGCTCGCGCCGCGTTACATCACGCCAGAGGTGTTCCAGTGCAAAGCCAATATAACCAATTCGGCGTCGTCGGATTTTATGTACTGGAGAAAATTCGCCGCGTTTTTAGACGACGGCTCGAAGACCGCCGCTCAGTGGAATGCGTTGACCGGCTTTAACCCGTCTTTCCCGGGAAATCGGGTCACGAGTTACTACCTCTGTTTGCGTGGCGCGTCGAAGTCGAATGGCATTTATCGATTCGTCGGTGCGCTGAGGATGACGGACCCCAGCTTTACGCCAGTGGCCTGTGATCAGGCGTTCAGGAACGATTACGTCTCATCCAACGCACCTTGGATCTACGCGCGCCACGGCAATCGAATGAATGTGGCGCGTATCGACGGAAGCGTGGTCGATATCGTACTGGTCGGCCGAAAGAATTTCTCGCAGATCTACTTTGAAACTGATAACAGCGGAACCGCCCAGCCCGTATACGAAGGACCGCTCGGAGAACTCAAGCGGCTTCGCTAGTCACTTCACTTGTATCAATTCGGTTTGACTAATTCCGGTCCCAGCAGGGTTGTGTCATTTACTTTGGCACCGGAGGCGGTGGAGAGCATGACGATGTCCTTGTTCGCTCCGCTGACGATGCTGATCATATCGCCTTCACGCGTGATGGTCGGCGGGGTCTGGCCGCGCGGGTAGGGGTAAATCACCATCGTCACCGGCGTGCCGGGTTTGGTGTGGAACCGCAGCCATTGTTGGCACTCGCCGTACGTCCATGTCGAGGTCCAGCCCGGCGGGGGCATCATGGCCGTTCCGTGGGTGGCCTCAATCAGATCGTGCCACGCTTTTTGCGAAGACCCGGACTCGTTCTTCTTGATGTAAGTCGGCTTCCAGTCCTTGCCGGGCCGTTCGGCGGGGAGTCGCTTGTCCCAATCCGCAGTTGATTCGCCGGGCTTGGGCAGAAACTCCGCCGGCGGGGCCATCCACTCGTCGGCGTAGGCCCAGTAGCGGTGGTCGATCTTCAAATCGGTGGCTTCAACCACCTGGACCAGAATGTCCTGATCGTATTGCCCGGTGAGCAAGACGCGGCTGCCATCGATCTTGGCATCGCGGGCCAGTAGGTGCAGGTTTACCTGCTGCGGCTCGGTGGTGTGAATCTCATCCCGAACAACCAGGTAGTCGCTGAGCGCATTTGGATTCTCCTGCTTGCGCATCAGCAGCAATCGGCGATGCTGTGCATCGACCTTGCGGCTGGGATACCCGCGGTTGAACTCACTGTCTTCCGGATCAATCGGAGACATTATTACCCTGTCGATTCGACGATCGGCAACCACTACATCGCCACCCACCGAACTACTGAATCGCACAAGGTCGGCTGGGCCGTCGGGCTGTTCCATTGCTTCGACGGCGGTATTGCGGGCGTTATGAACGACCGTACCGGCATTTTCAAGCGTGATGGTGTTGTGCAGCGCCGCGTGATCGCCGCGCGGGTGGTAAGAACAGTTGTAGTCCAGCGCGATCGGCGTGCCGCGGTGATACCAATGGAATGACTGGTCGTCGTTGTGGTAGTGCCCGTGAGTCGAGCCGGATTTGAGCGTCAGGAAACTTTCTTCATCGGTACCGAAGCGGTTCCGCAAGATCGCGCCGAAGCCGGAGAACGCCTGGCTCGACCAATCCAACTGCCCCGCACCGGCGACCGACTTCGATTTGCACAGCTCTTGCGCGATCCTAAGCTCGTCCGCCACTTTCGGGTCAGCCTTTTCATAGAACGGAATGAACTTCTCGAACTGCGCGCCGCTGGTCCAGCGGTGGGTATCGCCGATGGGCGCTTCGTGGCGCAGTCCCAGGCGGCGGTCGAAGGGCGTGAGAAGTTTGCGATGCCATGTCAGCGTTTTGGCAACCAGCGGATTCTCTGCAAACGGATTACCGAGTCCAGCGTCCAGCAGTGATTTGGCGACCGTCGCCTGAAGACCGAAGGAGTAGCCCGAGTAGCCGGGGCATTCCGATCCCACGCCGTCTGGCGCAGTGATGACCTTGGCCAGATCCGCGTCGAGGCATGATCGCCCGAATGCCAGCCAATCCCTGGCGTGCGGGTGCTTCTGCATCGTGACGGCGGCGAAAAGGGTGGCCATGTACTTGTCGGTATGGAAATTGGGGTTTCCCGGGCCCCACCCGTTATGCCACCCCGGCCAACTGTCCAGATCCGTGTAGATATACGCCGTCGCCGCCGCCATCGCGCCGAACTGATCACCGTTTTTCAGATTCTTCTCAAAGCCATCGTTCACCATCCGGCGGTTGCCGTAATTGGTGGGGTTCACGTCATCGCATTGGTATCGGCGGTCCAGATACTGCGACGGATTCGGCCCGACCTTTCCACTCCCCATGCCGTCCCAATTCAGTACGTAGCGGTTGATGAGCGCGGTCAGTGTCCAGTCGGTGGTTGTGCGGATCAGTTCTTCGATCTTGCCCGTTGAATCGAATCGCTGCCGTTCGCCAACGACGAGTGCCCAGCACCGGTTGCCGTAATGTTGCGACTGTCCGGTTTCCTGATTCGTTCCTCCGTCCGTGAGCGGGAAGCGGTAGCTGGCGTGGTTGCCGTCGAGCGCCTGCACACTGATCGTCGCATCGTACGGGCCGACCCACTTGGATGGATACGCCGCGATCACGCCGATCGCGGGGGCGTCGGCGAGATAGTTCTCGCCGGCTGGTAGATCGATCCCGAGTAAGGCGCCTGCCTTGGCGATGGTTTTGCGAGATGCGATATCGCCATCCTTGGCCTTGTCGAGCAACTCACGGGCTGGCTCGATCTGATCAATGAAAGGCTTCAGCGCGGCAGCGTTTTTCCCCTCGCCGGATCGAGCCTTCAGGACGGCCGACAATCGGTCAGTCACCTGAGAGCGCATGATGTCGATCGGAATTCCCGTGCGCCCGCCGCTGGTGGCGATACAGTCCTGCGCTCCGGCCGGGCTTTGGGCCCAGCGGGCGCGCAATTGAGCGAACGGCCGACCTTTCTGCACCGCGCGAGGGGAGGCCGGATCGACCAGCTGAGAGCTGTTTCCGCCGAAGGAGTCGTATTCGAACCAACGACACCAGAGCATGGTATCGACCGGAATGCCGCCGGTCTTTCCGACGTCGATCGTGTACTGGTGATTGCCAAAACCATCGACCGACGGATCGGGAGGCAGGTGGTAACGCTCGTCGATTTCGATCCACGGATGACCCATTACCACGCGAATGCCTACCTCGTAGCGGCGGTCATCTTTCGCAATAGTTTCGGTCGGAATCTGGTTCGGCGGGAAACGGAACGACTGCTTGCCCAGCGCGATCGGCACAGCCGCTACTTCGCCGGATCGCCCTGGGTCGGTGAACACGTATTCGACGCGCCATTCATCAAATACAGGTCCGCTGGCAACTTGCTGCACGGATACTTTGTTGACGAGCGACTTGCCGTCGAAACGAGTTTCACCATCCCAACGTGAATCCCCTTTAACCCGCACGCCGCCCAGCCAATGCGGCACTTTGCTTAACGGCGTACCGGCGGTGATCGCTCCCAGCCGCAGGCGAAGTTCGCTGACTCCGTTAGCCACGATCGTCGCGTCGCCATCGCGCGACACTTTCAGTGGCGATACGGCATTTCCTGGTCCGAAGTCGACTTTGGCGACGGCTGTCTTGCGGCCCAGCGTTGCGATGAACCAGACGCGATCCATTGGCTTCTCGCCAGCGGTGACTTTTTCCACCTGGATCGGCCGCGGTTCGGGAACGCCTTCGATCGTCGCTACCCAATCGGGTTGAATTGCGCCGGGGCTGAAGTCCATCGACACCAATTCCCAAGGCCAATTCTGGCCTAGCGGATTGGGGATCGTCCGCGTTTCCCCCGCGATCGCATTTAACGGCAAAGCAGCCGATACGATCGCAAATATCGCGGAGGCCAGGAGTGTGTTGAGCGACTTCATTGGTAAATCCAATTCATTAATAAAAAACACAAAAGACTTCGGCCTTCAGTGCAAAACAGTGACCGAACCGTGAATTAATACTGACTGGTTGGCAGTGTGTTAAGGGTTTGGAACTGAATCCCACAGGCCCACAGGATCACGGCGATCAACGTCAGTAGCGCCGCCGCGAACACTTCTCCCACTACGACGCCGATGAGCAGCGGCTCGGCCTTGCGGAGGGTGGTCGCGCCGCCATATTTTACGACGATCGATTTCAGCAACCATCCGAGAAAAACGCTGAACCAGATGCGGCGCATGGGGTAGGAATACATCATCAACAGCCCGATCGGATGGATCGGCCAAGCGCTGTAGCGTAACTGAAGAAACGCCGCCGCTCCGGTTAGGCCGGCCGATCCGGTCACCCAAGGCCACGACGGCGTGGCCGGGCCCGCTTTGGCCAGGCCGGTACGCATCGTTCGTACGGTGAAATCCATCCCCCATTTCGGTTGGCCGTTGATGATCTCGGCGTTGAGAGGCATGGTTTGCTTGCTGTCGGCGGTGATGGAAAATCGGTATTCGCACCAAAGTGTGCTGCCGAGCGACGTGATGAATCCGATCAGCAATGCCGCCACCATCGCCAGGAACAGCTTTTTCCCGGCGGTGGGCGCCGCCTGGTTGCTGATGGCCATCGAGTGCGTCGTGTAGACACTTAAATGATCGCTGTTATACGCCCACATCCCGCCGATAATTTGTGCAAAGAATTGCGTGCGGACATCACCGACATTGATCGCGGCGAGCCCGCCGGGGTTGGTAAACGCACGGCTGAACCATTCGTGTGGGGTTGCCAACGTGTTAGCCACCAATAAGCCGGATTGCGCCACCACGTTCGCCAGCAGGATCCAAATAAGCAACAAGCTTCCGATCAGCAATACTGCAGGGAAGAAAGGCATGTGGCAATAGACCAACCAGCCTATGGCAATGCCGGTTCCTGCCACCGCCGCGTACGCCGCCGGGCGACTGACGGGCGTTGAATGCACGTTCGATTCGCGAACAGGCAGGATCAGGCTTTTGATCGTCTGCCAGTAATAATGGCGTCCTGAGAAAAACATCATCGTTGCGAACGCAAGCAGTCCGCCAAGATTGATTTCGCTACGGTGCGGCGACATGCTTGCGCCCATCGGCTCCGTGATCAAGTTAGGAATCTGTGACATCACCACGCACGCCCACAGGCTGAACGAGATGCGGGTTGCGATGAAGAACGTCATCGCGATAACCAGCGGGTAAACCGTCTGCAGCGTAATCCACCCGTCGATATAGCTGAATGGAGGTTCCGCGAAAATGTTCCGCAGGTTGTACCCGAGCGAAACGTCGGGCACGTAGGTGGGAAAATAGGTGCGCAATCCCTGCAGAGTGCGGACGACAAGAACTGCGGCCAGGCCGATATGAAACGCCCGGCTGGAAATCGTACCGTTGAGCCAGCGCCCGGGAGCGGGGGCGCGAACCAACGCCAGTTCAACAGTCGCGATCGGAAACGCGATGCGCTCGTTCTGAACCCATTGCCTCGCGGCAATCACGCTCAGCCCGATGACTGCCGCCGCCAAGCCGACGAAGAAAACACCCCAGCCGAGAGTTGGCGCGATCCACCCGGAGATAACCTTGTGGACATCCGTAGTCGTAGCGGAGTCGGGCATTCGTCCGTAGAACCAAGCGATCAGCGGATCGGTGGGTCCACGCTCGGCGGTCGTGCCGGGCCAGAACCAGTTGGGCAATGCGAGCAGTTTCAGCACGCTGCGGTAGTCCGCATTTTCGCCGCCGTGGTAGGAAACACCTATGACGGTGGCGGGCCACATCTGCATCAGGCCGCGCGTGGGGATGGCGCTGCTCACCAGCACCATGATGAAGACGACCGCCAATTCGCCAGTCGACATTGCGCGTCCCGGCGCGAAGCGAGATAGCGGCCCGTTGACGAGGATCGCGAAGCAGCAGAAGAGGAAGACGGCACCGACAGGTAACGATCCGCCGATCATCGCCGAATTAGCCAGCACCAGATCGTTAAACGGCGCGATCGCCGACAGAATGATCACGCCAACCATGCCGACCAAGACGCTGCGGAGGTTCACCGCCGATCGCTGTTGCGACACTGTGTCCGAGAGCGGCAACGGTTCGGCGAGCGTGGATTGCATGGGACGCGCCGAGTATATCTGCCCTGACGCGGTGTCGGTGCGTTGTGTCGCAAATCGGACGCGGGTTGTCGCAAGTTGACCGATTGGACGACGGTCTAAGGCTTGTCCACAGCGATCGCCTGTTCCACGGGTTCCGCACCCTTCACCTGCGGATTCACGCCGCTGCCGAACTGGTAGGCAACGACCGTTACTTCGATCGGCAACTTCGCCCGCGCGGGCACGTCGCGGAGCACCAATTTCCCATCGACTACGTCCGCCGGTCCTTTGGCGACGTAGAATTCAACCTTCAATCCCGAGTCGCTGGTGGCTTTAAGGTCCGCCGGTTCGCTGGTGGTGGTGATCGGCGAAAGCGGAGGGAAGGTAATGGTTTGAGGCTTGCCGCCGGTAAGTCCTTTCATGCCTCGCGGCGTCATGCCGACTTGCTCAGTGTAACGAAACTCCGCATCCCCTTCGCTGTAGGCCATGAAGTTGATGCGTAGTCCCTCGCTGATCGGCGAAATATTGTCGAACTGAATCCGCAGCGTATTGGGTCCGGTCGCCACGATCGGCCCCACCACGGGTTTGATTCGAATCGGTGCGGACGAATGCCCGACGGCCTGCCCGGCCTGCAGCCACTTGGGGCCTTGGTTGTTCGGCTGAGGCTGGGGATACGCCGCCGCGTATGCGGGATGCACTTCAAACGATTGTCCGTCGCCGATCCATTTCACTGAGTTGAAAAAGTACCGCGTGCCGGCATCCACCCAGTAGCCGTCGTCCCACTTAATGAACTGGTCCTTCTTCGCGAACTCCTTGCCGTGATACTTCAGAGTGGCCTCGGCCATCGCCTGATCGAAATGCCAAGCCATTTTCGCTCGATCGCCGGTGAAGCCGTCGGCGGTAACGGCGGTCGCGTGGTCGTGCGAGCGGAGATCGAGCGGGGTTAGCCAGCCTTGAGTGACGTCGATGTCCAACAGTTTCGGAGGGTTTGTCGAGTCGATCGGCCAACTCGGCGGAATCCGCGTTGCGGCGGATCGTGTGATAAACATGGCGAGGTAGGCCGCGTTTCGGTCCGACCACGAAAAGTGTCCCGCGCCTGGTTCAACCACCAGGCTTGCAATGTTCCGCGCTTCAGCTGCGTTATATTTGCCGAGCGCCTCAGCGATGCTGTCCCATCGCTCGGTTCCGCCTGTGCGTCGCATCACGCCGCCGTACTCGTCGAACTCGCCCATCATGGTCAGCGTGGGGATGCCCGGCGGAAGCGCTTTGCCGTCGTACGGCCCGCCGCCTCGGTACTGCATCAGGCCGAAACAGCGGTCGGCGTACTTCACCGCCATCTGCTGCGCCTGCGGCCCGCCGGCGGAATGCCCAATGAAAACCAGCGGGGCGACCGAAATCTCTCCGTACCCCGATGCCTTGGCTAAATCATCGAGCACGACCTGCAAATCCGTCGCAGCCAATCCGCATTTCAACAGGACGATCGCGATCTGCTGATCCGCGCACGCTTTACGGATGACCGGATCTTTGCTGAGTTCCTTCTCCGCCACCGTTGTTCCAGCCATGATGACGCCACGCACTTGCTTCGCTTGCGGCGGGATCCATAAAAAGGCGGAACTGTTTCCCTTTTCCACTTTGACGGGAACGGCGAACTGAAATACAGCGCCTTCGAGCGACCTGTTCAGACCCGCCATTAGCAGCAAACTGAGCAAAACGAGCGCGATATTTCTCATGACTCCTCGGTTGGCTAGCACATACATTCCCTGCACATCACGCGATCATGGGCACAACCATGATGATATATCCCAAGATGATTAGTTAACATTGGAATAGGCGATGATGTTGTTGGGGCACGCAGCGGCCCGACTCAAACAATAAGGTGAGGCGATTGCGCTGTAAAAACAGGGAGATTCGCTAGCACTTGAGTAAGATGTTGCGGATTGGCACGTTCGTTGCGACGCATTTCTGCACATGACTGACGCATATTGTTGAACAGCTGTTAACGTATAAATCGATTGTCAAATCAACGAGGAAACTCTGATGCTGTTATTTAATACGAAGTGGATCGCGCCGTTCGGCTATGTTTTAATGGTGACCATGGCTTATGGGCAGGATCTGACGTCAGCAGCGTTATGGAAGCAGTACGCGGCAGCTCCCAACAGCTGCCCGAACATCCCCAACTGTTCTTACGCAGGTTACCACTACGGCGAATCGGCTTTGCCGACCGCGAAAGTGGTGGCCAACGTTAGACAGGCGGGTGCGGTCGGGGACGGAAAGGCCGACGATACGGCCGCGTTCGCCAAAGCCATCGATCAGGCTCTAGCAGCCGGCGGTGGGGCGGTCCTGGTTCCGCAGGGAACGTATCGCATTAACGGCATGATTCACTTGAAGCATGACGGCGTTGTGCTTCGCGGCGAGGGACGGGGCAAGACCGTTCTCGATTTTTCCAAATCGTTGTCGGACTTGGTTGGCGCAGAAAACGCGAGCGGCAAATCAGCCTGGTCTTGGTCCGGCGGACTCCTTTGGATTGCTCCCGGTGACACGTTCGATTCGGACGGAAAACTCATCAAGACCGCCGACAAATCCGGTCAGGCCGGGTGGGAATTTTGGCGATCCGGAGACGTCTTGGCGGAAGTCAGCGGCTCGGCAGCGCCGGGAGAAACGGTGATTACTGTCGAATCATCCGACCAACTCAAACCCGGGCAGTTAGTGTTGATGACATGGGACAATCCGGCTGACTATTCCTTGGTCAAACACATCGCCGGGCATCCGACGATGGACGCATACAACTGGGAAAGCGCCACCGGGATCACCCCGCCGGCATACGGTCGATTCAAATGGCCGGTCGAGATTGTGGCGGTGAAAGGGAATCAGATAACTCTCAAGCAGCCACTGCGAATCGATGTGAAGCCTGAATGGAAAGTACGCTTCGAGGCGATCGGCAGCATTTTGAGCGAGTCAGGCGTTGAACATCTGACGATCCGCTGCCACGCGCCGATGACGCACAAACATTTAAGCAATCAGGGGCATAACGCGATCTATATCAACCGCGCGGTGAATTGTTTTGTGCGTGACGTGGAGATACGCAGCGCGGAAAACGGGATCAACATCGCGTCGAGCAAGAACGTTACCGTCACGGAAATCACATTCACCGGCCCTGAACAGCATCACCACACGTTCGCTTGCCGCGCCAGTTCGCACGACTGCATTTTTGAAAAGTTCGAGCTTGCCGGTCCGCTGAAAGTTCAACATGGCATTAACACTGAATGTTTCTCCAGCGGAAATGTTTGGCGGGCGGCGAAAATGCCAAAGGGGACGTTCGACTCCCATCGCGGACTTAGCTTCGATTCGATCCGAACCGATATCACTTTGGCCAACGATGCCACTGGCCCCGGCGGCGCGGGCGACGCGGGGCCATTTCTTGGAAAACGCATGGTGCATTGGAACATCAGGATCGACCATTCACCGAGGAAAGTGCCGGGAGAATTCGTCTTCCAACCCGAAGCGTTCCCGATGGGCGCGTTGGTCGGCGTGCAAGGCGCTCCGATCGACAACGCGCCCGCTTGGGCCATGCCCAAAGGCGACAAGGGCTGCGTCGTGGTTGATCCCGGAAAAGAGCCTGCCATCAAAGACCTTTACGTCGCGGAACTCCAACTCCGACTCGGAAAAGGTCGATAGGGCAGCGATGATGTCGCATTCCAGCCGATGGATGACGCGATTTGGCTTTGGCTTCGGCGTGAACTACTGCTTAACATTGTATTGGCGAAACGGGTCATACTGCGTTTGTGGATAGGAATGTCTGAACGTTGTTCATGTCTTACCCGGCTGTTAGCGAGTAGGGCGTGGCGAGGAGTATTGTGAGGCACACATCGATCGTATCGGGTCGTCGGCCCTTGGGTCATAGCCGATTGGCTTTTACGCTGGTCGAGCTGCTAGTCGTAATCTCTATCATTGCCGTATTAATATCCATTCTTCTACCTGTTATCGGCAAAGCACGCGAAGCTGCCAATCGCGTGCAATGCCTGAGCAACCTACGTCAATTCGGGTTGTCATTTCAACTGTACTCTATGGCCAACAAGGATTACATTCCCATCGGGTATGTCGTCGGGCAAAAACAGTTGAACTATTTGCTCTGGGTTGGATCCCCACATAATCGGCTGACGTTATTCGGGTATCTGACGTTCGGGAAAACGTCGCCGGAAGCCAAAGCGTGGTATTGCCCATCGGAGCCGCTGGATTTTTACAGATACAACACTGGCGATAATCCTTGGCCGCCGGGGGTGACTCCCACGCTGAATACGCGGGCGGGGTACGGTTGTCGACCGGTGGTGGACTGGCCCAACGGTGCGCCGCCGCCGCAGTTGCCGAAATTGAAAACGGTCAAGAATCTGGCGATCCTGGCGGATATCGTTTCGTCGCCGGCTCGAGTGAATGAACGTCATAAGAATGGCGTTAATGTTCTTTACGGACATGGCGGCGCGTATTTTGTGAATCGTGCTGAATTTAACGCGGATTTGAAAAATCTCCCTGAAACGTTCCCCACGACTGTTGCCGGCAAGGCGGCGGTGAACCCGATTCAGGACAACGTGTGGAATATCCTGGACGTGAAATAGATCGGGCGTTTCGGATGGGAATGCGACATTCTTCGAAGTCAGCTCCATTCGTCATCTCCCAATTCGCCCGTCGATGGTTGGCGTGCTTGCTGTTCGGCGTCGTGGCAGGTTCGGCCGCACCGGCGGTCGCCGAGCCTCTATCGCCCGCCTCCCAGCAGGTGACGGATTTCTCAAACGACATTCCGCCAGCCGACGGCTCGTATCCGGACGCCTCATTCACGCTCCGCTTCGGGTCGATTCGTCCGCTGCCAGGTGGCGCTGCGGCCGGTGATGTTTTTGTGCAGTTTCGCCGGCACGGCGGGAATTGGGACGCCCGAGCGCACTCAGCCGCCGCCGACTACAACCAACGCAGTGAAAACACCGTCCAAGTTGATCGCTTGACCTGGGACCGCGATGAACTGTCCGGCAAGATTCGAGTTGTGATTAACCCCGATTCACCCCGGCCTCGGGCGGTGGGTTTTCCCTCCCCGGCGGACCGGTTTGAGATCGATTTTTCCGTCCGCCGAACTCCCGGCGACTGTCTGCCGTGGCAGCCGCAACCGCAGGCGTTCATGCCTCCCTGGCGTCGCGACGAACCGACCTATGGCGGGGAGACGCTGACCGGCAAGTACACGGCCGTTCGCGGTACCGAGAAGTCGGCAGGCTCGATTCTCGGCGCGGTTCAGCCGCTGGCAACCGATTTGGCGTTCGGCATTGAAGGTAACGCGATTGTCCGATCAAATCCCGGTGGAGGAATGGCGGTGCTCGCTCGATTGTCGCCAAAACGTGTAGCGGCTCCGGAGCGCGCGATGGCGGTCCGTCGATTTTCCCAAAGCCAAGATTGGAGCAAGTGGCAAACCTGCCGCATTCGCGTGTCGTCCGCGTCCAAACGCGATGAGGCAGCGGTTGCCGTAGCCTTGCGAGACGGCGACGGACAGTGGCGACAAATCACGTCGGCTGCTTTGTTGCTCGGTGATGAGTCGGACTTCGATATTCCCATCCGCGATTTCGGAATCGATCCGTCCCGAGTTACCGGGATGGCGATCGGAGTGGATAACCCGCACGGCGTAGGCGACGTACAGTTCGTGGTGAAGAAGATCGAACTGCTCCAACCGGCTGATCTGAGCGCAACGATCAACAACTCGGTAAGCATTCAAATCGAAGCGGCGACAGCAATCCAGTTCAACGGTGTTGGAAACGTGCCCAAGGGTTTGTTTGGGTTTCATGACGTCAACGAATCTAAGCCGAGATCCCCCACGACGAACGAGGCGTCGCCTGAAGCGTATCTTCGCGCTCTCCGACCCGGTTTGCTTCGCCCTCTGCAGCATGTGGGATTTGGAAAAGACAATCCGCTCACCGACGAGGAAGTTCGCAACCGGCTCGCGAATCGCCCCACGACACGCAATAGCGTGTGGACGTCACGAGTGAAGGCCGCCGACGCGATGGACGGGGTGATTTGGACTTACACTTCAGACCTCTGGGCGCGCCCGGCCTGGATGGATGAACCACTGCAGAAAACAGCCGACGGTGTGCGCACTTTCTACCGACGCCTCGCCGCCGACGCTTACGTTCCCGGCGATGAGGAAAACGAATCGCGGCTGTTCGAGGTGTGGAATGAGCCGTTCATGTGGGCTCGCCATATCAACATGGGAAAACTCAATCCTGCGGGAAAAAAGGATTGGACCGATCCGACACAGTACGGCTATGTTCCTGCCAAACTCGGTGCCGACGTCTGGTCGACGCTCTTTCTCTCGGCGGTGGACGGGGCCAAAACCGTCAACCCTAACGTGCGGCTCGGCGGGCCTAGTTGTCCGGAACTGGGCATGGACGATTACGGAATGTTTGAAACCTACATTGCTCCGATTCTCGACGTTTGCCACGAGAAAATCGATTTCCTGACCGAACACCATTACGGCGGCAATCCCAGATCGTTCGCGGCAGGGTTTGAAGTGCTCAACAACTGGTGCGACGCAAAATTCAAGCAGCGAATGCCCGTTTATGTTACTGAAGCCAACGATCTTGGCGCGAGTAGCGCTGGCAAAGCGTCGTACAACATTGAAGACATCCTTACCTGTATCAAAATCTGCCCCGACAAAGCTCGCGGCCGGGCGCTGCATGCGTTGTGGGATGGTTATCTTCGCGACGAAGGCGAATTCGATGCTTATACGTTGCTTTCCCGCCTGCGCGGCCGGCTGATTCGGTCGGCTAGCAGCGACGAGGATGTGACGGTGATCGCATCCCAGCCGAGCGACGGGCAACTCGTAATCGTTGCGCACAACCGGTCCTACACGACGAAGGATCTCACCCTGGCCGGGCTGGACGGGTTCGCGCCCAGCGAGTGCCTTTTGCTTCTGGCGACCTCGACCGGGCCGGAACTTGCCCTCAAAGATACCGAAGGCTCACCCGCCGTCTCGCCGGGCGCAGGCAAAACCCGGCTGATTCCGCTGGCGCTGGATCAAGCGAAGTTCATCAACCTCCCGGCTCGCTCCGCTGTGCGTTGGACGTTTGAAAAGCCCGGCTATCGCCCGGAGGCGACGGTCAAGGCGGAACAATTTTTCTTCGATGCCCCGCTGACTTCGGTCAAACCGGGACACACGCTCCGATCCAATCTGTTGTGGCACGGGAAGATGCCGAGCGGCATTCGCACGGCAACACTTCGGCTGATCACTCGCGATATCGACCGTGGCGAAGCGGTCGTCAATATCAACGGCCACGAGCTGGAATTGCCACGTTCGAGTTCCAATGACGGAAGCGCCGTTGTGCAGGAAGTGTCGTTCGATACGGCGTGGCTGACGAGCGACAGTCGGGCGGAATTTCGGTGCAGCAAGCCGGCCCGACAGAATGGTTTCAAGATTTATTCCGCGTCGATCTGCGTCAGCCGGTAGCAGGGCACGTTCAAACATGTCATCCAGTCATCAATCAACCATTCGCATCGGATCCAGCTGGTATCCCGAGATGTGGCCGGAGCACCAATGGCCACTGGATGTGGCGCGGATGCGCGAGTTGAACTTCAACATTGTGCGTCTGTTCGAGTTCGCATGGCATCGCCTGGAGCCGACGGAAGGCACGTTTGACTTCACCTGGGCGCACCGCGTGCTCGATCTCTGCCACTCGGCCGGGATCGGGGTGATCATCGGTACGCCCACGGCTGCTCCACCGGCGTGGCTGACGGCGGCGCGGCCGGAAATTCTGCGCACGACAGCCGACGGCAAACGCGTCACTCACGGGCAGCGCAAACATTATTCGGTGTACAGCAAGCGATACCGGCAGGACTGTGCCCGAATCGTTCACGCGATGGCGGCCGAGCTAGCATCACACCCGGCCGTCGTAGGATGGCAGATCGATAACGAGATGGACGGGCAGGATTTCTCTCGCGAAGCGGTCGATGGATTTCACCGCTGGCTGGCTGGGAAGTTTGGAACCATCGAGGCGCTGAATCATGCGTGGGGATTAGAATTTTGGAGTCAGGCGTATGACCGATTCGAGCAGATTCCCTTGCCTCCCACACAGGCCGGCGGGGCGGAGGTGCAGGAGCGCCATCACCCGTCCCTGATCCTTGCAGGCATGCGCTACAACAACGAGGCGTGGACGTCGTTCATCGCCGAGCAGTGCGAGATTGTTCGCAAGTATTCAAACGCCCCGATCTCATCGAACATGACGCCCGGCCTGCACATGGATTGGTTCTCGCACAATCAGTCGCTCGATCGGGTCGGCGCGAGTATCTATCGCGATCTCGATCACTACGAATGGACACTGGCAACGTTCGATCGCATGCGGGCTGAGAAGCCGCACCCGTTTTGGTTGCTTGAAACTTCGCCGAGCTGGTCCGCAGCCGGGCGGATTTGGAACATCCATCACAGCGGTGCTGGCATCACGGCGTTCTCGTGGCTGACGTTGCTGGCCGGCGGGGACACGATCCTGTACTGGCAGTGGCGTCAGCACTGGGCGGGACAGGAGATGCTTCATGGCGTACTGGTCAACTCCCCCGGTAAGTGGAGCGTCACCGCGCTGCCGCTTGGCGAGTTCGCTCGCGCTGCGGCTGAGCAGGCAGCGTGGCTCGCAGCGCACCCGGCGGCGCCGGCGCGCGTTGCGATCATGCTGAGCCCGGAAAACGCATGGGGAATCTGTATCGATCCCGTCGATGACGATATGCGCTACGACGTGCGCTGGCGAGATGATTTCTATCTGCCGCTTGCGCGCCGACATCTCTGGCGCGACGTGATCGGGCCCGGCGCCGATCTCAGTCGCTATCGTGTATTGATCCTTCCGCTAATGCCGATGCTCTCCAACGCATTGCGCGATAGGTTGAAGGATTGGGTGCGGGCGGGCGGTACGTTGATCCTCGGGCCGTCTTGTGGGCACCGATCGGAACAATTCACAGCCTTCACGGATCGCGAACTCGGCGGGCTTGAGGAATTGATCGGTGCTGAGGTCGTGCAGGAATTCAGCGTGCATTGGGTCGAGACGTCCGCCGTCCTACGCTTCGAGTCGGGGAAAGACGCTTCGATCAAGGGACTGTGCGTCGGCTTTTCGCCAAAGAGTGCTCAGGCCGTCGCGCGTTTTGCCGGGGGCTATGGTGATGGACTGGCCGGTGTGGTGAAGAATCATTTCGGGCGCGGAACAGTCATCACCGTCGGTGCCCGAATGGACCCGGCGGTCTACGCTGATCTGGTCGCTGGCGCGGCATCAAATGTTGGAATCAAGCCCATGGCCGGCGGCAGCAGCGGAGTCGCAGTCTTACCACGGGCTGATCGATTCGGTGGAATCGCCGGGTATGGAGTCGTCAATCTCACCGAGTCGCCCCAGCGCATCCAACTCCCGGCAGGCGGAATAGATCGGCTCTCGGGCGAGGTGGTGTCCGCCGATTTACAACTGAAACCGCTGCAGGTTCTGCTCGTTGAGCTTTAAACTGTTTAATGAGTATTGACGGATTCCTGCGCCCGTCAGACGCATTTGTGTCTGACAACAATTCACGCGTCTGTTGATAATGCTTCATAGCGAGCTTTTGGAGATTGATTTGAAGTATCACGTTCTGATCTTGGCGGCCATTGTTTTGTTGCATTGTAGCTCGGCATTTGTCGTCGCGGATACAGCTCCTTTTGAAGTGATAAAAGTCACGCCGGTCGCAATCGACGACGAGTTCAAGAATCACACGTCACCGGAATACGAAAAAGCGTTCGCCGAGCGGACGAGCCAGATCATCCGCACCGCTACGCGGCAGGAGGACGGAAGCTTTCGCAAGGTATATGACAACACTTACTTCGAAAACGAAAAGCGATCTTACCCTGATGCGATGTTCCACATCCTGGCCGGCGATTCCGCAGCGGGCTTGAAAGTGCTTCAGGCGCCAGACGAAGCCGCCAAGTCATCCAATGCGCATACCCTGGGCATCGACTTGTATCCGGCGTTTACGCTGAAGGGACAGGTCCGCAAGTATTTCTATTTCGGCTCAAAGCTGGAACCGGCCTACCGCGAGCGGATGAAGCAAGCCATCACGATCTGGACCAAGACCGACCCACGAACCACGCCCAGCCCGCTCTACCAGAAATTCAACCCCAAGATTGAAGGCTGGGGGCCTGATCGATTCGGCAATCGGCAGGTGGACAGCCGGAATACCGACAACCTGCGCGCGATGCGCGATATCGCGATCTACCTATTTGCTGAAGAGGCCGGCAATCGCCAGACCATGGAGGCGGCGAAGAAGGACATCATCTTCTATGTTCAAGCGCTCTATTCGGTCGGCATGGGTGAGTGGGATTCGGACACCTACTTGTGTCACTCGTTCGCGCCTTACTTGTCTTTATATGACTTTGCCAAAGATCCGCAGATGAAGCGCGTTGCCAAGGCGGCGCTCGATTATTTCAGCACGGCGGCCGCTCTGAAGTATCACGCCGGCGTTTTTAGTGGTCCGGAGAAGCGCGATTATGGCAACGGTTACCGCCTTGCGGCCGGGAGCGGATTTGGGAAGTTCTTTTCGATCTATTTCGGG
This sequence comes from Tepidisphaerales bacterium, assembly GCA_038229715.1. Lineage (GTDB taxonomy): Bacteria > Planctomycetota > Phycisphaerae > Tepidisphaerales > Tepidisphaeraceae > JANMES01. The sequence goes on along the minus strand of JBBROD010000036.1, from coordinate 12,207 downwards.
CAGTTTGCGCAGTCGGATCGCGTGAAGGAACCCGACCTGATTCACGCAATCACCAGCGCCTATCGACCCCCGGCGGCGGTGTTGGCGTTGGCGGAGCGTAAGTTCGATAGGCCGGTGGAAGTCCTCGGCACCAAGCCGGTCTACGAAAACTGGAAAGACGGCGCGCGTGATCGGCCCGGGTATTTTGAAACGCTATTTTTTGCTCATACTTACGACCTTGGCAGCATCGTCAGCCCTACCGGCGATGGCGACACGGGACCGTTTAGGATGACCGCGGCTTCTACTCAGTTTGGCGCGGAGGTCATCAATGCCAGCAGTCGCAACAAGTTGAACGAAAAGTTTTCAGGTGATCAAATCGGGCAATACCGCAATCTGATTCTCTGGCTTCGGCCGACGGACAAAGCGGGGCAGTTTACGTTCTTTTTGCCCAAGTCTGCCGCGATCGAAACGAAAGACGGCGTGCAATTCATCAAGACTGAGAAAACCTGGCTTGCGATCCGCCCGATCAATCTGGGGAGTGCTTCTCCGACGAAGATGGATGAAAAAGCCACGGCCGAGTTCAATAAGAAGTATCCTGATTCACAATTGGTCTCCTGTTCAAATGGCGATGGAGCGTATGCCGGATTTGCGATGGAAGTGGGGGAATTGCCGCAGTCGTTTGAAGAGTTTTCAGCAGCAATCGTGAGCAAATCGAAGCTCGATCTTGCCGATCTCTCGCGTGGTAAAGTTCGGCTGACGGGGGCCGACGGGCGCTACGTCGAGATGATCCACAACGCCGCTGGTGACTTGCCCGTTTTGGATCGCAATGGAATCGTGCGTCGCTGGGACGCCCAAGAATCCCTCAAGCTGTGGCAAACCGTGGGAGATACGCCGCTTGTCTCGCTCGGCTGGAAGGAAGGGACGCTCAAGGTGTCGGCCGACGGGCATACTTTTGAATCGGCTTGCGATAGCACGGGGGAAGCTAAGTTCACCGATCGCTGAAATACGGACCATCGGTCAGCCGGATTAGACGCTCCGCCGCGAGTTTGCCAATTGCGCGGTTGTCGTCAGGCAAGTTGCGGCCCGAGGATTGGAACGCGCTAAAAAGAGCTTAAGATCGTAAGTCATCACTTCTGGCAACGAATCCATCGCCCGCCGCAGCGCGGAAGTTTGATTTGGTCGAGCGCGACGGGCTCCAGTGAAATGGCGTCGATCGTTGATCGGTATTTCCGTTCGCCGGTCGACAAGCGGGCGGTCTTTTCCGGGCCGTCGTTGATCAGGAAATAATGGTCGGCCGACGTGCCCGCGCGGCGGTAGACCATCGCATTTTCACACGTGAACGGCGCTTTGACGTCGCCGAGTGTATGAAGGCGCAATCGCTGCTCGTTGGCGTTGTTTCCCGGTCGATAGCATCCCAGCGACGCCTCGAACGCAAGCAACGTGGCCTTCCCGCGACCAACCTGATTCCGCACGACGGCCGGTGATCCGGTATCGTACGACTCTACTGCACGCCCGGACGTCAGTTCCAGGTCGGCAACGAATCCTTCTAGCGTTGCGTCCCCGAGTCGGCGGGGCGTGTTTCGATCGGAGTATTGAATATCGCGAATCGCAAAACCAAAAAGCGACTCAAACGCCGATCCACGATGCGTCTTGAGAGATCGGCCGAACTCATCGTACCAGGCCGATGGAAGATCGATCACAACATGCCCGCCGTCTCGGGCGTAGTCGGTTAGGATCGGCAGCAGATCGGCCGACAGGGCAATGACGGCCGGCAGATAGATCGCCCGATATCGCCCGGCCAGCCCGCTGCGGAGATCGTTGGCGGTGACGTACTCGAACGGCACGTTCTGGTTGATCAGCGCACGACTAACGCCGATGCGCGCCTTAACGGGCGTGTATCGGAAATGATCGCGTCCGCCGATCGCCATGACGGCCCACATCGCTTCGTTGTCCCAATCCTGAAACACGCCGACGAGCGGCTCTTTATCCATGTTCCAGATCTCGTCGCGCCAGTGATTGGCCGCTCGGCAAATCTTCCCAGCGGCAATCGCGCGATCGCTCGGTCTATTCTGCCGATCGAGCAGCGCGTATTCGCCGGCCTCCCATCCGGCGACGCGCGCGTTCCAAGTCCATAGTCCGAATCCCTTAAACCCGGCGGCCAGGTAGCTGAGCATCAACTGCGTCATCGTCCCGTCGTCGACGGTGAAGCCCGCTGTGTGCGGAGACATTTCTGGGAAGAGCGAGCCCTTGCCGCCTGAAAGTTGTTGTGGCCCGCCGGTGGATTCCCACGTGGCCGACCACCCGCCCTTAAACCAGTCGGCGGCGAGGCTAGCCTGCATATAGACCGGGCGGGCGACTTCGAAAGCGACTTCCTCAAAATGCCACGCCAGATGAATCGAGGGATAGAACGAGCCGGTTTCGGTCATAGCGTCGGCGACGCCTTCCATGTCGGTGGCGCGCGACGCGAAGGGCAGAAATAAGCCCATTTCCCCGCCCGCACGGACTGGTGCTTCGGGGTCCGTTTGATGTCGATCCCGCGCTTGTTCGTTCACCATATCAAGATAAACGTCCGCCTTGAATCGCAGGACGTCGCGCAGTCGGCGGTATTCGGTCGTTTCACGGTGGATCAGTTCATACACGCCGGCCTGTACGTCCTGCCAGGTTTTCCACATCGGTTCCGGGCGACGGATCAACGCCAGATTCATGTTCCACGCCAACGCCAGCGTCTCCACGGTTTCATAACGAGCCTGCAACCACTGCGTAAATCCCTCGGCCGATTCGGGAACAAGCGCCGCGTCAAAACTGAAAGGAAACCGCGGGCGATCATCGCTCCTGATTTCAGTGTCACCAAAATCACGGTCGATCCGTTCGCGAATCCTCGCTATCTGTCGATTGACATATCGCGGATCACGTCGCACTTCAGCCAGCGGTAAATCCGCCGGAATGCCCAGTTCGCTCAATAGTTTCGGCGTGGGCAACTCATTGATGGCGTCGCCGTAATAGTAGGGGTTGATTCCTTCGTCCAGAGCGAGGTGACGGAGTTGGCGAATATCCTGGCCGGGTGTGACGTAGAGGCCCTTCAGGCAATTGAAACCCAATTCGTACATGAGCCGAAAGTGTCCGCGCATGTCTTCAATCGTCATTTCAGGTGTTTGTATAAACACCACGCCGGATGGGATGGGCGCCAGCGATCGCAACCGACGTTGCAATACAGAATCATGCCTCGCTTGGACGCGCGATTTCAAAAAGGGGTCTGTCACTTACGCTCCAAAAAAATTGTATGACAAGCAAGCCCGGCGATCCTGTAGGCACCGTGGTCGTGGTGAAAGAAAGAATACCAGAGCGGGAGGTACGCCCTGAGACGTCGCAGGCGCACATTTGCGTCAGATGTGTCGTCGCCGACGACGCTTCATGAGACCGATCGCGCTGATCCCAACCAATCCCAATGCGGTCGGCTCAGGGACTGAGACTGACGAAAACTGCACTTCGACGCTTTTGCTGACGGTGTTAATGTTAAAGCCGTTCCCGCCACCACGGAACTGGTGTCCAAGACCAACCCGGATTGGAGCACGGCCGAGAAGTCCGTGTAATCGAGCCCGCTACTCGATCCGTAGGTGATGAGGGTATATGTAACGCCGGTTTGCGGTCCGTTAATTCCGATTCCTGCGCCGTTCAGCTCGAATACTAAACCGTTCGCCGAGGAACTGCCCGTGAATCCGCCCGTGACCGCTAATAGATCTGAAGAAGCCCCGCCTGAGGTCGGCCCGAGTTCGAACTTGAAGTCCGCCCCCGAGGAGGCGGTCAGCGCAGCGATCGTCAGCGTGCCCGGCAATGTGTCACCCGGTGAGATTTTTGCCGTCGTGCCCGAGGTGGTGACGGTTCCTGCAATCGAACTACTCCCGCCGAGCGTAGCGCCGTTGGAAACACTTACAGAACCGCTCCCAGAAAGGGGGCTGTTCACGATCAACGCGCCGCCGCGAACCGCCCAGTTGTTGGTCGACTGTGTGCCGTTCAATGTCAAGTTATTAATGTAGAGCGTGCCGGCGCCACTCTTATCGAACGTGGTCGCACCGGACATGTTGTTGGTAATGGTGGCGGCGGAGCCTCCGTTGACACCTAGTGCCATCGTTCCGCTTTGCACATGAATGATCGAATCATTCGCGCCCGCAAGAATGCCGGACATCGTAGCCGTGCCGGTGTAAACAACATCGCCGGCATAGGATCCCCACGCGGGCGGGCCGCTGGCGGCTTGGTCGTTGTTCACCAAGTTGAAGCTGCGCGTGAAGGTGGTGTTGCCGGCGTTGTTGGTGTCCTCAAACAACATCGTGCCGGTGGTTCTTGCCCCGGAGGAGGCCTGAGCCGTAACCTGCACCTCGGTCGCGCCGCCGAATGCACCATCGCTCGTAAAAATCAGCACGGATGAGCTCAGGTCTGCCATGTTCCCACCGGCGGCGATAGCACCGACACCTGCGGAGGTGTAGGCACCGCGGGTTCCGCCGATCATCCATCGCGAGGTGCCTGTGAGGCTGTTGGTGGCATTGGAGATGCGGACGATTCCGAAACTCGAATTATTGATCTGCCCCACCGGGTACAAGACGACACTGTCGCCGGTGATTTGACCCGCAAGTTCATGGACGGGTCCGGCAAGCGTCAGCGTGTTGGTCGTTTTGCTGGTCCCAGCATTTGGGGCAATTTGGAAGTAGCGATTTGCACCAGCCACGCTTCCGTAGGCAATATCCGTCTGGATGGTGACTGAATTGGCAGCGTACTGCACGCCGTCCAAAGTGGCTGCCGAACCGAGCACAAAATTGCGTGCGAACGTCTGGTCGGTGAGTCCGCCGCCCGACGCCGGAATAACCAAATCCGCTCCGCGTGCCGCGAAGCCTCCGAAGGGTCCGGTATTGGAGTTTACGGTCCCGGCATCGATCCGCCAATTGCCGGACCCGCCGGCTTGGTTGTAGGTTTTAGCGGCAGCGAAGTCGCTCCACGTGGGAACACTGTTCCCTGTGGACCCACTCAGAACAAAGGTGCCGGCGGCACTTGACGACGACCCGAGATTCAATAGTCCGCTGGAAAGATTGCTCATGGACGATGTCGAAAGCGCACCTCCCACCAAGGTCGTTGTTCCTGTTCCCGAATATGAGCTAAATTCGATACGCGTCAGCGCTCCATTTCCCAGCGCAGAGTTGCTGGCCAATCCGTAAGTAAGCTGAAACGCGCCTTGACTGACCGCCCCAGTGAGGCGAGTCTGAATCTGGCTTGCCCATTGGGCGTTGGCGGCGAGTGTAATACTGTTGGAGACGGCTGTGGTGTAATGATCGGTCGTTGTCGTGCCGGTCGCGCCCCCTGCAAGGGTCAATGCCGCACCACCAAAAGATCCTACCACCTCGGAATAAACATCCGCACCGTCATTTCGGATTGCCGAGATGGAATTGCTCGCATTGTTCAGGAGAAAGGTTCCGCGGGAACTAGCCCGGCTGAACCGGAGCGTCCATGATTCCCCCGCGCCTTGGGTGATCGTGCCGTTAAACCGTGTTCCGCCGTTCGAGTTTACATTCTCACGGAAATAGCCGGTATAGCTCCCGCCCGTTCCTGTTTGCAGCAAAAGGTTGGAGTTCACTGTAGCTGTTTTGCCGTCAGCGGTATTCGCATTCCACAGCGCGGTTCCCAGCCCCGCGGACGACGTTGTGCTGTTCAATTGGAGCGTATTTCCCGTGAGGCTGATCACGGTAGCGCCGCCGCCGAATGTGATGCGCCCGATCGAGCGATCGGCACCCAACGTCAGCGCTGTGTTCGCACCGAAGCCCGTGGTCACGCTCAGACTATCGGCACCATTGAAATTGGGCAGTGTGTCCGTATCCCAGTTGGTGGCAGTGCCCCAACTTGTCGTGGCCCCGCCGCCGCCGTCCCAGGTAGTACCTGCGGCAACCGCAACGGAAGAAAGCCCGGCACCGACTGCTGCCGCAATCGCCCACGGCACAACCGATCGGAGCACGGTTTCAGTTGAACCCATCAACCGATTTCGCGATTGATGAACAGAAGCCCCGCGCCTGCGACGTACAACACTCTTCATACCGCCTCCAAGCGATTGATACCCTGACCTTCATCGTTTCCGCCGATTACAGCTTAAGGCATAAACCCTTTGAAAGTAGGCAAATTTGCGTCAGGCGGGGTTCAAATTCACGACACAAGATGCGTTGGCAAAGGACGTCGGCGGTCCTGTCTGCGATCCGGCTTTCAACGATTGGGTGTGTCGATTGAACGCTGATGGGAGCTGCGTTGCGACGCAATCCGTTGCCTACCTGTCGCAAATTTGTACTCGATTGCAAAATCGAACTTGGCAGAATGGCGAACTTATACGGAATCTGTCATCTCGCAGCGGAGTAGAACATGAGAGCAGGTCACACGGTACGGCGGGCGCGCAATCAATCCCATGGGTTCACACTGGTCGAATTGCTTGTCGTGATTGGGATCATCGCCGTACTGATCTCCATTCTTCTGCCCACGATCACGCGCGCCAAAGAACAGGCTAAATCGGCCGTCTGTTTGTCAAACCTGCGGCAAATCGGGACTGGTTTCGCGTTATACGCCAATGATTTCAGCGGTTACATTCCGCCGCATGGATACCGGTCGCTTACGAACACGCCGCCGGGGTATGTGGTTCCGACGTCGTACCACACTTGGTTTACCATTTTTATTGATCGGAAGTATCTTTCAGCTCCGACTCAACTCGATCCAACTATCTCGGGCTCGGCTGGCAATTCGGTCCTACGGTGTCCCTCGGGTATTGAGGTGAACGCAAGCCCATTCACGTTCACACTTACTCGCGGGCTTTTGTATTCGGGGGGTGCTTCGGGATACCTCCGGGCCACTTCACCCGATTCCGGGTTGGTGGCCGACTGCTTTTACGGATCCAATGGTAGCCCCATAAACCCCGCCTTCCCCATGCCGCGCATTCCTCAGGATGGGGGGAGCAACACCAACTATCCCGGCAAATACAACGTTCTCTTTAAAATGAGCCAAGTGCACCGCAGCAGTGATACTTGGGTCATCGCCGACGGGAATCAGTGGCACAGCCGAACGAGTCTTGTCTGGGGACTTTATCCGCGACACGGGAAGGATGAGCGGATCGTGAATTGCCTGTTCCTGGATTCCCACGCGCAGCAGGTCGATACGCGCGGTTGGACCACTATCACATCGTTACCGATTGTGAATTCGCAGTGGCAGGCACAGTACGATGCTCTGACCACCAACATAACGGTTCCTTTCCCGCGGTGGAAAGTGAAATAGCACGTTCGGTTCACTTCTTGTTGAATGTAATCGAGTCGGCCGATACGTCGGCCAGTTGCTTTCCGATCTGAATCGTCTTTTCGTCCCACTTGACCGGCGGTGCGGCCACACCCTTGGGTTGCAGTGTCGCGATGAGCATCGCCGATCCGTCACAATCAAACTCGATCCAGTTGTTATTGATGTACTTTTTGTCGTGATACGGAAAACCAGCGTGCTCAGCACCGCCGCCGCGTTCAAAGGTTCCGGTACGAAAGGTCGGATTTACCGACTTTTTGATCGTGACGGTTAGCGTAGATCCGGTTGGCCCTGTCAGCGTAAAGCCATCGGAGTTGGGCGTGATCAGATTAAACTCCGGCGTGTTCCATCGCCAGAGTTTGCCGTTTGAGCTGGTGTCAGAAATGACAAAGACCGCCGCCGCTCCGGAGGACCCTGAATAGTCAGCCGCGAAGATCCGCTTTTGCTCTTCCACGCCCATGCAAGACCCTGTTACGACGGCCAGTCCGCCGCCGTTGGGATCAAATTTGGCACTCTTGAGCGAGCCGAGTCCCATCACCCGGCCGCGCTCGGGGAGCTTGGGTTCGCCGGGGAAGAGATTGGTCTGCCCGCCTGGGTCGGCGGTTCGGCCGGAGCCAACCGCCCAGCAGCTGCCGAGCCCCATGATGCGAAACGTGTTGGTATCGGGTCCGCCATGGCAGCCGCGCGGCTGGCGACTGTGGGCATTCACGAGAGCGACGATGTCGTTCTCATCCTGGTACCGATTTCGGAAGATCGCGATCCCGTGAGACGCATCGGTATAGTTGAGCGACGCCGATGCTACTTGCGCTGGGTTGATCGGTTTCAACTGGTCAGGATACAGCAGAAGTGAGTACAGCCCCCCGTGATTACTGACGTCAAACGATTTATCGCCGTTAGGTCCGACCAGGTAATCGTACATCCACTTAATTGCTGGCTGCTGTGCAGTGGGTGAATACCAGAACGCCAACCCAGCCGTTCCGTCGCCTCTCCAAGTGGGGTGATCGTCGCTGAGGTCGGCGTGCAGTCCCATTCCATCGGGGCGTGGAATCGCGACCGTTCCGGCATACGTTGTCCACAGCGTGTTCTCTGCCTTTGGCACTTCTTTGCGGAGATCGCCGAGCCCCGCGCGGAATGCTGCGATTGCAAACGGGCCGGTGAACTGCCACGGGTACTGCGTGTAACCGATGCCTTCAGGATTCCATCCATTATCCCCTAAATTCGCATTGAGATGTCGGACCAATTGGCCGTATGCCTTTTTAGCCAGCTCGATAGATCCCGGTTCGTCACACGACAAGTAGGCCAGCCCGGCTCCGCCGTATCGGACGGCCTGCCAATTATTGGGAAGATAGTTGTTCGCCCCTTCGCCCATTGATTTCATGAGCCCATCAGCTGCGGTTTTGAGCTTACCACTAATCAGCCGGCGAGTTTCTTCACTCCAGGCGTCGTAGCAGAGGTCGTAAGCGATCGCGACGCGTAACACGCCCGCGGCGCGCGTCAAACCCTTGCTACCGCTCCTGTTCCAATAGGGCTTATCGTTTACCGCGATGATCGCGAGCTTTTCCGCGGCGCTGGCGTGCGATCTATCGCCGGTAGCAAGGTAAAGGATCGCGTGGTTCGCCGCGTCGTCGTTGTACATGACGTTGTCGGTCTTATCTTTGCCGATTTCAGCTTCGACGTTGCGAACGATGGTTTTGAAAGGCTCGGCTGTTGCCCGATTTCGCAGTTTCGCCAGTGCCGTGTTATCGACAAACAGTCTGGGATGATCAGCCATCACGGTTGGAACCACCATGTGCAAGAAGACCGCGAACCCCAGCGCGATGCACCGACCGATCCACCGCCGCGAACTGCCAAACCCGTCCGACCAAGAATTACGGCGCATCGTTGCTCCTCGCATTGATTATACATTAAGGGTCTCGCCGGATTGTGTTGTGGGAAGGACCAAATTCTGTCGTGAAACTGTCAACTCCTGTCGCAATGCGGTCTCGTCGAACCGCCCCAAAGCCAGCTACATTCTAGTGCGATCGAAAGTGTTTCGAAGGGTAGTTCGGCCACATGGAAAAAATGAAGTCTATCGCGTTGGTTGGGATCGGCGGATACGGAAGCATGTATTGCTCTGCTTTCGACGATCCTCGATTTGCGGAATATAAACTTGCCGCAATCGTGGATCCTCATTTGGCGTCTTCCCCAACGGCCAACGCTCTGAAGAAGAAGGGGGCTTTTGTATCGCGATCGATCGATGAAATTCCTGCGGATATACAGGTGGACTTGGCGATCATCTCGTCTCCGATGCAGTTTCATGCACGGCAGTCAGTTCAATGGATGGGCCGGGGAGCCAACGTGCTTTGCGAGAAGCCGCTGTGCGCAACAGTCGAGCAGGCGATGGATATGGCAGCCGGTCGCGACGTGTCGGGCAAGCACGTTGCGATCGGTTACCAATGGTCCTACAGCCAGGCGATCCATCGTCTGAAGGCGGATATCAAGTCTGGATTGTTGGGTGCGCCAAAGCAGTTTCGAACGATCGTGCTCTGGCCGCGCAACGCTGCTTATTTCCGCCGCAACAGCTGGGCGGGGGCACGTTTCGATTCGCAGGGGCTTGAAGTCTTTGACAGCCCACTGAACAACGCGTGTGCTCACTATTTGCACAACATGCTGTACGTTCTGGGAGATCAGCCGCACACCAGTGCGATCCCTCGAGAGGTGATGGCCGAGCTGTATCGCGCCCATCCGATTGATAACTACGACACCGCAGTCGTTCGATGCACGACCTCGACCGGCGTTGAATTGGTGTACGTGACCACGCACACCGGCGAAGTGCCGGTTGGCCCTGAGTTTGTATACGAGTTCGAGCACGCAACCGTGCGTTTCAAACATGGAGACCGCGCCACCATCGTCGCTGAGTTTGCCGATGGCCATGTCGTTGATTACGGGTCTCCCGAGGAGACGCATTACAACAAGCTGTTGATGACGATCGCAGCCATCCACGCCGGTCAGCCGCCGCTATGCGGGATCGAGGCCGCTGCCGCCCATACGCAGGTGATGTCTGCGGCACAAAACACGCACTGCGGGATCGTCACTTTTCCGCCTGATGCGATCACTCGCGTTGGCGCGGCGGATCGGTGCCACGTGATCGTCGAAGGGGTGCATGATGGATTGCAGGAGTGCTACGAGCGGGGCTGCCTGCCGTCCGAACTGGGTATGCCGTGGGCGCAACAATCCAAGGCGATCCCCGTTACACCATTGCGCCATCCTTCTCCAAAGAGTGTTTCGGTAAAAGTAGTGACCACCACAAAGACGAAGGCCGCGTTGGTGACTTAGCCCGGTTGAGTTTTTCAGGACGCCGAATATGCGTCAAAGTCGATAGAATTTACGTCAAGCGATCGGTCGGAATCGATTCTTTAGTGGAAGGCGGGTGGTTACCAGGGTCGCTAGTTTGGCTGAAATACTGCGGTTGCTGAGGCCTGTGCCTGAAGTTCCGACGAAACGCGGCCGGTGTCCAGCCGGTCATTTGACGGAATAGCAGGCCGAAGCTTTTGATCTGTCCGAACCCACATTGCTCGGCTACTTTTGGAAGCGGGATTTCGCTTTCACTCAGCATCATTCGTGCCCGGTTGATACGAACGCGGTAGATCTCCTCCATCAATGACCGGCCGAGGCGCTTGCGGAATTGCCGTTCCAGCCAGCGACGATCGACCGGCACGTCACGCATTACGTCCATCACGCCGATCCCGTTGCAAGCGTGCTCGCGGATGTAGCGGACGGCACGGGCAATATCCTTGTCGTCGATCGCGAGAATGTCTGTGGATTGCCGAGTCGCCACATATACCGGCGGGATACACAGCGGCTCCACGGGAGCGGATTGGCCGTGCATCAGGCGGTCGAGCAGCGTGGCACCTTCAAAACCGATCCGTTCGCCGGGGAACAGTACGCTGGTCAACGGAACGTCACTGGATTCGCACACGATCTCCTCATTGCCGGCGGAGATAACGGCTACTTCCTCGGGGACTTCAAGCCCGTTGTCGAGCGACGTGCCGATGACCGTCCAGCCCGTCATTTCGTCGCCGGCCATCACGCCGATCGGCTTGGGCAGGGACAGCAACCAAGGTCCAAGTTTGCCGGGGCTCTGACTCCAATCGCCACCCCCTGCGTCGTTTTGAAACTGTTGCGCTCGGACGCCGGCTTGCGCAGCCGCGTCGATGAATCCCTCGCGGCGCATCTGCTGCGCGCCGTCGTCTTTGCCGATAAACGCCAGATGGCCAAACCCTCGCTCGATGAGATGTTCAGCCGCGATGCAACCTGAGAGGCGATTGTCGGCTCGAACGGTGGGTAGATTCTGTTCCGGCATGCCCGACGAAAGGTTGACGATGGGGATCGATTGCTTCTGGTACCAGGCAATGACCGAGGGATCGTAAAACATCCCGATCACCCCGCGACAAGGCAATTGAAGACTAGCCGGCGACAGCGGCGATCGAAAATCGGCTAGGATGACCCAAGGCCCGTGAATGCGGCTGTACCGCATGATCCCTCGCGCAAACTCCCGGGCCATCGTCGACCCGAAGTCGAGCAGGACGCCCACATGATTCTCCGTCTTTCGACGTTTCGCCAATTGCATCACGGGATTATCCTCGATTGTCGCAAACATTCCCAATTATCCCGTTAATGCGCAGTTGCACAAACTTAAATGGATGGAATGATGTAAAGCACGACAAGAATGCGTGGGAGAGACGGAGAGGCCACGTCGCTTGTCGCAATTATTGCAGATTTAGACGCAATATTGGATTTCCAACGGAAGTGTAACTTCCTGTCTGTAAATAAAGTAAGCCATCGTTCGCTTCGATCAGGGTTTTACCAAGGACCTTTGATCAAAGGATGCGAACGATGGCTACAGGACAGGATATCGGCGAAATCGGCGATTTGTTGCAGGAG
>JBBROD010000035.1:0-44314 GCA_038229715.1 Tepidisphaerales bacterium | reverse complement strand
GAAGTCGGCCCGCCGGACTGACCGACGACCGCGTTGCCTTTAATTGCCATTGCCATAGCGATTCCTCTGTAAGAATGAGGCGCAGATGATAGGGGAAAGGCCCGATCGGTCAACCGATCGGGCCTTGCATGCGCTGTGGGGAAAAAAGTGTTGTCAAACTAGAAGATCACGGCCAGTTGCCGAGATCTCGGGCGGCCTGGCGCACGCCGGGGTCTTCAAATTCGTTCATCGATACCGACAGAATTTGCGACGCCACGCGTGCATCCCGAAACTGCCCCAGCGCCGTAACGGCCGCCTGGCGGACGGGGTGCAGGAAGTAGCCGTTTTTGTTGGTGACGATCGCCATTAGCGGCTCGATCGAGTGAAGCTCGCCGATCTTGCCCAGCGCGATCGTGGCTTCCTCGCTGACTTCTGCGATCGGGTCGGCCGTCGCGGCGATCAGGGCGTCGGTCGCGCGGCAATCCTTGATCTGTCCGAGACTGCGGGCGGCGGCGGCGCGAACCAGCGGATGGTAAAAACCCGCTAAGTTGATGACCGCGTCCAGCAGCGACTGCAGCGCGGCACGGTCGCCGATGCGCCCGAGCTCGAGCGCGGCCTCGCGGGCGGTGTCGGCGTCGGGCGAGCGGAGACGTGTCGTCGGGCTTGTCAGGTCGACGGCCTGATCGAGCACGAGATCGACCGGCCCGTCGGCCGATTGTTCCATCGATTGTTCCATCGATTGCTCCATCGATTGTTCCATCGACGCCATGCGATTCACCGGCTCCATACCGGCGGGAACGGCTGCGGATTTACGGGGGAGAAATATCGACCGGACCAATTGCGGCAGGCGGGAAAGACGGCTCTGTTTCATGATCGGCATCCTTGCACGTGACAACGGCGAGCGAGACTTCTACTCGCGATTTGATCTGAGATATCAGAAAATCCTCAGTGGAACAACCAAAAATTTGAAGGTTCCTCTTTGATTTACTGCAATTTTTTCTGCGGGATGGATTCTCGCAATTTGGGTAGTGGATCAGGCTGAAAAACTCACCCGTACCACGGGCCTCTGGCCCGTGCGGGTGACGCGCGAACCTCAGAAAATGAACGCCTTGGCTATTCCGAATCGCCGGCACGGGCCGGAGGCCCGTGGTACGGGTGAGTGTTCCACGCGATGCGTTGCATGATATTTCAGCCTGACTTACTGCCGCAAATAGGCGTCCCTGGAACCTTCGGCGTAACCACGCTACTATTCGCTCGATGGCGAAAACACAGACCCTTCCCGAATCGATCGGGCGGCTCGTCGCTGCGCGGCCGCTGGTGGAGCTTGCGCGCACGCTCGGCGAAAACGGTGTCGCGACGGGCTCCGGTCTGTGGGGCTCCAGCGTTGCGGCGGCGGTGGCGGCGATTCGGCGGGAACTCAATCGCCCCATCCTGCTCATCTGTGGCCATCTCGACGAAGCCGACGACATCGCCGACGACATCGAACTGTTTCTACAGGTCCGGCCGAACATTTTACCGGCGGTGGAACTGGCAGGCTCGCTCGGCCGCATGAGCGAGGAGCAGGTGAGCAACCGCCTGCGGATGATTTCGCGCTTCGCGGCGGAAGATTTCTCGCCGGGCTTGCTGGTCGCGCCAGTGCAGGCGCTGATGCAGGCGGTCCCCAGCCCGAGCCAATTCGGGCTGTTGATGCGGACGATCAAGCCCGGGCTCAAGCTTGAGCCTGAGAAACTGATCGTCTGGCTTAGCGATCACGGCTACAACCGGCTGGAGCAGGTGGAAGTGCCCGGCGATTTCGCCGTGCGCGGCGGGATCATCGACGTCTACCTCCCCGGCAACTACGACAACACCGACGGCACTGACACCAGCACGGTCGGCCTGCCGGTGCGGATCGATTTCTTTGATGACGAAGTGGAAAGTGTCCGCCGGTTCGCGGTGGATTCGCTCGGCTCGCAGGAAAAGCTGGAGAGCGTTCAGCTGATCGATCTCAAAGGCGCGATGCCGGACGCGAGCGAGGCCGTCTCGCTGTTCAAATATCTGCCGAAGGACACGATCGTTGTGCTGTGGGCGCCGCTGGAAATCGCCGAGCAGGCCAAGAGCTATCTCGATCGCCTGCCGGAGGTGAAGGGCGTTTATCCGCTGGCCGCGATCTTGAAATTGGCCGACCCGTTCGCCCGGCTGGAGATGAGCCAGTTCGATCAGGGCACGACGAGCATGCCCAGCTTCGTCAGCGGTAAAGAAGTGCCGCGCGTGAAGATTCCAGTGCAGTCGCTGCAGAAGTTTGAGACCGAGCCGAAAAAGGCGATCGCGGAACTCGCGGAACTCTCGCAGACGCACGACGTCGCGGTCTTCTGCGAGAACGAAGGGGAGCATAAGCGGTTCGTTGAGTTGCTTGAGCAATCGCACGAAGGGCTGTCGAAAAAAATCGATACGCCGATGGGGTATTTGCATCGAGGGTTTGTCTTCACTCCCTCTCCCCAGCGGGGAGAGGGCTGGGGTGAGGGGAGAAGCGCCACAACGCCCGTTGCCGTCCCTTGGCCGAAAAACTCCGGGCAGCGATCGGCAGACGAATCCCGCTCGACGGCTGACGGTTCGCCCCTCACCCCAGCCCTCTCCCCGCTGGGGAGAGGGAGTGAAGAGCGTCCGCTCGCTCTGCTTGGTCATCATGAGTTGTTCCATCGCTACGAGCAGCGCCGCCGCGTCGGGAAGCAGATCGCGACCCGCGCGGTGGATTCATTCCTTGATCTGAAGGTCGGCGATTACGTCGTCCACGTGGCACACGGCATCGCCAAGTTCACGGGCATGCAGACGATCGCCAAGGACGGGCATAACGAGGAATACCTCACGCTGCGGTTTGCCGAAAACGCGACGCTGCATGTGCCGGCCAGCCGGATCAACTTGATCCAGAAATACATCGGCGGGTTTACGGGGCATCCCCAACTGTCGCGGCTGGGCAGCGGGGCGTGGGAGAAGCAGAAAGCGAAGGTGGCCGAGGCGGTGATGGACATGGCCTCGGAGCTAATCGAGGTGCAGGCCGCCCGCGCCGCGGAGTTAGGCACGCCGTTCCCGCCGGACACGGAATGGCAACGGGAGTTTGAGGAGGAGTTCCCGTATGAGCCGACGGAAGATCAGGTGACGGGGGCTGAGGAAATCAAGCAAGACATGCAGCGGCCGCGGCCGATGGACCGGCTGCTGTGCGGCGACGTGGGGTACGGCAAGACCGAGCTGGCGATGCGTGCGGCGTTTAAGGCCGTTGAGTACGGCAAGCAGGTCGCGGTGCTCGTGCCGACCACCGTGCTGGCCGAGCAGCATTTTCGGTCGTTCTCCGAGCGCATGCGCAGCTACCCGTTCGTGGTCGATTCGATCTCGCGTTACAAATCCGCCAGACAGCAGAAGGAGACCGTCCAAAAGCTCGCCAAGGGCGAAATCGACATCCTCATCGGCACGCATCGGCTGATCAGCAAGGACGTCAAATTCAACGACCTCGGCCTGGTCGTCATCGACGAAGAGCAGCGGTTCGGCGTCACCCACAAAGAGCGGCTGAAGCAGATGCGCAAAACCGTCGACGTGCTGACGATGTCGGCCACGCCGATCCCGCGGACGCTGCACATGTCGATGTTGGGACTGCGCGATATTTCATCGCTCACCACCGCGCCGCAGGATCGACGCAGCATCGTGACGGAAGTGATGGCGTTCGATCGCGAACGCGTCAAGCTCGCGATCCTGCGCGAGCTGCAGCGCGAAGGACAGGTTTACTTCGTCCACAACCGCGTACACAACATCATCGAGACGGCCGACGACATTCAGAAGCTTGTGCCCGACGCCCGCATCCTCATCGGCCACGGCCAGATGGGTGACGGGGAGATGGAAGAGGCAATGTTGAAATTTATCCGCCATGAGGCGGATATTTTGGTGTGTACGACGATCATCGAATCGGGGCTGGATATTCCGAATGCCAACACGATGATCATCAACGCAGCCGACCGGTTCGGACTGAGCGAGCTGCACCAGTTGCGTGGGCGAGTGGGGCGATCGAAAAACCGCGCGTACTGCTACTTGCTTCTGCCGGCGGATCGGCCGATCACGCCGGTGGCGAGCAAGCGACTCAAGGCGATCGAGGAGTACTCGCACTTGGGCGCGGGGTTCAAGATCGCGATGCGGGATCTTGAAATACGAGGCGCCGGCAACATTCTCGGCCCAGAGCAGTCCGGGCACATCAGCACTGTCGGATATGAGATGTATTGCCAGTTGCTTGAAGAGGCCACGCGTCAACTCAAGAACGAACCCAAGGCCGCTCGGCCCGAGGCGCACGTCGATATCGGCTTGAGCGCGTTTATCCCCAAGACCTACATCGCCGCCGATCGTCAGCGCATGGAGATGTACCGCCGGCTGACGCGGTGCGCCAGCATGGAGATGCTGGCCGGGCTTGAGAGCGACATGAAGGACGCCTTCGGCGAGCCGCCGCGACAGGTGATCCTGCTGCTGGCGATGACCGAGGTTCGGCTGCTGTCGCAGATGTACGGGGTCGAGAGCGTGATCAAGAAAGACCCGGACGTGGTGCTGACCGTCCACGACGCGGGGCGGGCGCAGCAGGCTTTAGTCGGCGCGCCGGGGACATTGCGGGTGATCGATAACAAGACGGTGTATCTGCGAATGCCGCCGACGTTCCTCGAGCCGGAAACGCTGCTGATGGTGATGAAGAACCTGATGCGCGGGGCCCACGATCGCGAACAGCGCGGGATTGAAACGATCAAGCCTGAGGAAGCCAAGGCGAAACTGATCGCCGCGGCGAAGGTTCCGAAACATTCCGAACCGAAGCCGCCGGTTGAACCCGTGGTAGTGAAAAAACCCGCGCCGGTTCCGCCGGCGAAGTCGGCGGCCTTGCAGACGCCTGTTGTTCCCACGCAGAGTAAAGAGATGGAAAAACTCATTTCGCTTCGCGATCAGGGCATTCTTACACAACTGGAGTTCCAAGCGGCAGTGGGCCGGCTGGCGAATAGAAAGTAATTTGTCGCATGGGCTACCAGCCCATGCCGGGTGGCGCAACTTGGCATGGGCTGGTAGCCCATGCGACTATCCACCGAGCTTCCCCATCCATTCCATGGCCCGTTGTGAGAAAAGCTCGTCACGGCCGGCCAGGTTGACCAGATGCCCGGCCCAAGTCGGCGATGAGATGAGCCTGGCCACCGCCCGGCATGCCAAGCGGCGGGAGCGCCAGAGATCGTCGTATTTCGATCGCAACTCGTGCGGCGACGCACCGCCATTCATAAGCCATTCGACCGCCAACTCCGCGCTCCGCATCGCCAACCCGATGCCTTCCCCGCCGATCGGCTCGATCGCGGCGGCGGCGTTGCCGATCGGGAGGATGTTGGCCGGCCAGTGTCGGGCCACGCCGAACCTGGGCAGGGGTGATGTATGCCACTCGCTGCAGCGGGTCGCGCCGGCGAACCGCCGGGCCAGCGCCGGGTTTTCTGCGACGATTTCCGCGAACAGCCGGTCCAGATTGCCGCCGGCGCCTTTCAGTCGTTCAGCCGGGACGGAGAATGAACTATTCCACCGCCCACCCTCGACGGCCGACAATCCGCCGTAATGTCCGACGACGCCGAACAGCTCGATCGCGTTCGGCGGGGCGTCGATGTCCGTGAAATGCGCCTTAATGCCGAAGTCGCCGGTCGGCACCGGCGGCTCGGGCAGCAGCTTGGCTTTTCCGTCAGCGATCAGCGCGACATCGGCTCGGATCGTCTGCACGGATTGATCGATGAGCGATCGCACGACGGCGGTCACGCCCGAGTCGTTCGGTTCAACCCCTTCGCACCTTACCGGCTGCATGACTCGGGCACCGGCGTCGCGTGCTTCGTCGAGGAGGAACGCGTCGAGCACACTGCGTGAGATTCCAAGCATCGGCAGCGGCAGTTCGATCTCGCACGATTCACCGGTGCTGGCGTGGAAGAGCGATCGGGTCAGCTCGATCGCGCCGCGAAGTCGCAAGCGATGGCAGAGCCCGTGGCGGGTTAAGACGTCAATTCCGGTGGCGCTGAGGCATTCGCCGCAGACTTTGTCGCGGGGGAAGCGCGATTGCTCGACGAGTGTGACATCTTTGCCGCGTCGGCCGAGCAGAATCGCCGCCAAACTGCCCGCCGGACCACCGCCGATGACCAAGACGTTTTGCATGGAAGAATTTGTTAGCCACAGAAATGTGGCACCGGAGCGGCGAAATCAGGAATAAATTGAGCCACAGATGGGGCACAGATGAACACAGATAAGAAAATTAAAAAAGAGAGCCGCAGATAACGCAGATGAACGCGGATCAAACTCAGAATTGATCTGCGTTCATCTGCGTTATCTGCGGCTACTTTTTTTATCTGTGTTCATCTGTGCCCCATCTGTGGCTCATGTTTTGAACTACGCCACCGCCGGTTCAGCCGTGCGTTTGCGCAGGCCGTCCATCGAACTACGGACTTCCTCGGCGATTTTGCTGTTGGGGAAGTCGCGCATGATTTGTTCGCCGATCTTGATGGCTTCGCCCCAGTGATGGTCCTGAACGGCCAGCGAGAATTGCGTGCGGAGTTGGTTGATTTTTTCCTTGAACACGCCGCGAACGCTTTCCTGCAATTGCTCGGCCTCCTGCGGGGTGAGGTAGATGTCGAGCTTTTTAAGGATGGCGATGCTGCCGTCCACGTCGTGGCGTGCGACGGCGTCGTTCCAACTGTCGATGAGCGATTTCTTGTGCTGCTGCTTGCGCTGCTCGATCTCGATCAGCAGGCCGTTGACGCGCGGGTTTCCTGGCAGGCGTTTCTGCAGGTTCTCAACTTCCATGATGGCGGCCGGCCATTGTTCGGCGCGGACGTATTGCTCGATCGTGACGCTGGCTTCGGTGTACTGTTTCTGGAAGGCCAACTCGCGCCCTTCGTTGATCTTTACACGAAGCTGATCCGCCTCAGACTTGTAGCCGAAGGATTTCTCGATGTCGTCGGCCAATGCGAATGCGGCTTCGTAGTCGCCGCTGCTAATTTCTTCCTGAATCGCCCGGCGAAGGGCGTCGCGGTCCTTCTCGCGGAACGCCACCGCTTTTGCGCGGTCGCTGAGCAACTGCTGCTCGCTGATCAAGTTGAGCATGACCGAGATTTGCTCCAGCCGGTCGGCCAAAGGTTTTACCGATTCATGGTTGCGCATGCGGGCGTTCGCGCGGTCTTGTGCGATCAGGTTGGCGATCGGCCAGGTGACCAGCACCGCCACCACCGCCATCGCGCCGGCGGCCAGCAAGGCGTAGCTGTGCGAGCGCGACATCGCCACCAGCCCGGCGACGAATAGCCCGACCGAGATCAGCAATGCCAATGAATAGACGATCGAGACAGACCCGGAGTCGGAGGGTTTCTGAGAGTTGTCCATGTTCGCCTCACAGCTGAAGATGCCTGTCGAAGATGAGATGACCTACTTTAAGTCTATGTATGTCGGCTAAGTAGTGTCAAACAAAAGAGTTTTACGCGGTGTCCAGTGGGTTTTGGCGATCGGGTAGGGTGGAATTTCTGTCTCCCGGACGGGGGGATTTACCACAGAGGAAGAGGAGGAGCACAGAGGAACACAGAGAATTACAGAGGGCGCAAAATTGGCTAAAGTGTCAAAATATCGTGGGGTGCGTCAGTCTGAAACCGCAACCGTACCACGGGCCTCTGGCCCGTGCCGATCGCGCCAGTACTTCGAAAAATTTGACCTTGTAAACATTACTGCGTCGTCAGCACGGGCCGGGGGCTGCTGTGTCCAAATCCCACCAAAACACGTCATGCTGAGGTACTCCGAAGCATCTCCGACGCCGAATGCCGCTCGGGATTCGCGATCCTTCGGAGTACCTCAAGATGACGATAATTGTGTGTTCGCGGGAGTTTGGACAAAGCAGCCGGAGGCCCGTGGTACGGTTGAGTTTCCAAAGGACGCAATCGCCACCATTTCAAACTGACCTATCATTAAATATCGCAGCATTTCCTCTGTGAATCTCTGTGTTCCTCTGATTTCTCTGTGGTAAATCCAACTTCTGTAGAGAAATCGGATCATTTCAACTTCAGAGAGACGCCTTCCTGTTCCCATTGCTCGAACAGGCGACGCAAGTCCTTGGCGCTGACGCTGAGCTGATCGGTGGTTTCCAGCAGGTTCTGGTAAAGCTTCGGGTCATTCACCAGCTTGCCGATGGTGCCTTCGCCTTTATCAACCTTGTTCACAATCGATTGAATCTGATCCAGCGTGGTGGCCACTTGGCCGAGGCGGTCGTTGACGTTCTTAGCGATGTCGTCGATGTGTTTTTGGGTCTTATCGATCGTGCTTCTGGCGTCGGCCACCGCGCCGGAGGCGTCTTCGGACATCTTGGGCAGTTTGTCGGTGAACTTTCCGGCGTCGGCGATGACCTTATCCGCCTTTTCGCTGGCGGCACGGAAATTGGCGATGGTTGCCTTGAGATCGTCCCGCAGCTTCTGATCGGAGATAAAAGATTGCACTGAATCGATCAACTGACCGGCCTTGTTGATTTGGACGCTTAAATCCTTGGCGATGTTGGCTTCTCGGAACTGGGCGCTGGTTTTTTTCAGGTCGGCCGCCAGATCAACAAATTCGGGGGGTAGCACGTCCAAGCCGATGTATCGGGTTTGGATCTGCTGGTTGGGCTGTAGATGTCCGCTTGCCGATTCGCCGGCGGGAACCTCCAGGCTGATTCCGGTGCTGCCGCCCAGAAAGTTGGTCAGACGGATCAGCGCCACGATATTTCCTGGTAACGGCGGGGTAGTATTCACTTCGGCGACGATGTCGACGGATTGGCTGTCGTCCGACAGCCCGATTTTCGTCACTTTCCCGACGCTCACGCCTCGGTAATAAACCTGCGACCCCTCGGCCACCCCGTCGGCGCGGCCGGTGGTCAGGCGGATCGATATTCCGGGTTTGGCGAACGGCTGAGCAATGTCGCCGCCAAACTTCAGAATCATCCAGACCAGTACGATCAGCCCGCCGAGGACGGTGACGCCGACCATTACATTTCGTCGGTATGGGGACATGGGCCAAGATTGTCGATCGTATCAACGGATTTGCAAGGCTCGCGACGATAGGTTTCAATAGTTTGTGTTATCGGACCGATGAACTTGTGTATCGCTTGGCGGAGGGATCGGTATGAACGTTCGACGTTTCTTGGTGTTGATTCTGGTCAGCTTATCGGCGTTGGGCGTGATTTCATCGGCCGCCCCTCGCGGGCCTGGCAGTGAGAATCTGCCCACTCGATTCAAAACGTATGACAGCCGCTACTACGTGATCCAGACCGATCTCACGGGTGACGACGTCCGCGAGACCACGTTGCGGATGACGAAAATGGCAGAGGAATATCACGATCGCACGCGGGATTTCTCCGGCGTTATTTCCACTCGATTGCCTTTCATGATTTTCAAGGTGCCGAGCGATTACTACTCCGCCGGCGGTATCCCGGGATCGGCCGGGGTGTTTGACGGCGAAAAGCTCATGGCGATCGCCGGCGAAAAAGTGTCGGCTGATACTTGGCACGTCGTGCAGCACGAGGGGTTTCACCAATTCGCCCATGCCGTCATCCGCGGTGAACTGCCGATCTGGGTCAACGAAGGACTGGCCGAGTATTTCGGGCAAGGCGTTTTCACCGGCGACGGGTTTGTCACCGGGCTGATTCCCCACGGGCGCATGGAGCGCATCAAAGAAACGATGAAAACCAGAGGCGGGTTCATCCCCATCAGCTCAATGATGGCGATGAGCCATGCAGAATGGAATCGCCAACTCGACATCCGCAATTACGATCAGGCCTGGTCGATGGTCCATTTCCTCGCGCACGGCGAGGACGGCAAATACCAGAAAGCGTTCAGCGGTTATATGGGAGACATCGGCCGAGGGCGAGATGCGGAGCGAGCGTGGCAGGACAACTTCGGCGACGCCAACGGTTTCGAGCAACGCTGGCGCGATTACTGGACTGCGCTTCCTGACAATCCGACCGGCGATTTGTACTGCAAGGCTTCCATTGCCATTCTCACCAGCTTCGCCGCCCGGGCGAGCGCTTCCAAGCAAACGTTCGACGGGTTCGATGATTTTTCCCGGCTGGTGGCAAGCCGAACCATTAAAGTAGCCGATGCCGATTGGCTTCCGCCGCAGCTCGGGGTTGATGCGGTTGACTTGGCCCAGAAGATCGGCAAATGCTCGATCGAAAAAGCCGCCCTGCAGTCGGTGATGGTGGCCGAAACCAAGCTGGGCACGCGGTTTGTCGGCACGTTCAAATTGAAAGGGAACAAGGTCGATTCGGTGAGCGTCGAAACCGACGACTTAAAAATCGTCCTCGCCAAAGCCAATGAAATGATCGCCGCCAACTCCAAGGACAGGGAAAAAGCCCGCCGGATGGTTCTGGAATCCATGCGGATTCATCCCAAGTCCAAGTCGTTCGAGGCCGCCAAGAAGTTTTTGGCGGATCACAAGTAGGTTCGGCTAATGATTGCGGATGGCCGCGAGCTCTTCGTCGCTGGCGTCGCCTTTGACGAATCGGTGGACGACGGGGTTCTG
This sequence comes from Tepidisphaerales bacterium, assembly GCA_038229715.1. Taxonomy (GTDB): domain Bacteria; phylum Planctomycetota; class Phycisphaerae; order Tepidisphaerales; family Tepidisphaeraceae; genus JANMES01. The sequence goes on along the minus strand of JBBROD010000035.1, from coordinate 33,793 downwards.
CTCTTCCTGAATCTGCTTCGGCGTGCCGTCGAAGACGATTCGTCCCTCGTCCAGCATCACAATCCGGTCCGCGATTTTGAACGCGCTTTGCATGTCGTGCGTCACAGTAATGCTGGTGACGCGAAGGCTTTGCTGCAGCTTGAGAATCAGCTCGTTGATGACGTCGGATCGGATCGGATCGAGCCCGGTGGTCGGCTCGTCGTACAGCAACACGCGTGGCCCGAGCGCGATCGCGCGGGCAAGGGCAACGCGTTTCCGCTGTCCGCCGGATAGTTGGGCGGGCATCTTCTTTCCCACATCAGGCAGGCCAACCAGATTGAGTTTCTCCAGCACGATGGACGCGATTTCATCAGCCGACTTGTTCGTGTGCTCCCGCAACGGGAAAGCGATGTTGTCGGTTACCGTTAGCGAGTCGAACAAGGCGCTCATCTGGAACAGGAAGCCGAACTGCTGGCGGATCGGGACTAGCTCGCGCTCGGTCATTTCATCGATTCGCTGGCCGTCGAAATAGACTTCGCCGGAATCGGGCTTCAGTAATCCAACGATGTGCTTGAGCAGCACGCTCTTGCCCGTGCCACTGGCGCCGATGATGACGACGGATTTGCCTTCCTCGATCGTGAGCGAGAAATCTCGCAGCACGACCAGTCGGTCGAACGATTTACTGACGTTGCGCAATTCGACGAGTGACATAGCGTGAGGGGCAAATACTTAGGGGCAAGGGGCAAGTAAACACCTGTGCTGGCTTGCCCCTTGCCCCTGAATACTTGCCCCTGATCCTTTCTACGAAAACAGCGATCTCTGGCCGTACAGCGCTTGGTACAGCTCTTGGAGGAACTTGGCGAAGATCAGGTTCTCCGCGATGATCGCCAGGAAGCTGGTGACGAAGCTTTCAGTACAAGCTTTGCCGACACCGCTGGCGCCGCTGCCGCAGTTAAAACCTTTGTAGCAGCTAATTAATCCGATCGTCCCGCCGAAGAAAAAGCTCTTGAAGATGCCTTCCATGATCTGCCAAGTTTCCACGCCGCGAGCGGAGAATTGCCAGTACGGCTCGGAAGGAACGTTGAGCGCCTGAACGGAGACGAGCCATCCGCCGATGACGCCGAGTGCGTCGCTGTAGATCGTAAGGATAGGCGTGAGCAGCAAACACGCCAGCACGCGGGGGACGACGAGATACCGAATCGGATCGGTCCCCATCACGCGAAGTGCATCGAGTTGCTCGGTGACGTTCATCGTGCCGAGTTCAGCCGTCAGCGATCCGCCGACCCGACCCGCCAGCATCACCGCCGCCAGCACCGGGCCGATCTGCTTCACCACCGACAGCGCGATGACGCTGCCGATGCGTTGTTCCTGTCCAATGGCTTTGAACTGGGCGAAGGTTTCGATCGCCATCACCATGCCGATGAATCCGCCGGTGACCGCGACGACGGGCACCGACGCCACGCCGATCGTGTAAAGCTGCGGGATAAGTTGTCGCAGGCTTTTTCGCTGCAGGCTGGATTGAGCCATCCAGCGGAGGGTGCGTCCGCAGAAGTAGCAGAAATCCCCGAACGCCGCGAGGGTGTCCATCGTGATCTCACCGACGCTTTGCGCGAACGCGATCGCCATCTGCCCATCTTAGAGACGCATCGCGGCCGGGGCAACGTGAATAGGCAATTCAAGTCGGACCGATAATCCGAGCGGGTTTGGACTTTTTATTCCGCTCGATAGATTACGCCAATAGATTACGCAAAGGGATCGTCGGATCGGGTCATCAGCCGATCAAAAAGCATTCATCAGAATCCTTTCGCGATTTTCATGTAATTGCGTTGCAATTTCTGCGCGATGCGGTACATTTTGCGCGTTCAGGTCGCTCGCCTCGGCTGGAGCCGATATTTGGATCGCGAGCACTAGGCCGCTACATGGAGGTAGCAGTGAATACCACTCTATCCGCTTCGTTTCGTGTCCTTTCCAAGTCCATTTTAACCGCTGCGTTGGCCGTCATTGTGACAGGCTGTGCGGAGACGCTTACTTACAGCCGCGACTCTCGCGAGGCGGGCATCAAGCTATACAACCAAGGTCAGTACGATCTGGCTGCTGGTTCATTTCAGAACGCGGTGAAGCAGAATCCGCGGGATTTTGAGTCGTTCTACTGGCTGGGCGTGTCGTACGATGCGTCTAAGAACTACCAGCAGTCGATAGGTGCTTATCGCGCCTCGCTGGACGTACAAAACCTGACCTTGGACGGCCGCCACGATAAGGCGTTCCGCCGTCGCACGCTGGACGGGCTGGCGATTGCGATCTCCAAGAGCCCCGGCCGGTCCACTGAAATCCAGCGGATTATCGACAATACTTCCGGCCGCGACACGGTCGAAGACGCGCTGCTTCTGGCCAAGGTATTCCGCTACAGCGGCGACGCGGACTCAGCCATCGATGCGTACAACCGCGCCGTGCTGCTCGATCCGTCCGACGCGGGAGTATCTCGTGAGGCGGGCCTGTACTTCGTACAGATCGGCAAAACGCAGACCGCCGAACCGCTGCTCAAGCGGGCCTACAACAGCAATCCGTCCGATACGGAAGTGGCAACGGCGCTTCGCAGCATCGGGATCGTGCCGGGGCCGAGCCTGAAAAGCGAAGACCAGATGGCCAAGCCACTGATCCCACGCGGGCCGATTCCTGAAATCGACCTGAGCCGCTCGAGCACGAGCAACACCTCGCAGGCGCAGACGCCTCGCGACTAGTTTGGACCGATCTTCTTAATCAAAATGACCTTCGTGGATGAACTCCGCGAAGGTCTTTTCTTTGCTCGATTCAAGTCACTCGCTGCCGATCGGCGCGCGAAGCAAGTTTCATCGACCCGGAATCAGGTAGTATGTCAATCTGAAAACTCAACCGTACCACGGGCCTCCGGCCCGTGCGGATGGCTCAAGGACTTCGAAGAATTTGACCTCGCAGACATTCCCGCGCCGTTGGCACGGGCCGGAGGCCCGTGGTGCGGTTGAGTTTTCAACTGACGCAATTACCGATATCTCAAACTGATCTACCACCCGGAATCGGCAGATTCGCATCGCGATCGTCGTTCGGGTAACCTCGTCCGTTCGCCAGTTAGCACCCAATCGGAGCGAGAATTTCATGGTCTACACGCCGAACGAAAAACGCTACACCAACAGTGCCTCATGGTCTCGCCGGTGCGGCAACTCCGGGCTGATGTTGCCAGCAATCAGCCTGGGATGCTGGCACAACTTCGGTGGAGCGGGGACCGACGCCGGCCATCACGCCGACGAAGCGGCGTTCCACGCCAATTGCCAGCAGATGCTGTTTACGGCGTTCGATAACGGCATCACGCACTTCGACCTGGCCAACAATTATGGCCCGCCGCCGGGGTCGGCAGAGGAGCGGGTCGGACGCATTTTGGCCGATGATTTTAAGCATCATCGCGACGAATTGATCATCAGCAGCAAAGCCGGCTACACCATGTGGGCCGGGCCTTACGGGGATTGGGGAAGCCGCAAGTATCTGATTTCGTCTTGCGATCAATCGCTCAAGCGGCTGAAGTTGGAATACGTCGACATCTTCTACTCCCATCGGATGGACCCGAACACGCCGCTGGAGGAAACGCTGTTTGCGCTGGATACCATTGTGCGGCAGGGAAAGGCGTTGTACGCGGGCATCAGCAATTACAGCGGCGCGGTGACCGCCGACGTCGTCCGCATCTGCGACACCCACGGCTGGGTCAAGCCGATCATCCACCAGCCGAACTACTCGATGTTCAACCGCTGGATCGAAAAAGAACTGCTCCCCGTGACCGACCGCTGCGGCCTGGGCACGATCGCGTTCTGCCCGCTGGCGCAAGGGCTGTTGACGAACAAGTATCTCAAGACGATCCCCGACGACAGCCGCGTCCGCAGCACGGGAGGATTCCTGAAGGAAAGCGCCGTCACGTCGCAGCGGCAGGCGTTGCTGAACAAGCTGAACGCGATCGCCGACGAGCGCGGCCAATCCTTGGCGCAGATGGCACTGGCGTGGACGCTTCGCCCGCAAGGCAAGGCCGGTGTGACGACCGCACTCATCGGTGCGTCCCGGCCGACACAGATCGTCGAGAATGCTAAGTTCGCAGAAAAGGCGACGTTTACGCCGGAAGAACTGCAGAAGATCGAAAAGACGATGGCCGAAGGATGAGAATTGGCGTTCGGTGTAATCGCCGATCGACCCGCCCTGCGTAGTGAGTCAGTCTCAAGACTCACCCGTACCACGGGCCTCCGGCCCGTGCCGAACACGTTTAAACTTCGAAAAGATTGACCTCGCAGACATTCCCGCGCCATTGGCACGGGCCGGAGGCCCGTGGTACGGTTGAGTTTCCAACTGGTGAAAGCGTCAACAAATCAAACTCACCCACTCACCAGCCCCGTTCAATTTGAATTCGCTTATCGCATTCGCTACGCTTTCCCTTTCCGGCGGAAAACGAGTTTCCCAGTGATCCTTTGTGCACCTCAGCGGGAATGCCAATTGAATCGTCTCGCATCATCTTTACTGGTTCCGTTCGCGGCGTTGATGATCCTGGCCGCTGCGATGCTGTCGGGCAATCGCCCGGTCGCAAGTGCGCAGGGCCGTCGCGTTGTGGTGTACGCGCACCCGCCTTGCCCGCCGGCGTTGATGCGATACTTTGACGAGGCGTTCGACGATTTCCGAAAAACCCACCCGGACATCGATCTCCAGGTGCTGCACATCACCGGCAACTATCAGGATAAAATCAAGGTCATGTTCGCGGGCAAGGTTGCGCCCGATGTCATCTTTATGTATCCCAGCGATCTGGCGGCATGGGTGGAACTTGGCGCGCTGAAGCCGCTCGATCAAATCCTGGCTAGCAACGGGAAGACGAGCATTACAGATTATTTTCCCGCGTCCGTTCAAACCTACACCTACGGCGGGCATCTCTACGCCTTGCCCAAAGACGCCTCGGCCGAACTGCTTTTCTACAATCCCGAGCTATTCCGAAAGCACGGGCTGAGTTTCCCCACGGCGGATTGGACTTGGCAGGACATGCTGCACGCCGCCACCGCCATCACTCAGGATACGGATGGCGACGGCCGCACGGATATCTTCGGCTTGCAGCAGCCCGATTGGCAGACGCTCGTCCGCCAGAACGGGGGACGAATCATCAGCGCGGACGGCACGCGCTGTGAACTGGATTCGCGACAATCCATGGAGGCGCTGGAATTCTGGGTAGCCCTCCGGCAGCAATACAAAGTCGTGCCGACGCCTGAATCGGGAATGGACATGACCGCGTGGCGAATGTTCGTCCTGCAACGCGCCGGGATGTTTATCTCGATGTATCCGGTCGTGCCGGTGCTTCGCCGCTCGTGTGCGTTTGAATGGGATATCGCGCTGCCGCCGCGCGGATCGGGCCAAATCCGGTCAGCGGTGACCGGGAGCGCGTTTGCCGTAACGAGCCAAAGCCGCAACTCCGAGGCCGCGTTCGAGTGGGCGCGGTGGATGACCAACGAAGGCATGAAACATATCATGACTTTCGATATCCCAGCCAACATCAAGCTCGGCCAATCGCAGGAGTGGCGCGATGCGACTCTGCCACCGGCGTCAAAGCAGGTAGCCGTCGATGTGATGAAAGTCGCCGGGCCGCCGCTGCAGCATCCGGCGTATGCTCAAATCATCGATGCGATCAACCCTGATCTGGACCGGGCCAATCGCGGCGACTGCTCCGTGAAAGAGGCGGTGGAGCAGATCGTGCCGAAAGTGAACGCCGTCCTCGCACGCTACGCACATGAAGGAGTCGGCCGATGAGCGAACATCGAAGCACGCCTTCCAATAATGTCAGCGTGCAAAAACGCCGACTTTCTCCGATGGCCAAGGAAGATCGGCTGGCGTTCTGGTGTTTTATTTCGCCGTGGCTGATCGGGTTTTTGTTATTCGAGTTCGGGCCGATTGTCGCATCGGTGCTGATTTCTTTTACGGACTACAGCCTGTTCAACTCGCCGAAATGGGTGGGATTGGGGAACTACCGCGAGTTGATGTCCGATCCGCTGATCTGGAAATCGCTGGGAAATACGCTGTTCTATGTAGTGTTTGCGGTTCCGTTAGGTACGGCCGGTGCGCTGATGCTCGCGGTACTGCTGAATCAGAAGGTGAAGGGCATCGCGGTTTGGCGCACGATCTTCTACCTGCCGACGATCGTGTCGGGAGTTGCGATGGGTGTGCTGTGGCGATGGATTTTTAATCCCGAAGCGGGGCTGGCCAACACGCTGCTACGACCCATCTTAAGGCCCTTAGGCATTTCCGATCCGAAATGGCTGCTGGACCCGAACCTGGCTAAGCCCGCATACATCATGATGAGCCTTTGGGGCATCGGCGGGGGGATGATCATTTTCCTGGCAGGGCTGCAAGGCATCCCCAGTCACCTGTACGAGGCGGCCGAGCTCGACGGCGCTGGGCCGGTTCGCCGGTTCATCCACATCACATTGCCGATGCTCAGCCCGGTGATTCTGTTCTCGCTGACGATGGGGACGATCGGCTCGTTCCAAATCTTCGCACAAGCCTACGTCATGTCCGGCCGCGGGCCCGACAACTCGACTCTGTTCTACGTGCTCTACCTCTTCGATCAATCCTTCCGCTACTTCCGCCTCGGCTACGGAGCGGCGATGGCGTGGCTGCTGTTTGCCCTTGTGCTGATCATCACGATGATCAAATTCGCGCTGGCCGAGCGGTGGGTTTACTACGAGGGCGATGCCTGATGCAGCGCGTGCTGATTTACATCCTCCTGATCGGACTTTCCGCCGCGATGTTGCTGCCGTTTGCGTGGCTGGTGCGCAGCAGCCTTTGCGATGACAGAACGGTCATGCAGCCGCTGCGTTCGCTCGGCGACTTCATTCCGCCGACCGTGCATTTTGAGAATTTCAGCGAGGTGTTTCACAGTATCCCATTGCTGAAATACCTGAAAAACACGGTTTTCATCACCGTCCTGACGATCGTCGGCACGATTTTCTCATCCAGCCTCTGCGCCTATGCGTTTGCGTTCTGCCGCGTGCCGTACCGAAAACCGTTGTTCTACGCCGTCCTCGCTACGGTGATGCTCCCGCCGGTGGTGAACATGATTCCGTCGTTTATTTTGTTCAGGGAGCTCGGCTGGATCGATACGTTCAAGCCACTGATCGTTCCGGCGTTTTTTGGCAGTGCGTTTGCGATCTTTCTATTCCGGCAGTTTTTTCTGGGCATTCCCATGGCGCTGATCGAAGCCGCACGCATCGACGGCGCTAAACCCCTGCAGATTTACTGGCAGATTGTAATGCCCATGAGCCGCCCGGTCTGTCTCACCATTGGATTGTTCGCATTCGTCGGCTGCTGGAACGGATTCATGGGGCCGCTGATTTATCTCAACAGCGAGGACAATTGGACGCTGCAACTGGGGCTCAACAGTTTCGTCGGCGAAGTCGTGGATCAAACCAACCTGATGATGGCTTGTGCGGTGATGGTTGTGCTGCCCGTCATCGTGGCGTTCTTTTTTCTGCAACGCTATTTCATCAGTGGCGCGAATATGTCGGGGCTTAAAGGTTAGCGATTTGCTCGACGCGATCGTTCAATCGCTTCTCGGCATCCAGACCGGTGATTTCCCCACTCCATTTGTAACCCCGGCTTGCAACCGGGCCACCGCCGCAGCTTTGACCCATCATCCAGTTGGCCGACTAATGCGGTGAGCAATTTGATGTAGCGTGCAGGCTCTCCATTCGTCATCCTGAGGTACGCCGAAGCATCTCGAATTGCGAGCGGCTTTTGGCGTTCGAGATCCTTCGGCGTACCTCAGGATGACGTCAAACGGCCAGTATCACGCTACGACAAAAGGCGCGTTGCGCTAATCATTGCGGGTCTCGCCGAAGTAGTATTCGTACCATTTCTTCTCGCCGGGTTTCAACTCCCCGCCGGGAATGCCCAGGGTTTTCAGTGAAGCGGCCCATTGATCGAGCTCGGCGGCAAGTTCCTTGGCTATGTCTGGGTGGTCGGCGATGCGGTTTTTATGTTCTTGCTCCGGGCTGTCAAGATCGAACAAAAACTTCTGACTGCCGGCCGCCTGCAGGTATTTCCATTTGCCCTTGCGGATCGCGGACTGATTCCAGAATCGCCAGTAGAGGGCGTGGTGCGGTTCATCGGCTTTTTCGCCGGTGAGATACGGTATCAGGTTGGTTCCATCCAACTCCGGCGCGGCCGGTTGGCCCGCCAGTGCAACCGCGGTGGCGGCGATGTCGAGCGAGATCACCGGATTGGCGTAAACCTTGCCCGCAGGCAGTTTGCCCGGCCAAGCGGCGATGTAGGGAATGTGAATCCCGCCTTCAGAGAGCATTCCCTTTTCGCCGATCAGCGGATCATTTCGCGAGCCGTCCCAAGCCTCTTTCTTTTCGGTGATCGGCGTATCGTGCATACCCATGCCCAGCGGCGCGCCGTTATCGCTGAGGAAGAAGATCAGTGTGTCTTTGTCGATCCCGTGCGCGCGAAGCGCCTCGCGAACCTGTCCGACGCCGTCATCGATCGCCGAAAGCATCGCCAGCGCATAGCGGCGGCGCTCGGGCATCTTTCCCGGGAATCGCGACAGATACTTTTCCGTCGCCTCCGGAGGAACGTGCGGACCGAAGTACGCCAAATAGAGGAAAAACGGCTTCTCATGATTGCGATCAATAAACGACACGGCGGCGCTGCATTGCGTGTCCAGCCGAAACCCTTTTTCCTGAACGTACTGGCCGCCTTTTGCCAGCGGCTTGCCCTGAAGATCATGGGTGGCCCAGTAACGCTGCATTTCGCCACAGAATGTATCCGTGAATCCGCGCTCGGTGGGTAGATACGGCTTGACCAGTTTCTCCGGAATGGAGATCGGCTTACCCGATTTCAGATTCGCATCGGGCATGTGCTGCTTGATCCAGGGAATCTCGCCGTGGTTCGGCTCGAGGTGCCACTTTCCCACCATGCCCGTTATGTATCCCGCGTTCTGCATCCGTTGGGCGAGCGTGGTTTCGTCAAGCGGCAATGGGATGCTTGCGTTGTCCTCAACGCCAAAACGTTGCTGGTAACGGCCGGTGAGAATGCCCGCCCGCGATGGAATACACTGCGGTGCGCTGACGTACCCGTTGGTCATCCGCACGCCGTCGCGGGCCAGTGAGTCGATGTTCGGGGTTTTGATGTCCTTGAGCTGATCCTGGCAGGACAGATCGGCGAACCCATGATCGTCGGTCAGAATGACGACGATATTCGGCTTCTTCGCCGGCGCGTTGTCAGCGGTGGCGCAACGGGAGGATGCACCGAAAAGTATCGTCGACAGCACCAGCAAGCCAGCCGCTTTGCAGAATGCTTTTCGATGTTTCGACTTACTTACCCGCATTCTTTACTCCATCCAAAATCTTCATCGCCTTGTCCAAGCCATTCCCCGGATGCTGAAACGGTTCGGCAATCGGGCTGTCTTTCAGTGGCGTGAATGACTCGTCCTTGTAGGTGATCGGCCCGAAATATTTGTTATCTGAGAAGCTGATCTTTTTACCCTTGGTCACATCAAACCGGGCCGGACCCTCGGCGATGAATACGTTGTTAGAGATTCGCACATCGTTCGCAAAGCCGTTCCAGTTGTGTACGCCGATGATGTGATCATCCACGTCGGCCGAGAGCTTGCGGGGCACGATGATGACGTTGCCTTCGATCTGAACGTCTGAAACCGCGCCGCCGAAGCTAATTGACGGCGCTACGCGGCTGGGCTTGGCACCCATTGAATCATGGCGAAGCCCATCATTGAAGCTCACGTTGTATCGGATGATCGTGCCGGTATTGCCAACACTGTAGGGGAGCTTGGCCTTGCCGTCATTACAGACCAGTAGAAAGCCTCCGTAGTTCTCGTGGCTGTAGTTATATTGTATGATCGTTCCCCGGCAGTTCCAATCCGAATCAAAACCCTGGCCGTCGCTGTCCTGACGTTGTTCGGAGACCTCGTTGTATTGAATGAGCGTGTTATCACACGACCACGGCCAAATACCGGCCGCAGCGCTGATCTCCATTGTAAACTTAAGCGGCGCGCCTTTCCGGATGACATTCCCCTCGATCAACGCGCCATCGCAACCGATCGGCACGATCCCGTCTCCCGGCACTTCCTCCAGCAGGTTGTTACGGATCACAACACGCGTGCTCGGAAACCATTTCTCGCGGGCGCTGTACCCGCTGTTACCGGTGATGCCGTTCCGCTCGGTCCGGCTGACGTAGTTGTTTTCTATCGTCAACCCGTCAAAGCACGAGCGGACTTTTTCGCCGGTGTTCTCAAACAAAATCCCGCCCCCGGCCAGTTTCTTGATCCGCTCGCCGTTGACGTCGGTGACGGTAAGCCGGCGGATGACGATATTGCGGGCAACCCCGTAGTCCTTAATCTGAACGAACAATCCGCGCCGCCACTTGCCCGGTTCGTTGCCTTTGTTCGTCAGGTGCAGGTCTTGAACGGTGATGTTCTGGGTGTTGTATAGGTGTACCGCCGCGTTGACTTGGCCGTTGCCTTCGATCCGCGGCGTTTTGCCTCGGCCGTACATGCCGATGGTGATGGGCTGCGTTTCGGCTCCTTCACCGCGCGGTTTGAGTTGGCCTTGAAAGACCGAGTCCGCAGCGAACAGGAGCGAATCGCCGGGCTTCAATTCCAATGCATTTGCACGATCCAGCGATCGCCAAGCGGCCTGCGGGCTCACGCCGTCCTGCTTGTCGTCACCGCGATTGGAGTCGACGTGATACGTCGCCGCGAGCGCAATTGGCGCGTTGCAGAATAGCGCAAAGATCGCACAACCCACGACGAGCAGCACCGACACCCGGCTGAATTCAATCGATATCATCTGATGTCACCCTCGTACGCCGTCCGGCATAGCGCCTGCCGACCAAATCGTTTGTTCACACACGGTAATTGATACATCGGAAGCGTGAGAATAGCCAAAAAGCGGGACAGGCTGTACATATCAGTGCGCGGTTTAGCGTCAGTGAAGGATAAACGGGAAAACCAGTCAGCCGGTCAGGCGGCTATGCGTTGCCTGCCGGCGTGAAGAGCTCGCGCACTTTGGCGCCGATGTCCTCCGAGCGCATCAAACTCTCTCCCACCAGCACCGCCCGCACACCGGCGGCGGCGAGTTTTTGGATGTCGGCGTAACTATTGATCCCGCTCTCGCTCACCAGCACGTTGCGGTCTTCCACCAGCTCGGCCATCCGCAGGGTGTTGCCCAAGTCAGTTTTGAACGTCCGCAAATCGCGGTTGTTAATGCCCAGCAGGCTGTAGCTCTTGTGGGGGAAGCCGATCACGCGGTCGCGCACGCGGATCAGGTTATCCATGTCGTGAATCTCGATCAGCACTGTGAGGTTCATCTCGGTGGCCAGAATCTGCAGGTCGATCAGTCGATTCGTCGGCAAGCACTCGGCGATCAGCAGAATCGCATCCGCACCGGCGGCGCGGGATTCGTAAACCTGGTACTCGTCGATGATGAAGTCTTTCCGCAGCACCGGTATCGCAACGGCGGCGCGGACTTGCTGGAGGTAATCGAGATGGCCCTGAAAATTCTTTTCGTCGGTGAGGACCGAGAGCGCATCGGCTCCACTTTCTTCGTAGATTCTGGCGATGGCGACCGGATCGAAATCCGCCCTGATCACGCCGGCGCTCGGCGAGGCTTTTTTCACTTCGGCGATCAGGTTCACCGGCTTTTTGCCCGGCGTGGTGACGGCCTGAAAGAAATTCCGCGGGCGAGGCGAGCCGGCGATACGTGCTTTCAATTCCGCGATCGGCACCTTGGCGCTGCGCTCGGCGATCTCCTGCTTCTTGGTCGAAAGAATCTGGTCCAGAATCGTCTGCATGGAAAAACGCCCGAAGAAGCCTAGAATCGCGTTCATGACTGCGTGGTCGCTCCGCGACGACGCGCGAAACAGCGAACTGTAGACAGGGTGAATCGAATGTCAATCCATCTGGCGGCCGTTGAAGAAGTAACGCCGGGTACGGTGGCGTTTTTGGCGGCGGTGGCGGTGATCGCGCTGTCGGTCCTGCGGGCGGTGGGGTTTTTCTCCGCGCGCGATGAGCTGAGCCTGCAGCGCCTCGCGCCGGCCAAACCGGTCGGGCCGCTGATGATGAACGCGGGGATCGCGGTGCTGGTGTTTATCGGCACATCGATCGCGATCGGGCTGCTGCTGCGGGTGCTGAGTCCGGGCGAGTCGGAACAGGCGAGCAAAGTCGGGCTGTCGCCGAAGATACTGATCCTGTTCAGCTGCGCGATACCCCTTGCGAGCCTGGCGTGGATGTTGTTTGGGCTGAGGACGATCGTGCCCGACGGGTTGCGACAGATCGGTTTTGATGAGCCGCCGCAACCGCAGAACGCGCTGACGGCGCTCGGCGTGCTTGTGGCGATCCTGCCGGCGATCATGTTGGTCGGGAACGTCAGCGAGTGGCTCTACCAGCGATTCGGCTTTAACCATGAAAGTGCCCACGAACTGCTTAAATCGATGGGCGAAGTCGGTAGCGGCTGGCAGCGGGCGGCGGCGGTTTTTGCGGCGGTTATCCTGGCGCCCTTGAACGAAGAAATTCTCTTCCGTGGGCATTTGCAATCGGGTATTCGTCGGCTGCTCATGCCGCACCCCGGCGTTTTACTCGCCGAGGCGGTAGCGGTGGCCGTCGATCCTTCGCTCATGCCTCCGCCGTTGCCGATCGAATACGCCGATCCGATGTTGGAAACTGGGGGGCGAAACATCACGTCGCCGCCCGCGCCGCCGGACAAACGCCGTTTCTTTGCTAGTGCCGTTGCAGTGATAGCCACGTCTGCCATTTTCGCCTCGATCCACCCAAGGTGGAGTTGGCCGCCGATTTTTGCGTTGTCGCTATTTTTTGGGATTTCGTACGAGCGGAAGGGGAATTTGTGGACGCCGATTTTTTTGCATGCGTTGTTTAACGGGGCGATGATCACCGCCTACCTTTCCATGCAGCCGCAGGGGAACTAGAATCGACCGCCCATGGATTTCCAAGACCAACTCCGCATTCTGAAGCGCCGAAGTGAGCGCATCCTGAACGAAGCCGACCTCAAGGCGAAGTTCGAGCAGTCGGCTAAAACGGGCAAGCCGCTGCGCATTAAGTTCGGCATGGACCCGACGGCCCCCGACGTCACGCTCGGCCACGCCGTGCCGATGAAGATCATCCGGCAGTTTCAGGACTGGGGACACAAAGCCGTCCTCATCATCGGCGACTACACCGCCCGCGTCGGCGATCCTTCGGGACGCAATGCAACCCGCCCGGTGCTGAGCGGCGAGGAAATCGACGCCAATGCCAAAACGTACGTTTCGCAAGTAGGCAAAATCCTGCGGACCGATCCGGAGCATCTCGAAGTTCGATTCAACAGCGAGTGGCTTGGGGCGATGACGATGATCGACGTCATCAAACTGCTGGCCCGCAAGAGCGTGGCGCAGCTGCTGCAGCGAGAGGATTTTGCCAAGCGGTTCGACGCGAAGGTGGAAATCCGCCTGCACGAATTGTTCTACCCGCTGCTGCAGGGGTGGGATTCGGTCTGCGTAAACGCTGACGTGGAAATGGGCGGCAGCGATCAGTTGTTTAACAACCTGGTCGGGCGCGAGTTTCAGATCGAGCAGGGGCATCAGGGGCAGGTGGTGATCGTGACGCCCCTGCTGGTGGGGACCGATGGCGTGATCAAGATGAGCAAGAGCAAGGGCAACTACATCGCCGTCACCGACCCGGCCGGCGGGCAGAATGGCATGTTCGGCAAGACGATGAGCCTGCCCGATCACCTGATGGAGATGTACTACACGCTGCTGACGGATTTGCCGGCGGAAGAGTTCAAGCCGCTCATCGCGAGCAAGCCGCGGGATGCGAAGATTGAACTCGCGAAGCGCTTGATCACATGGCTTCATTCCGGACCGGCCGCTTCAGCGGCCAGTGACGAATTCCAAAAAGTTTTCGTCAACAAAGGAGTGCCGGATGAAATGCCCGAGATATCGGTCGGCGCCGGGCCGCAGAAGATCGCGCCGATGATCGTGAAGGCGGGCCTAGCCGTCAGCAACGGCGAGGCGGTTCGTAAGATCAAAGAAGGGGCCGTCAGTTGGAACGGAACGAAGGTCACGGATTTTCAGGCGGAAGTGACGGTCGCCGAACCGGTGGTGCTGAAGCTCGGGCGAAAGTTCGTACGATTGATCCCGTAGCGTCGCATGGGCTACCAGCCCATGCTTTTTACATATTTTTACCACTGAGGCCGCAGAGAAGCACAGAGATTCACAGAGAAAAACATCCTCTGTGTTTCTCTGTGAATCTCTGTTTTTCGCTGTGGTAAATTCTTTCGGCATGGGCTGGTAGCCCATGCGACATTACGGGCACAATCAACTCGCGACGGCGGTCGCGGTTTGCTTGGATTCTTCCTTGTAGGCCTTGAGCAGTTCGACGTTCGACTTGTAGATCGTCAGCAGAACGTCGTTCTGTTCGTTGCTCATGGTCTTCATGTTCGTGCGACGGCGGTTCGAGCCGCCGCCTTCGCCACCGCCGCGACCGAAACCGCGTGAGGCGTTGCGCATGCTGGCGAGGACCGACTCGGCTTGGCTGACGATGTTGCTCAGCCGTTCGAGTTGTTCTTCTAGTCGCTCATTCACCGGACCGGCCGGCACGGCGGCGGTTGCTTGGGACAAGGGCACGTGAACGTGGCCTTGAACCTGCTGCTGAGCTGTCTGGATCGTCATTCGCCCGCCCGGACGCGCCGACGGTGAGCCCATGGCCGGGTCGTTGTACTTCATCCCCATCACGCTGGAGGCGTTACGTTCACTGGCGAGGTTGCGGTTATCGCTGAACAGCCCGTGCAGCGCTGTGCGGATGCGCTCCTGCGTTTGTTCGTGAGTCTCGCCGGTGGTGGAGGCAAAGTGCAAAGCGGTTTCCACCACTTGAGCAACGCGGCGGCGAATTTTGTCGCGGTCGATGACCCAGACCTTCTTGCCCTTGTACTCGTTCATCAGGTCGTCGAAGTTCACCTGCGACGAACTACTGTCCATCGCGCTTTCCAGCGCGTCGGCGAACTCAGGCGCGTCAGGGAGTTCTTCGTGGATGTTGAGCGGCTTGGGATCAGGAATGACCGAAGACGCGACCACGCCGTGCCCGCTGAGCATGTCGTAAGCCACGTCGACGTCGACCGATTCGATATGCCCTTCAACGGGCATGCCGGTATCTCGCATCAAGCCGGAAAACAGATATCTCACGTGATCAACCTCGCTTGAATCATGGGCCGTTCGACCGTGCCGCTAGAAGGGTGCCAAGCGCGGCCCATCCCTTCGTTCGACAGGCACTTAAGATAAACAAACAGGCCGCTGGATGCATGAAACATCTTGTGAATTGACAAGGTATTTTTTACCGGTCCGGTAATCTAGGCGGAATTTCTCGGGGAACGTGAAAGTGCGGATTGCGAGGAGATTTGGGGTTTGTGAGGGCGACGGAGGTCGGTTGGGCTGCGTGTTCTGCAGTTGCGTGTTCAATACGAAATGGCGTCATCCTGAGCGGTACGCTGCGAAAGATCTCGGGCAGCGAAACGCCGTTTGACACCCGAGATCCTTCGCGGCGTACCGCTCAGGATGACGGTGATTATGTGCTATCGGCAATCATATAGCCCCGACAAACCCTTCCCGACGGGAGTGTTCACCAAGATGACAGTGATTCTTTCCGATCGTAAATCACACCCGGCCGTACACGTACTCGCTAAGGTAATGCAGTTCGGATTCGCGACGCAACGCGGTATGAGCGTTGATGTCGCCGATCGAAATCACGCCGAGCAGCGTGCGTTCGGAATCAACGACAGGAACGTGTCGGATGCGTTTGGACCGCATGATCTCGGCTATCTCTTCGATTTCGCAATCCGGGTCACAGGTGACCAGTTCTGCGGTCATCACGTCGAAAATCGGGACACTGGCTGGGTCCAACTCACTGCCGACTACGCGGCGGAGTACGTCGCGCTCGGTGAAAATGCCCATCACCTGGCCTTCGTTCATCACCATCAGCGCGCCGATTTTGTGATGATTCATTCGTCGCGTGGCGTCGAGCACGGTTGCCTGGGGCTCGATGGAGTAAATCAGCGACCCTTTACGGGCGAGGATGTCCTGTGCAGTAGGCATGGCGTTCTCCTTTTCGTATAGGCCGCGGCTGTGAGGTGCCTGAGCGGCCTGGGTAAAGAGACCGGAAGTGGTCTTTACACCTTACTCATGCCACCCGTTGAAATGCAATATTGTGAATATATTCTCACAGTCCCCCGGATGGCCGATCGGCGATTGGAGACTGCCGATTGTGCTGGATATCGCGGTTTTTCTCGGTTCCCGGAACAAGTTGGCAATCGGAAATCGCAAATCGGCAATTTGACATTCCCTCGGAATCCGCCGAAAACTGACGGAATGTCTTCCATGCCTGTGATCGCGATCGTCGGCCGGCCCAATGTGGGCAAGTCCTCTCTGCTCAACGCCATGTCCGGGCGGTTGATCAGCATTGTTCAGGATATGCCCGGCGTGACCCGCGACCGCATTTCCATTCCACTGAAGGTGCAGGACCGCTACGTGGAACTGGTCGACACCGGCGGGTACGGATTTGTTGATCCGGACGCACTGACCGAACACATCAAACACCAGATCGAAATGGCGATGAGCCGGGCCGACTTGGTGCTGATGGTGGTTGATTGCCAGGACGGGCTGACGAGCGCCGATGAGGAAATCGCCGCGCTGCTGCGTCGCAAGAACATCAAAACGGTGCTGATCGCGAATAAAGCCGACGGCCCGAAGATGGACACGAGCCTGGCTGAGTTCGCCCGGCTGGGGCTGGGTACGCCGATCGGCGTGAGCGCGACCAACGCCCGCAATATCGATCAGCTCGAAGACGTTATCGCCAAGAACATCGATATGTCGAAAGCGCCGCTGACGGTATCGGCCCCGCAGATGCTGGTGGCGATCGTCGGCAAACGCAACGCCGGCAAGAGCACGCTGGTGAACTCGGTGGCGGAGTTGTATGAAGGGCATGGCGATCGCGTGATCGTTTCGGAAATCCCCGGCACCACTCGCGACTCAGTCGACGTGCGGTTTGAAAAAGACGGCAAGACGCTGATCGTCATCGACACCGCCGGCGTGCGAAAAAAACGTCACATGGTGACCAACGACATCGAGTTCTACAGCTTCCACCGGGCCGAGCGGTCTATCCGCCGGGCGGACGTGGTGTTGATGCTGATCGACGCGACCGAGCCGGTCAGCGAGCCGGACAAGAAGCTGGCGCAGTACATCGCCGAGCAGCACAAGCCGGTGGTGCTTGTGATCAACAAGTGGGATCTGGCCAAGAAGCAACTGCAGGAGCAATCCAAGGAGCAGGGCGGCAAGCACGACGACTCAGGCATCATGCAGGAGTATAAGACGTACCTCGATCACGAGCTGCGTCACATCGACTACGCCCCGATCGCGTTCATCACCGCCAAGGACGGGCGGAACGTGCAGATGGTGATTGACCTCGCGCAGAAGCTGTTCAAGCAGGCCAACGAGCGCCTGACGACAGGGCATTTGAATCGCGTGATCAAGCAGATTTTCGAGGAACGCCGCCCGAGCACGCCGACGGGCCGCCGGGCGCGAATCTACTACGCGACGCAGACCGGCGTGGCCCCGCCGACGATCGTGCTGTTTGTGAACAATCCGAACTTCCTCGACACCGCGTATCAGCGGTTTATGGTAAATCGCTTTCGCGAACTGCTGCCGTATGCGGAAGTGCCGATGGTGCTGATGCTGCGTGGCAAGGGCGCTCGCGGGCTAGGCGGCCGCGAAGAGTTGGTCCCGCAGGAAGACGGCACGCCACGTCCGCGACGCAAGGCCGACACGCAGGCACCCAAGCGGAAACCGCAGGCCAAGCCTCATCCGAAGCCGACGGCCAAGCGCGGCCCGGTGCGCGGGACTCGGCCGAAACGATGAATACTATCTGTTAAGCGTTGAGATCATTCGTGCTGCAGTGTGCGGCGATCAATTCACATCAATTCACGCCCAGTAGATTCAGGCGGGTTACGCAGCGGCCGATGTAGGTCATGTACTCTTTACGGTCTTCCATGTGTGAGTCCGTAGCCTGCCCTTTAATCAGCGCGTTTTGGATCTTCACGGTCGCTTCCGCAAGCTTTTCGGCAGGGAGTGTATCGACCTGTTCATGAGTGACGTTCGGCAGCACGGCGGCCATAATGGCGTCGTCGGTGTAGAACTTCATCATGATCCGCTGGTAAACGTCGATTGTGTCGCTGTATTCTTTGACGGCTACTTGCACCCACTTGTCGTGCTCCGGGCCGGTCATGGTCATCGCCCGCAGATACGCGGCGTCGGCCAGCGAGTAATGTCCGGTTGCGATGAGCCCGTCGATGTGAGACTGATACGTAAAGACGTTGTTTTTGTAAACCCCTAAGTGTCTGGCGTATTCAACCTGTGCGGCGGCGGCGATTTGGGCCGCGCGATCGTAGTTGTATATCGCTTCAGTCAGCGTGGCTCCATCCACTGGTTTCTGGCTGAGTGGGATGTTGGCGGTAGGCAATTCCAACTCAAGCCGGTCAACGGTTGTAGGCAGAATGACGTTGAATATTTTTTGCTCGTTACGTCGACCGATTTCTTGCTCTTCCTCGGCCCAGAATTTCAGCGTGATCGACGGGCGCGAGTCGACCACCTGATCGCTTAATTGCGCATGCCTTGCGTGCGTGGCTCGTGCGAGCGACTGTGCCTGCACGTAGTAGTTGTACGCAATAGCGACCGGTGACACGCCGTACTTAAATGGCTGAAAGGCTCGCAGATACTGCAGTTCCGAGCCGTCGTTAAAGGGCTGATCCGCTCCCAGACTAGCCGGCCGAGTGAGGCGGGGCTTGATCAGTTCCGCAAGGAGATTTCCCGAGGCATCCACGATCGGGTCGACCTCCAGCCGGCGCCAGGCGGGATCGTGCTTCTCCAGCTTCTGCTGGCGAGGGTGCGGTTGAGTTTCCCGGCGAACCTGCGCTCGGTAGTACTGTTTTTCCGCTGAATTTCCGAGCTTGTTAAAGTAAACGTCGGCCACTGAAACCAGCAGATTAATGTTAGACGGGTTCGCTTCCAGATCGGATTTTCCGTAGTCGATTGCGTTGAGGATCGTGGTGTACTTGTTGGTCAAGCTCGACATCTGCACGGAGATGTTGTAGGCCTTGTTCCAGATCTGGAAAATCTTGACCGAGTCAAACTCCGGCTGCAAAAGGCGAATGAGTTCGACCTTGGTGTCAAAGTCTTCGAGGTTTTTGTCCTGCTTCTGATTTTCGCTGCTCGTCCAAAGCATCATCACCAAAGGACCGCGCAATCCGCCGAGCAGGAGCGCCAGTGTGAAGCTGTTCATGCTGGAAATTCGGGTTTGACTGGCAGCCCGGATGGGTGACGATCCGGTGGTGGCTTCCTGACGGGCGTTGCGAGCCCATCTGCTTGTCAGGGCGCTTAACGCGAGGGACATCAGAAGTACTGTAACAATCGCGATCCGACTGGCACGATGCCTGCGGAGATGGGCTGACTGTGGTTCAAGAACGGATTGACTCACGGCGCCACCTCTTTGTTCTTAAACACAACGTAACCCAGCAGCAGCATCGGCAGGCCGTAAGAGAGAGACTCCTTGCAGGCGTCCCATAATTTTTCGTGCGGGATGGAAATGCCGCGCTCAATATCCTCCGTCGCCGGGAATTGCGATATATCCGGGAGCACGCGGGAGATCGTGTTGAGCAACTTCGAGAGCGTTTCCACCGTGCCACTGATGACGCGAACCTGACGCGCGTCGCGGAAACCAAAATCAGTTGCGACAGCGCCGCCCAGACCCGGCTTAGTTGCGTCGCCGAGCTGCTCAACGCCCCAGTGCCCGAGCAGCACCACCACGCACAGCACCACGGCGATAGGCCAGGAGAGAAACGTGCTGCAGAAGATCGCGCTGGACACTACCAGCACTGAGAGCAGCCAAAAAATAGTCAGGCTTTTGAACAAGTTGAAATAAAAGTTGCCCTGCGTGACCACCATCGCCAGCCCGCCCTGGCGGATGCCGATCTGGTGTTGCGGAGAAGTACAGCGAAGGATCAGTTCAAACTCGCCACCTTCGACGGCCGACACAGGGAAATTAAAATACCCGTTGCGGTTAGTTTCCGGCTGGTAAGTCACTGCTTCGGACAACTTACCGGAGGTGAGATTCCGGATCTGCATTGACACGTGGGTAATAGTGTCCTTTTCATCCGCGTTCTCAGTACCTGAGCGCTCGATTCCCAGACGTATTTCAAAATTCACGTGATCGAGTCCATCGGTGGGAAGCGCCTTGCGAAATCGGTACACCGCCACCGGCCCAGGTTTGACGGTTCCACTCAGGACTTGGCCGTACCGAGAGTACCCGCCGCGGAAAACAGGGGTTGAGGGAGCACCGTTATTGAACGGATCAGCGGCAGGGTTCAAGATCGTGGTGTGACGACCGTCGGCCGCTTCGGTCACGATCGCCAGCTTCACCGGATCATTGTCCACCGAATAGGTGTAATTCGGATCCGAACCAGCGATCGAAAGGTATACCCGGCGCGAGCCAGGCGACCTGGCAACAGCCGCCAACTTATTAATGGCTTCGGGTTTGAATTCGGTTCCGAAAGTCGTGATCTTGTTCGGCTCAAGCGGGAAGCTGCGGGTAGCGCCCAGTTCCTGATCATTGGCTAATACTATCTCGTCAGCATCCAGAATGCCTATGGCCGCAGTGGGGATGCCTGATTCGGCTTGTTGCGATGGCTGAGTCGACGACAGCAGCGGCGAGGGTCCGAATAAGCCCGGCGTGTTGGGCTGCGTCGCGGGCTTGGTTGCTGCCTTGGAACCGGGAATGACTTCGCAGCCTAACCGCACGGCAACAGCGATGTGAAATCCGATATTCGGATCATTTAAATCCTTGAACATCTGCGGATCGAGATCAAAAGGAATGTGAATTTGTCCTTCACCGCCAAAGCCGGCACTTCGTCGGAGTGCCCCAGCTTCGGGCAAGACGGGATAAAACTGAAGGTCCGATGCAAACGCGAACGTTTTGGCGTTTAACAGGCCTGCAGTTTTGTAATGTTCCAGCGACGTCCTGCTGATTTGATCGACCGCACCGGTTTCCAGCCGCAACGCGATGTCTCGCTCCAGATTCCACGCGCGCACTTTCAGATAGGCAACGGTAAACACGCCCATGATGAGCAGGATCGCCGCAGACACGCGGGCAAACCCCAGCGTTTTACCCAGCACAATCTCCAGCCGAGTGGTGGGTTTGGTAACGATGGTAAAGATGACGCGATTTTCGATCTCTTTCGGCAAACTGGTGCTGGCCAGCAGGATGGCAACGATCACGACGACCAAGCCGGTCGTAAACAGGCAGAATTTGGTTGTCTGGCGGATAGCGTCTTGCTCATCCAGCGGCCGCTGGAGTTGGGAGATCACCATTACACCGATAATCGCCAGCGGAGTGATCCACAATATGCGACGACGGATCGATTCAGAAAAACAAACGCTGCTGATGGCCCAGATGCGTTTGACACTGAAACGAACCAAGTCGTTTGCTCCGAACAAAATCGCCAACGCCACGATCACCCCGACAATCAACTGGCTGGCGTGGTCCAGCAGCCAGTCGGTGTTCAGGGCGGCGAGCAATGTGGGACTGAAGGAATGGGTCATGTTAGGCCTGAAAAATCCGAACAACAAAACCCGAAATCCGAATGAATGACGAATGATCAATGACGAAAAGCGAAGTGACGCAGCCTAATATATTCGTCATTCTGGTTTCGTTATTCATTCGGATTTCGGGTTTCGTCATTCGGGTTTGAAATTACGCTTTCAGCGCATCCGGCTTTTCCGTCGGCGAACCCGTGTATGCGCCGCCGCCGGTGTTTTCTTTCACGATCCGCATGAACAGGTCTTCCAGCGTCGTGGTGGGGTGGGTGAATTCGGCGTCGCTCACGCCCATGGCGCTCAGGTACTGCTTGATCTCCGCTTTCTGCGTGTCGTTCATGCCGCGGGTTTGGATTTGCGTGATGTCTTTGACTTGCAGCAGGTCCTTCACTTGGCCGAGCGTCTGCATCTTGCCGCGGAAGAGGATCGTGATGCGGTCGCAAACGTCCTGCACATCGGCCAGCAGGTGGCTGCAGAGGAGGACGGTTTTGCCTTGGTTTTTCAGCGAAAGGATCAGGTCCTTCATCTCGCGCGTGCCGATCGGGTCAAGGCCGGTTGTGGGTTCGTCGAGCAGGATCAAATCTGGGTTGTTGATCAGCGCCTGGGCCAAACCGATTCGGCGGGCCATGCCCTTGCTGTACTCGCGCAGCTTGCGCTTCCGGCTTTTGGCGTCAAGGCCGACGATGTCAAGCAGTTCGGGCACGCGGCGTTTCAGATCGCGGCTGGAGATTTTGAATAGCCGGCCGTAGAACTTGAGCGTCTCTTCGCCGTTGAGGAATTTGTAGAGGTACGACTCTTCGGGAAGAAAGCCGATCTTGCTGTTGATCGCGGTTGACCCGGCCGGATCACCCAGCACATAGGCCGACCCGCGGCTGGCGAAGATCAGGCCCAGCAGCAACTTGATTGTGGTGGACTTGCCCGACCCGTTCGGCCCGAGTAGGCCGAACACTTCGCCGCGCTCGATCGTTAGGTTAAGGTCATCCAAGGCACGCACTTTGTCGCGGCCCCAGAAGTCCTTGTAGACCTTGGTCAGATGTTCAGTATGGATCGCGGCGGTTTGTGCGGATGACATAGAGAACCCGGATGCTGAAGGATGAAGGCCGAAGGACGAACCGTTGAGAAAGGAAACTTCCTTTTTCAGCCTTCATTCTGCAGCATTCATCCTTGTTTGGTGGACGAAAACTTAAGCGCGAGCCGGACCCGTGCTGATGCGCGGCTTGCTGCGCTTCTGACGACGACGCTTTTCGCTCGGCTTCTCGTAGTAGGCCACGCGCTTGATGTCCTTCGTGAGGCCTTCCTTTTCACACATCTTCTTAAAGCGGCGGAGCATCTGCTCGGCGGTTTCGCCACCGCGGGATTTGACTTTGATCATCTCTTAACGTCCTTTCGCAATCCGTCCTGAACCATCCGTTGTACCGATCACTACAGCCGACGGGCTGAGCCCTTCAGCGAGCCGCGTAGTGTACCGGCCCGGCGGTAGAGTTCAAGTAATCCCGCATTCAACTGCTAGCAGGCCAACGAATTACCCTCCGTCGATCGAGCCATCCCGCATATCTATCGCCAGCGCACGGACTGCACAAAGCCATCATGCGCAGCCCTCAACAAGGTTGCGGCGATAGATGAAGATGCGAAAAAATGCGTAAGTGATGGATAGAAATATGTTTAAGTCACAACTAATCGAGTTGGTGAACTCTCCCGCTGCATTCAGTTGCATTCAACGGCCCGATCCCGCAATCTACCCGGCATGGAGCCGAGATGGACCAACACGCTCACGCTTCGCGTGCGATACCCCGAAGTCGACGCGATGGGTTACCTGCACCACAGCCGCTACCTGCAGTATTTCGAGATCGGCCGGGTGGAATTGCTGCGGGCGATGGGTGTCAGTTACGCCGATCTGGAAAAGCAGGGCGTCTTCTTCGTCGTCACCAAGGCCGAGATTCGCTACAAAGCGCCGGCAAAGTACGACGACGAACTGACGCTCCTCACCAAGGTCGTCAAGCAAACGCACGTTCGTTATGACCACGCCTACGAACTCAAGCGCGGAACTCAACTACTGGCCGAGGGCACGACGACGATCGCGTGCGTGGGGCGGGATGGACAGGTAATCAAGATTCCGGCGGAGTTGGAGAATCCGGAGGCGTGAAAATCCGAATGACGAAACCCGAAATCCGAATGAATGACGAAACCAGAATGACGAATACGTACACAACTGTTTTTAGCTTTTCGATTTCTTGATTGATCTGAAAAAGTGCGATTCCGTCTATCCCGCCTTCGCCCGCACCGCCTTTTTCTTCACTGGTGTAAACTCGGCCTTCGCGGATTCCAGAAGTTCTCTCGCCTGTGCTCGCGTGGTGGCGGTGATACGTTGCCCGCCGATCATCTCGGCCAATTCCTCGATCCGCTCCGTCCCGTCCATCGTACGAACGGTTGTTTGCGTCGTCTTGCCGGTCTGCTCCTTGCGAACCGTTAAATGCCGATCCGCAAAGCTGGCGATCTGCGGCAGGTGGGTGATGCACAGCACCTGATGATGCCCGGCCAGCTCGCGCAGCTTGCTCCCAATCACGCTCCCCAGCCGCCCGCCGACGTTGGCGTCGATTTCATCGAACACCAGAACGCTGACGCGGTCGCTCTGCGCGAGAATCCCTTTCAGCGCCAGCATGATCCGCGACAGTTCGCCGCCCGATCCGACCTTCCGCAATGGCTGCGTCAGCTGGCCGGGGTTGGTTTGCGCCATGAACTCGACCTGATCAACACCCGACGGCGTCGGATCGACGCTTGAAAGATCGACCGAGAACTTCGCCTTCTCCATCCCCAACTCCGCCAGCGATTTCTCAATCAGCGGCGACAGTTTTTTCGCGACCGCCTTCCGCTTCTCGCTCAGCTTCTGCCCCAGGTCGGCGACCTTCGCTTTCAACGGCTTAAGCTCGGACTGGAGCGATGAAAGATCGTCGGTCTCTTTCTCCAACCCGGCGATTTTCGCTTTGATCTCGTCGTGGTAGCTCGTGACGGCTTCGACGGAATCGCCGTACTTGTTCATCAGCCGTTGCAGCACGTTCAGGCGGTCGTCGACTTCTACCAGTTCTGATGGATCGAGGTCGAGCTTGTCGAGATAGCGGGAGAGATCGAACGCGGATTCTTCCAACTGGATCATCGCGTCCTTCAGCCCACCTGCGATCGGCTGGAGGCTGGGATCGAGCGAGGAAAGGTCGGCGATGATCGCGCTCATCATCTTCACGCGTTCCAGCACCGAGCCGTCGATTTCGTACAACGCCGAGTGCGTAGCGCCGGCTTCTTTCTTCAGCTTCTCCATGTTCTTCAGGACCGACGCCCGGGCGGCCAGTTCCTCATATTCGCCCGGCTGCAGGTCGGCCGACTCGATTTCGGTCGCCTGAAAGCGATACAACTCCAACTGCTGCTGCCGGAGTGTGCGGTTGGCGGACAGATCACGCAGCCGATGCTCGGCGGCGGTGAGTTTTTCAAATGCGTCGTGATACTTCCCGCAGAGGTCTTCCAACTGGCCGAAGTGATCGAGCACATCGAGTTGGTTGCTGGGCTTGAGCAAAAACTGATGATCGTGCTGGCCGTGTACGTCGATCAGCAATTCTGCGACGGCCTTAAGCATGGTGAGCGTAATCGGGTTGCCGTTGAGCGATACCGAGCTGCGCCCGCTGGCAAACAGCCGCCGCGCGATGAGCAACTCGCCGCCGTCACTGGATACGGGGATATCGGTGGCGACTTCGATCTTGCGGAGCATTTCGTCACTGCCGACATCGAACACGCCGCTGACGCGACCTTCCTCCACACCCGGCCGCAGCATCTCCGCCGCCGACCGTAGCCCCAGTAGCACTTCGATCGCGCCGATCACCAGCGACTTGCCCGCCCCGGTCGCGCCGGTAAAGCAGTTCAGCCCGGCCGACAACTCGATCCGGGCGTCGGAGATTACCGCGAAGTTGGAGATGTGAAGTTCGCGAAGCAAGTCGGTAGGACTAAGGACTTAGGACTAAGGACTGAGTGTTGGCTGCTTCACTAAGTCCCAAGTCCTAAGTCCTTAGTCCTCTCCTTTAACTAACCTTCGACCCCGCAGCGACCGCGTCTGACGGCGTGACGAAGATGACTTTCTGCGTCGCCGAATCCGTCGCCGCCAGCAGCATTCCCTGGCTGATCTCGCCGCGCATAGTGCGCGGGGCGAGGTTGGCTACCACGATGATTTGCTTGCCGACTAGTTGTTCGGGCTGATAGTGCGCCCGCAGGCCGGCACAGATCTGCCGTTTTTCCCCGCCGAGATCGACCTGCAGCACCAGCAGCTTGTCGGCATTGCCGTGCGGCTTGCAGTCCAGAATCGTGGCGACGCGCAGCTCAAGCTTGGCGAAATCGTCAAACGCAATCGTCGCCGGCCCAGCCGCGACCGCTGCGGGTACGGCGGCGGCGGGTTGCGACGGCGGGGGCGTGGGGGCTGAATCCATATCAATCACTCCTGTTTGTTCGGTTAACGTTACTCTACGCGCCAACGACTAAATCGCAAAGGTGTTCCGTTTCGGGAAGCGGGTCAGTCTGAAATATTATGCAACGCATTTCGTGGTGGACTCGACCGTACCACGGGCCTCCGGCCCGTGCGGGTGATTCGGAATAGCCAAGGACGTACATTTTCTCGTGTTCGTGAGCTACCGGCACGGGCCGGAGGCCCGTGGTACGGTCGAGTTTTTCAAACTGACCCACGACCCCGCTTCGCAATCGTTGAAAACCCATCGCCATTCCGCATGATGCACCGCATGTCACTCTATCCACTCCTGTTCAAGCCGCGCTTCGTCGAAAAAATCTGGGGCGGGCGTAAGCTCGAATCGGTTCTGAGCAAATCGCTGCCCACGGACAAGCCCACCGGCGAGAGTTGGGAAGTGTACGACTTCCCGCCGGGCGTGATCGATGGCTCGACCGATTGGGTCAGCGCCGAAATCGCCAACGGCCCGTTGGCCGGCAAGACCCTGCACGAACTAGTCGTCGAGTACGGCACCGCCCTCCACGGCGACGTTCCACTCAACGGCCAGCACGGACAGTTCGCGATCCTCATCAAATTCCTCGACGCCCGCGAGGACTTGTCCGTCCAAGTCCATCCCGATCAGGATTACGCTAACACGCACCCCGGCGCTTACTTGAAGACCGAGGCCTGGTACGTTCTGCAGAACGATCCCGGCAGCCGGATTCTTAAAGGCTTAGCGCCCGGCGTAACTAAAGATGCGTTTAGCAACGCCATTGCCGACGGCAGCGTTGAAAAGATGATCAAAGCCATTCCCGCCAAGCCCGGCGATTGCTACTTTCTCCCCAGCGGCACGGTACACGCGCTCGGCGCGGGAATTCTGGTGGCTGAGGTGCAAACGCCCAGCGACACCACGTTCCGCGTGTTCGACTTCAACCGCCTGGAGAACGGCAAGCCGCGCAAGCTGCACATTGAAGAATCGCTGGCCTGCATCGATTTCTCGGGGACGCCGGAAGTCAAGCAAGTCCGCTCGCACGTGGCCGGCTATTTCACGACCGTCACTAAACTCTGCACGTGTGAATACTTCACGATCGAAAAAGTGAGATTCACTGAGGGCGTAGAGGAACCCGTTCCCTATGACCAGCCGGTCGTCTGGATCATGCTTCAAGGCGAGTGCCAACTCCGCGTCGACGGCGTCCAAGAGATCACGACCGTCAAGCCCGGCCAAACGGTGCTTCTGCCGGCCCAGATGAAAAATCCGATGATCAAAACGCTCACGGATTGTGTTTGGCTGGAAGTGACGTTCCCGACCCAGCGGAATCAGTAGCGCCTTGAGGGATGATGCGGACTGGCACGTTAAATCGTCAACGCGCCCAAGGTAGATGCCGCAAACGCAGCCCGCAATGCCTTGATGTCCATTGCTTCCAGATCGCGCATCACCGGCGGAAGCTTTTTGCCGCGTTTCATGAAGTATCCGAACGCCGACACGAACAAATCCGACCGCGCCTCGGCTTCGACTTCAACCGTCTCTGGAAACAAGGCGTCCAGGATCGTGACGCCTTCCTCAGACACCTCGGCCAGCTCTTGGCCCCATCGCAGAACAATGTCGACCGGCGATTGCTTCGGAAACCGCTGCGCCACCAGCGCGAGCAGATCGGCCCGCGTGGGCGCGTTGGTCAACAACGCCAGAAAGAACCGATGCTCGGGCTCGATGATCGTGCTGCGTAAGCTTTTGATGACGCTCCGCCGCGCGTCTTCTTTCAGGGTCGCTCCCACGCCGGCGGCGAGGGCGCCGTGCTTTTTTTCAAATGATTGGAGTGCGGGCGTCCATTGGTCGATCTGCAGCAGATACCCCATGCAATGGTACAGGACAGAAAAACCGCGTTCAAAGTCCAAGTCGTCGATCATCTCCGTCAACATTTTTACATAGCCGGTGTCTTCCGTCTGTTCCAGCACATCGAGCAGTTGCTTCCGCCGCATCGTGAGGCTGTCGCTAAAGTGTGGATCGTACGCGATGTGCGGCGGCAGATAATTAAACTGCGGCCCCGTGCCCGGATCGTGCTGCGTACGCACCACCACCGTGACCGACGGCGAATCCAGATGGAATAGCGAATGAATCGCCCGCTGGCCGGAAGCGATCGGCACGGTGCGGCCCGTTTCCAGCAACTCAATGTCCTTCAATCGCACGTTGCCGACACGCAGGTACGGCGTGACCGACTGCGCCTTTTCAAACTCATAGTGCGCGTGAATGCTCGACCCGTGCATGACGTGGAACGCGCCGGAAAATTCGTGCTGATGGATGGCCGTCGTTCCGTCCATCCAGAACAAAAGTTGGATGTAAAACCGCGGGTGGCTATAGACCACGATCTCCGGTTCGCCGAACGGCGAATCGGTTTGAGAGGGCTGTTCTTCATCGAGTAAGAAATCACGCATGAGCTCCGCGAGATCCACTGCCTTAGCCGGCGGGCGCTTCTCGAGCGCCGTGCGGGCAATCTCCGGAAACTTCACAAGAGAAAAATTCTCCCGCTTCCAACGGTCCAGAAGCGTGTGCCCGAGATCTAGAAAGAATTTGTTCATTCGGGCACTCTACCAAGTGTTGGGTGGATCGAAGCGGTGTTGACCTAGCGCACCCGAGTGGACTCGAACCACTGACCGGCGGATTCAAGTTTGCGCCGCTTTCGCGACTCCTTGGACTTTCCCTTTACCGTAGTCGCTGTGACGCGACTGTAGGTAGCGGCCGTCAAGTCTCTGCACCTTCCCGTCCGAAGACGGGCTTGGCTCAGGATTGCCCACGGCGTTATCCGTTTCGGGTTTCCCTGAGTTTGACCGCATGCACCTACCCGGTTTCCCGAGTAGGGTCCGATTCTTCAGAAATCCGCTGCTCTATCCAGCTGAGCTACGGGTGCTTAGGCTCTGACTGTATCACCATGCACGCCGCATGTCGAAATCCGATTTCGCAATTGGGGAGACTCTCATCGCGATCCTTCACTTAAATTTTGTGGTTGTGGTGGTGACGGAACTCTTGGGCGACGGAATCGGGATCCGCGAACGCGCCCGATCCCGGTAGACCGTAAGCCGCAGGCGGTTGTGCTCAACTTTTTGGTCTAATGCGACCGATAATCCTGACGTAAGCGTCTCTGCAGATTGACTTTGAATTTTGCAGCCGTCACAATCGCGGGTCTGCGGGGAGTACGCTCGACACCACTGAATCGGCCTCACGCCAGGAGCCACGCGGATGCGAAGCAGCAATCGATCACACACTCATCTGAAGCCTTGGACACTTTTGGCAATCGCCGCGTCGGTGGCGGTCGTTCCGCTGCTGGCCGGGTGCGATAACGCCGCCGGCAAGGCCGACAAGAAGGTGCTGACCGGGGTGAGCACGGTTCAATCAGCGACCAACGTTGAAGACGGCACGAAGAACATCGCTGCCCTTGATGCGCTGACCAAAGAAGCCGACACGTCCACCGCCCGCAAGGCGCTCGCCAAGGCCGCGCTCGCCGGGGCGGAGTTGGACAACGCCCGGCTGATTCTCCGTGACGTGCAGGATCAGGAACTGCTCATCTCCCGCAAGGTGTACGAGATGGAGCAGGTGGCCGCTCAGCTGGTGCAGACCAAGGTGCTGATCGACGCTGCCGCCCGCCGCAACCCGGCGGTGGCGCTGCCGGCCCCTGTCGAAGGTGAAACCGTCGTCAGCGACGCCATCAAGAATCTCGCCACCGGCGCCCGTGAAGGAGAAATCTGGGTAAAGGCCGACGCCCCCGGCGGGTCGCTCGCGACGGTCTCGGCCGTCAAGCAGCAGATATCGACCCTTGAAGGCAAAATCAGCGCGATCAAAGGCAATATCGAAACCCTCACCAAGCAGCGCGAGCAGTTGCTCAAGGACGCCGCCAAAGCCCAAGCCGACTCCGAAGCAGTCAAGGGAGATGAATCGGTGAAGGCGTACACCAAAGGTGCCGACCTGCGAAAGCAGGGGGCACTGACGGGCATCCAGATCGAAGCCGCGCAGGCCTCGCTCGTGCCGCTCACGCAGGATCTGGCTGCCGCTAAAAAGCATGAGGAAATGGTCAGCGCCACCGCCACTTCGTTCGATGCGGCCGGGCAGACGTACACCGACGAATACGCCAAAATCAAAGCCCAGATCGACAAGATGAACGCCTCTGCCAAGTCGATGATGGACGGCGACAAGGATTCTCTCAAATCCAAGGCGATCGAGCTGAACACGCTGATGACGTCCGCCGCTGAGTCGCGGGCGAAAGCAATCGAGCTGACCAAATCCGCCATCGCTCACTTTGGGGATGCGGTGACCGAATCGGAGAAGGTGAAGAGCGAAAACAAGCGTGAAGTTCAGCCGGGCTCGCCGGATGAATCGCTGATCAAGGCGCTGAACGCGGCCCACGAAGCGTCGAGCCTCCGCATCCGCCAGGCCGAGGCCAGCGCGAACCTCGCCGCCACGCAGTCGGCGTATGCGTTGCTGCTGTCGCGCAAAGAGCGTGTGATGAAGACCGCCGCCGAGGTGGCCGCTCCGCTGTCGTTAACCGTGCCGGCTGAGCTGACCGATCCGAAGAACGCTGATCTCTTAAAAGAAACGCGCACCAGCGCCGACGAGGCGTACAAGTCGGCCGATGAATCGCTGCAGAATGTCGCCGAGGGCGCAACCTCGCCGCCGAAGACGCGCACGAGCGCGAAGATCGCGCGAGCGGTCGTCAACGCCGGCTGGTCGCAACTCGCCGCCGCCGCTGGCGACACCGGGAACGCCACGTCGCGATTGGGAGCTGCTCGCGGGTATCAGAAAGAAGCGGTCGAAGACCCCAACGGCGTGCTGCTGCCTGCGTACCTTAGCATCATCACCGAAACTTCTGTCGCCCCGGCCGCCCCTCCGAAGCCCGCGGAGCCCAAGCCCGCCGAGCCCATGGAGCCTAAGTCCGCCGAGCCCACGGAGCCCAAGCCCACGGAGCCAACGGAGCCAAAGCCCGCCGAGCCGACGGAGCCAAAGCCCGCCGAGCCGACGGAGCCAAAGTCCGCCGAGCCCAAACCGGCCGCCCCGGTGGAACAGCCGGCAGCGCCGGGAGAAACTCCGGCGCCGAACCCCACGCCCGACGGCAATTGATTTGCGGGTATTGGCAGTTCAGGAAGCGATTCTCCCGAACCACAATTGCCACAAAGCTCACAGCGCGCACCAAGGCACAGAGAGAAGCGATCATGCATCTCTCCGTGCCTCTGTGTTTTATTCTCTGTGACCTCGGTGATGAATTCTTAAAACGACAACCTGAAAAACGCTCCGCCGTACAGCTCGCCGACGTCTCCGCCGATGCCGTCGTCGAAATGCAGGTGCGTCCATAGGTAGCTCGCCTCCAGCCCGACGGCCCAGTGATCGCGGGCGTAGCCGATCTGAATCTTTGGCCGCAGCGCGATGTTCGCGCGGGTGATGTCTCGGTCGTCGTCGTCTTCCTCAAAATCATCGTGCCGCCAGCGATGCACATGCCCCACGCGGTACGTGCCGACGGCCAACCCCACGCCCATGCTCGGCTCGATGAAGAAGTGGTCGAACGGGATGTAATAGCCTAGCCGCACTTCGGGGATGAACAGGTCGAGCTCGTGGTAGCGGTGGACGTTATCGCCGGTGATCGGGTCGATCTGGTGGTAGTCGTTGCGGTAGCCGGACGCTTCAATACCGAACCCGAATCGCAAACCTGCCGCAGCAGGAGACGGCTTCAGCGTAAACGCAACGTTGGCCTGGGCGCCGTCGGCGTTGTCTAGGTCTTTGGCGTTCTTCCCGTCGATCGACAGTCGTGAGTAGCCGATCCCGAAGTCGACATCGAACGCGGCTTTTGCGGTCGAACCGGTTGCGATGAGAATCAGCGCTAGCGCGCCCTTGGTTAGAAATCGTTTCATAGGGTTTCCTACGCAAATGGGTTTATCAACATTCTTCCTGGTCTGCCCGCTTTAGCGGGTAGTTACACCGAATTTCTCTACCCGCTAAAGCGGGCAGACCGGGGAACTGCACTGATACTCGTCAGACGACCCGGGTACGACGTTCCATGGTTTCCCCCGAATCAGACAGAGCGTCCCCCCGATCGTTTGTGTTTGATGGGACTGTCACACTGGCAGAACTTCTCATCAAACTGCCCGGATTGGCAGATTTATAGCCCGAGGTGGTCCCCAATTTGGGAATCATAAGGTTATTGAATTAAATCAGTTACGACAAATCTGCATGTTCCATCGATCGGGCACGCCGCTTGTTATGTCACGCCTGCGGGAACCCCTCGCGGATGCTTATGGTGCAGACGTTTAACGCTCAGAATCGCTTCACCGTGCTGCTGGCCAACGAGCAGGAGTCGTGGCACGCGACGGTGCGGACGCTTCTGACGAGCCAGGGGGTTCAGACGGTTTCCGCCCGCACCGGCCGCGAGGCTTTGGCGGTGATCGAACAGCAGCCGGTGCATTTGGCGGTGTTAGACGCCCAGATGCCCCAGCTCGGCGGCCTACAGGTGATGCGGCTCATGCGCGAAATGCACAAAGCCCCGCCCACCATCATGGTCGCCGACGACATGACCAGCTATCTGCTCCGCGAAGCGCTGGGCATGCAGGTGTTCAGCGTGCTGAGCAAGCCAGTCGATTTCAACCTGCTCCTCGACGCAATGGCCCGCGTCTTGAAGCGGTTTTACGAAAGTAAGTGGCCCGAATAATCGTTTTGTGGGTTGTTAGTTGTGTGTCGTAGTTAGGTGAACAGCCTTCCTCCAACCCACCACCAACAACCCACAACCAACATCTTTTGAAGGAGAGCCAACCATGGCCAAACTGCAACTGCGACCCCTCGGCGACAAGATTCTCGTGAAGCGTCTCGAAGCCGAAACCAAGACCAAGTCCGGCATCGTCCTTCCGGACAGCGCCAAGGAAAAGCCCAAGCGCGGCAAAATCCTCAGCCTCGGCGCCGGCAAGCGCCTGGACAGCGGCGAAATCGCCCCGTTCAGCGTCAAGAAGGGTGACGAAGTCATCTTCACCAGCTACGCCGGCACGGAAGTCAAAATCGACGGCGAAGAACTCATGATCATGTCCGAGGACGACATTCTTGCGGTCGTCGAGTAACTCAAATCGATTGTGGAATGTGGATTGTGGATTGTTGAGGCAACTCGATATGACCAAGCCGCTTCTACAATCCACATTCTACAGTCCACAATCAGGAGATTGAAATGGCAGCAAAACAAATCAAATACGATCAGGACGCTCGCGAGAGCATCCTTCGCGGCGTGAAGAAACTCGCCCGCGCCGTCAAAGTCACTCTCGGGCCATCGGGCCGTAACGTCGTGCTCGAAAAATCCTTCGGCTCGCCCACCGTCACCAAGGACGGCGTGACCGTGGCCAAGGAGATCGAACTCGAAGACCCGTATGAAAATATGGGCGCTCAAATGGTGAAGGAAGTCGCCAGCAAAACGTCCTCCGTCGCCGGCGACGGAACCACCACCGCCACCGTGTATGCCGAAGCCATCTTCAGCGAAGGCATGAAGAACATCGCCAGCGGCGCGAACGCCACGCAGGTTCAGCGCGGGATCAACCTCGCCGTCGAAGCGATCATTGGCGAGCTCAAGAACATGAGCAAGAAGATTTCCAACTCCAAGGAAGTCGCCCAGGTCGGCACTTGCTCAGCCAATCAGGACGAAG
>JBBROD010000034.1:0-44671 GCA_038229715.1 Tepidisphaerales bacterium | reverse complement strand
GGCCGATCGGAGGGCAAAAGTGGTGGCGACTTTCTCGTCCATCGGCACGCCACCGGTTTTGGCGCGGGCGGATTCGATGACGGGCTTCAGCCCGGCTGCGTCGGAGGCGGGCGTGTAGTTCAGCGTCGCATCCGGCGACGTCGTGATGGACTTGCTGATGATGATCTTAGCGGCCCGTTCGAATCGAGGCGTGCCGGCGAGGGTCGTCAGCAGGCTTTGCAATTCGGTAGCGGTCACTTCGTCGGAAACCACCACTGCATCGACGGCCGGCAACTGCCCGGCGGCGGTGATGACGGCCTCGGCCGTCGCGCCACCGGCGACGTTGTAGCCGACGCCTTTAAGCTCCTCGACCTTCGCGTTCAACCCCGCGGTTGGGAACAGCAACAGCAGCCCGGGCTGCCCGGTCTGGTGGATCGCTTCGGCCATCAGCGGAATCACGCGGTCCTGCCCGGCAAATTCCTTGTCCGGCAGAGCGGCGGCCACCGCGAATGCGGCCTCGAACCGCACCGAGCGGTCCGGCGAACGCAACGCTTCACTGATCGCTTCACCCTTAGGCCCGGCCATCAGATTGCTGCGGCCGACGATTTCCTGCAGCGACTTCACTGCCTTTAGCGCGACCGGGGCATCGTTATCGACCAGCGCGCGAGACAAAGCGGCGTTCAGATACTGCGTTCCAGCGGCGACACCGTAAAAGTGCGCGTTCGGTGCGCCTTGTGGTTGGGTAGCGTCTTTCCCACCCGCCAGATCCACTTCCCGCTTGTAATTGCCGGCCAGCCACAGGCTCATCGCATCGCGCGTGGTGTCGAGTTGCATGGCGGTCTTGGCGGTCCGCATGGCCATCACGTCATTGAAGATTCCGTGAGGCACTTTGACCCGTTGCAGGCCTTTGGCTTCATCCCATGACCAGACATTGGCCTCGGGGTTCCGCAGATCGGCACGGATGGCGGACTTGTTGTAGTAAAAACTTTCCGACAGGTTGAAGTATTGGTCGCCCGCATTAATGCTTGACGCTTCGGGAGCGCCCATCTTGTCGAGCGCGTTCTTGGCAGACGCCTGAATCGAGGCCGTGCTGCCCTTTTGGGCAAGCCTCGCCAGATAAGGCACGCTCGACGCGTAGCCGATATCAGCCAGCGAGTTGATCACCGAGATCAACACCGGGCCGTCCTTCATTTCCGTCGCGGCCACCATCGGGTTAAGCGCGAGCTGCCCGAGGTCTTTTATCGCCGCACGGATCGGCCCGTGGTACTGCGCCTTGGTGTCGTCGCGGAGGTAGTCGATCATCTGCGGGACGGCCAACTCGCCGGAGTCGCGGATGCGCTCGATCGCGAGGAAGTAGGAGCGGCGGTTTTCCGCAAGAGCCTTGATGTTCGATTCAATCCATGCCGGATCAGCCCGGCGCGTGCGGCGACCTTCATCGAGTGTCGAAAGAAGCTTGGGTGTCACGTCCTTAAGCTTTTCAATTCCCTGCCAGCGAAGCATCCAAACGTCGAGCTTGTCCTGCGACTCTTCGGCGATGGCTTCGAACGTTCGGAGGATTTCGACCGAGTCCTTGCCCGAGCCGAGCACTTTGTTAGCCGCGTCGGCGGAAAGGTCGTATTTGCCGATCTTGCCGTAATGCCAGAAGTTTTCGACATCCTTCCGCAAACCGATATCCACCGCAGGTGCAGCGGGCGTGGTTGCGTCCTGCGCGTACAGCTTCCCCCCCGACATCAGCGGGACGGAAACCGCAGCGGCGATCACAAGGCTCGGAACAATACGGGGCACATTCAGACGGGGCAGTCGCATCATGGTGCGGGCCTCCAAGGTGGATGGACTCGTGCGGTCGAACGCTTTCTGGCCGGCGATGGCTTTTACTCAAGTCGCTTCATGCGTCTTGATGCGTGCCGAGCGATGCATCTGCTCGCAACGCAATGTCTTATCGGCCAGAACAGGCGAACGGGAATCGTAAAAGTCCCCAGCAAACTAGTCAAGAATTGCCGCGGCTGGGGACAGTCCGAATAAATGGGACTTCATGCCGCAAAGCGTCAAACATCCTCAATACCGTTGTCCGTATTCAGAATCCGTTAACCCCTATGGATTTCTTCCCGTTTTATAAATCCAATCATATTGCGACCCCCTCACGCGATTGTATGATTTTTGACATCCCGCCTGAGAACCGGGGCCCTCGATCGGAACATCGGGGATTCTACAAGAAGGAGACGCAAGATGAATGTTCATTCTCGTAAAGGTTCGGCCGCCACAATCGCTGTGGGCGTGTTGGCGGTTGTTTTGGTGGGTGGCGCGATATGGTACTACGTCAGCGACCCTTTCAAGACCAAGGTCGACGCTGGTTGGAAGCAAGGTACCAAGTGGACGCCGGAGAACATCGCGGCCGATCCCAAGAACTACCTGAACTACGTCGAAGCTGAGACCGAAAAGGCGATCCTGTCGCTCAACGCCAGCAAAATCGCCGTCGCTCTGAATCGCGGGAAGCTGAGCCAGATGCGCAACGACGCCCAGTCGCAGGTATCCACCGGCACAAAGGCCGTCTCGGAACTGCTGGAGAAGTACAAGTCGGCCGAAGCGTCGAACGTGTGGCCGGTCTCGTTCAACAGCCAGACGATGGATAAGGACAAGACCAAGCTCACCGTGGTTTCGCTCACCAAAGAAGTCGGTCGGCAGAAAGAGCTGCTGACGAAGCTGACGGCCGGTCTATCTAACCTGGACAACCAGGACGGAAAAATCGACCAAGCCACGGCTGACGCCAACGATCAGCTGGCTCAGGTGAAAGCCAACCGTGGCCTGCTGGAGGTCAACAACCTGACGACCGATCTGAAGGACAAACTCGTTTCGATGAACGCTGCGATGACCAACGTGGTCGGGGCCGCTTCACAGAATACGGGTGTGGTGTCCTTGTCTGAACTGACTGCGGCGTCCGCGGCGCAGGTGGACAGCGGCGAGTTTGACAAGATTCTGGCCGGCAGTAAGTAACGAGTTTTTGGTCCCCTCTCCCTCTGGGAGAGGGTTAGGGTGAGGGGCAGCGTGCGTCTGACTTCCATAACGTTTGGAGGTCAAACGCCGTCTGCCCCTCACCCCCGGCCCTCTCCCGGAGGGAGAGGAAGTAAAGACAATGAAGCGAATTCTGATCATCTTCATCCTGGCCGGTGGTGCAGCCCTTGGTTACAAGGCGTTTCACGATCACCAATCAGCGCAGGCGAATAAAACCGCCCCGCCGGTGACGACGCCCAAGGTGTCGCCGGACAAGAAGTGGTCGCCGGAAGAGATCGCGAAAGACCCGGCCGGCTATCTCGTCTGGTCGGAATCGCAAATTCAATTGCAGATCGCCGAGCGCGAACGCCGCCTCAATACGCTCAGTAGCACACGGTCGAACGTGGTCGGCCGGCAGCAACAGTTGGTCGACAAGATGAACGAAGTCGTCAACTTCCGGAATCGCCTGCAGACCGCCTACCAGCGAGCCGAGGACGAAGACCGCTGGCCGGTGCGGATGGCGGGCAAAACGTTCGAGCGGGCGAAGGTCAATGAGATTCTCGCTCAGACGCAATCCTGGCTTGACGATCGCCAGCCGCTGGCATCGGCGTACGAAACGTCGCTCAAAAAGATGGATGACTCCGCCAGCGCGTTGCAAGACGACCTCCGCAATCTCGCGCAACTCCGCGAGAAGCTGGCGCTCGATCTGGAACGCGTGAAACTCAACCAGGGGATGGCCGAGCTCGATCAACTGCGTAAGACTGAAACGCAACTGGCGTCGATGTCAGCCGCGCTGAGCAAGATGAGCGAGGACCAAGCACCTACGCTCCCGACGGCCAGTAAGTCGTCGAAGGTCGATATTGATTCTATATTGAAGTAGGACAGACTTTCCTGTCTGTCACGAAGCGAAGTACTCTTCGATTCGTACTTCGCGTCAGTGCAGGTCGGTGCGGACCGATGAGTACATCCGCCCGTGACAGACAGGAATGTCTGTCCTACCAAAAAAAGAGGGAAGACCATGAACGCATTTGTTTCCAAACTCACATTCGCTCTGACGCTCAGCCTCACCGCCCTGCTCGCATTAGGCCAGAACGTCGGCGGGACATTGAGCGGGACGTCGGACACGGAGCTGGTTGAAACCCGCACCGAGATCCCCCGCCTCAAGGCCGCCGCGCCGTTTGAGGTGAAGGACAACACCGTCGTGATCGAACTGTCGCAATACGCCGGCTACGCGGGCCTGGTGGCTGCGAACGGCGGGCTGGATGCGTCGGATCAATCGTACTTCTTCAAGAAGTTCGGCTTCAAAGTGAAGCTGACGCTGAGCGAGGAAGAAAGCTGGTCGAGCCTCAACTCCGGCCGAATCGCCGCGTCGGCCACCACCGCCGACGTGCTGGCGGTGTACGGCAAGCAGTTTCAGGTCGTCGTGCCCGCGCAGATCGGCTACAGCCGCGGGGCCGACGGCATTGTGGTGCGATCGGAAATCAAACGCATCAACCAGCTCAAGGGCAAGGTGCTGGCAACCGCGCAATTCACCGAGGCCGACTTCTTCCTCCGCTATCTCGCGCAGGAAGCTGGCCTTGGCGTGAACATGCTGGCCGATCTCTCGTCGGCCGCCGATCCGGGGAAGATCAACCTCGTCTACTGTGCCGATGCGTTCGGCGCGGGAGACCTGTTCCTGCGTGACCTCAAAGCCGGCCGCAACCGCGTGGCGGGTTGCATCACCTGGGCGCCCAAGACCAGCGAAGTGGCCGACCAGTCCGGCGGGAAGGCGACGATCCTCACCTCCAACCGCAACCTGCTGATCATCGCCGACATCCTGATCGTCAACAAAGGCTTCGCCCAGCAGCACCAGGACATGGTGGCCGGGCTCGTGGAAGGCCTGCTCGAAGGCAACCGCATGGTGCGCGACAACGCCGAGCCGTACCTCGACATCATCGGCAAAGCCATGAAGTGGGATCGCGCCCAGACGAAAGAAGAACTCGCCAAAGTACACCTGGCCAACCTTCCCGAGAATCAGGCGTTCTTCAGTGGCGCGATCGACAGCGCGGGCAGCTTCGGCGGGATATTCCAGTCCTCCAATCTCGCCTACGGCGCGGAGATCATCAAAAACCCCGCCGACGGCGACCGGTTCATCGACACCCGCTTTCTGGAGGCAATCGACAAGGCCGGCAAATTCGCCGGGCAGAAGATCGCGATCGCCCCGATCCGCACGCCGGGCACTAACAGCACCGTGGAAGGCGACCCGCTGCTGACCAAGGACATCCGCTTCTTCTTCGAGCCGAATAAAGCCGTCCTCGACATGAACAGCAAGGACAACGTCAGCAACCTTGAAGCCATCAACAAGCTGCTCAAAGTCAGCCCCGGCAGCACCGTGCTGCTCCGCGGACACGTCGACAACGCCATGATCGAAACCTTCCGTAAGCAAGGCGGCGAAGCCTTCGTCCGCAAGCAGGCATTGGCCGCCATGCAGTTGTCGAAAGACCGCGCCAACGAGGTGAAGAAAAAGCTGCTCGAACTGTATAAGGCCGATCCCGAGCGCCTCGACTCCGTCGGCCGAGGCTGGGAAGAACCCGCCGGCACGGATTCAGACAAGAACCGCCGGGTGGAAGTACAGTGGTTTACGATCGAATAAGCGGAGGGGCAAGTATTCAGGGGCAAGGGGCAAGTAGAATGCATTCCTGCTTGCCCCTTACCCCTGAATACTTGCCCCTGCTCTATCTTCCGATACACTTCCCCTCCCATGAAAGAACCTGCGGGCCAACCCGAATCGCGTAAGAGCAAGGCCGTTCAAATCGATATGCCGAGCCCGTGGCAGAAGTACGCCAACGTCATACTGATCCCGATCATCATTGGCCTGACTGTTTTCCTCCTGATCCGCTTCCGCATGAACGCCGCCGCCGACGCCAAAGCCGCCGACCAGCAGGCGCTGACCGAGATCCGCCTTCGATTGACCAACATGCGCCAGCTCGATCTGTCGCGTATACAGGTCGGGCCGGATCAATTGGCGACGTACCGCAACTCGAGTCAATCAGACACCGAGAAACTGATTGATTCCCTGCTCGACAGCACGAAAGATCCGGTCATGCGCGCCGAGGCGCTGATCGCCAAGGGCGATCTGAACTGGAACACCGGCACGTTCCCCGAACTGCCCGGGGCAACCACCCGGCCGAGCCTGCAATCGAAGCTGTCGGCCGACGAATACTTGAACGCCGCCACATCTGCGTATGCGAGCGTGCTGAAGGATTACCCGACGATCCAACCCGCCGCCGTGAGCGCACGACTCGGTTTAGGCGCGATCGCCGAGAACAATCGTGATTGGGAAGCGGCCCGCAAGCAATACCAAGCCGTGCTGGACGACAAAAACGTGCCGCTCGCGTTCAGTGAAGTGGCTACCGCCCGGCTGGCGATCATGAAAACCATCCAAGACCCGGTTTACATCGGCACGCCTAAAACGATGAAAGTACTCGAAGCGCTGACGACCAAGCCCACCACCCAGGCGACGCAACCGACGACACAGGCCGTTGCTACAACCAAGCCGACGACGATTCCCTCGTCAAATCCGGCTCAATAATTTGTGTGGATGAATCAAGCTGGCCCGGACGGACTGGCTTCTTCTGCCGAAATTGAATCTCCGCTCGCCAGCGCGAATTAATGCGGCGGCGGCACATCCGCCGCGATCGGCCGCGACAGCCCGGCGGGCATCGCGGGGGCTACCGACACCACCAACTCATCGCCTTCGCGCAACGCATAATCCCGTCGCGCGTCCAGCACGGCCAAGTCCTGATCGATGTCGATCATTTCGCGGGTCGTGCCTTCCGGACATCGGCGGACCAGCACCACAGTCAACTTACCGGCCGGATCGGAGACGACGGCGGCGCGCAAGACGTCGCTGATTTTCTCACCGCCGCACAAGTCGCGCGGGCCGGCATTTTTAACTTGTCCGATAAGGGAGATCGATCCGACGACGGCCGGCCGAGTCGCGGGGAGTTCTATCGCCACCAACGGCGAAGTGTTGCGTGACGGCGTTCCGCTAGCGCTCGTATAGATCGCCCGCTCCGCCGGCAAACTTCCCGTCGATGAGACAGGCGTCTGCGTTGGAGCGCTCGATGAGCATCCAGCGACCAATCCGCTTAACATCGCCGCACAAATGAGCCCACGCATATCAGCCTCGGATAGATTTGACAGAGCGCAATCATAGCATTGCATTATCCATGAGGCCGAAAAATCCGGACGGATTGAACAGCGCAGAGCCGGTCGGACGTGAGAAGATGGGAATCCAAACCGTTTAAAACGAGCCGGCGGATTCGACGGCGGCGCGGTAGCGGGCGAGCGCATCCTGCCAGGTCGGCATGGGCCGATTGAGCAAACGTTCTACCGGGGAAAGGTCGAACACGCTGTACGCCGGTCGGTCGGCCGAGTCGGGGCGCATCGTTTTCCAGTCCGCGCTGGTCAGCGATCCGACTTCCTTCGGACAGCCGAACTGATCGAGGATGGCAACGGTGAAATCCCGCCAGTTGGTTTGCCCGGCATTCGCGACGTGGAAAACGCCCTGCCCGCCGTGGTCCAGCAGGTCGAAAGTGGCCCGGGCGAGGTCAACTGTATACGTCGGCGAACCGACCTGATCCGCCACCACCTTCAGCGGCTTACCCGCCCGAGCGGCGTTGACCATCGTTTGCGGAAAGCACGGCCCGCCGCGCCCGTAAAGCCAGGCCGTCCGCAGGATCAGCCAGCGGTCGGGCGCAAATTTTTGAATCATCTCTTCCCCGGCCAGCTTGGACAATCCGTACACGCTCGTTGGACCTACCGGATCGTTGGGCAGCAGCGGACGTGAAACCGTCCCATCGAACACGTAGTCCGTGCTGAAATGCACCATCGCGGTACCGTGATCCTTGGCAGCCTGAGCGACGATGCCGGGTGCGTACCCGTTGATCTCAAACGCTGCGTCTTTTTCTTTTTCCGCTAAATCAACCTTCG
Source organism: Tepidisphaerales bacterium (assembly GCA_038229715.1). Lineage (GTDB taxonomy): Bacteria > Planctomycetota > Phycisphaerae > Tepidisphaerales > Tepidisphaeraceae > JANMES01. The sequence goes on along the minus strand of JBBROD010000034.1, from coordinate 36,730 downwards.
TATACGCGGCACAGTTGAGGACTAGCGTCGGCTTGTATTCACTGAACACGTTCACGACGGAAAGAGTGTCAGTGATGTTAAAGTCAGCGCGGCTCAACGAGTAATAACGAATTTTGCGCTCCCCAAGGACTTGGCCGAGCGCATTAGCAAGCATCCCCGCCCCGCCGGTGATCAGGACCGATTCGTACAGTTTGGCGGGTGATGAGGTGCTCATGGCTTCGTAAATTCGATCGACTCGATCCGCTGTCCCTTCTCCGTGAAGGTGACACGCAAGGTCGTGCTTCCCTTAGTGAGTTGTAACTTGGTTTCGAGCGTTTTCCAGTCCTTGCCTGCCTTGCCCTGAAGCGACAGGCCGGTTTTGCTGACCACGATCGACTCGGCCCCGCTCGCGCGGACGCGGACCGTGAACGTCGTCGCAGCGTCGACCATCAGGTTGTAATCGCACGAAGCATTCCCCTTATCGGCCTGCATATCGACGAACGCGCCTTCGTCGCTGCTGGGATAAATCTGCGCGTCTTTCATCGCCACGTATTTCCCGGCCGACAGCTTGCCGGGGAGTTTGTAGAATACGTCCGCATCATGCACGGGCAGGTTGACGTAGGCGTGACCGATTGGAGTGAGTTTGCCGAATTCTCGATCGAACAGGCTGATGCGCTGGTTCGTGTCGATGCGTTCCTTGAACCACGCGTATCCTTGCACCTGCGGCGAGCGCTCGAGCAGGTCAGTCGACTGCACCATGAACTTCATCGCCTCTGCGTCGCTGGGCACTTTCCACCAGGCGTATTCGGTGACCCATACCTGCGTGTTGAATTCCTTCGCCAGCACACCACTCAGCCAGTTGAATTCGCCCATGTTGCCGTACACATGCACGCCTAGCGCGTCGAGTTTTTTGGGCGAACCGAGGTAGTGATAGAACGCTTTGAGGAACGGAACCATGAACGTGTACGTAACTTTCTTATTCTCGATCGGATCGTCAGCGGAGATGCTTTCGTTCGGCTCCGATCCCAGCGCCATGTGCGGCCCGACGACCGGCACGCCGTGCTTTTGGGCGATGGCTTTGATCTTCTGATACAGCCGAGCCGTCTGCTCAGGTGGGATAAACGCCTGGCCTTTGAGATTCGGTTCATTGATCGCCAGCACCGCCCGTGGCTTGTGGGTGGCGAGGTAACGATCGAGGCCATCAAGGCAGTCCGGCGAATCGCCCCAGCACATCGGCAGGAACTCCATATTCACCCCAGCCGGGGGGAGATCCTTGGTCTCGTAGTGCCAGTTGTAAAACCACGAGACGCCCGGCGCCAGCGCTTTGAAATCGTCGGCAGAAAGGTGGTTTTCGCACACGCCACGCTTATGGCTTTGGACGGGTTCGTCACAACTGACGACACGGACCTTGATTGGTTCTGCAGCGAACGCCGAGCTGCAAAACGTTGTCGGCATTAAAATTAGAAGCAGAAAGAGACAGTTGCCGAAAAGTTTCATACTACACGCGGAAAAAGTGAGCGGTTGTCGTTCCCGCTCGCGTGTTCGATGAAGGCGCCCGTTCCTCACCGATTCGCGTACTGCGTCTGGTAGTACTTCAGGTATTCGCCGCTCTTTATACCACGCCACCAATTTTCGTTATCGCGGTACCACTGGATTGTGGTTTTGATCGCACCTTCAAAGCGGTACTTGGGCTCCCAGCCGAGCTCGTTTTTGATCTTGGATGCGTCGATCGCGTACCGCCGATCGTGGCCGGGGCGGTCTTGGACGTATTTGACGTACTTTTCCCACGGCTTGTCCATTGCTTTGAGGATGATCTCGGTGATCTGCCGATTGGTCATCTCATTGTTCCCGCCAACGTTATACGATTCGCCGAAGCGGCCTTTGTTTAGCACGGTGTAGATCGCATCGCAGTGATCTTCGACGTACAGCCAGTCGCGGACGTTCTTGCCGTCGCCGTACAGCGGGACTTGCTTGTCTTCCATCAGGTTGGTGACGAACAGCGGGATCAACTTCTCCGGAAAATGGTACGGCCCGTAGTTATTGCTGCACCGCGTGGTCAGCAGCGGCATATTGAAGGTGTGGAAGTAGCTGCGAACCAGGCAATCCCCGCCGGCCTTGCTGGCGCTGTACGGCGAGTTGGGTTGGATCGGCGTCTCCTCCGTGAACTTCACGTCCGGCTGATCTTCCGGCAGCGTGCCGTAAACTTCATCCGTGCTGACGTACAGGAACTTCTCGATCTTTTTCACCTTCGCGACATCCAACAACACCTGCGTGCCGATAACGTTGGTCATCACGAACGGCCCCGAACCGAGGATCGAGCGATCCACATGCGACTCAGCCGCGAAGTGAACGATTTCCGTGACATGATGTTCGTCGATCGCCTTGGTGACCGCGTCGGGATCGCAGATGTCGCCTTTGACGAAGACGACTTGATCGCCGAGCAGATCCTGCAAGTTGGCGATGTTACCCGCGTACGTGAGTTTATCGAACGCGATGAGTTTGACCTTCTCGCCGCGCTTCACGAGCATCCGCACGAAATTCGACCCGATAAACCCGGCCGCGCCGGTGACTAAGAGCGTTCGCATAGTGTTCTTTCTTATTGTCCGCGAATACCACGAATCTACACGAATACAAAAAGCCATTCGTGAAGATTCGTGGTATTCGTGGACTAATCCTTCTGCATGACTTCAATCCGATTCCCACTCGGGTCGATCGTATGGATTCGATCGAACCCGACAATCTTCGGCTGCGGGAAAATCGTAAAACCTTTTTGCTCCAACACCAACTGAATGGCGGCCAGGTCGTCCACAAGGAACGCCGTGTGTGCATGGGTCCGGCTGCGTTCAATATTTTTTTCCACGCGGATATGCACTTCCTGCTCGCCGGCCCGAGCCCAGAATCCGCCCTTTGCGTGGAACGGGTCTTCGAACTCGATCATGCCCAGCAAATCAATGTAGAACGACCGGCTGGTCGCCTCTTGCCCCGGGGCGATACTGATCTGAACGTGCTGAATGCCGATCGCCCGGCTCACGCGATCGCCTCGGCCAACACTTTGCGGAGATAGTTGCCGTAGTCGCTTTTGCCGGCCTTGTCGCAAAGCTTTTGCAGGCCGGCGGCGTTGATGAACCCCTTGCTGAAGGCGATTTCCTCGATACACGCAACTTTCAAGCCCTGCCGCTCTTCCAGCGTCTGCACGAACAGGCTGCTCGACAGCAGCGAGTCGTAGGTGCCCGTATCGAGCCACGCCACGCCGCGGCCCATCGGCTGAATGTGCAGATCGCCGCGCGCTAAGTACGCCTTGTTTACATCGGTGATTTCTAATTCGCCTCGCGCGCTGGGCTTGAGGTTTTGGGCGATCTTTACCACTTCCGCGTCGTAAAAATACAATCCTGTGACGGCCCAGTTACTTTTTGGCTGCTTGGGTTTTTCTTCGATGCTGAGCGCCTTGAAGTTCTTGTCGAATTCTACCACGCCATACCGTTCGGGGTCTTTGACTTTGTACGCAAAAACGTGCGAGCCTTTAGTGAGCTTGGCGGATTCCTCGAGCAGGTCAGTGACTTCGTGGCCGTAGAAAATGTTGTCGCCGAGGATCAGGCAGACTGGGGAGTTGCCGACGAAATCTGCTCCGAGAGTAAAAGCTTGTGCGATGCCCTTCGGCTCCGGTTGCACTTTATACGAAAGCTTCAGCCCGAGGTCGGCTCCGCTGCCGAGCAGCATTTCGATCATAGGCAAATCGCGCGGCGTACTAATAACCAGAATCTCCTTGATCCCCGCCAGCATCAGGACCGATAACGGATAGTAAATCGTCGGCTTGTCGTACACGGGCAGCAATTGCTTGCTGAGGCAGGTGGTCAGCGGGTAAAGACGAGTTCCAGCCCCGCCGGCCAATAAAATACCCTTCATTTCACGGTCCTTCCGAAATCAATTGAATCCATGCGACACGGAGGCACAGAGCCACAGAGATTTACACAGAGTATCTATCAGTGTATCGGTTCTCTGTGCCTAACTCTGTGGCTCTGTGCCTCTGTGTCGCATTGCCGTCCGATAAATCAGCCGAGCACGGCCAAACTCTTGAGTGAAGCAGGCAGCGCGAAACTAACATCTTCTTGTACAAGCGTGCGTGTTTCGACGACGCCGGAAAAATCACGACGCAGGCGGTCCAGCAAGTTATCGATCAGATGCTCCGGAGCCGACGCACCCGCCGTTACCAGAACCGCATTTTTGCCGGCGAACCACTCGGGCTTGATCTCCGACTCGTCGTCGATCAGAAACGCCGGCTTGCCGGCTTCGATCGCGCGGTCCACCAGCCGCTGGCTGTTGCTGCTGTTTTTGCTACCGACTACCAGCACTAAATCCACATCGCGCGCGAACTCCGTCACCGCGTTCTGGCGATTGGTGGTGGCGTAGCAGATATCATCCTTCGGCGGAGCCTTGATCTTGGGGAATCGTTGCTTTAGCACCGCGATGATCCGATCCGCATCGCTCACCGACAGCGTCGTCTGCGTGACATATGACAGCCGACTCGAATCTTCCACCTTGAGCTGCTCCGCCTCTTCCGGCGATTCAACCACCACGATGTGTTCAGGCGCTTCACCCACCGTGCCAACCGCCTCATCATGATTACGATGGCCGATGAAAACGATCGTATCGCCGCGCTTGGCGAAGCGAACAACTTCCATGTGTACTTTGGTCACCAGCGGGCAAGTCGCGTCGACCTCTTTGAGTTTTCGCGCCTTGGCCTGCGCCCGCACGGCCGGCGAAATGCCGTGGGCGCTGTAAACCAATGTCCCGCCGACGGGGACTTCCGACACGTCATTCACAAACGTCACCCCGCGATCCTTAAACTCTTCCACCACGTGACGGTTGTGCACGATCTCATGATAAACATAGACCGGCGGCCCCTGCAGTTGCAGCGCCTGATCGACCACGTCAATGGCCATATTCACACCGGCACAAAAGCCGCGGGGGTTGGCAAGGATGACACGCATTCGACCATTATATTAGCGGAAAACTCTGCAGATCGCCTATATGCCGATCCAAGATTTGAAATGATCCGCGAAGAGGCGAAGGCGCGTAGAAGACGAAAAAAAGAGAACCGTGACGGACTAATCCGACCGAATGCGCGATCCCTCTTCTTCACGTCTTCGCGACTTCGCGGTTAAATCATTCGGATGGACTTGCGAGTCAGCACACCGCCCCATATCTTTCGATGTCTCAACGAAGGAGAAACCCGCGTGGCACAGATTCGTCCGTTTGCTGGTATTCGATTCGACCGAGTGAAGCACCCGGAGGTGTCGAGCCTCATCGCCCCGCCGTACGACGTGCTGGACGACGCGCAGAAGACCGCGCTGCAGGCGAAGCATCCGAACAACATTGTTACAGTCGATCTGCCATTCATGCCGCCCAAATCCGTCGGGCCGGATTCGGTGTACAGCCAAGCGGACACCACGATCGGAAGCTGGCTCGCCGATGGCGCGCTGAAGAAGGACACACGGGCCGCACTCTACCCGTACATGCAGACTTACGACCTCGGCGGGCGCACGCACCACCGCCGCGGGTTTATCGCGCTGGTTCGCCTCACCCCGTTCGGCGTGGACGTGATGCCCCACGAAAAAACCCACAAGGGCCCGATCGAAGACCGCCTGAAACTGATGCACGCCACCGGCCTGCAGTTATCGCCGATCTTCGGTCTCTATTCCGACGGCAAAAACGAAGTCACTTCGCTGCTGTTCAAAAACCTGATCCGCCCCGAGCAAACCGGCACGATGGACGGCGTGAAGAACGATCTCTGGTCCGTCACCGATTCGCAAATCGAAGCCGACGTTATGGACCTGATGAAGCACCGCCCGGTCTACATCGCCGACGGCCATCACCGGTACACCACGGCGCTGCAGTATCAGAAGGACATGGAAGCCAAGCACGGCGGCCTGCTCCCGCCAAACCATCCGGCCAACTTCTGCATGTTCGTCCTCATCGCGATGCAGGACGACGGGCTAGTCATCCTGCCGACGCACCGACTGATCAGCGGCCTGACCCACTTCGACCCGGCCGCGTTCAAAGCCGGGTTAGGAGCGAATTTTGAAATGACTGAAACCGCGTTGGGCGACAACCGCCCCGCCAGCCTGGCGACGATCCTCAACAGCTACGACCTGCACACTTTCGGCCTGTACGACGGCAAGACCAAGAAGCTGTTCACACTGAAACTCAAGAACCTCGACATCCTCAAGGAACTCGAACCCAAGCAGTCCGACGCATGGCGTAACCTTGACGTCGCAATCCTGCAGCGTTACCTGCTGGACGAAGTCCTTCAACCCAAATTCGCCGGCGGGAAAGATCTACAAAAAGGTTACACCGCCGACCCGCTAGCCGTCATCCCCGAGATCGACAGCGGCAAGCACCAGATTGCGCTGCTTCTGAAGTCGACCCCGCTGCACGCCCTCGAAGAACTCGCCAAGCACAGCGAAGTGATGCCCCAGAAGAGCACCTACTTCTATCCCAAGCTGGCGACGGGGTTGGTGATGAACACGCTGCGGTAGTCGTTCATTTTTGCCACAGATGGGGCACAGATGAACACGGATAAGAAAACTAAAAAAAGAGAGCCGCAGATAACGCAGATGAACGCGGATCAAACCCAAAATTGATCTGCGTTCATCTGCGTTATCCGCGGCTTCTTCTCTTCTCTGTGTTCATCTGTGCCCCACCTGTGGCAAAAATAATCCCCTATTTCGGCGGTGCCGGTCGGGCCTTGGCGATCGCGTCTGGATCGAGTTCCAAACGCATCAGCCGATGGGCTCCGGAATTGAGCTTTGATACAAGCACAAGGGTCTTGGCGTCGACGACATGCTGGCCGATGACGTGTTCGATGCCTAGCGTACCCAGAACCGCGCCGCTGCTGATGTCGATCAGGGTTTGGCCGTACAACAGCCAGGTGTTGTTGTCGCCGGCCCAATCGAGCGCCCGACCCGTGAAGGCGGCCCGGTCCATGATCGGCAGCATGCCCGCTGCGAAGGTTCGGTCGGGGAGGTTTTTGCCGGTTGCGGCGGTCCATGACTCGATCAGAATCCCGCCTTCGTGCTCGAAGCAGATCGCCAGCCGCGATGAGTCCGGCGAGAACGTCAACGCCACCGGTTCCAACGGCCATTTGGGATCAAGGGCCGTGATCGGCACCTTGCGGAACCGCCCGGATACGATGTCAAAGAGCATGACCTGCACAGAGGTATCGTTTCTCGTTGCGACCGCCAGGGTTTTGCCGTCGCCGCTGATGGCTGCCCCATTGGGAATCAACTGCGGCACGCGGAACCCGCGCAGCGCCTGGCCGGTACGCAGCGACCACGGCTCGACCGCGAACTGCCCGTTATTCTGCCAACCGATCAGCAGCACTTCGTTGGGTGTCGACGCCATCAGCGACGCGACGCCGTTAATTTCATTCAAGTTCATCGCCTTGGTGGCGCGCGTCGTGGCGAGCGGCAACAATTCCGCACGCAGCCTCGGCCAAGTCGCGATGCGCACGATCCCATCGCCGGTGGGCGTGGGGATGTAGCGGGCGCTGGCCTGCGCGTCGCGCTTAAACGTTACTTCGCCAGCGGCGGCGCCCTTGGCGAGATCGACTGCGACTAACTGATCCGCTTCAGGCGTGCGTTTCAGCACGACGACGGCGCCGCCGGCAATGTCGCTGTCGAGGAGCGATTCGAAATTGCCAAGCGATTCCAATTCCCGCACGGTTTTCACGATCGGCGAAGGATTGACGACAATGTGTTCAGGCTTCACGTCAGGCACCGCTACGGGCGGCTCAATAACCGGCGCCGGCGGAGTATCCGCCACGGGAGGCTTCGGAGTCACCGCCACGGGTGGCGGCAGGCCGGGGAACTGCCCGAAAAACCCGCCGTCATCCTGCTGCGTGGTGGGCGCGACGACCGCCGGCCCGGTGTTCGGTTCAGGTGGCACGTTTGGTACGAGGGTCGGATCCTGAACTTGCGTTTGCGCGATCGTCCCTGTGGTCGGCTGGGCGACAGCGGGCTTGATGGTGGACTTTGCAATCACCTTCGTCGGCGGCTTTACGCTCGTGCCGGCCGTCGAGGCGGTGATGATCAACCCGACGACGAACAGCACGCCCGCAGTGACCGCGACCGAGCCGGCGAAGAAAAGTCCACTCATCATCCACGCGATGACCGCCTCCACCCAATGCAGTTGCATCACCACCAGCAGCAACGGACCAGCAATCAGCACGCCCACCGCAAGCCCGAAAATCAGCCCCGAAAGGCCGTCCAGTTGCCAGTAGAACAGCGCCGCCAGAGCGAACGGCAATGAATATACGCAAAGCGTTCGCCATCCCGGCGACTGCGGGAGTTGGAAATGCAGCATCTGCGCCGCGACGCGCAACCCGTGCGTGGTGGCCGGTACGATTGCGACCAGGAACAGCAACAAGGTCAGGCCGTATAGCGTGAAACTGACCCACGCCGGGCTCGAGTCGCGAGCGATGTTCACGCCTTGCCAGATGACGGGGATCAGGCAAGCCAAGCCGATCACCCAGGGAAGAAACGCATTGACCGTCGCCACACCGGGATACGCCAGCAACCGAAATCGCCGGACGCCTTCACGCGACCGCGCCATGCGCAGCGCCGCGCCGAACCCGCCGGACAACGCGACTTGATCTCCTTTGTCGCCGTCGTCGATATTTGATTGACCCGCCGCAGCCGACCTGTTTGACTCGCTGGCTTCGCCAGCAACGGATGCGAACGATTCGCTCTGAGGATCGCTGCCGGCCGCGCTAAGCGAGGATGAATCCGCGTCGACATCGCCATCCACAACGATGGCCGCCTCGCAATGCCTGCACTTGACGCGCTTACCGGCGAAGCGTTCATCGACGCGGTAACGCTTTCCACAGGTTTCACATCTTATTTCGAGCGGCATATAAAAATGAGCTTCGTCAATTTTTGAAGCAAATTAACCGATTTGCCCCCACCGGTCTTAGATTCTCTTGATCCTGCCGCGCCAGTCAATTCCCAATCCGTCGGCGTATGAATTTTTGCCGCACGCTCTATAATCCGCGCTTTCAGATCAAGGGAGACGCACTTGGCCGATCGGTACTTTCAGCACACGTTTGCGAACGGTTTGACCTTTCTATCGGAGACGATGCCCGGCACGCAGTCGGCGGCGATGACGTTGATGCTCGCGGCTGGTTCCGCTACCGACCCCGACGGGCAATCAGGCTCGGCCAGCGTACTGTCCGATCTCGTCCTTCGTGGCGCCGGCACGCGAAACAGCCGGCAACTGACCGATCACCTCGACAGCCTCGGGCTTCAGCGGTCGAACAGCGTCGGGGTGTTCCACACGCGATTCAGCGTCGCCGCCGTCGGCCCGCGCGTGATTGACGGGCTCGCCACCTACGCCGACATCGTCCGCCGCGCCCACCTGCCGCAGGACGGTTTCGACTCCGCCCGCGACCTCGCCCTTCAAGGCCTTGCAGGCATTGACGACGATCCACGCCAAAAGTTGCTCATCAAGCTCCGCGAGCAGTATTTGCCCTGGCCGTACGGGCGTAACGGCATGGGATCGCCAAAAGACTTGGCCGAGTTAAAGCTCGAACAGATCAAGTCCGATTACGCCACCCGCTACAACGCCCGTGCCGCGATATTGGCGGTGGCGGGTAACATTGATCCGCAGGCGTGGAAGTCGGCGATCGAAACGCATTTCGGCGATCTCCCGGCCGGCAAGGAAGAAAGCATCGCCAAGCGTCCCGCGCCGGGCAGCTATCTGCACGAAGAGCAGCAGAGCGAGCAAACGCACATCGGCGTTGCTTACGGCAGCATCCCCGAGACGGATCCGGACTACTACGTCGCCCGGATGGCGGTGGAAGTCCTCAGCGGAGGCATGAGCGGCCGGCTGTTTACCGAAGTCCGCGAGAAACGCGCACTCTGCTATAGCGTCAGCGCCGGCTATAGCAGCTTAAAAGACCAGGGCAGCATCATCTGCTACGCCGGCACGAGCAACGACCGCGCCCAAGCCACGTTCGACTGCATGATCGGCGAACTGCACCGCCTGACCGAAGGCGTCACCCACGCCGAGCTGGAACGCGCTAAGATCGGCCTGAAAAGCAGCACGATCATGCAAGGCGAAAGCACGAGCAGCCGCTGCGGCGCCATCGCCCACGACTGGTGGATGCGCGGCCGCCTCCGCACGCTCGACGAAATCAAAGCGGCGATCGACGCAGTGACGGTGGACCGCGTGAATGCGTACCTAAAGAAGAATCCGCCGGGACCATTCACAACGGTGATCGTCGGGCCAAAAGCACTGGTCTTGCCGGGATAAATCCGTTCATGCGAAACAAAGGCGCGGAGACACAGTAAACTGCATTGAGAAGTCATCTCTATTGAAAATGTAGTTGCGGCTCTGTGTCGCTGTCGATCCCCATCGCTGTGTGCGAAAACGGGACAGCCGATCGCAACTTGAAACCGATTCCCGTCTAGCGCGTGTGGGACGTAAATCTGTGAGACGAGGAGTGAACATGAAACGTAACGCAATCTTGATCGGGCTGTTGTTCCTTGTCGGCGGGATTCTTTGCCTCGACATTCCGCTGTCAGCAAAAGTTCATCCCGAGTCCAAACCCGAGGCCAAACCGCTTTCTAAAAAAGGCATCGGGTTGATCACAGGTAAGAACAACGCCACGGATTGGAAACAGAAAGTTGCGGAGTTGAAAGTCAGTTGGCATTACTCGTGGGGTTCTAAACTACCCGGCGAAGAGCCCGAAGGTGTGCAGTTTGTTCCCATGGTCTGGGGCTTCAAAGGGCACAAGGACCGATTCGAAACCACGCTCGACGACATCGATGCCAACATCCCCAAGCACGCCTTTACCGCGCTGCTGGGCTTTAACGAGCCTGACAATCAGAATCAGTCAAAAATCACGGTAGAATCCGCGATACAGGCTTGGCCGATGTTGATGAAGACCAGCTTAAAGCTCGGCAGCCCGGCCTGCGTCAACGCTGAGGGCGAATGGATGCGCGATTTCATGAAACAGGCCAAAGAGAAGAACCTCCGCGTGGATTTTGTCACCGTGCACTGGTACGGCAATCCCAACGCCAAAGGCTTCATCACTAAACTCAAACGGATTCACGAACTGTACGATAAGCCCATCTGGATCACCGAGTTCGCCGTCGCCGACTGGCAGGCGAAATCTCTTGAAGAGAATCGATACACGCCTCAGGAAGTTCATGCATTCATGAAGGAAGTGCTGCCCCAACTCGATGAACTGAAATTCATCGAACGCTACGCGTGGTTCCCCAGCGGACCAAAGAACGTGAAGCTTGCGCCGTCGTCGCTGTTCAATGAAGACGGCTCTCTGACTAAACTGGGCAAGTTCTATGCGGATCACCACTGAAGCATGCTTGTGGTGAAAGCTCACGTTGGCCGCAGGTGCCGTTGGCGTGCATGCTTAACCGCGCACCGCAGCTTCGATCTTGGCGATATCAATCTTTCGCATGGTCATCATTGAATCGAACGCCCGCTTGGCGACGGCTGGGTCGGGATGGGTGATGGCCTGGATCAGCGCGACCGGCGTGATCTGCCAGGACAATCCCCATTTGTCCTTGCACCAGCCACAGGCGCTTTCCTGGCCGCCGTTACTAACGATCGCGTTCCAATAGCGGTCCGTCTCAGCCTGGTCGGTCGTCGCGACCTGAAACGAGAACGCCTCGGTCTGTTTAATCGCGCTTCCGCCGTTGAGTCCGAGACACGGAATGCCCAGCACGGTGAACTCGACGGTCAGCACTTGCCCTTTCTTACCGCCAGGAAAATCTCCCGGCGCTCGGTGCGATGCTTTGACGGCTGAATCCGGAAACGTCTTTGCGTAAAACTGCGCCGCTTCCTCCGCCCCGTCGTTGTACCAGAGGCAGATGGTGTTCTTTGCAGGTTGGGACATGTCACTCCTTCAATGCCGAAATAAACGTAGGATTGCCATCAGAGTCTGCGATCCAGGTACATTTCCCGCATCGGCTGCTGGCGAAAAGGTGAAAACACACCAGTCATCACTCCCGCACTTCCGCCTCGATTAATTTTGCCAGCAGGATCAGCGATTCCTGCCAGCCGAGGTAGCACATTTCCGGCGGGATCATTTCGGGGATGCCTTCCTGCGTGACGTGCAATTCCGTGCCGCACATCACCTTTTTGAAGGTCACTGTTTGCACCATCTTGCCGGGCAGGTTGGGGTCGTCGAACACATCGGTGTAGCGGAGCCGCTCGTTGGGGATAATCTCCAGATACTCACCGCCGAAAGAGTGTGCCTTGGCTGTGGTGAAGTTGGTGAAGGACATCTTAAATGTCCCGCCGACTTTCAGGTCGAGATGGTGCACCTTCCCAGTGAACCCGTTGGGCGGCAGCCATTTGGCCATGGCGTCTGCGTCGGTGAAGGCGCGGAACACCCGCTCAGGCGGAGCCTTGAAAACACGGTGGAGTTGGATGGTGCTGGTGGGCAAGGTTTCTCCTTCAATAAGTAACCGCTACCGGCGCAAGACGCCGGTTAGCGGCGAGAGAACGATCGCGGCGAACAACAATGCGGGAAACCCCCATCGAAAGTACAACAGATCCACCTTCGACGGCGAGCGTGGTCGTCGTAGAACGATCAATAGCGCGCCGAGCCAGAAGCCCGTCATCGCCACCGCGCCGAGGCGGGCGAGTCTACCGCCGTCAAGAATCGTCAATAGCACCAGCGCGGACAGAAACTGAATTGCCAATGCGATCCAGACGCCGCGTCGATACCCGCTTGCCAAGGGAATGGTCGTCATCCTAAACCCATTATAGTCGGCGATCCGTCGTACCCAACACATTTTGTTCGTTCGGCAATCCTCGCCAGTGGTCGCGGCCGACAGGACCGGTAGAATAGATCGTCCGTCGCGGCAGATTGTCGCGACCTACAGAAAGAGACATCGACATGCCACTCACGTTTCAACAAACCACCCTCCCCAACGGCTTGGACATCGTGGCGGAGATCAATCCTGATTCGCACTCGTTCGCGGCGGGGCTTTTCGTGAAAACCGGGGCGCGCGATGAAGACATGATGATCAACGGCGTTTCCCACTTCCTTGAGCACATGATGTTCAAGGGAACGAGCAAGTACACGTGGGAAGACGTCAACCGCATCTTCGATGAGATCGGCGCGAAGTATAACGCGTTCACCTCACAGGAGATGACCGCCTACTACGCCAACGTGCTGCCGGAGTTTACCGAGCGGGCGATCGAGCACCTCTCGCACCTACTGCGGCCGGCGATCCGGCAGAGCGACTTTGACACTGAGAAAAATGTCATCCTCGAGGAAATCTCGATGTATCTCGATGATCCGGGGCATAGGCTTTACGAGAAGCTGATGGAGCAGCATTTTGGCGAGCACCCGCTGGCGATGAGCGTGCTGGGGTCGGCCGACTCCATCAAGAAACTGGAGCGCGACCAGATGGCCGACTACTTCACCCGCCGATACGGGCCGGGGAATATGGTGCTCTCGGTCACCGGCAGGCTGGCGTTTGAGGAAGTGATCCAACTCGCGGAGAAGTATTGCGGCGAGTGGCAAAAGGTAAACGCCCCGCGTCAACAACCCTCGCCGACGTACTCGCCGCGGCGGACGACGCTGTTCGATCCGAAGCTCAACCGCATGTATACGATGGGCATGACGCCCGGCCCGAGCAGCCAGGACGACCGCCGCTTCGCCGCCCGCGTGTTGGCCGACGTGATCGGCGATTCCGACGGCAGCCGGTTCTACTGGGCGCTGGTCGACAACGCCATCGCCGAGGACGCCGACTTCGGCTTTTACCCGCACGACGGACTCGGCAGCTTCTACATCGCCCTCACCACCGCGCCCGAGCGGGCCGAGCAGGCGCTCGACATCGCGCTCAAGGAACTGGAGAAGGTGAAGACCGATCTGAACGTGGACGAAGTCGAGCGCGCCAAGAACAAAATCGCCAGCAGCCTGGTGCTAAGCGGCGAAATCCCGCTCGGCCGAATGCGCGCCATCGGCAGCCAGTGGCTTTACAACAAGCAGTACCGCTCGCTGGAAGACGACATGAAAACGCTGATGTCGATCACGCCGGCCTCGCTGCAGCAGTTGATGCGCGAGTTCCCGTTCGATCCGATGACGATCGTGAGCCTGGGGCCGAAGTAAGGAGTTGGGAGACATTGGATGGCCTGCGAAGATCCATCGCCGATCAAACTGGACTATGCCTCACCGCCGCGGGTGTCGAACTGGAGGTCGTGGTTCCGAGCGATGTGCGTGGTGCTCTTCGTAGGAGCCGTTAGCTCGATCGCCTTGCCGCTGCTCGTGCCAGTGCGATACACCGCTATGGTACTTATCTCCGGTTCGCTCGGATCAGACGATTGGAGTGCATTTAGAGTTGCCGCCATATCGCAACTCGGATCGGCAAATCTCATTTCTGCCGCTTTGAAGGATCCTACCTTGGCAGGCACTTCACTTTCGGTGTCCGGGGTTCAATCGACGTTGGTCGTCGATGAGTATAAAGCCACCGGACTGGTACGCGTTCGCCACACCTCCGCTGACTCATTGCTTAGCGCCAACATCGTTAGCGCGGTGACAAACTCGTACATCTCCCAACTTCCACAAGGCACAGCACACATCTTCTCCGCAAAACCAGTGCCGACGCCGGAGAAAAGCACTGTGGAAGCAATCGGGTTTGTGCTGGGGATGATTATCGGAGCAATTCTGCTTCGGCAGTTTTGCCCCAAGTGGTTCAGCAAAGACATGGTGGAAGCAAGAAGTACGTCCTGACAAAGAGTTTACTCCTTCGCGGGAGCGGGCATCGATGCTGACGCCGCGCCAGCGGGCTCGCTCGGCGGCGTTTTGCCGCAGCGTATCGCAACCATGTGGGCCGAAGGTTTGCCTGGGAAGCGCGTGACGTAGGGATATGTCTTGCGCATTTCGGCGGTCACCAGTCGCACTTTTGCAGGGCGGTCGAGCGTGATGAGCCAGACGATGCCCGCCGCGTGGGCCTGCTCGTTCAGAAGTTCAATGTAGCGAGGCGTGAGCGGCGCAAACGCCCACTCGATGAACCCTTTCTGCAAGTCGGATCGTTTCGAGTAGTAGTCGAACGTGTTGCGTCCCCCGCCGCTGTGATAGTCGAAGACAATAACGTCGGCGGGGGTTGCGGTTTGATCGACGTACTCGACCAGAGTTCGGGCGGCGATGTTGTCAGGGGCTTGGACTGATTTGATCGTGTCAGTCACCAGCACGCCGACGAAGACGCATCCCGCCGCCACTGCCGCCGGCCTCGGGCGCAGCCAGCAGATGCCCGCGGCGACCATCAGGTACATCGCCGGCGACGTGCCGATGGCGTAGCGGTGGACGTAAATCGGGTGCAAGGCGAACGACATCACGATCGGCACGATATGAGGAACAGCGAACCAAGTGAGCAAAAAAGCCATCGCGCCGATCGGCGAAAACGGCTTGCCCTCATTACGCGTCAGCTGGGCCGGCTGGTCACGTCGCCAATCGAGCATGACGGTAACGAATGTGAACACAAGGAACACGATTGCGACGCCCATCGCCACGCGCGAGCCGGTGAATTTGCGGAACTCGCGGAGGAGGAATAGTGGCGTGGGTTTCTCGATCCAGAACGCCGCATCCGCCGCCGCCGCTCGACTGAGGGCGAACAGCAGCCAAGGGATCAGCAACACACCCAGCGCCAGTTGGATCAGCACGCCGCGGACGATCGTCAACTCGGTCTTTTCCCGGCGAACCCAAAGCGTCAGCACCACCAGGCACTGCGCCATCAGGAAGAAAATGCCATACACGTGGGCGTACAGCGTGGCCGCAGTACAAACGAGGTAACCGGCAACCACGCCGGGGTTGCGCTCGCGGATCAGACGGACGAAGAAGTACATCGACGCCAGCGAGAAGACGAGCATGAGCCCATACGATCTGGCCTGCTGCGCGTAAAACACCTGGAACGACGAGACCGCCATGCAACCCGCGGCGAGCAGCGCTACAGAGTGTCGCAGCAATTGCCGGCCGATAAGGTACGTCAGCCAGATCGCGAGGATCGAGCAGATGGCCGACGGGGTGCGCATTGAGGCTTCAGAATCGCCGAACACGCGCACCCAGCCGTTGAGCATCAAATAGTACAGCGGCGGATTAAAGTCCTCGGTGCTGGTTTCGTTGATGACGGTTTTGACCGGCAATGTGGCCCAGCGGTGGCTGAAGCCTTCGTCCCACCAGATGGCCGGGCCGCCGATGTGGTAGAAGCGGAGTAGCGCGCCTACAACGATCAGCGCGATCAGGCCGAAAGGTAACGCCCGGGGACGAGGTGATAATTCAATAGCGCTCAACAAACGCGGACCTTTCAGATCATCGCCCGGCATTAACCCGAACGACGACTCGATACACGGCGATCGTCGACGGTCAAACAAGTGGTTTCTACACCCGGACGGCGAAATAGACTATGCGACGTCATGGGAATTATCGAATCGGACAGTGGTGTAAGATAGGGCATCATTCGGAATAACGATTGTCCTGGTTGGCGAATCGACAAGTGACATTCAAGACGCCGCAAAGCGCTGCGGAAAGAGGAAATCGCCAGAAATGCCCTGTAGTGCGGAACCGGCTTAATTTTCGCGCTTCTTTGGAGGGCGGCTGTCCTCAGCCGCCGAACGCGGAGGTCGTCGTGCCGACGACCGGCGGGTGTGGACACCCGCCCTCCAGAAGGCGCACGGTTCATTGCTGATCCGTATAAATCTGCTGCAAAGCGCTTCAAGACGGGCGACGATACGTCCAAACAAGGATAAACTTTATAACGCTTTTCACGCCCGGTCGTTTTAAGCTTGTCGTATGCTAGGATTGGTGGCTCGGAGGCCAACGGTTTTATGTCCACATCGCAAGTGAAACGATTCACGCTTTCGACGCTCCGCGCCGCTCGTATCAGCGGCGAGAAGGTGTCGATGCTCACCTGTTACGACTTCACCACCGCCAAGCTGATGCAGGAGGCGGGCGTACACATCCTGTTGGTCGGCGATTCTGCGGCCAATGTGATTCTGGGTCACAGCAGCACGCTGCCGGTCTCGCTCGAATTCCTGATTGAACTCACGGCTGCGGTGAAGCGCGGCGCGCCTAACTGCTTTGTCGTGGCCGACATGCCATTCGGTAGCTACCACGGTTCAACCGCCCGGGGTGTGAAGAACGTGATGCAGATGGTGAAACTTTCCGGCTGCGACTGCGTGAAAATAGAGGCGGCAGCCAGTCAACTGAAACTCGTTCGCCAGTTGGCCGACGCTGGTGTGGCGGTGATGGCCCATCTCGGGCTTCGGCCGCAATCGGTGGGCGTGCTCGGCGGATACAAAATCGCCGGCCGCACCGCAGATGAAGCCAAGGCGATTGTCGATCTCTCGGTGCAGATGCAGGAAGCCGGTGCGGTATCGATCCTGCTCGAAGCCGTCACGCCGGAAGTATCGGAGACGGTGGTGAGTTACACAAACGTTCCGGTGATCGGCTGCGGCGCCGGCCCGGCCTGCCACGGCAGCGTGGTGGTGACTCAGGACCTTCTTGGGTTGACCGATCACCCGCCCCGCTTCGCGCCGGTGCTCGGCGATCTGGCCCCGCCGATGAAGAAAGCGTTTGCGGAATACGTTCGCCAGATCGTCAACGGCGAATACCCGGCCCCCGAGCATGTATACTCAATGCCACCCGACGAAGCCGCCAAGTTCCTTCGCCGTCAGGCTGAAACTGCGGAAGAACGTGAATATGACAAAGATAGTAAACCCCGGCGATCGCCTTCGGGCGATGTTTCCGGGCCTTGGTAGTCGGCAAAGACCGTCATCCCGAGCGTGTTCGCGAGGGATCTTGGGATTTCGAGAGTTGTTTGACGTTCCGAGATTCCCAGCGGGGTACCGCTCGGAATGACGGGTTGCGCGGGATCGCCGCTCCCGAAGATGTGTTAGAGAACATTCACTGGAGGATGCATGAAACAGCTACGTAAATCAATGATCGCCGTCACCATTGGCGGCGCGTCGATCGCCGCATATCTGGTTGGTTCCAATTTTGTTCAAAACGTAAAATTCGCCCGCGCTGCTGAAGAAGTTGAAGTCACCCGGCAGCAATTATCGACCGTGACCGATCTCTCCAACGTCTTCAAAGCGGTCGGCAAAGCGGTCGAACCGTCAGTCGTGAACATCCAAGTGCGCAAGACAGTCAAAGGCGCGAGCAACCGCGCGTTGCCGTTCGATGAAGACATGCTCCGCAAGTTTTTCCCCGACCGCGACGGCGACGGTAAGCCCGACATTCCACCCGGTTTTGGCGGAGGCAACGACGGCGGCGACACGGAACAGGTCGGCACGGGCTCGGGCGTCATCATGGAAGTGGCCGACGGCGTTGGGTACATCCTGACCAACAACCACGTGGCCGGCGGCGCGAGCGAGATGGACATCACCCTCTCCGACGGCCGCGAGATTAAAAACGGCAAGCTGCTCGGCACGGATGCCAAAACCGATCTGGCCGTCATCAAAATCGAATCAGAGAAGCTCATCCCCGCCAGATGGGGCAATAGCGACGAGCTCGATCGCGGCGATTGGGTTCTCGCATTCGGCAGCCCGTTCGGCTACGTCGGCTCGATGACGCATGGCATCGTCAGCGCCCTCAACCGTCAGGCGGGCATTCTCGATCAGCAACAAGGTTATGAAAACTTCATCCAGGTCGACGCCCCGATCAACCCCGGCAATTCCGGCGGACCGCTGGTCAACCTGCACGGCGATGTGATCGGTATCAACACCGCGATCGCCTCGCGCTCCGGCGGGTTTCAGGGGATCGGTTTTGCCATTCCCTCGAACCAGGCGAAGTTTGTTTACAGCAACATCAAAAACAACGGCAAAGTCACGCGCGGCTGGCTGGGCGTCGGGATCGCTGACGTCTCCAAAACCGAAGGATTGGCGGATCGTCTGGACTATAAAGGTACCGACGGCGTTCTCGTCGAGCAAACCTATCCCGACACGCCAGCCGACGGCAAACTGCGGAACGGCGACATCATCACCAAAATCGACGGCAAGAAGGTTACCAACACGCAGCAGTTGCGGAATCAGATCGCGGTCACCGCGCCAGGCAAGGATACGATCCTCACCATCTGGCGAGACGGCAAGGAAATCAAAGTCACTATCAAGCTCGGCGAACAGCCTGACGATCTAACCGCGATGAAAACCGGCAAGTCCGCCGTACCAGAAAATGGTAAAGACAACCGCGAAACGCCGGCCAATACTGAAACACTGGGCTTGCGGCTAACGGATCCGACCGACGCAATGGCCGAACGATTCCACCTTCCGGAAGGCAAAGAAGGTGCGCTGATCACTGGCGTGCTGCCTCGCTCACTGGCGTTCAAGGCCGGGCTGCGGATTGGCGATCTGATCACGGATGTCGACAAGGTGAAAGTTACCAATACCGAGCAAGCCAGCGACGCCCTAAAGAAGGGAAACCTGAAGAAAGGCGTCCTGCTGTACGTCATCAACGCCAATTCCGGTCGCTTTGTGGTGATTAAGAAAGCGGACTAATGCATGAGTGTCGCATGGGCTACGAGCCCATGCTCAATGTATTTAAAACGCTGGGCAAGAGCTTAAATGTTCTTGCCCCGCGTACTTTACAGACTCGGTTTATTATTCGCACATCCAGCTCTGTCATTCCGAGGTACGCCGAGGAATCTCGGCATGCAAAAACCGCTCGTTTGCCGAGATTCCTCGGCGTACCTCTGAATGACAATCTGCGTCAGATGGCGGATGAATTTAATCGAATCCGTATTAATTCGTGATTGTATTCATTACGGTTACTCGGCATGGGCTGGTAGCCCATGCGACTCCGATGGCTTTGGCCCTAAAAACTCGAACTGTTCGACGATCGTCAATTCAGCAGGCGCGACGCGCATGGGTGAGAAGAGTTTGGCCGAACCGCTCTTGGGCTCGGTAAACGTCACCACACGCCTCATGCGTTTTTTGCTTCGCGTCAGGCCGACCGTGAATTCGGTCGCGAGGAAGTAGCGGTAGTGATCGTCCTCAAGTCCGTAAATCAGATCGGTAATCGTGATGTGCGCCGCCCCTACCACCGCAAACACGCCTGCGATGCGCTGGGTGAGCTGAAGCGGATCACCTTGGCTGTAGTTCATCTGCCAATGGTTCGCGAGCTTGCGAAGATCGCGCGCGAGTGATCGCCGAAGGCGGTACTGCCACCACCCGGCTCCGATCGTCACCGCCATCAGGATTACGAGATAGAGCGACGGGTTCATGCAATGACTTCAATCCGCGTTACTTGCTCGCGGGCTTAGTGGCTGGCGCCTCGGGATTCGTTCCGGTCGGCGGCTTGAATTTGATTCCGTAATCTGGAACCGTTGGGTTGAGCGAATGGGTGAGCCAATCATTCAAGGTCTTGTAGCGCGCGTCAGTCGTGTTTCGGAACGGAGGACGGTAGCCGGCGACTTCGGGGTGATGCAACTGCGTAGTTTCCGGCGGCAGTGAGTACTGCAGGAGCAGCGATTTGTCCGGCGAAGTGCGGTCGATCATCTGGGCCGTCGCACCTTTGTCGATCTTCTTCACAAACTGCGTGAGGATGTAGAAGTTGGTGTAAACCAAAGATTCGTTATCCGCCGGCGTGATGAGAACGAAATTCCCGCCGTTCGCCCCGCCGTGGCAGGCGGTTGTCGCGCAACTCGAGAACAAGGCCGGCTGAACGCGCTGGCGATACATGGTCATCGAGGCTGGGTCGGATATGATGCGCACATCATTCCGCATTCCCGGAGCGCGGCTCATGATGTAACGAGCCTGCTTTTGAACAGGCAGACCAGAGAACTCCGCGAGGGTGCCCTGTGCGTCCTGCGTGACAAAACGCTTGCGGACGTCATTCAACAACGTAACGCGGAAATTATTTTCATCCGCGCCGAGCTCGTACTGCCGGATCGTGTTGATATCGTCCGCTGAAAGCGCCTTACGGTCCACCGCACCGGGCTCGCCCTTGGTCGTTCCGGGGGCGTCGGGCATAAGTGGATCACCGCCCGGCTGGCCCTTGGCATCGGCCTTGGGGCCGCGCTCAAGCTCCTGCTGACGGCGAACCATCAACAGGAAATCGGTCGCTTCTTTACTGTTTGCATCGATGTCCAGCGCGGCTTGGGCGGCCTGCTTGGCCCAATCGTATTGCTGCTGGCTGAAAGCGGTTTGGGCCAAGTCAAGGCGGCCCTTGACGTCCTTGGGCCCGAGAGCGGCCAGCTTCTTCTTGAAGTCGCCGGCGGCGTCATCGATGTAGGTGACCGCCGCCACATCGCGGCGGTCGATGCGCATGTCAACATTGTGAACCTTGACGACGATCGAACCGTCCTCGGCTTCGATGACGTCGCCGTTATAGCTGCCGCCGTCGCGCATCTTCACCGTTCCCGGCCGCGCCCACAGGCTCGTACCGATCGCACACACGGCAAGTCCACCAATCAGCCAACGTCGAATCGCCATAAATCGTCTCCTCAGCAGCGTTTGAAGTAATGGTAGACCGCGCGATCGCGGGTCGCAAGTTTACCGGGACAAAACGACACGGCTTTAATGGGTCCGATATCTCTTTAGGTTGCCGGCCGGACTAGCCGCTTCCAACTCTTGGCGTCCTTTATATCACCCAAGGCCGCACGTTTGGGATAAGATCGAACCGGCGTTCTGCCTTGTTGGAGTGGTTATGGCATCTCATTCGTACGAACTGGCCCGTCGGCACGCGGGGGCGCTAACGCTCGGCACGGCGGCGACTCGAATCACCTGGTATTTTGACGATCTGACCACCGCCGACGGCCATCAACTGCGCGCCAGCTTTGTTGCATCGGTCCGAGCGATCGACGATCCGACGGAAAAGAAAATGCTCGAGGAAGTGCTGCTAGGCGATCGCAACGCGGTATCGGCCGCTCAGGTGATGGCGCACTTTCATCCGACACTACGCGCTGCAGCGCAGAAGGCCACGCGCGACCAACCGGCCGACCGCGTGCTGGCCGACGCGGGACGCGGGGCGCTTTGCGAACTATTGAGAAAAACCTCCGGCGATCTGGCCTTCGGCTGCGGGCTCGAAATTCTTCCGCCAATCAGAATTGAACTCGATAGTCCTACGCTCACGAAGCAGCAGATCGTTTCGATGCAGCGCACGCTCGCCGAGCAGGAGTCGGCCGGGCGGGTGGAGCATTTCCAAAAGGCCGTCGATCTGCTGAAGCAATTTGAATCGCAACGCGGCGGCGCGTCGTCGGCGGCGGTAACGCATGCGATCGAATCGCTGGGACCGGCCGACCGCGGTGCGATGCTCAAAACACTTCTGCTGGCCGGGTCCGCACGATCCGCCAGCACTGCGGTGTGGGCCGTCGCGGCGACGACACTGATCCGCATCGATCTGACCGGCGATGTCCCACCATCGGTCACAAACCTGCCAACCTCGCTCGGTCCGGTCCGCAGCCTGCAGGCGGTGACAATCGACGGCCAACCGCACTGGGCCATCGGCGCACGCGACGGCGTGCTCGTCGCACCGCTCGACCGCCCGGCCGACGCAACAGCGTATCGCGACGGCGGGATTGAAACGTCGCAGGGATTTAGCCGCGTGATGATCGGCAACGGGCGAATCCTGGCCTGCCACAGCGAGGCCGGGCTGGTGAGTTGGACGATCGGTGCACCCGACCGCCCCGCTGCCGTCCATCGCCCGGCGGAACTCGGCGGGAGCCCGCGACATCTCACCCCGCTCGAAAGCACACACACGCTTTTCGCCGTCGGCCCGCAGTTGATGACGCTCGCGGAGGATGAATCGATCCGCCACATCGGCGGACCCGGTGGAAGCGACGTGGCGGGCATTGTCGCCGACGGGCAGAGGTCGATTATCGCCTACGACGACGGCACTTTGCGAGCGCTCGAGCGGGCCACGCAATCGCTGGTCAAGCTCGAACACCGCGGTCAGCGCATCGCTGCGATCGCCGCGCTCCCGTGGCTCGGCGGTCGGCGGCTTTTGCTGGCCGGCGACGACGGCGCGATCGACTGCGTCGGCATTGATGACGATTTAATCAGCCAATACACCAGCGCGCACCGAGGCGTCCGCCGGCTGGTCGCCAGCGCCAGCCACGTCGCCGCGATTTCCGGGGATCGCTCCCGTGTGATTGTTTGGACGTCGTGGGAAGGCAAATCACCGGCGAAAGAAATCTCGCTGGCGCGCATCACGCCGCACCGGATCGCGGATCTGGAACTGACATAGCATTGCCGTTCGTTCAGTACAGCACGCAGAAATTGCCTGCAAATCTGCGAATTATCATTTTAATTCCGCTTGACCAGCGCGCGATCGAAACGTACTTTTGATTTTCGTGATGTTCGCGTTCGGAGAATGCGTCCTATCGCGGCAGGCTGAAGGATCGGCCGGTCAGACTTTCGCAAAAAAGTGAGGCATGGATGCCGAAGAAGAAAAAAGGCGCCACGGCGCTGTTTGAAGTGATGTCCGCAGGGCGCACGCTCGAGCCGGTCGTCAAGAACCGCAGCGTTTTTCACTCCCCCAGTTTATTTGCGATGTTCAAGTTCCGGCGGCAATCTGCCGCGCCGGAAACGGTTGAATTCGATCGCCCGGAAGAATCCGAGCCGCTGCCCGAGCCGCGGTATATCGACGCCGAGCCCGTGGCGTTCGAGCCGCGCCCGCCGCGAGAATCGTGGTTGAGTAAGCTGCCAAAAATCCAGTTCGACGCGACCAACGCTGTGATCGCCGTTTCGGCGGTCGTGATCGTCGTTGGGCTGTCGATGTTGATCGTCTCCAGGATGGGCGGGGGCAAAACCCCGTCACTGTCGGCCGTCACCACCGCAGACCTCCGCAAGCAACCCGCCAACCCGGCGGTTCTTGATCTCCCGCGGAAAGTGGAGGCCAAGGCTTCGGAGAAGCCCGCCGTCTCCCAGTCCGAGGATGAAGCGTTCGGACCTGAAAAGTCGGCCGTCGCCGCCGTGCCGGGGAAACGGATCATAAACCTGAATTACCTGATGATCCAAAGCTATCAGGACGAAAAGATCACCCGCGAAGCAGCCGAACTGCTGAATAAAAGCGGCGTGGAGTGCACGGTCATCCAAGGCCTTCCCCGCTGGTCGCCCAGCCCGCGCTGGTGGTGCATCGTCGGGACCAAAGGCTTTAGCCCGCGTACGACAGAAACGACTGAATTCCAGAGCTATCTCGCGAAAATCCGAGACGTGAGCACGACTTTCGCCGGCCGAACCAAGTGGAAGTTGTTCAACCCGCAGCTGTACCGCTGGGGCGCGGATAGCGAAACCGGAGCGAAGTAATCAGGGGAAAGGGTGACCGACGGGATTCGAACCCGCGACGTCCAGGACCACAACCTGGCGCTCTACCAACTGAGCTACGGCCACCGTTTGGAATCCCCATTTGTATCTGCACCGGACGGCCTGTCAATACACTTCACCAGTCGCAAAGTCGGTTCGGATCGCCCTGATTGCCTGAATTGCCCGTCCGGTAGCGAATATCACTTGCCGCGAGCATCGGATTTTCTTGACACTCCACCGATACCGACCATACTTATGATGCGTTAAAGCCACCGCTACGCCTTGAACCGACAGGGATAGTGACGGTGTCGTACGGTTTGGTCCTCTCAATTGACTGGATGGTTTCGATGTCCCGATCGGGTTCCAACGCTTCAGGAATCGCCGCTAACCTCGATACCGAAGTCGGCAAAGCCGTCGTCGACTTGGGCCTAGCTACCAAATCTGAAATCGAATTCTGTCGCGAGCAGCAAAAGCAATCATCCGATCCAAACCAGCGCAGCTTATCCGACTTGCTGGTTGAGAATAACTTCGTCACCATTAATCAAGTCAAGCGCATCCGCACGCAGGTGGATGACCGGAAGAAATCGCAAATCCCCGGCTATCAACTCCTCGGCCAACTGGGCAAAGGCGCGATGGCGGTGGTGTATAAAGCCCGCCAGATTTCGCTCGACCGCATCGTGGCGATCAAAGTGCTGCCGCGGAAGATGAGCGAGAATGCCGATTTCGTGGACCGCTTCTACAAGGAAGGAAAAGCCGCCGCCCGGCTGAGCCATCCGAACATCATGCAGGCGATCGACGTCGCCAGCACGCCCGACGGGGTTCACTTCTTTGTCATGGAGTACCTTGAAGGCAAGAGCCTGTACGACGTGATGATCCCCCCGCCGCACGGTGACGGAAAGAGTTTCTCCGAAGCCGAGGCGCTCGACATCACCATCCAGATGGCCGACGCGCTCGCCCACGCTCACGAGCGCGGGCTGATCCACCGCGACGTCAAACCCAAAAATATCATGCTCACGCCCGCCGGCGTGGCGAAGCTGACGGATCTGGGTCTGGCCCGCGCCATCGACGACAAACACGCCGCCGAGTCCGAAGCCGGAAAAGCGTACGGCACGCCGTATTACATCAGCCCTGAGCAAATCCGTGGCGATGTCGACATCGATTTCCGCGCCGACGTCTACAGCTTGGGCGCGACAATGTATCACCTCGTCACCGGCCGGCCGCCGTTCGAGGGTGAAAACCCGTCGGCCGTGATGCACAAGCACCTGAAGCAGCCGCTGGTTCCGCCGGACCACCTCAACACCGCGCTCAGCGCCGGCGTGGGAGAGATCATCGAAGTCGCGATGGCCAAAAACCGCGACGAACGCTACGCCCGCACCGAAGACATGCTGGAAGACCTGCGACTCGTCAGCACCGGCCAGCCGCCGATCAACGCAAGGCGCAGTGTCGATCTGGAATCGCTCTCGAAGATCGAAGAGACGGGCAAAACCGTTGATATTTTCACTCCCGCCGCATCGGCCGGCAACATCTGGAAGAATCCGTTGGTCCTGGGGCTCGCGATCGGCGCGGGCGCCTCACTGCTGATCAACCTGATTCTGATCCTTGTACTGATTCTGAAGTAATCGCAACTCACCGGCTCGTCCCGCTTCATTGGGACACGTTTCGGCACTAAACTCATTGCGATGTCTCAACAACTCGCCTTCATTGGTCTGGGAATCATGGGCTTGCCGATGGCAGGCCATCTGCAGAGTGCGGGACATGCGCTCGCGGTCCACACACGCACGAAAGGCAAAGCCGACTCACTGCTTGAGCGCGGCGCGAAGTGGTGCGACTCCGCTGCTGAGGCGGCGCGCAACGCGGATGTGATCTTCGTCAACGTCCCCGATACGCCCGACGTGCGCGCGGTACTGCTTGGCGATACAGGTGTGATCGCCGGCGCGCGAGCGGGCACGATCGTCATCGACCACAGCACCATCTCCCCCTCCGCCACGCGCGACATGGCCAAGATGCTCGCGACGAAAGGCATCACCCTATTGGACGCCCCCGTCAGCGGCGGAGATATTGGCGCGAAAAACGCCACCCTCAGCATCATGGTCGGCGGCGAGAAAACCGCGTTCGATCGCGCCCTGCCGCTGTTGCATTTGCTGGGCAAGACCATCACCTATACCGGCGTCAGCGGAAATGGGCAGCTCACGAAGCTGGTCAACCAGATTCTGGTCAGCGTGACAAATCTCGCGACCAGCGAAGCCATGAACTTCGCGCAAAAATCAGGACTAGACGCTGCCGCAACGATCCAAGCCGTTGCCGGCGGTGCCGCGGGGAGCTGGCAACTGCAGAACCTCGGCCCACGAATGCTCAAGGGAGATTTCGCCCCCGGATTCACGATCGACCTGCAGCAGAAGGACCTGCGGCTGGTACTGGAAAGCGCCGCCGAGCTCGGCCTGTCCCTTCGAGCCGTCGAACTCGTTAGTCAACTCTTTGCCAAAGCGCAATTCCGCGGCTGGGGCAGCGAGGGAACACAGGCACTGTTCAAAACCGTGGCGCTTTAATCTTTGCCTTCAGTCCGACGAAAAAAGAAGGCCCGGGAACCATTAGGTCCCGGGCCTTGCAGAGTGCTTCCTGCTGTGTCGGAGGCTGGAGCGGTTAACGCTCTCTCCGACGGGCTGCCGAGCAGCCGCGTGCTTGCGGGAGTTTCACCCGCAAGAGCTGCTCACAGCAGCCCACACGTACAGTCAGAATGGTTCACAGATCACCTCCATTTCGAACGAGCGGACGGATGGGCCGGATAAGGGCCGCCGTAGGCTCGTGGACTTGCCAAGCCGTCGCGGGTGAACTTCGGGGTGACTGCTGACGGGTTTCGGGATCGCTCACGCGAGACCGGGACGCCCATCTTAGTAGTAGAACCCAGCGCCTCCCGAAGGAAGCCCAAGGCCCCTGCGCCTACTGGCCCGCCGCCGGGCTATTTTGCTCGCGAACGCCTTCGCGGGCACACGATCGACCGTCGGAGAACGCCGGTTGATCGGTCCGCCCGGGTGCTTTACCCGAGCCGACGCCGTATTCTATTTCAGCCGTCGTAAGGGTCAAACAAAATCCGGAATTTTGTGTAGAATTGAAAGGATGACCGATGCTAAATCCATCCTGGATCACCAGTACCTGGAGATGCGCTGGCGCGCCCTATCGCTGGCCGCCGATTTGGACCGAATCCAGCGGGCCGCGGGCGGGCAATCGGTGCTGGACGACGACCCCCGGCTGTTGAACCTCCGCCGGATCTTCGCCGTACTATGCGAAGCCGATCTGGAACAGCCGAACCGCGCCGAGCAGGTGCAGATGATCCTGAGCGACATGACGCCAGCGCCTAAGTAGGGTGCCATTCATCGCACCAGTTTTCCATTCGCCGAGGTGCCATCAATGGCACCCTACATCCGAGCACCATGAAATTCATCGATCCTCACATTCACTGCGTCAGCCGAACCACAGACGACTACCTCTTTATGGCCCGGGCGGGTGTGGTGGCCGTCAGTGAGCCGGCGTTTTGGGCCGGGTACGACCGCTCGTCGGCCAGCAGTTTTGGGGACTATTTTCGGCATCTACTCGATGTCGAACCCAAGCGGGCGGCGAAGTACGGAATCGATCACTACAGTTGGCTGTGCATCAACGCCAAGGAAGCCGAGAACGTCGAGCTCAGCCGCGAAGTGATCAAACTCATCCCGCCGCTGCTCGATCACCCGCGCGTGCTGGGCATCGGCGAGATCGGCCTGAACAAAAACACGCGGAATGAAATCACGGTTTTCGAGGAACAGGTCGAGATCGCGGCTAAATACAACCAACTGATCCTCATCCACACGCCGCACTTGGAAGACAAGCACAAGGGAACATCTATCATCACGTCGATCCTGAAAAACGATAAGCGCATCCAGCCCGAGCGCGTACTGATCGACCACTGCGAAGAACACACCATCCGTATCGCGCGCGAGAACGGCTTCTGGGCCGGGCTGACGATCTACCCCGTGACCAAAGTCACCCCCGCCCGCGGCTGCGACATCCTCGAACAGTTCGGCCCGGACATGATCTGCGTCAACAGCGCCAGCGACTGGGGCGAATCGTCGCCTTCCATGCTGATCGATACGGCACTGGAATTCCGCCGGCGAGGGCATTCGGAAGCGGAATTGACCGGAGTTTTTTACAACAACCCGTGCAAGTTCTTCGGGCAGTCCGGGAAATGGAAACTGGCACAATCCAAATGACCAAGTTTGCGCAGCCACCCGATTCGTCATTCGGGTTTCGTCATTTTTCCGGATTTCGGGTTTCGTCATTCCTTCGGATTTCGGGTTTCGTCATTCCTTCGGATTTCGGGTTTCGTCATTCGGGATTGATCTTATCGGCCGTTAACCGCGCATCACCACCAGCCGATACCAAAGCCATGGTCAGCCCACTTCCCAATCCCCTTCCCCGCCGCAAGCCCAGTGATGACGACCGCCGCCGCAGCGCCCGCGTGCCGCACGTCGCCGAGGCGTGGGTCTGCTCGCCGACGGATTTTGATCTGGAAAAGAAGATCGAAGTGCGGGCCGTCAACTTGTCACGCCACGGGGTGGCGTTCGACGTCGATTCGGACATGGCCACCGGCTCGTTCAAAATGATCGAAATCGGCATCGGCGATCAGCGCGTTCGCACGGAAGTCCGGATTATCTCCTGCCGGCAGACCGAAGACGGGCATTTCGAAGTCGGAGCGGAATTCTGCTAAACGACGGCGAGCGAACAAGCCATGTATGGCGGGACGAAAGTCCCGCTGCGGCGTGAAGTGGCGGGATTTGCATCCCGCCCTACACCATTCCCCAATTCTGGCTGCGCGTGCGATCGCCCAGACGCCGCCTACCAGCCACGCCATCGCCAGTGGTTTCGTCCGCGCCGCCAAATTGCAGCCCGAAAAACATCGATACCGCCAGCTACGAGAATCAAACCGATGACACCCACAAACGTTAGGAATAATAGTGTATCTGCTCGACGTGCACTGCTAGCGCTCATAATTGACCTGCGTGCATCAGACACGGACGCGAAGATTAGAAACAATCCGAACAATCCGCCCAACACCCCAATAGCCGCCTTGGCGATTTCGCGAGGGGTTCTTGATGGTTCCAAATTTACCGGCCTGGAGTAGCCCAGCGGAATCGAATCGGACGGATTCGTTCTTGACGATCCAAGTTCGCCCGTTTTCATTGCGAGCCCTTCAATCCGCACGTAATAAAATGAGGCGAGATTGATTCAACGCTACTTAATCTTCCCCAGCGCCTCAAACCCCAAATACCCAATCACACTCACCGCCACCAGCGCCGCGATCGACAGGAAGATCGCCACCGCCAGCATCGTGGTAAACCGCGTGCCCTGACGATGGAGGATGCGTTCCAGTTCCGCGTCGCGGGCGGTGATGTTTTCCTTCATCTGGCTGAGCACCTCCGCACTGGCGGCAGAGTTTTTGCTCACGCTTTGCATCGCGTTGCCGACGGACGACAGGTTCTGGCTGATGGCAGCATCGTGCTGGCTGACGGTTTCGAACCGATCGTCGAGGGCGTCGAGCGTCTTGCGTTGGTCCGCACTGGCCTGGCTGATGTGTTCCAGAATGTCGCCGAGCTTGGTCTGATGGCCGTTCTGCGTCGCCAGCTGCTGGTGGATCGCTTTGAGCGTTTCGCTCTGCACCCGGCTGGATTCGGGCAGGCCTTCCAGCGTTTGAGGCAGTTGGGACAGCAACGACATCAAATCCTGCTGGCGGTTGTTTTGGGTTTCGAGATTGTCGCGGATGCTGCCCATCAGGCCGGTGAGCGTGTTGAAGCCGTCCTGCAGGTTGGCGATGGCCTGATCGCGCTTGGCCCACGGGCGGAGGAAGGTGCTGCGCGAGTCGCCGTTTTCGCCGTGTTGGACG
The DNA here is from genome assembly GCA_038229715.1 of Tepidisphaerales bacterium. Lineage (GTDB taxonomy): Bacteria > Planctomycetota > Phycisphaerae > Tepidisphaerales > Tepidisphaeraceae > JANMES01. The sequence goes on along the minus strand of JBBROD010000034.1, from coordinate 6,573 downwards.
AGCGGGAGATCGCCTTGTGCGTCGCTACCGCCGCGGAACCAGCTGCCCAATTTGCTGAAGAAAGTTTGATCGCTCATATGTGCATCCTTGCCAGGATAGAATTGCCTGAGATTGTTTGACACCGCGTTACGGCAAATCTAGCATCCGCCGGCAATGGGTCAATCATTAAGCGGCCGATCCTCCGCGAATTTTACGTTTTTTTTGCTCGCGCTGATCGGCGTCGCGCTGGCGATCTCCCCCGCCGGCTGCGACCGAAGTGCCCCGCCATCGCCGGCGGCCGCGCCGAAGACGAAGATCGCCTCGCTCGTCCCCGCCGCCACCGGGTTGCTGTTGGCCATGCACGCCGGCGACAAGCTGGTGGCCGTCAGCAACTTCGACGATCAGCCGGAAGTCCGCGAGCTTCCGCGCGTCGGGGATTACCAGCAGGTCGACTGGGAAAAGCTGATCACGCTCAAGCCGACGGCGATGATCGTGCAGATGCGCCCGGACCACATGCCTCCTGGGCTGGTGCAGCGGGCGGAATCGCTGGGAATTAAGCTGGTGAACGTGCAGATCGAACAAGTAGCCGACATTTACGTCGCCACGGAACAGTTGGCCGCCGTCGCGGGCGAGCCGGCTGCGGGTAACTCGCTCGTCGACTCGCTCCGCACCCAGCTCGATGCCATCCGCCGCCGCAGCGACGGCAAGCCGCGGGTGAAGGTACTGATGGTGGTCGACATCGAAGGCAAAGCCGCCGTCGGCCGGGGGACGTTCCTCAACGACTTGCTCGAAACCGCCGGCGGCGAAAACGTGATGCCTGAAGGCGGCCCGCATTGGCCGACGATCGACCGAGAGACGCTTGCGTCACTTAAGCCCGACGTGATCTTGCAACTGCTGCCCGGCGCGTCCGATCAAGTGCTTGCCCAAGCCAAATCCGCATGGTCCACCCTGCCCGACGTGCCAGCCGTCAAGAACGCACGGGTTTACCCCATCACCGATTGGTTCCTCCACCAACCCGGCCCACACATCGCCGAGACCGCAAGGCTGATTGCAGATCGGCTGAATCCACACTGATTTTTAGCCGCAGATGGACGCAGATAAACGCAGATATGAAGGATTGCTTTAGAGCTTCTAAAATATCTCAAAACACAACCGCGAAGGCGAAGAAAGTCGGGTGATCTGGTTTATGGTATGAATTCGCGACTTCGCGACTTCGCGGTAAATTTAGAAGCTCTTATTATCTGCGTTCATCTGCGTTCATCTGCGGCTCCTTGATCCTGTTTCTCCTTCGTGCTCTTGGTTGCTTCATGGTAAAACTGCAGGCTAACACTTGAAGCCCTTCACCGCGACCCAACTTCTCAAATCGATCTCGATCGCCGCCGGCGCGTGGGCGTTAGTGGCGGTCGCGTGCTTGCTGGTCGGCTCGACGGGGAATATCGCGTGGCCGGTGGATCGCGACGTGTTTTGGTTCCGGTTTGATTCAATCCTCGTCACCTCGCTGATCGGCGCGGCGCTCGCCGGCAGCGGGTGCGTCTATCAGGCGATCCTGAGGAACCCGCTGGCCGATCCGTACTTGCTCGGCGTGAGCGCAGGAGCCTCTCTCGCAGCCTACGTATGGCGACTAACCAGCTTCGCCGGCTTGCTCGCGATTCTGGGCGCGATGAGCCAGCAGGCGTTCGCGTTTCTTGGCGCGATGTCGGCCGTTGCGATCGTCTTCACTCTCGCCACCCGCCGCGGGCGGATCGAGCCGATCACCCTGCTGCTCGTCGGCGTGATCGTCAACGCGGTGTGCGGCTCGCTCTATCTGCTACTGATCCAGTTCAATAAATCCCCGGCCGGCAGCGGCAGCGAGATGACGTTCCTCATCGGCGGGCTGCAAACGTCGCTGCTGCCGGAACAGAAATGGGCGGCGCTGGCGGTCGTCAGCATCGGCTGGGTCATCCTGCTCTACTTCGCCGGCTGGCTGAACGCGGCGGCGCTGAGCGATGATGAGGCCCGCTCGCTCGGCGTGCGGATTCAACTGCTGCGGTGGGTCAGCCTGATCATCGCCAGCCTGATGACCGCGTCGGCCGTCGCGATCAGCGGGCCGATCGGGTTTGTCGGGCTGGTCGCGCCGCACATGGCGCGGCTCGTCGTCGGCGTTGACCCGCGCAAACTTTTACCGCTGGCGACGGCGCTGGGCGCGATCCTGCTGTGCCTGGCAGATACCGCCGGTCGGTTCCGGGCGCGCGAAACGCTCGCCGGCCAATGGCTGCCCGTCGGCGTGTTGACGGGACTGATGGGCGGGCCGTTTTTCCTGCTGTTGCTGTGGCAAACGCGGAGGAAGAATTAATGCGACACAGAGGCACAGAGTCACAGAGCAATACACAGAGAGATTCTACTTCTCCGTGCATTTCTCTGTGCGTATCTCTGTGCGTATCTCTGTGCCTCTGTGCCTCTGTGTCGCATGGAGCCCCATGCTACTAACCGCCACCAATCTCGCCTTCGCCTACGCGACCCAACCAGTGCTGCGCGACGTCAGCCTCTCGCTCGACGCCGGGCAGATCGTCGCACTGCTCGGCTCGAACGGCAGCGGGAAAAGCACGCTGATCAAATGCCTGCTCGGCGATCTGTCGCCGGCGGGGTCGATCGTGTGGGAGAACACGCCGCTGGTCGACTGGTCGCGACGCAACCTCGCCAAACATGTTGCCTATCTCCCGCAAACCCCGTCGGCCGACCCGCAGAGCCGGGTGATCGACGTTTTGCGTCTCGGCCGGGCGGCGCATTGGGGCGCGTTCGGGATCGAATCCGCGCAGGACGCAACCGTGATTGCCGAGGTCGCCGCCCTGCTCGGCTTAGGCGACATGCTCAACCGCCCGATCGACACTCTCTCCGGCGGCCAGCGCCAGCGTGTCTTCGTCGGCCGCTGCCTTGCACAAGAGCCGCGTGCGCTGCTTCTCGACGAACCGTCGACGCATCTCGATCTCAAATACCAAGTCGAACTGCTGCAACTCCTCAAACGCCTCGCCGCCGAGCGGCAGCTGGGTGTGTTGATGGCCAGCCACGACCTGAACCTCGCCGCCGCATTTGCAGACGAGCTATTGCTGATGAACGAAGGCATAATCGCCGCCCACGGCACTGCCGATGACGTGCTACAGCCAAAACTTTTGGATCAAGTCTTCGGCCTGCCGATGGAACGGATGCAGTTCGCCAGCGGCCAACCCGGCGTTTTCCCGCGACTGTGAGTCAGTCTCGCGGTATGATGCTGACATGCTTCCCGTCCAAGACGCTTGGCAACTTATCCGCACCGGCGGGCCGATCGATGCAAGGCAGTTCTTGCTGTCATTACGCGAGACGGCCAGCGGCAAGAATCTGGATACTCGATCCAGATTGCTCATCCGGGACGGATTGGCCGCACTGGAGCAGCATTGGGGCTCAGGCGGACTAAATCGCCGACTCCTGGCAATGGACTTCCCAAAGCAGAACCATCCAAACTCGCCGAATGACATCCAAGAAGGTTTTTTCACACTCGGAGATCGAATCGTGGACGCCACCGACCCGAACTATCTCCTGCAGATGCTTCGCGAACTGGGAACGCGCGTTGCAACTCCCACAACATTCATCATCGGCGGTTCTCTTACATTAATGATCGACGCCCTTATCACGCGCCACACCGACGACGTCGATCTGGTGGATGAAATCCCAGCGACACTCCGGGGCGAGCACGAACTACTGGCTGAGTTGTGTTCCCGCTACGGGCTTAAACTGACACATTTTCAGTCGCACTATTTGCCCGCCGGATGGAATGAGCGCGTGCGTTCCGTGGGTGTGTTTGGCAAAACAACGGTGATGCGCGTCGATCCAATCGACGTTCTGGTTGGTAAGCTTTTCAGCCGCCGGACTAAAGATCTGGACGACAATCGGCAAGCTTGGCCATTGATCGACCAAACCATCTTCCGCCAGCGGCTGGTCGCAGAGGCAAGGCGTCTTTCATCTGCAGTGGGTCAAATCGAATCCGCTCGCCACAACTGGTACATTCTGACCGGCGAACCGGAGTTGCCTAAGCCATAGAATACCGTGTTGGATCCTTCACGCCTGCCTCGGCGAATCCTTTTTTGCGCAATATACATGAATCGCAATGCCCGCACGCTAGGCCGTCCGGCGTGGGATCGTAGCAGCTGTGGGTCTGGCCATAGTCGACGCCGAGCGCAACGCCCTGCAGAATGATCTGGGCTTTGGTCAGATGCACCAATGGCGCGTGGATGGTGAATGCCGTTCGTGTCGTGCCGAGTCTCGCCGTCTGCTGGAAGCTCGCAATAAACTCCGGGCGGCAGTCGGGGTAGCCGCTGTAATCTAACGCGTTGACGCCGATGTAGACGTGATCGCAGTTCAGCACCTCCGCCCAGGCAAGCGCGTAGCTCAGGAAAATCGTGTTGCGGGCGGGCACGTACGTGATCGGCACGCCGGTGGACATCTGGCTGTCGCTGCGGTCTTTCGGCACGGCGATGTCGGCTGTCAGGGACGAGCCGCCGAATTGGCGGAGGTCGATCTTCATCAGGCGATGCTCGACGGCGCCCATCTGCTTAGACAGCTTCGCCGCTGCGAGCAGTTCATGGCGGTGACGCTGGCCGTAGTCGAACGCCATGGTGTAGATCGGCGAAAATCCTTCGGCGTGTGCGATGGCCAGGCAGGTCGTGCTGTCCAAGCCGCCGGATAGGAGGACGATGGCGGGAAGATTGCTCAAAATACGATCCGATCTCGGGGAATCCGTTGCTCGGGACAAGCTAAGGCCGCTACCATCGACCGTCAATTTATTTTCCGCTATGCTCTGGCGACTATGAAAATTCACGAGTATCAGGCCCGTCAAATCCTCACCGCCGCCGGCATTCCAGTTCCGCCGGCCGAAGTCGTTCGTACGCCTGACGAGGCGGCTGAAGCGTTCAAAACGTTCAAATCGCCGATGTGCGTGGTAAAAGCCCAGGTTTACGCCGGCGGCCGCGGCAAGGCCGGGTTCGTGAAGCTCGTGAAGTCCGCCGACGAAGCCCGCGAGGCGGCAAAGTTCATGCTCACGCACCGCATGACCAGCTACCAGACCGGGCCGGAAGGCGTTCCCGTCAGCGTGCTGATCATTGCGCCGGGCGTTGAGATCGCCAAGGAATATTACCTGGGCATTACCGTCGATCGCGCCCGCAACACCGCCACGCTCATCGCCAGCGCTGAGGGCGGCATGGATATCGAAGAAGTCGCCAAAACGCACCCTGACAAGCTGATCAAAGTGCCGCTCCACCCCATGCTGGGCCTGCAAGGCTACCAAGCCCGTGAGATCGCGTTCCGGCTCGGCTTCCGCGACAAGCAGGCCAACGAAGCCGCCAAGATCATGAACAACCTCGCCAAAGCGTTTTATCAAACCGACGCCTCGCTGGTTGAAATCAATCCGCTGGTAATTACCACGGACGGCAAGATGCTGGCGCTCGATGCGAAGTTTAACTTTGACGACAACGCCCTCTTTCGCCATAACGATTTGGTGGCGATGGCCGACGAGTCGCAGGAAAAACCGCTCGACGTGCGGGCCAAGAAGGCCAACCTCAACTACATCGCGCTGGATGGCAAGATCGGCTGCCTCGTCAACGGCGCCGGGCTGGCCATGGCGACGATGGACATCATCAAGCTGCACGGCTCTGAGCCGGCGAACTTCCTCGATGTCGGCGGATCAGTCACCAGCGAGGCGGCTGTTGAGGCGTTTGAAATCATCCTGTCCGACCCGAACGTCAAAGGCATTCTGGTCAACATCTTCGGAGGCATCGCCAAGTGCGATCTGATCGCTGACGCACTCGTACAGGCCGGCCATAAAATCGGCTTCAAAGTGCCCGTCGTCGTCCGTCTTGAAGGCACGAACGTGGAAAAGGCTCGCGAGATTCTGAAAAACGCCAAGGCCGATCTGCCCACGCTGATCGCCGCGACCGACCTGACCGATGCGGCGAAGAAAATCACGGCCGCGGTGGCTTAAAAAACGGGTGTTGTGGGTTGATTGTTGTGGGTTGGACGGATCAATATCGGTCCTGAAAAAACCGACGCCCAACCGTCCACAAACAACCCGCAATCACTCATCCAAGGCTCGCCCGTGGCCGATAATTCCTTTGTCGTCTTGGGGAATTGGTTCGATTATGACCATCGTCACACACGCATACGCCCGGGCCGGACTGGTTGGCAATCCTTCGGACGGATACCACGGCAAGACCATCGCCTTTGTGATCCGTCAGTTCAAGGCGTCGGTCACGCTGACCGAATCCGATAAATTTGAGATTCTTCCCGACGAAACTGACTTCGCCTGCTACGACTCGGTCGCCGCGTTCATGCGGGATGTGAAACTTCACGGCTACTACGGCGGCATGCGGCTGATGAAATCGATCGTGAAGAAGTTTTACGACTACGCCGCCGCCCACCACGCCCACTTGCCGCTGGATAAAAATTTCCAACTGAAGTTTGATACTCATATTCCCCGGCTGGTCGGCATGAGCGGCAGCAGCGCGATCATGTGCGCCACGCTGCGGGCGCTAATGAAGTTTTACAACGTCGAAATTCCCCTGCCGATCATGCCCGGCGTGATCCTGTCGG
>JBBROD010000033.1:0-44695 GCA_038229715.1 Tepidisphaerales bacterium | reverse complement strand
CGAACCTCATCCTCGGGTTCATGAAACGCGATGACCAAGACCTGCCTCCTTGCACGAGTGCAGGGAGCATCGCATGAACGAACGAATCGCGCTACCGAACAAGCGCCGAACGCGCACAAGATTCAGGGCGAAGCCGTATTACAGCTCCGCCTTCACTTTCAATAACTCCTCATACAGCTGCGCGATCGCCTGCGGGACGATGCGCACTTCCCCGATCACCGACATGAAGTTGGTATCCCCCGCCCAGCGCGGAACCACGTGCTGATGCAAATGCCCCGGCACGCCCGCACCGGCGCAGCGGCCGAGGTTGATGCCTACGTTCATGCCTTGGGCGCTCACCGCCCGCTTGAGCATCAGGATCACGACTGCGGTTTGCTTATGCAGGTCGAGCAGTTCGTCATCGGTGAGGTCTTCCAGGTCGGCCTTGTGGGCTTTGGGCGAGATTAGGATGTGGCCGTTGGTGTACGGGAAGCGGTTCATGATGACGACGGAGTGGTCGGTAATCCACAGCACCAGCCGATCGCGACGCTCGGCGACGGTCGTCGCGGCGGCGGCTTCGCACATGAAACACTTGCCGTCGTCTGATTTGTCGAGGGCACGGATGTACTGCATCCGCCAAGGGGCATGGAGCGGGGGATTGGCCATAGACTTATCTTAAGCGCGATCGCGAGACGACCAAAGGATCAGGCTACGCCGCCACTTCGCCACCCGGCGTACCGGCGGGCTTGGCGGCTTCGGGGATGGTCACGCTCACGGGCGTCTTGCCGGCGACGAGTTTGGTCGGGTCGACAGGCTTGGTCGTGGCAACCGGCACTGGCTTGGCTGACTGCGGCTTTGCGGGCGCGATCGCGGGCTTCGCGGCGGCGACCGTCACTGGCACCGCCACTGGCATTGTTGACGCGGGCATTTCCATCAGCTCGATCGCCAAACTGCGGTAATCCTGCGCACCGGGGCAATGCGAGCCGTACTGAATGATCGTCTGCCCGAAGCTCGGCGCTTCAGCCAGCTTGATGTTACGGCGGATCTTGGTGTCGAAAATCTTCGCTTCCGCCCACGGCAACTGCTTGCCGGCGGCGGCTTCGATGAAGTTCTCAAGCTCGTTCATCACTTCCTGCGTCAACTTGGTCTGGCTGTCGAACATCGTCAGCACAATGCCGCTGACTTTGAGCTTCGGATTCATTCGGCGGTTGACCAACTGCACCGTCTCCAGCAGTTTGGCCACCCCCTGCAGCGCCAGGAAGTGCGGCTGCATCGGGATGATGACCTCACTGGCACAGGCCAGCGCGTTGATCGTCAGCAAGCCCAGCGACGGCGGGCAGTCGAGCAGAATAAAATCAAAATCGTGCTTGGCGGCTTCGATCTTCTTGCGGAGCAGCAACTCGCGACCGAGCTTGGTAACCAGTTCCACCTCCGCGGCGGCCAGGTCAATGCTGCTGGGGACGAGCGCGATATTTTCCTGAACCTTCATGACCGCTTCAAGAAAGCCGCGGTCTTCGATCAGAACATCGTAGAGTGAAACTTGCGAGGGGTCCGGATCGACGCCGTAATTGATGGTGAGGTGAGCCTGCGGGTCAAGGTCGATGAGGCAAACCTTCTTACCGGCCTCGGCCAGTGCGGCACCGAGGTTGACCGTGGTGGTGGTTTTGCCGACTCCACCTTTTTGATTCATCAGAGCGATAATCCGCATAGCTGACCTCCGTGTCTCGCCGGATTTTCGCTGAAATTCGGGGAATTACAAGCCTGAATCCATGCGACACAGAGGCACAGAGACACAGAGATCAGCACAGAGCGTTCTTTTTTGTTTTTCCTCTGTGCATTGCTCTGTGTCACTGCGCCTCGGTGTGCCTCTGCGTCGCATGGATTCAGGCGCAAAAAAAGAAACCTTCCGCCGTGGCTGGGGAAGGTTTCTTGTTGTTTCGTGACCTAAGTTGGAGCCAAGGTCCAAAACTAAAAAGGTGACTGTTAAAGGCTACTGACCAGATGAGCCAAGCGTCTCGTGTAGGAGCCACGCGCTCGGCTCGAAGAGGGTTACTTACCCTTCTTCTTGGTGGTCTTCTTTTTCGTGGCTTTCTTAGCGGCTTTCTTTGCCATAAGCGTAAGTCACCTCCTTTCTCATAAACAAAGATATGTCTTATTAAAAAATGAGTCAATGATTATTTAATCTCCGTTGAATTTTTTTGGGCATCGGCGCAGCGCGATGAGGTGAGGAATCAACGCCAAGTAGCAAAGAGCGCCGAGGAACAAACGCCAAGCGTGAACTTGTTTTGTCTCGGCGGCTCCGAGGCCGAAATCACTTTTTGTATTTTGATATTAAAGTCAGACGCGATGCGTTCCGCGCTTTTGGAACTGGTCTTGGCGCGCTTGGCGTCGTGAAGTTCATCGCAAATTATTTTTGCGACAGCGTGTCTTTTGCGACTTGCACCGCTTGTTCCTGAGTGGTGAATCGCACGAACGCGCGTCCGCCGGGCCGGCCGTTGCCGCTGTCGCGCAGGCCGCCGAAGGGGAGTGTGCTGGGGCTGAACGTCGTCGGAAGATTCGCGTACACGTTGCCGACTTCCAATCCGTCGGCGTAATTCCAGAAGCGCTCGCTCGATCGCGTGAAGATCGATGCGGTCAATCCGTAAGGAGAATTATTGGCGATGCTCAGCGCGTGGTCATCATCGTCGGCAACGATCACGACGAGGATCGGGGAGAAGGTTTCTTCCGTCATCAACGGCGTGGTTGAATGCAAATCGCGCAGCAGCGCGACAGCCGGGCGGACGTAGTGGCCTTTCTTTCCGCTCGCTTCTCCTAACGCGCAGCCGGGGATGAGCCATTCGACCTGCCGATCTTCGATGAATCGTGTGTAGCGACGGTACGCCGGGTCGGAAATCACCGGCCCGAGCAGAGTTTCCGGCAGCAACGGGTCGGCCGGCTGGTAGCGGGCGATGGATCGGGCTAATTCATCCAAAAATGGCTGCAAAACCGCCTTTTGCACGATCACCCGGCTGGTGGCGTTGCACCGCTGCCCGGCGGTCAGGCAGGCGGCGTCGGCGATCGCGGTGGCGGCGAGGGGCACGTCGGCATCGGCGCACACAATCGCGGCGTTCTTCCCGCCGAGTTCGAGCGCGACGTCCTTCCCCAAATCGCCGGCCAGTTCTTTCGCGAGCATCTTGCCGACCGGGACTGACCCGGTGAAGCAGACCGCCCGCACGTCCGGATGCACGCAGACGGCTTTGCCTTCCTCGCCGCCACCCTGCACGAGGTTGAACACGCCTAACGGCAGCGCGGCGATCATGTGTTGCGCGTATCGCGCAGCGACGTTGGCCGCCAACGGGGAAGGTTTGAAGACGATGGTGTTGCCCGCGATCAGATGCGCTACGATCGCGCCGTGCGCCAGATGGATCGGGAAATTAAACGGCCCCACGACCGCCGCCGGCCCTCGCGCGATCCGCCGAACCCACGCCGGGTGCGGATTGTCAGCCGGCTGTTCGATGGCGAGATACCGCTCGGCGTCGGCGATCGTCAGATCGAACTTGGCGATGACCGCGCCGACTTCGCCGATCGCCTCGCGCAGCGGCTTGCCGGTTTCGAGCGCGATGCCCTTGGCGAGTTCGTCTTTGTCGGCGGCGATATTGGATTGCGCGGTGCGGAGTAAATCGGCTCGCTCTTTCAGCGTTAAGCGGCTCCAGTCGAGGAACGAACGCTTCGCGCTGTCGACCGCCGGTGCGACAGGCGTTGCGTGAACTTCGGGCAGTTCGATCGACAGATCGCCCGGCGATCGGTTACGCCATGATGCGGTGGGGAGGGTCGTCATCATCTTCAATTATACGCCGCGGATGCCGAAGGATGCATCATCTTCGGCCGGACAGACATTCCTGTCTGTCACGGGCGGATGTACTCATCCGTCCGTAGCAACCGTTCCCGAGAAAAGTACGGGTCGAGGCGTACATCGCCGCGTGACAGACAGGAATGTCTGTCCTACCCGAAAGCGGCCGACATCAGTTGGATACTTCGTCATCCTGTGCCGCCATCGCCCGGCGGGGTTGCCTGGCGAACAGTTCGCTCAAGGTGTATTTCGTCCCGCACTCGGGGCAGCGCGGTTCGGACAGGCCGGTCAGGTTGTAACCGCAGACGGGGCAGGTCAGGGCGGTTTCATCGCCGCCGGCGACGCGGCCGGCGCGTTCTTCGGCGGATTCTCGCCAGACGAAAACGGTGGAGATGAGCCAGAGCACCGGGCATAGCACGCTGGCGACGAATGCGCTAAATATCTCTTCGCGAACGAGTAGATTCAGTAACTTCGCAAAGACAACGCTGGCCGCCGCACACACGATTGCGGAGAGCACTGTCAGAGAAATGCGCGGCGAGGTCCATTTGATCTGTCCCCGCCAGATCAAAAGCCAATAGAGTGCGATCACCGCCCAGGTCAATAGGCCGCAGAGCACAAACAACTCGTATCGGTTGCCATAGTAGGATCCAGTGAACCGAAGACTTCGTTCCATTACGACGAACGACACCATGTACACGATCGTCGCGAAGGGGATCATGAAGACGGTGAGCAGGATTTTGGCGATCAGGCGGGACATGGCGCTAGTGTAACGCGCGGGGGTGCTGTGGGGCGAAAGGTATTTGGTGAGTCCACTGGCCGCTGAAGCGGCCAGTCCGGAAGGGTGGTTACAGGGGGCGTCCGCCTAGGGTGATCGGGACAGGCTGGGCGTTCGGGCTGTAGCTGGGTTCGACGGCGAGCTGCAGCGGGCGGCGTTTGCCAGCCGGGGGGAGGCCGTCGGCGTCGATGATGCGCTGGATCGCCATGATGCCTTCGATCAGCGTTTCCGGGCGCGGCGGGCAGCCGGGGACGTACACATCCACCGGCATGAACTGGTCGATGCCCTGCACGGTGGCGTACGCGTCGAACACCCCGCCGGTGCTCGCGCACGCGCCCATGCTGATGACCCACTTGGGCTCGGCCATCTGCTGGTAGATGTGCTGGAGGACGGGCATCATTTTAATAGTCACCCGGCCGGCGACGATCATGAGGTCACTTTGACGGGGGCTGAACCGCATGGCTTCAGCGCCGAACCGGGCAAGATCGTATCGGCTGGACGCGGTCGCCATCAGTTCGATCCCGCAACAGGCGGTCGCAAACGGCATCGGCCACAGCGAGCTGCGGCGGGCCCAGTTGACGACTTTCTTGAGCTGAAGCGTCAGCACGTTGTCGGGAAGTGTTTGTGTATCCAGCATGATTGAAAATTCTAGTACGAAGTCGGGAAAAAAGCGACGCGCTCCAATCGCCGGTAATGGTGCATTTTGAGAAGCTCGATCGTACCACGGGCCTCTGGCCCGTGCCGGTGGCGTGCGAAAGGGAGAAAATGAATGTTCCTGGCTATTCCGCATCGCCCGCACGGGCCGGAGGCCCGTGGTACGGTCGAGTTCCCCAATGACGCAGTCGCCAACAACCGGAATGACGCACGATTCCATCGCGGCTATTGGGCAGGCCGGGTGGTCGAGGCGGGGGTTGCTTGCAGAGGCGCGGATTTTACGTACTCGCGCCTTCTATAGAGATACAACTCGCCCCAACTCCAGTGATATCGGACGGGGAAGATCTCTTCCCGCTCCAGCTTCCAATCCGCGCCGAGCCGGCGTTTGATTCGGTCGGGCTCGTTGGGATCAGGCGGCGCGAAATCCTCATCGGCCGGCGTGGTCGGCGGGGGGTAGAACGGTTCCCACGCAATCACTCGGGTGACGTGCGTGCTGTTTCGGACGGTGTAGCCGATCATGTTCGGCGAGACGGTCAGGTTCGGGAATGGCAAGTAGAAACTGTGCCAGTGAAGCACGAAACGCGGTGACAACGACAGGTCGGCCCGGCTGTTGTAGGCGTAGTACGGCCCCACGCCGTACATCAGCACGCCCGCGCCGGGCCCGCCGCGCGTTTCGACCGCGTCGATGAACGTGCGAACGGTCGACTGCATGCCTTTGCTTGCATAGATGTCGGCGACGATCCGGTCGAGCGGCGGTTCGGTTGAGTCGAACACGCGATGCCAGGCGATAAACAGGTTGATCGCGCAAAATGCCAAGACCGCCGACCATCGCAGCGGCCAGACCGGTAATCGCATCAGCAGCGACGCCGTCACGATCGCCACCGCCGGCCAGATGAAGCCGAGGTAGCGGGGGATCCAGATTGAGGACGGCGTCACGCCGTGCCGAATCATTTCCTCAATGGCGGCGGTGCAGATTGCGTGCATTTGGCTAAGCACGAAGTACAGCCCGATGGCGATCGCAGCGGCCATCAGCAGGTGGAACGCGCGCAGGCGGAATGTCGGGGCCGAGCGGGCGATGGCGACGGCGGGCAAGAGTACGAGCGTCGGCCAGGCCATACGCCAATCGAACAGCAGCGTGAGCCAGGTGTTGATGATCGTGCTGGACCGAAGCGAGTTGCCTACTGCCGGCGTGGCCAGTACGTAAACAAGCAGTGCTGCTGCCAGGAGTATCCAACCGACCAGCACACCGAGCTGCACGCGCGGGAAAAAGCTGATCGCAACGGCTGACCCGAGTATGAGCAAGGTCAGCCCCAGCCAGTGAAAACCGATGAATGCGTGCAGCGTCAGCGCCCAATCTTTGGGCGCGAGCGGATGACGGATCGAGATGCAGTAAAACAGGTAGCACGGAACGACGATCCAAGTCCCCAGCCACAGCGCCGGCCGCCACCACGGCTCGGGGGCGGATGGCGCGACGGAGTCGCTCGCTTTGCGCCAAGGGAGCAGGCCGACCGTCAGTAGCGCGAGGATCGCTGTTAGCGCGACGATCGTGGCCGACAGAATATAGCGCGGGGCTTCCACATGGGCAGCATCGGTTTCCTGCAGGAACGTGAACTTGAAGTAAAACGCCGCCGCCGAATCCTGAATCAGGTCTGTCGCGTCGGCCCCGCGGTTGCGGATTCCGAGCCAGTTGATGCCGCCAAATTCCCCGCGCTCGGCTGTTCGGTCCCAACACTTGTTGAACTGCGTGTAGTAAACGACCGGCCCGGTGGCGATGACCGACAAGCCGACGATCAGCCCGATCCCCATGACCCAATGGACCTTGCGGGCGGTCAGCATCCACAACGGCGTGAAGACGAGAACGACCGCGCCCCACGGGTTCAGGCCCATCATCGCGCAGCTTGCGGCGATCCATGCAAGCCACGCCGTCCACGTGCGCGTCCGCAGCCACCAGAAAAATGTTCCGGCGGATAGCGCGGCGAACAGCCAGAACGTCATGTACATTTTGGCGTCGCGGCCGTAGTTGATCATGAACGCCGAGCAGAGCGTGAGCAGCGCCGTCACCAGCGACGTGCGGATGGAGCAGAGTTGCCGGGCGAGGAAATACATCGCCGGTACCATGAGCGTGCCCGCGATGGCGGGGACCAATCGCAAAAACCACGGGTTGAGCACATGGAATTGCCGGATCGTCCACTCGATCGAGTAGAACAGCGGGCCGAAGTAGTCGAACTCCAGCGTGTCGAGCATCTGATCGTACGTGCCGCTGACCCGTCGGAAAGTGCTGGCTTCATCGATCCAAATCCCCGGCCGATCGAGCGAAACGAATCGGCTGACACCGGCCAGCACCGTGAGCACAAACACTGCAATCAGGTGCCAGGGGATTTTCCGCCGATGGGGCTGGACCGGTTCGAGGAACGGGCCTTCATCGCCGAGTAATGCGATGGCTTCCATTCGATCAGAGGGTGGCAAGGTCGCGTGCAAAACGGTTCGCCCGGGTTAAGACCAGAATACGCACCGTTTTATACACGATGGAACGCGCGGGGTTGAAGCGGGAATCGGTTACAAGTTGGCTGAAAGATCGTAGCGAGGACAGCCGCAGCGATTCAGTCCCACTTGAATACGCCTTTACCCCATGCGTAGAAGTAGGCTACGAGTAGAACGACGACGAACACCAGTAGTTCTCCGAGCAGCAAAGCGCTGACAAACCCGCGGCCGTTTTGCTGGACGGCTGGGGCGAAAATCGTGGCCCAGGGATAGAAGAAGACGATTTCGACGTCGAACACCAGGAAGATCATCGCGACGATATAGAAGCGGACGTTAAACCGCTGCCGGGTATCGCCGATCGGCATCATGCCGCTTTCGTACGTGGTCGATTTCATCGGCCCGTCGCGCCGGGGGCCGACGATGAGCGACAGGACCACGTTTCCGACGGCGAATCCGATCCCGATGATCAGCAACAGTAGAACCGGCGCCCAGGCGTAGCGGGGGTCGAGGGTTTCAGCGAGCGGGAATAACGTGGTCATGTGCGTCCTTTGGAGCGAACCAATCTACGCGCAGGCGTATAAAATGCAACGCCGCTAAGGCTGCGGTTTGGTGTTGTCCCGCAGCCATTGGGCGTAGCCGGCTTCCTTGATCGATTTTTCAGCCAGCCCGAGCGTCATCACTACCGCATCTGCGGGAGATGCGGTCAGGCGTTGGCCGTTCAGTTCCAGAAACATACCGGCTGCTACGAAGCCTGTGCGCTTGTTTCCGTCTATGAACGGATGATTGTTCACAATTCCGTTGGCGTACGACGCGGCCAGCGCGCACAGATCAGTGTCACCATAAGCGAACTGATGGCGTGCCCGGCCGAGCGCGGACTCCAGCAAGTTGTGGTCACGAATCCCCGCAGAACCACCGAATCGGCGTAGCAGGTCTTCATGGACCGCGAGCAGCGTATCTAAATCGAGCCAGATTGGATCGTCACGCATGTGTGGCCCCTTGATTATTTGGCGAGTTCTCTCAAAGTGTCGCTATATCGCCGGATGAGGTCTTGCGCGATCGCCATTTGGCGATCGAATTCCGGATTTGTGGTGGTCAGACGCGCACCGTCCGGGCTGCCGGTGAGGTTGAGCTGCGCCCCTTCCTCGACATTCAACAGCGACAGCGCCTCCTGCGGCAGGATGACACCCAGCGAATTCCCGATTTTCCGAACAGTCAGCTTTACCATTGTGATCTCCTATAATACGAACGTTATAACATGTTACAACATCGGTTAAATTCGTCAAGAAAATAACCAGATTTTCCATCCCGCCGGTTTCGTGGCACAATGACGTAAATGTCGCTGCTTACTCGGATTCAGGACAAATCGGCGGTCGTGGGCGTGATCGGACTCGGCTATGTCGGCCTGCCGTTGCTGGCGACGTTCCATCGGGCGGGATTCGCCACGATCGGCTTCGATGTCGACCCGGCGAAGATCACCGCCCTTAGCGAGGGGCAGAACTACCTCAAACATCTTGGCGATGAGCTGACGCGCGATCTGCTCACCGGTGCCCCTTTTTCAGTCACCACCGAAAGCCGGCGGCTGGCCGAGTGCGATGCGATCGTCATTTGCGTACCCACGCCGCTGGGGAAGCATCTGGAGCCGGACCTCAGTTACGTGATCAAAACCGCAGACGACATCGCAGTCACCATCCGGCCGGGGCAGTTGGTGGTGCTGGAATCGACCACTTACCCGCGCACCACGCGCGAAGTCATCTTGCCGCGACTGCTGGCCCGCGGGTTGAAGCTCGGGACGGATTTCTTTCTCGCTTTCTCCCCCGAGCGCGAAGACCCCGGGCGCAAAGATTTTACGACGGGCAACATCCCCAAACTGGTCGGCGGGATCGACGCCGCTTCGGGTGAAATTGCCGCTGCGCTCTACCGCCACGCGATTGAAAAAGTCGTACTCGTCAGCAGTGCAGAAGTGGCCGAGAGCGCCAAGCTGCTGGAAAATATCTACCGCGCCGTCAACATCGCGCTGGTGAACGAGATGAAGATGCTGCTGACGGCGATGGACATCGACGTCTGGGAAGTCATCGCCGCCGCCAGCACCAAGCCGTTTGGCTTCCAGGCGTTCTACCCCGGCCCCGGGCTCGGCGGGCACTGCATTCCGATCGACCCGTTCTACCTCACGTGGAAAGCCCGCGAAGTCGGCATGCCGACACGCTTCATCGAACTGGCCGGCGAAATCAACCACGCCATGCCCGACTACGTCATCCGCCGGCTGACGCTGGCGATGAACGAGCGGTCGCTTGCGATCAAGGGCAGCCGGATTCTGATCCTAGGGCTCGCGTACAAACCCGACATCGACGACATCCGCGAATCCCCGAGCTTCGAGCTGATCGAAAAGCTGGATGCGCTCGGCGCCCACGTCGACTACAACGACCCGCACGTCGCCCGCACGCACAAAATGCGCAAGTACGATCTCGGCATGTCGAGCGTTCACCTGACGGCCGCGTCGCTACAGAGTTACGACTGCGTCGTCATCGCCACGCACCACAAGGCGTACGACTGGCAGCTCGTGGCGGATCATTCAAAGCTGATCATCGACACGCGCAACGCTCTGAAAAACGTAACTGGCCGGCGCGATCACATCGTTTCGGCGTAGAGCGCTATTCCATCGGCCAAGAGCTTCAACTAGATCGCGTGTCGGCCGCGCCCTATGATCCGGGCATGAACTCCACTTTTCTCTCCCAGAAATTCGCCGCCGCGTTGCCATACGATCAGTACGTTCTCACCGGCACCGAAGAGCAACAACGTCGGTGGAAGCAGGTGTACGATGTCGCCCACACCACGCCGGCGCAGCAGGAGTTGCTTGGCGGGTTTACTCGGGAAATGAACGTGCTGATCGTCAGCGGCATTTGGTGCGGCGATTGCGTCCAGCAGTGCCCGCTGCAGCAGCGGGTCGCCGAAGCCAATCCCGGCAAGATTCACCTTCGCATCTGCGATCGCGACCAGAACCGAGACCTGGCCGAGATGATCCGCATCAACGCCGGCGACCGCGTGCCCGTCGCCAGCTTCATGGCCGAGGATTTTGAACCGTGCGGCGTGTACGGAGATCGCACGATCCACCGTTACCGGGCTCTGGCC
This sequence comes from Tepidisphaerales bacterium, assembly GCA_038229715.1. Taxonomy (GTDB): domain Bacteria; phylum Planctomycetota; class Phycisphaerae; order Tepidisphaerales; family Tepidisphaeraceae; genus JANMES01. The sequence continues at coordinate 33,851 of JBBROD010000033.1, read as the reverse complement.
CGCAAGCAGCTAGGCGCGTCCTGCCCGATCGGAATCGCCGCCCCGGATCAGGATGAAGTCGCCGCCACATTGGCCGACTGGCTCGCGGAGTTTGAGCGCGTCCAGCTGATGCTACGCCTGAGCGGCCGCCTGCGAAAAAAATACGCAGACTAGCAAACACCCCTCCGGACTGGCCGCTTCAGCGGCCAGTAATTGCGCCGAAATATGCCCGAAGTCCGATAATCAGGCCGCGCACGCTCGCACCAAAAAATCAAAAGAAAACCCCGTCGCAATGTCGAATGAGGTAGGGTCGCTCAACCTTACAACAGGATTCAGACATGTCGCAGGATAACACAACCAAAGAATCGTCGGCCGTCGCCACTTTGTTCCAGAAAGCCCATGCCAAGGCGGCGTTGCTGGAGCGCGTCGAGGAGCAATTCGCCACCCTGTCGGCCCAGCGAACCAAGTTGCAAGAAGAACTTCGCCAGCTTCAGAACGAGATCAACGCCGAACTGAACCGGATCATCGAGCCGTCGTCGATCTCGTCGTTCACGACCAAGAGCAGCAACACGATCCGCGCGATGGCGGCTTAATCATCGTGTCCGACGCAGCACGCAATAACAACTGAGCCGCGAACGAAGTCTGCGTCTGTCAGGACGCTTACCATCGATCGCGGCTCATCTGTTTTGACGGAATTTGCTCACTCGCGCACGCAGTTCTGCCGTCATCGGGAAGACTTTCGACGGCGGACCCCTGTCCCGAATCAGATTCCCAATCCGCCGTCATATTCAAAAGGGTCTTTGCGGTCCTTGCTAACGACTTCTACTTCATCAACCAATACTTTTTGCAGTGATCCCACAAAAGTAAGCACCGCGTTGCGATCGCCCGGCCGGCGTGCGATGTGCGATTGCGCCGCAGCCACAATGGCCGCCAAGTGGTCGCGCAATGCGTTGGCCTGACCAGCGCGCAGGCCGCGGTCGTAGGTGGAATCAAGATTCGCAAAGACGCGGCTTTCACCCGCGAGGAGGTCGTCGAAAGTCAGTGTGTTGCGTTGCTCAATGGTGAAAGTGCTCATGTTCGGTTCCTTCAGAAGCCAAGCCGATCATCGGCTGAGGCTAATACTTACAGTGTTTGTTTTAAGATCAGATCAGCGAGCGATTCAAACCAGCTCGCACAAAATGTTCACAGAATATTCACAAAATGTTCACAGAATATTCACAGAATGTTCACAGAATGTTCATCGGGGACGGGTCGTTCGGTCTACACCGATTTCGACCACATACAGAGCGTGTGTCGCATCGAACAGATGCGGCCCTGCGTGAGGGGATGACAACGGAATGGAACGGCGTTTAGTATCATGTGAGACCAAACTATACGCGTATTTCAGGGAAAATCAAGCCGTTTGAGAAAACCGCGTTTTTGGAAGAATTTAGCCACAGATGAACACAGATGAACACAGATCAGAATCCAATGCGCTAAAACCGCCAAGTATCGACAAAGTAAATGAGCGAAGCACGATCTATTTTAGCTGGCGCATTTGGTGATTCTGGCGCGTCATCGCTTCGCTTTTTCCTATCTGTGTTGATCTGTGTTCATCTGTGGCTAATTCTTATTCTGTTCCCGATACCACGCCATCGTTTTCGCCAAACCGTCATCGAAGTGGGTGATCGGGTCGTAACCGAGCAGCGTCTTGGCGCGCGACAGATCCGCCAGTGAATGTTTCACATCGCCGGCGCGTTCGGGTTTGTAGATCGGCGTCAGCTCCGGGCGGCCGACGATTTCGGCGATTTTGTTTGCAAGCTGCGTGACGCTGATGCGCCGGCCGCAGGCGACGTTGATCGCCGCGCCGCCGATCGGGCGCGGGCTTTTCAGCGCCAGCAGGTTCGCGTGGACGACGTTATCGATGTACGTGAAATCGCGCGACTGCTCGCCGTCGCCGTAAATCACCGGGCGCTCGCCGGCCAGCAGCGCCTTGGCGAAAGCGGCGATCACGGCGGCGTATGCGTTGTTCGCGCTCTGGCGCGGGCCGAAGATATTGAAGTAACGCAGGCTCGCGGTATCCAGCCCGTAGCTCGAGGCGTAAGCGCTCATCATGGCTTCATCGGCGATTTTATTCGCGGCGTACGGGCTCTTGGCGTGCGTGGGCATGGTTTCGATCTTGGGCAGCGTTTCGCTGTCGCCGTACGCGCTGCTGCTGGCAGCAAAAGCCAGGCGCGACACGCCGGCTGCCCGGGCCGCTTCCAGCACATTCAGCGTGCCGGTAACGTTCACGTCGTGAAACAACCGCGGCTCGGCAACCGATCGAGGAACGGATCCCAGCGCTCCCTGATGCAGCACGTATTTGCAGCCGGCGATTGATTTGGACAGCACGGCGTTATCGAGGATCGAGCCTTTAACCATCTCCACGCCCGCCATGCCCGCCAGGTTGGATTCGTACCCGCCGGACAGATCATCGAAGGCGAGGACTTTCGCGCCGAGTTTGCCGAGCGCTTCGCACAGGTGTGAACCGATAAAACCCGCGCCGCCGGTGACGAGCACTTTCGCGCCGACGAATGCGTCACCATGCAGTTGTTTCCACTCGATGGCCATACCAACATTGTGTGGCACGGTTCGGCGATCCGCAACCGAAGCGCGAGAGTTGAAGAAAACAGCCGGGAAGGGTGACGCATCACCCTTCCCGGCTGGAGAAGAGAATTTCTTTTGAACGCCGCGCGGGCTAGGTCGGATCGCCCGAACGAACGGCCGTCGATTGGTTGCTCGGGCGCGCATTGGCAGTCTTGTTTTTCGCGCGATCCCAAGCGTCGCGTACGGCGTGCTGGGCGCGATCCCATTCCAGCCGGCTATCACCACGATAGTTGTACCAGTCGGCTTGAAGCTGATCTTCCACTTCGTCGACCGGGCGGCCGGTGTATTTGCTGAAAGACTCCCATCCGTACTTGTACGCCGGTGCGAAGTCCGAATCGTAATCGAGGGCCGAATCGTAGTAGGTGCGATTGCGATACTCGTTTCGCCAGTACGTGTTTTCGGTGGTCGGATCGATGACTTCGGCGATGCCTTTGCCCGCGTACCCGCCGGCGACAGCGCCGATCGCCGCCCCGATTGCGGCTCCGATAGCAGTGCCGACACCGGGGACGGCCGATCCGATCGCCGCCCCAGCCGCGCCCGCTGCGGCGGCGCCGATGCCCGTGCCGATCGGATGCGAGCCCGGCGCGCCGGTGATCGCATCCGGGTTGCGATCGGGGTTCATCTTAAGGTCGTCGTTCGAGTCGTTTTTTATCGTCTTCATCATGGCCGCCTCCGCGTGAAAGGTGATTGTTTCATGAAAAGTGTAAGCGGCGGGGTGATTTGCGGTCAGCGGGTAATCAACGCGCCGAGGCATGGGTGAATGACTGACGCACGGTAGGGGATTTCGGGCCTCTGCGATTTCGCGATCGGGAGTAAGCGTTGCTCGCACGGGCCGGCGGCTGGTGCTACGGGTGAGATTCAAACAGTTCTAAATACTGCCGGGTCATTTTCTCAAGGCTGAGTTCATCCGCCTGCTGCAAGGCCTTGTCGATCAGCGATTGCCGCTTGTCGGGGAAGCTCGTCAGTTCGAGCATGGCGCTGGCCAGCCGGTGCGGCTCGCGGGGCGGGACGATCAGGCCGAACTCGCCGTTGGCGATGATCTCCGCCGGGCCGCTGGGGCAGTCGGTGGTGATGACCGGCACGCCGAGTGTCATCGCTTCGAGCAGCACCAGGCCGAACCCTTCGTAAATGCTACTGAGCACGATCGCTCGCGCGTGTTTGAGGTATGGATAGGGATTCTCGACGTGTCCTTTGAACCGCACCGTCGCACCGACGCCGAGCTTATTCGCCAGTTCTTCCAGAGTCTTCTGCTGCGATCCGCCGCCGAGGATGAGCAGATCGGTCTTTACCGCGCGGCCGTGCGCCTCGGCGAAGGCGGTGAGCATCGTCGGGTAATCCTTTTGAGGCACGAGCCGGCCGATGGCGATGAAGAAGGGATGCGAAGGCAGATCGTCCGGCGTCTGCTCGGCCAGCCGGGCGATGCGCTCGGCATCCACGCCGTGCGGGATGACGCGGACGTCGTCGAGCCCGTACCGATCGCGCAAATCGTCGGCCGCCCCTTGGCTGGGGACGACGACCGTGTGCCCCGGATACCGCCAGCGGATCAGCTTCGGCAACACCACGCGCGATTTGCTCTCGGCCAATCGCCCGCTGAGGTGTACGTGCTCGGTCAGAATCACGCGGCGCTTGGGCGCGACGTACGGAACAAGCAGGTTGGAATAAGTGCCGATCGACACGGTAATGTCGGCAGGCATGTCGTCGAGAGCATCGCCGAGCCGGCGGATGTCGCGGACGGTCTCGAACGACCGTCGCCAGTCGGTATGCACGGGTAGATCGAGCTTGGTGACTTGATCGAACAGCAGCGCGTCTTCGTCGCTGATCGCGGGATTGCGGAACAGCAGCAACTTGATCGTGACCGCCCGACCTGCGAATCGCTTCAGCCCGGCCGCCAGCGTTTTGGCGTACACGCCCGCGCCGCCGTAGAGGTCGACCATGACGAGGAGGATGGAGAGGGGGTCAGTCATGTGGAACGATGAAGTATGAACGATGAATGCGGATGAATGACTTCATCGTTCCGCGTTCACTATTTTCCTTTCATGACTCTTGGTTTGATCACCTTCGCCGGATTCCCCGCGACCACCGTCCACGGCGGCACATCCTTCGTCACGACCGAGCATGCGCCGATCACCGCGCCGTCGCCGACCGTCACGCCAGGGCCGATGAACGCGCCGGCGGCGATCCAGACGTCGTCGCCGACGACGATTTTGCTGCGGATCAGCTCGAAGGTCGGGCTGGCGTAGTCGTGCGTACCGCCGCAGAGGTAGCAGTCCTGGCTGATGATCGTGCGTTTGCCGATGACCATCTCGCCGAGGTTATACAGGTGAACGCGCGGGCCGATCGCGGTGTACTCGCCGAGCGTGAGGTTCCAGGGCATTTCCACGCGGCAGGAGCCGGCCAGTTCGGTCTTAAGATTGGTTTTAGTTCCGAACGTTTTAAGAATAAGGCATCGCAGTGAGGGCACGCGCTTCCAGGCGAGCTTCCAAACCGTTCCGCGCACGATTCCCCAAGCCAGCCTCGCCGCATAGTGCGACGGCGAGTACGGCCAGCGGTTGCCCTGTTCGGGCGTTGTCGGGGATTGTGTGGGCGGTGGCGTCTGCATGGTTGATCGGGTCGAGCCCTTGATGATATGCCCGGTCGGCCCGGTGCGCGGAATCTTCGCGTTATCGGCGCGGGGCGACTACCGTTTTATCGGCATTGTGATGACAATCCATCGCGGGGTTAGCCGATATAATGTCAGTCGCAATTCAGGATGACCTCACTTTCTCAAACAACCTCCGACGTTCGCACGCGTGCAGCAAAGGGGAAAGTGCCCGTGACAGTGGTTATTCCCGCCAAGAATGAGGCCGATAACCTGCCGCGCTGCCTCGATCATCTCACCTGGGCCGACGAGGTGGTGATCGTCGATTCCAGCAGCAAGGACAAAACCCGCGAGATTGCCGCTGCTTACGGGGCCCGCGTGATCGACTTTATTTGGGACGGCAAGTGGCCCAAAAAGCGGAACTGGACGCTCCGCCATGCGGATTTGAAACACAAATGGGTCTTCTTCGTCGACGCCGACGAGTGGATCGTGCCCGAACTGGCCAGCGAAGTCGGACAAGTGATTGAATGCGGCAAACCCGTCGGCTATTACGTCAATCGGCGGTTCATTTTTATGGGACGCTGGCTCCGCCACTGCGGGTATTACCCGAGTTGGAATCTGCGACTGATCAAACGCGGCTGCGGTGAGTACGAGCGGCTGACTACGCTCGACGATACCGGATCGGGTGATAACGAAGTGCATGAACACATGGTTCCCACCGGCCCGGTTGGCTACCTGCAGCACGATATGCTGCATTTTGCCTTCCCCGATATCGCCACGTTCATCGAAAAGCACAACCGCTACAGCAGTTGGGAGGCGGCGGTTGAAGTCGCGGGGCAGGCGGGACATGAAAAAGTGCTGGGCAGTCGAACGCTGTCGCGTCGGCGCAAGCTGAAGGCGCTGTCGCGCCATTTGCCGTTCCGGCCGTTCCTGCGGTTTTATTATAGCTACTTTTTGCGCTTGGGCATTTTGGACGGCCGGGCCGGGCTCACGTTCTGCCGACTGCTGGCGATTTACGAGTTCTTGTCGGTCTCAAAAAAATACGAGCTAAAGCGGCTAAAGACCGACCGCGCCCGCGGCGTCGCGCTTAGCAACGTGCCTGCCTGCGACTGGCAAAACGCCGATACGCCCTCGCGATGAATATCCTGCATGTCATCTCCAGCCTGGATCGCAAGGCCGGCGGACCGCCGGTGGCGCTTGCGGGGTTGGCGATCGCGCAAGCCAAGTGTGGATCGCGCGTTTCGGTCGCCGCGACGTTCAACCCCGACTCGGACCGCACCCTGGCGGACGAATTGCAGTCGGCGGGAGTCGCCGTCTCACTCATCGGCCCGGCGGCGGGTAAATTTCAGAAGCATCCGGACATTCAACCCACGCTCATCCGCCTGATCGCGGCAGCCGACGTCGTTCATATCCACACGCTGTGGGAAGAAATCCAGCACCAGGCCGCGGCGATTTCGCTCAAGCTCCGCAAGCCATACGTCTTCGTGCCGCACGGCATGCTTGATCCGTGGAGCCTGGCGCAAAGTTCTGTAGCCAAGCGGGCGTATCTCGCGCTCCGCCTCCGGCGCGATTTGAACGGGGCAATGTTCATCCATGCGCTCAACGCCGATGAAGCACGGCTGATCGAGCCGCTGAGACTGCGGACAAAATGCGCAATCATCCCCAACGGCTTTACCCCGCCGGAACACTCTCTCCCTCCCCCCAGCGGGGAGAGGGCAGGGGTGAGGGGAGAAACGCCAACCGACGAACCGCTCCCGTCCGCCGACACATCCGGCCACACAGCGCCGACTGTCGCACAACGTTTCCCCCCTCACCCATCCTCTCCCCTCCGGGGAGAGGGGCCATACATCCTCTTCCTCTCGCGCTTGCACCCCAAAAAAGGCCTCGACTACCTCGCCGACGCCTTCGCGATCGTCGCCGCCGCGCATCCGAATGTCCGGCTGATCGTTGCTGGTCCTGAAGACGGAGCCGAGAAAGATTTCGACGCCCGCATCGCCGCCGCGAAGTTGCAGGATCGCGTCGACCGCGTCGGTCCGCTGTACGGCGACGAAAAACTCGCGGCGATGTCGAATGCGTCACTGTTCGTCCTGCCGAGCCGGCAGGAAGGGTTCAGCGTCGCGATTCTCGAAGCGCTCGCCTGCGGTACGCCGGTGGTGATTTCGGATCAATGTCACTTTCCGGAAGTCGCCGAAGCGGGCGCGGGGAAAGTCGTTTCACTCGATGCACGAGCGATCGCCGATGCGATGCTGCAATTTCTGAACGATCCAGCCGGCCGCGAAACCGCGAGCGGCAACGCCAAGGCGCTCGCGGCGCGGTACACGTGGGATCGGATCGCGCAGAAAACGCTCTCGCTCTACGGTCGTCCGCGGGTAGCGATTCTTGCGAACTCACTTCCTCCCTATCGCGTCGCGCTGCATCGGCGCATCGTGAACGAAATCCCCGGCGTACGGTTGTTCAGCCTCTACACTCACGCCAAGAGCAACGCGCCGTGGGAGATCGACCCGCCGGCCGAGATCGAGCCGGTATCGTTCACCCACCTGCGGCCGCTGCAACAGGGCCCGGTGATCATCCGCTGGATCGAGCAGAATCGGCCGAGCGCGGTGATCGTCAACGGCTACAACGACGCGGCCCGCATGCAGGTGCTGTCGCACTGCCATCGCCACGGCGTGCCGGTGATGCTGTGGGGCGACAGCAACATCCGCAGCGATCGCGTCACTGGCGTGAAGGCGCTGATTAAATCGCGCATCGTCCGCCGCGCGGTTCGGCTGAGCGACTTGATTTTGCCTTGCGGATCGCTCGGGCAGCAGTATTTCGAGAAGTACGGCGCGGATCCGAAGCGGATCATCTGGATGCCCTACGAACCTGACTACGAGTTGATCCGTACCATCTCGGCTGAGCAGATCGACCAAGTCCGCCTGCGGTTTCACCTGCCTGCCGGCCGAAAGCGACTGGTGTACAGCGGCAGGCTCATCGGCGTGAAGCGGGTTGATCTGCTGCTCAACGCCTTCGAGCAACTCGCCCCCCAGCGGCCGGACTGGGATTTGGTAGTCGTCGGTGACGGTCCGCTACACCAATCATTACAGGACTCACTGCCCGCCTCCATCGCGCAACGTGTTACGTGGACAGGGTTTTTGGACGATCAACAAACAGTCAGCGCGGTTTACCGGGCGTGCGATGTTTTGGTGCATCCAGCCGATATAGAGCCGTGGGCGCTGGTGATTAACGAAGCGGCCGCTGCCGGGCTGGCGATCGTCGCGAGTGACGCGGTCGGCGCAGCGGCTGAACTTGTTCGCGACGGTGTGAACGGGCGAATTTTCCCGGCGAGTGATATAGGCCTGCTGATCGACGCCTTGCTGGACGTGACCGCCGCCGCGAATCTATCCCGTTATCAGGCGGCCTCTGCAGGCACGCTAGTGGCATGGCGGGACCGGGCCGACCCCGTCGAGGCGGTTTGGAAAGTCTTGCATTTTGTCCATGTCGGTTACGATGTCCGTAGAGATCGAGCATGACCATTTCGGACTATCCCTATCTCGACTACGCCACTCCGCAGGTGCAACCGCTGCCTGAATTGCAATTCTCGCCGCGTAGCCGGTACCAGGCGTTCTTCTTTCTCCCGGGCATGTTTTTGTCCGGCGCGTCTTACATGGCCGGCGGGATACCGATCCTGACGGACGTCAGCTTCCTCATACTTATCCTCGTCTGCATTGCCCAACTCGTTGAAGAAATGATGAACTTTTCCAGGCGTTTCGGGCTTGGAGGCGTCACGCTGTTTGGCGGCATACTGGTTTGGTTCTGCCACGACTACATGAAGAACTGGTTCTTCATCAATTTTAACAGCGGAACCGCGTTGTTCGGGGCGGGCACGATCGCCAAGTCGGCGTTTTTGCACCAAACATTCATCTTCTGCGCCGTCATCGGGCTGCATTTGCCAAGCTGGCGAGGGCTGGAAAATCTCGTGGCACGCATTCCTGAGCCCGCCACCCACCAGTTGTATCTGACGCTGATCCTCGTTGCCTTTGGGGTGGGCTTGATCCCGTACGTGTTCTTCGCCAGCGACTCACTACCCGTGGCGATATACAAGGACATTTTTGGCGGGCGAGGAGGCGGCGCGACTTTTACTACAGGGCGAACCGGAAGTGTCAATTCCAGTTGGGGGGCATACCTCGGACAGCTTCAGCAGATCGGTCAGATCGGAAGCTTGCTGGCAATCTTCTACCTCCTGCTGCAACGCCCACGGCTGATGATCGCTATCGCGTGCTTCTCGATCTGGATCATCCATGTTGGACTCGCTTTCGGGGGCGGTACACGTGGACAAACGGCATATATGTTCATGCCCGCCCTGTTCCTTGTGTTTCTTAAATACCAGTCCCAAGCTGCGGAATTACTAAAAAAATGGAGTTTCAAAGCCTACGTTATGGCCAGTGTGGTGGGGTTAACGATTCTTGTTATTTTGCAGATTCAAATCACGTATCGCAATGGCGGCTTTGAAAACGTACAGTTCAATGAAGTCAAGACGGACCTCGAAGGCAACTCGATGTTCTCCGAGGGATTGGCTGGTATGAAGTTGATCCCGGAGCAGAAAGACTTTTTCTACAACAGCTTCCCTGGACACGGCGCGATCATGGCAATGCCGGATCTCACATGGCGGTTCATTTACGGACCGATTCCTCGCGCACTTTGGCCCGGCAAGCCGATTGATCCGCTTTGGAAATGGTACAATGCCGTCATCACCGGCCGCCCCGAAGACGATCTGGAGGGAACGACTGTCTCGACGGGACTGATCGGCGACTGGTACTTCCGATTCGGGCTGGCGGGCGTGATGGAGGGGGGCTTGTTATTTGGGTGGCTCTGTTTGATGAGTGAGCGATTCCTCCAAAACAGCCAGGGAAGGCTCCTTCAGATGGTTTTCTCAGTCGGCATGCTAGTCTTTATTTTTCGATCATTTCGTGGTCTGAGTTTCATCAATCTTTATCCCTTACTGATCGGTGTCGGTTTCATCTATGTATTGACCCGTTTCGCCGGAACCGGGCCAGGAATGCGTCGTGAGTGAAGTAAGGCGTCGTTGCGAAGGGTGGGGAAATGAGTTTCGAGATGAAGCCAAAGGTGTGCGTGATCCAAGACGGTGCACGTGGCCACTACAATGTTCCTATTTCGCTCCAGCGTGCCGGAATCCTCAACCGCGTGTATACCGATTGGTACACTCGTCCGGGGTCGGTTGAGTCACTCCTAACGAAGCTGGTCAAACTAATTCACTCCGGCCATGGTCGCCGGATGGCAGAGCGGTATTCCGCTGAACTCGATCCGTCGTTAGTCCGCACCAAGCCATTGCTGATGATTCGCCAGGCGCTGAGCAAGAAGCGGCTGACCAACGAGGTCAAGTTTTTTGAGGAACAGAGCGAACGTTTTTCGCACTGGGTGGTTACTCAGGGATTTGCTGGTTCAAACATTTTGTTTGGGTTCGTCCGCAACCTCCATCCCACGCTATGTCAGGCGGCTCGAACGCACGGGCTTGGCGTGGTGTCCGAACAGATGATCGCGCCCTATGTCATCGAACACCAGGAAGCCCTGTTACAAGCCGAGCGTTACCCGGGCTGGAGCGAAGAAACTCCGTCGCCGGATGAAAAGGGGCTGGCGCTGTTTGAAAAACGCACTTGGGATTTATCCGACCGTATCACTTGCGCTTCGGATTACGTCCGAGATGGCCTGATCGATCAAAATGTACCGGAATCAAAAGTGGCAATGATCGCTCCGCGTGTGGACTGCTCCACTTTCTCCATCGTCGATCGCCGGAAGCGGTCGCAGCCTTTGGTCATTGGGTTTATTGGCAAAATCGGACTCCGAAAGGGGACGCCTTATTTCCTCAAGGTCGCTGAACGCTGTAAATCCATGAACGTTCAGTTTGTCATGGTCGGGCCGATCTTTATGAACCAAGAGCTGTTGCGAAAGCACTCGGGTGATGTGCATTTTGCCGGCCCGGTGTCCCGTGGTGAGGTTGTAAAGTGGCTGGAGAAATTCGATCTCTTTTTGTTTCCGACGACCTGCGAAGGCTCCGCTGGCGTGGTTAATGAGGCGATGTCGACTGCGTTGCCGGTGATTACTTCACCCAACTGCGGCTCGCTGATTCGCGATGGGGTGGAGGGTTTCATCACCGCATACGATGACATCGACGCGATGGTCGATCGGGTGGCGAAGCTGGTAGAGGATGAAGAACTTCGCCATCAACTTGGTTTGGCGGCCAGAGTACGGTGTGAAGAGAACTCTATCGGCCGATATGGCTCGCGTTTGGGAGCGGTGTTTCACGATATCCTTAACGCCGACGTATTGGTTTGAATTCGATCGTTGCCTGCTCGATCAACATACGAAGCGCGTGCAGATTTCCACTATCGGCATTTAACGGGCGGCCGAGTTGCAGTAATCCGAATCGCCAGCTTTTTAACCATCCCTGGCGACTCATGAACACGCCGTTCGACAAGATGATTTACGACGGCAAGCCGACATGATCGACTCATCCCACCGTCACCGCCGATGGATCGTAACCCAGATCGGTTCCCGCCAGCACTACGCCGTGCCGAATGCCCTACACGCCTGTGGTCAACTCGAACGGCTCTACACGGATATCTGGCTCCGACACGGTCGCTCGTTCATTCGGCGGGTGCCCGGCCCGGTCCGGTCTATGGCAGACCGCTTTCATCCGGCCTTGCCCGAAGACAAGGTCACGTCTTTCACCCTTGGTGGGATCGGGCGACTCGCCACGTTTCGGCAAACACGCACCACCGAGTCCGCATATGAATCGTTTTTGCGCACAGGAGAGTGGTTCTGCAACCGCGTCAACCGGTCGCTGTCGAAACAAACTTTGCAACCTGGTTCTCACGCGGCGTTCCTGTTCAATACCGGTGCACTGGAGACGATCCATTTTCTACGCGAGCAGAATATCTCGAGCATTGTCGATCAGATCGACCCCGCCGCTGTGGAGGAAGAGATTGTCCTGGCAGAGTGTGAAAAGTGGCCCGGATGGCAGAAGTCGCCGGGGCGCATCCCGGCAGCGTACTACGACCGACTCGCTAGCGAGTGGGCTGCGGCGGATGCGGTCATGGTCAATTCCACCTGGACCCGCCGGGCGCTGATTCAACAGGGCGTCGCGAGTGAAAAAATCCATATTGTTCCGCAAGCCTACGAGCCGACGTCGGACACCCGGAGTGCTGCTCCGCGCGATCGCGCCGGCCGGCCGTTCACGGTGCTCTGGATCGGGCAGGTCATACTTCGCAAGGGCATTCCGTACCTGTTTGAAGCGGCCAGGCAATTGCTGCCAGACAATATTCGTTTTGTCGTCGCGGGATGGGTCGGCATTACCGAGACCGGTCTGCAAGCCACGCCTGCGAATGTCCGTTTGGTCGGCCCGATCACTCGTTCGCAGACCGCCGACCTATATCGCGACGCAGATCTGTTCGTCCTGCCAACGCTCTCTGATGGATTTGCGATCACTCAGCTTGAGGCGATGTCGTTCGGCCTGCCGGTGATCGCGACCGACCGTTGCGGTGATGTTGTCAGCGACCAGATCGACGGTCTGATCGTTCCTCCCGGCAATGCAGATGCTCTGTCAGCCGCGATCAGGGAACTCTATCTAGATTCAGAACGGATGGCCGCTTTCTCGGAAGCGGCTGTCATCAAGGCGAGGTCATTCTCGCTAGCCCGTTTCGCCGCAGGCATCAATCGAATCCTCCCGCCATAGCTTCGCTTGATTACGTCATCGGCGGCAGCATGGGTATAACTGTGCTCAGCGGTAGCGTTTCAACTGCCAGCCGGCGATACAGGCGATACGCGGTGCGGCTGACCGGCGATCGCCTCCCCGCAAATCGGATCGACGAACCAAACCCCCACGACAATCCCTGAATCGCCCACAGCGGGCTGCGACGCCTGAAGCCGTGAATCAGCCCGCCCGTGGTGACGCGCAACCAGCGCAACGGCAAATCCATCAGCGGCACGTTATGCCAGCCGAACAGGATGTCATTCCGCCGGCCGTAAAGCGACATGCGCTTGGAGCTTCGCTTGGGCGACTCGAAGTGATGGATCGGATCGGCCCGCCCGAGCGCCACGACATAACCCGCAGCCAACATGCGGATGGTGTAATCGCCTTCCTCGCCTTGGTGAATGAGGTGAGCGCGGTATCCGCCGAGTTTGAGGAACACGTCGCGCCGCAGCGCATGGGCCGTGCCGATGTAGCTGGCGGTGACATACAGGCCTGCCTTGGCGGGCGCGCGCTGGCGAAGCACGTCGTCCTTTTTCACGTTGATGAACGGGATCGCGATCGCGCCGATCCGTGGGTGACTGAACTCGGCCAGCGTTTGCTCAATCACTCGCGGGGAGGAAAAGATCGCGTCATCGTCAATCGAGAAGATGATCTCGCCGGCAGCAAGGTCCGCTCCTCGATTCCGCTGTGCGATCAGCCCCAGCGATGTTTCGCTCCGATGCAGTTCCACGGCGGGGAATTCGGTTTTTACCATTTCGCTCGTGCCGTCGGTCGAACCGTCGTCGATCACCAGAACTTGAGGCTTGGCCGACTGCGCGAGCGATGATTGGATCGCCGTGCGTAGTTCATCCCTGCGGTTCTTGGTGGTGATGACAACGGTGGCCAGCGCCATTGCTGAATTCCTGTTAGTGGAAGCTCCGATTCATTATGATAGTTATAACATGGAGAAAATATGAAGCCTGCGGAAATGGCGTGGAAGGATTATTTGCGAGTTGGTTTCGGTCGACGTCTGTCGGTGTTGGGCGAAAAATTGAATATTCCGTGGTTAATTTATAATCCCATCCACTTCCAACATTTTCATGAACATGCGCTGCAGAATGCCGTTCCGGTCATAAGTTCAATTCGGCAGATTTTTCCTGAGGCACAAAGCTTCCTGGATGTCGGCGCGGGTAGTGGCGCCTTTGCCGCCGAGATTCACAAATCCGGGTTAAGAGTGATTGCCTGCGAACACAGCGCCGCGGGCCGAAAAATGGCTGAGAAACAAGGCGTCACGGTCTATCCTTTCGATCTGTCCTGCACGCCGCCAGTGGTTTTAGAAGGTACGTTCGATCTGGCGTATTGCTTTGAGGTCGCCGAGCACCTTTCGGAGCCCATGGGGGCGGCTTTGGTTGATTTTCTCGTTCGGTCGGCTCCTTGTGTTGTATTTACGGCCGCTCATCCAGGGCAGGGCGGCACAGGACATATCAATGAACAATCCAAGTCATATTGGATCGACCGATTTAACGAACGTGGAATGAAATTCAGTGCCGATCGAACCGATGCGTTGTTGATCCGATTTCGAGAAGAAGGTGTTCGTGCATCGTGGTTTCGAGAAAATATCGCAGTTTTCATTCGGCCGACCTGATCGTTGCCTCATCCAGAAACGTGGGCTGAAAAGTCATATCAAATTGAGTCCTTTTTCGATCGAGAAGCGAAAGCAAGCAAGAATGGGCCAGGCGTTGCGCCGCCCGAGCATACAACGGCGGTAGATGATCTGAGCGCCGCACGTCGGGAAGCCGGGTGCCCGGCTCCCACTCGAATACATGGTTCGCGTCGAGTCCGCCAATGATTGACAGGCCTTGCTCTTGGATAGGCTTGCTTGCGTTCGGGTCAACCAAATCTTTGTGCCAGTCGTCCAGTTTCCAGTGCCCGCCGGCGTGGGCGTTGAGTTTCATCATGGCCGACCGGAGTTCGTACCGGCGCTGCATTTGCAGCGGGTCGCGGTGCGGATAGTGACGGATCGGAATCCGCTCTTTCGCCAGATAGCCGGCGTTGTATGGAAAGCTGGCCCCCTCCGGCCATTGCATCGTCGGCCGATAGCGGAACATCCGCGGCTCGGAGTACTTGGCGATTTGGTAGAACCGCCGGCGCTGCTCGATCGGCCGCTGACGGTCCTGCATTGTGTCGATCTGCCCTGATTCGTACGCCGCCACCTCCGCCACGGTCAGGCGGAAGTAATACCACAGCAGATAGACGGCCGTCTCGCCCATCCGCAGCCGCGTTTTGACAAACTCCGGCGGGAGGACATGATAAAACTCATCCGCGTCGATCTTCATCACCCAGTCGCCGGGCTCGAACCGATCGCGAAAGTGCGCGAAGATGAACGACCGCAGATTGTCGTTGTACAAGATCGGTCGATGCATGAACGGCACGATGCGGCTGTCGCGCTTGGCGTAATCCTGCACGATCTCCCAAGTGCGATCGGTGCTGCCCAGATCAAGGATGTAGAGCGCGTCGATCCAAGTCAGCAAGTGGTCGAGGTTTTGCGCGATGATGTCTTCTTCATCGCGCAGCAGCATGAGGCCGTGAAATCGCATGGGCATTACCCTTTAACCGATTGTTGGAGAATCCCTTCAAACGACTTCCACGCGGTCTGCCAGTTGAAGATGGTGTCGTAGGCATGGCGGGCACCTTCGGCCAGCGCGCGATAGCCGCTGGGATTGCTACGGTAACGGATGACGGCGTTGGCGACCTGTGTGGCGGTATCGGGCGACCATTCGAACAACTCGCCGGTCTGCCCGCTTCTGACGATTTCACCTACCCCGCCCACGCGCGTTCCGAGGCACGGCAGGCCATGAGCAAATGCCTCGCAGTACGCGATCGGCGATGAGTCGGCCGTCGAGGTCATGCAGAACCAGTCGCTTTCGAGATACAAATCGCGGAATCGGGCCAAGTGTTGCGGATCATACTTATTCAGCCGGCCGACGATGTCAACGCGGGTCATCAACTCGGCGGGAACCTCGGGCGTACAACCTACGATGGTGAGCGTCGCTTTACAGCCGGCGGCGTTCAACTGACGCAAGATCTCCAGCGACACCGGCCCGCCTTTACGCTCCCAGTTGCCACCGACGAATAGCAGACGCATCGCCTCACTGGCGTTTGATTGCCGCGCTATCCTCTTGTCGATCGCCAGCGTGAGTTCGTTGAGATCGGGGATGTCGGATAGGTTTGCCCCGAACGGGACGACGTGAACGCGCTGCGGCGCAGCGCCGTAATTGCGGATCGCCGATTCGCGGCTCCATTCGTTAGAAAAAATCGCAGCGGAAGCCTGGCAAGTGGCTTCCCGATCCAACGCCATCGCCTGGCGATGTGTTTCCGGTGCAATACGTGGGTAGTATAGCGGTTGGGTCAGTATGTAGGTCGTGTCGTACCAAAACACGCGAGGCTTGTCGGAATCAACCAACTGTGTCATCCACGGCAGCCACGCGAAGATGACGTCGTAATCAACCTTGCTCGCCTCCTTGGCGACGTGACGTTGTATCTGCCAGATGCTAAGCGGATCCAGATCATTCATGTAAGTCTGATGGCGGACTCGCCAATACCACCGCCACTTGATCGCAGTGATCAGATGCGTCCAACCGGTAGGGGTGGTGACGACGTGTACGTGATGGCCGTGGTGTTCCATTCCTTGGAGGATCATCAAGGCGATGTCCGACCAGAGCTGCGGGGTGGTCCTTGGATTTTGCGGGGTAATGAACAGAATGTTCACGCCAGCCTCCTCAACAGTTCGTCGAGCGGCACGCTGCCCATGCGGGTGATGCGATGGTATTCGCTGAACTGCTTGCGCGTCATTGATTTACGGAATGGCAGATACCGCATCGCCTCCAAGCCGCCCCGGATCGCGCCCCAAGCGGCCCAAAGAAACAGGCCGCGTCGAAAGCCGATTCGCAACTGCTGCCAAATGACGCGCGCGAATTCAACAGGAAGCCGCGTTGCCGGGATCAGAAGCCAGCAGATCAGACACTGGTTGCGGGCGCTGTACATCATATTCAACCCGCGCGGCCGCTTGGGCGAAAGGTAATGGTGGATGGGATCACAGGTGATCACTCGCACGAAATACCCTTCGCGGAACATTCTCATGGAATACTCGCGTTCTTCCTGTTGGACGAAGAAGAACCCGCGATACCCGCCTAGCTTTCTGAAGACATCCCGCCGCAACACATGCGCCGTCCCGATGTACCAATGGCTGATGTACACGCCATTCGGTTCCGGCGAATGCTGCTGCAGATTGGAATTGAGCTTTACATCGATAAATGGAATCCCCACCGCCGCGATTCGTGGGTCTGAGAACGCCTTCAAGGCCGTGCTGACGATCGAAGGGGAAGTGAATTCGGCATCGTCATCGATCGAGACGATGAAATTCGTACTCGCCATCTCCGCAGCCCGGTTGCGCTGGACGATGAGACCCAGGGGCTTGTCAGATCGCTCGACCCGCACCGACGGAAACTCCGCCCGTACCATGTCGGCCGTGCCGTCGGTCGAGCCGTCGTCGATAACCAGGATTTCCAGCGGCAGGTCTTGTTTCAGCGCGCTAGTGAGTGAGACACGGAGGTCGTCGCGTCGGTTGCGGGTGGTGATGACGATAGTCGCTTCCGGAGTCATCCGATACGCTCCCAATCCACGGGGAGGAGATCCGCTTCACTCCCGTGCTCGACAGCAAACCAGCGGCGCGGGGCTAGTACTACCTTTTGCGGCGAGCGCGAAAGCCACGCGCCCCACCAACTGAAAGTACTGTTGGCGATCACAAAGTGTCGGCAGGCGGTCATCAGCCGTAAGTCCTCGCGATTTTTCTTTCCGACATTATGCGTGACGTAAACCGCTGGTGCGTCCACGCGGAGGTTGTCGGCTGTCCACTGGGGGTCGTCGGAGAAAATAAAAAAAGTTGCTTCGGGCGCGGCGACGAGGATTTTTCCAATCGCGGTGCGATAGTAATCCAATCCGCAAAGGCCGTGCCGGGCGGTGATGTGCGGGAGATTGGCGTAATCCCCCCGGCGCACATGCAGCGAGACGGCCGTGCAGCCGGCGATTTGCCGCAGCATCGCCTGATTTTCAGAGTCGGGTGGATCCTTGAAAGTGAAATCCTTGCGGATGATCTCAGCGATCCCCGAGAAGTACCGCTCGCTCTGCCAGTTGCCCAGCAGATACGCCGATCTCCTGACCTGTTCAAAAGTAGGGTCGTAACCGGTTTGGCGGTCGTGCAGGACGGTCAGCTGCAGTCGTGGCAAAACCAGCGAAGCCGCACGCCGTAACGGATGCCGCGGATTCCCGAACGAAATCCGCTGACGGAATTGATCGAGTCGTCCGCTGAATCGGATCGGTAACGCAAAGGCGTCCAATTCGTAATGACGGAGTGGATCGTGAGCCAGTTCGCCGGGATCGAGTACCAAATCCTGATCCCCCAATCGCAACGACAGCGCCCTGGCGGCAGCGTACTGAAACATCTGGTTCCCCAAGCCGCCGCCGATCTGCGTGATAATCACCTTTGGCTCCCCGGCTCGTCAGGGTGTAGCTTAACAAACCAATAGCACCCGCATCCGTAGTTTTGCTGATCGGCCATTTCACTCGGAGCATTCTCGACGAGGCCCTCCACATCGCGCGGTGAATCGAGCAGAAGTGGCGCATCGCGATGCAGACGTTTAATGCGATTCAAGCTCATATTGTGCCATACCGCTTTCGCCAGGCGGCCGTTTCCACGAAAATCGTGTTGATAAACGTGTCGCCGTAAACTTGGTATCCTTGTTCCGCCAAATACCGGCCGATTTCCCGAACTTTTTGTGGGTCTTTCTCTTGATCCACCGTTTCCACACAAAACACCTTCGGCCGATGTCGTGAAAAGTCCCAAGTTTTCAGTATGGGTAGATCGAAGCACTCTGTGTCTAACGATACGAAATCAGGTGTGTACCCTAGGTGTTTGTCGATGAGATTGGCTGCACTGATCAAAGGAACCATGATTGTTTTGACCAAAATCACACCCTGCTGATTCAACAGAGCATCACGCTGCTCGGCGCTAAATGTGTTCATGTATCGGGTATTGAAGACATAAAATTCCATTTCTGCGATATCGCTGGCCCCTACGCCGATATTCACGACGCGGTCACGAGGTCGAGCGGCGGCGAACGCGGCGGCCAGTTCCGGGTCGGGCTCCACGCAGACTCCGGTGCAGCCGAGCTGATACAGCAGGTAAGTGTTGCTCAGGTACTTCGGACTGTTCGCGCCGATATCCAGGTAAGTAGGGTGTTGAACGCCCAGCACGTTGCTCAACAGATAGTATGCAATGAGATCTTCGCCGCTTTGCGACCAGCTTCGTTGGTACATCGGCTTCGGCGGACGAATCAAATTCTTTAGCCATCTCATAGATCATGGGTCCATTAAATAACGGGAGCGTGCAGTCCGGCATGCTCAATTTCATCGCCCAAACTAGGTGATCCCGCGAACCAAATTGCGAAGAGATCTTTTTGCTCTGTACCAGGGCAGTTCGGAACAGACTGCAGCAGCAAGTGATTTGTCGACGCGATAGGCATC
This sequence comes from Tepidisphaerales bacterium, assembly GCA_038229715.1. GTDB lineage: Bacteria > Planctomycetota > Phycisphaerae > Tepidisphaerales > Tepidisphaeraceae > JANMES01. Next base: position 14,361 of record JBBROD010000033.1, on the reverse strand, counting down.
CAGTTGTTCCACCGTTCCAAGGCGATACTTGCTCGCCAATTCTAACAGCAAGTTGAAGCAATACCTCGGCGGCACATGACCTAGCGCGGCCAGCTTGGAATAGAGATAAAAGTTCTCGAAAACTTCAACTTCAGGGTTGTCGCGGCATTCCTTGGTCACCTGGCCGACAGCGCCGTCACAAACCAAAACCATTACCTCGGGGATGTAAGATAAGCCGGGTTTTTGAGATAAGATTGATATATACCAGTCTATGTCGACTAACCATTTTAAATTGCGATCGAACGGCTTCACATTCTGTTGTCGAACGAGGACGCAACTCGGCGCTCCGATGAAATTTCGCGTCATCAGAAGAAGCGGATCGTCTGCCAGGCGATCGATTTCGGATTGCTTTGGTCGATTGATGGCCAATTGTTTACCATCGACGGTCTCGGCGATCGAAGCGCAAAACGCCAGCGATGATTGCGGGTTGCGATCAAGTAATTGTACCAGTTTCCCCAGGCACTCCTTTGTGCTGTATCGGTCGTCGTGGTGAAATATTTGAAGATAGTCGCCGGTTGCCTTCTGAAGTCCCGCATTCCAGTTTTGCGGGCTGCCTAGACGCGTATCGTTACGAACGTAATGAACTCTCGAATCATGAATCGAGGAGACCACCTTTTCAACCGAGTCATCATCTGAATCATCAGTAACGATGACTTCATAATTCACAAAGTCCTGTTCAAGCACAGAACTTAATGCTCGCGCAAAAAGATCGGGTTGGCGAAAGGCAGGAATGCAAATTGATACGCGAGGGTTCATCCAGGGTATGTCCCTACATTGGATCTATGCGCATTTTGCAAGACAAATGACATAGTCTTTTGTCGCAAGTTCGGTTTTTAGATCGTACGACTCATCATTTTGATACCAAAAGTTGTCAACGGCGAATCCGGTTTTTGAAAGCCATCCTTCAATGACTGATTCATCAATGCCGAAGGTACGGTGAAACCGTCTTGATGCGGGGCTTTCAGGTTGCCGAAATGGCGTCGAGAGGAGCAGGCTTCCACTCGACTTGAGGAGTGAACGATAGCCAGTAAATAATGAAACAATTTGACTTGGATCGAAATGCTCAATCGTCTCAAAAGAAACAATCTGTTCAAACGGGCCGACATTTGTAAGTTTCAGCAAATCGGTACATACAAATTTCAAGTTTGGCCGCATGTTGTACCGTGACTTGATCCGGTCAATGACTCGTTCATCAATGTCGCATCCGACTACTTGCTTGGCATGGTAACTCATCATCGCGCTGCCATATCCGGTGCCACAGGCAAAATCCCCCACAGTCATTTCAGGTGACAATATCGTGCAAGCAAACTGGTAGCGACGAAGGTGCGATCGCTCGTAGGACTTTAAATTATTCCAGTCTGGAAGTGTTCCGTGGTATTGCAGGTCGGCGCGCTCACCATCGTTTCCGAGGTCCGAAGAAAACAGGCGTTTGATTCGCTCGATCAACATTGCATCACTCCGCTGCTACGTTACAGAGTTAAGATATCGTCGCCCAGTGGTGCTCAATGACCAAAGGTCCCTGCTCTCGCGTCGGGAAGCGACCAGATTTGTAGTAGGGTTCATCAATGATCTCCATTTCAATAGCGTTCACGATGTGATCGTATGATTCGTGATGGTCACCTACAAACGTATTAATGCGATATAGGCCGGGTCGAAGTGGAAGACCTTGGACGTGACATACGACTTTGTTCATACCGCTGTGCAGTTGCAACGGATTATGGGTAAATTGTCCGAAGAGAGTTAGCAGCCGAACTCCATCGGACGAGTCGATTCCAACCGCAGCAAATGCGTCGCGGATTGGTTGCTTGGCTTCGATCGTCATTTCGATTCTAAACGCTTCGGATGTTGCGACAGTGTTTGCTGCCCGCTGCAACTTTTCAGAAATTATTACCGCTTGAACGCATCGAGCACGTTGAGATCCGGTTCGGTCGTTTCTCTCGGCAAGGGAGATGTCGCGGCCGACATTGCCGCGTGCAAGGTACTTTGTGATCACGGAGGGCAGATCCCCTGCAGTGTCCAACTGGCCGGCGTGGAGCAGGATTGCGCTGTTGCAAAGCGTTTGTATCGCGCTCATGTTATGGCTGACGAAGAGAACCGTCCTTCCGCTGACTGCGACGTCCTTCATCTTCCCCAGACATTTCTTTTGAAACTCCGCATCCCCAACCGCCAGGACTTCGTCAACCACGAGGATTTCCGGCTCCAGGTGCGCCGCGACCGCGAACGCCAGCCGCATGTACATGCCACTGCTGTAATACTTTACCGGCGTGTCGATGAATTTATCGATTTCAGAGAACGCCACGATTTCATCAAACTTCACAGCAATCTCAGGCCGGTGCATCCCGAGAATCGCGCCGTTCAAAAAGATATTCTCGCGCCCGGTGAGTTCGGGGTGGAAGCCGGTGCCTACTTCCAGCAGGCTGCCCACTCGGCCGTGGATTCTGATTCGGCCGGCGGTGGGTTCGGTGATTCTTGACAGCACTTTCAGCAGTGTGGATTTGCCCGCGCCGTTGCGACCGATGATGCCGACGACTTCGCCACGTTTGACTTCGAAGGAGATGTCTTTTAACGCCCAAAGGTCGGTGGCCGGGTCGTCCTGCTGGGGTCGGCCGAGGTTCTTGAGCCACCGGGCCGGGGCAGTTAGCACGTTGGTCAGCGATTCGCGCGCGGTTTTGTACGTCTGCCGTTTACCGATATGGTATAGCTTCGACAGGCCCTCGACTTGAATCGCTATATCGCTCATTGAGCCCTTAAACCAAGTCCGCGAACGACTTTTCCATCCGCCGGAAGTAAAAAAGTCCACCGATCAATAGCACCACAGTGACGACGGTCGACACCGCCAGCATTGGGCCCGGGGCGGTGGAAGTTCCCAGAAGCGCCCAGCGGAAGCCCTCGACCACGCCGGCCATTGGGTTCAAGGCGTACAGCAGTCGCCATTTCTCGGGAACTATGCTGCTCGGGTACGCCACCGGCGTAATAAATAGCCACAACTGCGTGATGAATGGGATCGTGTACCGCACGTCGCGGTACTGGACGTTCAATGCACTTAGCCACAATCCGATTGCTAATGCACTGACCAGTGCCAGCAACACAAACACAGGCAGCAGTAGAATGCCCATGTGCGGTGCGACGCCGTACCAAAGCATCAATACAACCAATACGCCGAACGCGACGGCGAAGTCCACCAGTGAACTAATAACCGAAGAGAGCGGGATGATCAGCCGAGGGAAATAGACCTTGGTGATCAGGTTCTGGCTGCCGATCAGGCTGTTGCTCGACTGAGTGAATGCCGACGAAAACAGCTGCCACGGCAGCAGGGCACAGAACGTCAGCAGCGGGTAGGGGATTTCCGACTTGCTCTGCAGGTTCGCCAGCTTTCCGAAGAAGATGGAGAAGACGATCATCGACATCACCGGCTGGATGATCGCCCAGGCGGCCCCGAGGGCGGTTTGCTTGTAGCGGACTTTGATGTCGCGCAGCGCGAGGAAGAACAGGAGGTCGCGGAAGTGCCACAACTCGCCGAAATCGATCGGCCGCCAGCCCAAACGAGCCTCGATAACCGTGGTGGTCAAGGTGGCTGCGGCCTTGTCGGCAGGCGGGGAGAGTATGGTCGGCGATTGAGACATTCGGGTTATTTCGATCTTATGAGCACGCTCTGATCATATTGCTCTTCACCGACCCGTGTACTTGAACGGGCTCTTAAACTCCGCGAGCGTCGGAAGCTTGCGGTCCTTGTCCGACAGCAGCGGCGATTTGTCCGGCCAATCCAGCCCGGCGGAATCCCAGGCGATGCCCGCGTCCAGCGAAGGCACCCAGGGCGTTTCAATTTTATAGACAAAGACGGCCTTTTCGACCGGGACGTAAAACCCATGGGCGAATCCGCGGGGGATGTAAATGCCGTTCCCGCGGACAGCGTCGAGTTCCCAAAGCCCGCCTTGCCCGTAAGTCGGCGAGCCGACGCGGAGGTCGACTACCGCATCGACGACCTTACCCTCAACGCAATAAACGACTTTCGCGTGGTCGGCCGGCGGGAGTTGGAAGTGTAACCCTCGCAACACGCTGCGCTTGGAGACTGAACATGCCAGCTCCGGGAAATCCGTTGTCAACCCGTGTTTGGCGAAGACTTCGCCGCTGAAAAGCTTCACGAAATGCCCGCGCGTGTCGGGGAACACCTTGGGCTGAACGTGAAAACAGCCCGGCAAATGGGTTTCGATCAATTCCATATCTATTCTGCTTAACCTTTGTCCTACGATGACCTTATCGGCAATCCGGCAGGCGGGGTTGTACGCCAATGTGAAGTGTACCCGACTTTTGTGCTGGTAGACCAAGCGTCCCATAAAAACACAGAAATTGGGATAACGCACTGGTTTGAATGAAGACCAATGTTCTCCACCGCTTGCGTCTTAGCGAGTGGGCAATGCATTTCAAAACCACACGCATCAGGCTCTGTCTCAACCCTGCCGCGCCAAGCCTTGGCTCCCTCGCCCGGTACGCCGGGAGAGGGTTGGGGTGAGGGTTCTGCCGCGATGGTCAAGCTATTCTCAAAGGAAACTGAACCCTCACCCTGCCCTCTCCCGGCATACCGGGAGAGGGTTGAGACAGAGCCACACGCATCAGGAAAATAGACGGCAGTGGTACGGTCGAGTTTTTCAGACTGATCCACTTCCAAATAGACCGACAAACAATTCCGTCATTTTCGGGGTGATCGAACCGAGGAAGCAGCAGCAACGCGAACTGTAGGCGCAAAAAAAGTCGGACGGTGAAGCAGAGGGGGGGAGCTGCTTCGGGGGAGCCGTCCGACAGGTTATGAGTCTAGTGAAATTTCGGTACACATCAAGAAAAATTAGTTGTTACGACAAGATTCTTTTGCTCCTAAATTTAAGTATTTCGGCGAGGATTCTTCGCAAGGAGCGTGTTTGCGGCAGATTTTGGCGAGATCGGGCAATTCCAACGGGCCCAATTGCAGAATCATTCGATGCGAGCGGGTTATCGGTCCTGCGGATCGTGGTGCTGACCCATATCGACCCCGCCGCCGCCGTTGGGGGCGTTGCCTGGGCGATCGGGTAAGCCGAATGGCAAACGCTTTTCAGCGGTGCTCGGGGCAGTCAACGCCAGAATGATGTCCACGAGCGGCTCGACCCGGTCGGCAAAGTTCGGGTTGATCGCCTGCACCAGCAGCCGTTTGAGGATTTGTCGATCGCCGCTGTCGTCCGGCGGGGCGAACGCAACACGCGTCGCCTCCAACCCCTCCCCGGCCACCAACGCCGGCAGGTTAAATCGGGGTACATCGTGATGGGGCAGCGGCATCCACATGGGCTCGGTCCCGGCGGCGGTGGCCATGTCATCTAACGCGACTAAGTCGCTCTGATCCTCGTTGGTCTTCACCTTCACGATCTGCAGACTTACCCCGTTGTCCTTGCAAGCCTTCGCCAGATTCAGGCAATCCTCCTGCGAATCCGGATGCGGCGGGGCGTCTGTCATCAGCACCACGACCTTTCGGCCGTCCCGCTTCCAAGCCCAGGGATTCTCCTTCAGGCAGTCGTTGAGACCTTCCCGAACCGCTTCCGGGCGATCGACCCCGCCGTGCGCGTCCATCGAGCCGATGAACGCATCGAGCGTCGCGAGTTTGTCCGTCAGCCGGGTCGAGCGGGTGAGGAACACGTCGCCGAAGTCGCGATAAAACGTCACGCCGATCCGCGGCTGGCTGCTGACCAGTTCCAGCGCGCTCTTGATCGTCCCGATGTCACGCTTGAGAAAATCGATCACCGGCTGCATTGAGCCGGTCGCGTCGACGACGAATACCACATCGAGCGGCTTGGGGTTCACCCGGCCGAGCTCGGTTTCCTTCCGCCAGTCGGCGTCGTTCGGGTCGATCGGCGCGTCCAGATCCGGGCGCGGGACGAATTGCGGCTCGAGTTTTTTCCACGCCTCGGGCGCAGCGTCCGCCATCGGTTTCCAGTCCGTTCGGCTGTGACGCAGATCGTCGCGGGCGTTGTCGATTGTCAATTTCCACATTGGCACGCTGCCGAGGTCCATGTGTTCGCCGGCCCAGGCGGAGTTCATTCCGACGCGATGTAAAATGTACTCGGCGCGGTAGGCGTCATTCAGATTGTTCAGACGGTTGAAAAGGTATTCGCCGACGTCGGGGGTTTTCCACGCCAGCAGGCAATCGCCCAGGGCGTCGAGCACAGGGATGTCGCGGGATTCGAGCGCGTTGGTTTGCCCGAAGATGCCGACCCAGCCGAGCTTTGCCCCGCGCGTCGGCGGGTTGAGCGCCATCGTCCGCAGCAACCCCACACGGGTAGTGCCGCGGAAAAGGTCTTTCTTCGCCATGCCGTTGGTCGCGTCGAGCCAGGCCTGATATTGCGCCAAGTCCAGCCACTTGGCTCGGGCGAGTACCGATTGCCACGCGACGATGCGCACCACCGGCGTGGTGTCGTACCTAACCACGCCGATCAACTGATCCGCCGCCCGCGCCCCGGGAACCCGTGCAAGGCTGATGCACGCCAGCGAGCGCTCGATCCAGTCGGGGGATTTCAGTAGCTTGGCGTATTGGTCGTTGAGATAGTCGAACAACTGATTGGTCTGCTGCTCCCTCGTCAACTCCGGCCGGGTGGTGGGGGCGGTGGTCTGCGCGCTCGCCCATGGAGCGAAGCAGAGGCCGAGCATGATGATGCAGCAGGTTTGTCGCATGACTGGTAAACGCCGGTATTTATCGAACATTGTCGCCCAAGACGGCACTCAGCATCAGGATTGTGCAGTATCCGCCGCGTCCGACGCAAGCAACTTCTTCACGATCAGAATAAACACCCCCGTTGCCATCAGGTTAACCGCCAGCGACAGCACCGCCACCGTCAGCGCCGGCCCGGCGATGCCGTAGGACAGCGCCACCACCAACACGCCCGCCCCGACTTCCCCGCGCGGGAACATGCCCACCCCGATCGCCAGCCGCTGCTTGAAGGTGGCTTCCTTGCGATAAAAGAAGGCCGGGATCAGCTTTGCAACGTTGGAAATGACCGTAATCGCCAGCACGTGAAGCGCGATCAAGCCCCATCCCGGGAACGCGTTTTTGGCCGCGATCGCTTCGGCGGAAATGCCGTCGTAATGTAGCACTTCCTGCACGCCGGAGGCCGGCTCGCTCGAAAGGATGCTAGGCATGGATAACCCCACCAGCACCATGAACAACGCCGAGATGATCGTGCTCGCCCGCTTGTCAGCCGGACTATCATGATGGTGCGGCGGCTTCACGATGCACCCCAGCGCAAATGCCGGCAAAAGCACTTCCAGATGCACCGGCACGGACGGGTCGATCCACTTACTTGCCAAGTACATCCCGTGACAGATCAGCGTGATCCCGATTGCATACCCAACCACCCACGGCCAGCTGTTGGGCGCGTGCCACTCGTTCAGCAGCAACCACGACGCCACCAGCAGCCCGACGAGGATCACCATCATCACCGCCAGCTGCCACTGCATGCCGGTGAGCAGGATCTTCATCGGGATCATCAGCAGGATGGTGCCCAGGTCGTCAAAGATGGCGAGGATGCGGGCTTTTTTAAACAGCCACGTCGCCGACAAACCCGCCGCCGCGAGCATCGAGAAGAGTACGCCCGCGCTGGTGGGGGCGGCGAACAATCCCTGCAGGAGCGAGGCTTTCCACGCATCGGGATGACTCCAGAATTCACGCGGCTTCATCGCGAGGACAAAGTAAACCGCGCACAGCAACCACGGCACCGCCGCGGCTGAGAATGCGATGGCGGCGTCGAGCAGGTATTGGCGGGGGCGCTCGCGGTCGATCTCGAACTCAAACCCCACATGGATCATGATGTACGCCAGCGCCGCCATCGTCCCCAGCGCGATCACCTCTCGAACCACATGCGCATCGGCCGGCAGGATTTGTGAGCCGATCAGGCCGATCACCAGCAGAAATGAAAACAGCAAGACTTTGCCCATGCCGGAAGCTTACAGAGGCGACGAAGTGTGGCAAAGAAAGATTCCCGCGCTCGCGTCGTCCTGCCGAATGTAGGGCATGCTATTGCATGCAGTTTCCTACCCGCGAACCCCGCCATGCAATAGCATGCCCTACACGTCGACCGCCGTCTTAAGCTTGCGATAATTCGCGATCATCGACGCCACCACACCGCCGGCGAGGATCAGCAGCACGAAGCCGAGCACGCCCAAGGTCGAGAGCGAGCAGACAAGAGTAGGAAAACAACAAACCCGATCAAGATCCAAAGCATGAGCGTTCCTTAAAGCAGTTCAATCAAAACGGATAAGATGAATTTTGCGACGCCGAGAATGAGATCGATCCACTCGTCGCCGGAGCGAGGGTTGCCTTTGCTCATGGTTGGCCTCCACGATGGATCGTGAGGAATGGCGTTGGACGGTTGGAATTGGGAAAATGATGATCCACCACGGGCATCTCCGTGATGGTCTTGCCTGACCCGGCCGCGATTGCGGCGGGCCGGCGTGGGTCCGGGAACTTCCGCTCCGTGTTGACGAACCCAACGCCCCGGCGTTTGCCGGGTGGCTACTCCCCATGCTGTACGAATGCGTAACTATCGGCCGATACTACAGATCAGGCGATTACAATTTGCCACAAACCTTCTACCCGCGAAGCCGGAAATCGCTTGACGGATGAGGGATTTGATCCAACAATGTATCCGGATAAACAGATGAATACAAAACGCCTTCCGATCCTTGAACTTGCCCGAAAACGCGTCGTCGTCATTGACGGCGCGATGGGCAGCAACCTGCAAACCCGCCAGTTCGATTTGCAGCGGGATTGGATGAACCAGGAAAACATGTCCGAGGTGCTGAACTTCACCCGGCCGGAGGTGATCCAGGAAATCCACGAGGCTTTCCTGGCCGTCGGTTGCGACGCGGTGGAGACCAATACCTTCGGCGCGAACAAGATCGTGATGGCTGAAGCGGACATGCTCGACCGCGTGTACGAGAACAACATCGCCGCGTGCAAGATCGCGCGGGCGGCGTGCGATAAATTTGAGACGCCGGATCGGCCGCGGTACGTCGTCGGGTCCGTCGGGCCGGGGACGAAGATCGTCTCGCTAGGCATGATCGACTGGGACACGATGCTCGACAGCTACGCCGAGCAAATGCGCGGGCTGGTGGCCGGCGGGGCCGACATCATCCTGATCGAAACGCAGCAGGACATTCTGGCGATCAAGTGCGCGATCGCCGCGTGTGAGATTGCGTTCAGAGCGCTCGGCACGCGCGTGCCCATCATGGTGCAGGCGTCGTTCGATCAGGACAACGGCCAGCAGATGCTCACCGGCACGGATCCGTCGGCGCTGGTCGCAACCTTCGAGCCGTACAGCAACGTCGACGTGCTCGGCGTGAACTGCGCGTTCGGCCCGTACGAATTGACCGAAACCGTCCGCACGATCTGCCAGACCTGGCCGAGACTAGTCAGCGCGCTGCCCAACGCCGGCTTGCCCGTGATGGTGGACGGCAAGAGCCATTTCCCGATGAACCCGGCCGACTTCACCAAGGGCGTCATGCGCATGGTGACCGAGTTCGGCGTAAACATCGTCGGCGGCTGCTGCGGGACGATGCCGGAGCATCTGCATGAGTTGTGCAAGGCGCTGAATCTGGCGACTGGTGCGACTGGATTGTCGAATGTGGATCGTGGATTGTTGAAGTCTTCCACAATCCACAATCCACAATCCACAATCGGCATTGAGGCGCATTCGCGAAGCGTCGTCGCTAAGCCGCAAATTTCCTCACTGTATAGCGCCGAAGACATCCGCCAAGACCTGAGCTACCTGATCGTCGCCGAGCGGACGAACACCAACGGTTCCCGCCAGTTCAAACGCCTGCTGCAGGAAGAAAACTGGGACGGCTTAGTGTCGATGGCCCGCGATGAAGTCCGCGACGGCAGCCACATGCTCGATGTCTGCGTCGACTTCGTCGGCCGCGACGGCGTTCGCGATATGAAGGAAGTAGTCAAGCGTTACGTCAACAGCATCAACGTCCCGCTGATGCTCGACAGCACGAACCCAGCCGTCTTAGAAGCCGGGCTGAAGTTGGCCGGCGGGCGGTGCATCTTGAACTCGACGAACCTCGAAGACGGCGAAGAAAAGTTCGGCCTGATGTGCGACTTGGCCCGCAACTACGGGGCTGGGCTGGTGTGCGGCACGATCGACGAAGACAAGCTCAACGCGATGGCGCGCACTGAAGAACGGAAAATTTCGATCGCCAAACGCATCCGCGATTTGGCGGTGACCAAGCACGGATTGCGCGACGAAGATTTGATGTTCGACCCGCTGGTCCTGCCGATCAGCACGGGCATTGAGGAAGACCGCAAGAACGCATTGGCCACCATCGAAGGCACCCGGCGGATCAGCCAGGAACTGCCCAAGTGCCACACGGTGGTGGGCCTGAGTAACGTCAGCTTCGGGCTGAAACCTGCGGCGCGCGTGGTGCTCAATAGCGCTTTCCTGCATGAACTTCGCGAGGCGGGACTGACGGGCGCGATCGTCCATGCGAGCAAGATTCTCCCGCAGAACCGCATCCCGGAAGAGCAGTGGAACGCCGCGCTCGATCTGATCTATGACCGTCGCAAGGAAGGCTTCGATCCGCTGACGGCGTTCATCGGCCTTTTCCCCGAGATCGGCGAAACCGCGAAGAAGGAAGTCGTCGACGACAATCTGCCGATCGAAGACAAGCTCAAAAAGCACATCATCGATGGAGAGAAGCGGAACCTTACCGATCATCTCGAAGAGGCGCGCCAGAAGTATACGCCGCTGGAGATTATCAACAACATCCTGCTTGAAGGAATGAAAGTCGTCGGCGAACTCTTCGGATCGGGGCAGATGCAATTGCCGTTCGTGCTGCAGAGCGCCGAAACGATGAAGCAGTCTGTGGCGTATCTCGAGCCGTTCATGGAGAAGATCGAAGGTTCCAGCAAGGGCAAAATAGTGCTGGCCACCGTTCGCGGCGACGTGCACGACATCGGCAAAAACCTCGTCGATATCATCCTCACCAACAACGGCTACACGGTATACAACCTCGGCATTAAGCAGCCGGTGGCGGATATCCTGAAGGCGTACGAGGAGAAGAAGGCCGACGCGATCGGCATGAGCGGGCTGCTGGTGAAATCGGTGGCCGTGATGAAGGAAAACCTTGAAGAGCTCAACGCCCGCGGCATCAAAGCGCCCGTGTTGCTCGGCGGCGCCGCGCTGACGCGCGACTACGCCGAGGACGACCTCGCAGGCATGTATAAAGGCAACGTCCTTTATTGCCGCGATGCGTTTGACGGCCTGCACATGATGGACGCCATCTGCGGCGGGAAACTCGACCACGTGGTGATCGACCAGCACGAGCGCGTCGAAAAACGCCGCAACCTGCGGGCGAATGCGGTCAAGCCGAAGAACACCGATGCGGCTGATGTCGTCAAACCCGCGTCGGACAACCCCGTGCCGTGCCCGCCGTTCTGGGGCCGGCGTGTGGTGAAGGAAAACCTCTCGCCTCGGCTGATCTTCCCGTTCATCAACACCAACGCGCTGTTCCTGGGGCAGTGGGGGCTAAAGAAAGGCGCGTTGTCGGACGAGCAGTTCGAAAAGCTGACCGAAGAAAAAGCCCGCCCGGTGTTTGAGGCGCTCAAGGCCCGGGCGCTGGCGGAAAAGTTCATCGCGCCGAAGGTGGTGTACGGCTATTTCCCCGTGCAGGCCGATGGGGACGATCTGATTGTTTATCACACCGAAGAGTTCACGCACCCCAAGTGCGATTGCGGCGTGGATCACACCAAGGTGATCAAACCCCACGGCACGCCGCGAGAGATTCTGCGGTTCTCCTTCCCGCGTCAGGACGGACGACGGAGACTCTGCATCAGCGACTTCTACCGCACCAAACAGTCCGGCCAGTACGACGTGCTGGGGATACAACTGGTCACCGTCGGCGATAAGTCGACCGAACTTGCGGAAGAATTGCGTAAGGAAAACCGCTACCAGGACTACCTCTACCTCCACGGCTTCGGCGTCGAGTGTGCCGAGGCGCTGGCGGAATACTGGCACAAGTACATGCGACAGGAGTTAGGCCTCGCCAGCGAGGACGACCCGAGCATCGCCAAGCTCTTCCAGCAGAAATACCGCGGCAGCCGGTACAGCTTCGGCTACCCGGCGTGCCCGAATCTGGAAGACCGGGAGAAGATCGTGCAGTTGCTCAACCCGGCCGACATCGGCGTGAGCCTGAGCGAGAATTACATGCTCGTGCCGGAGCAAAGCACCGACGCGCTCGTGGCGCATCACCCGCAGGCGAAGTATTTTGATGTGTGACGTATATCGCGAAAGGTTCGATCCCGAGCAGGAATTCGGTACAGTCACTGTTCGATGTTTACCGTTCTCGCCACAGGTGATTGGTCGATCGACCAGATCCACGTCCGCCGTAGCGGCGTGAAGCGGCGGATTGTGCCTGAGGTGGAAGAGGCGATCGAACACGAATGGCAACGGAGGATGCAGTTGCCGGGCATCAAGCTGTTCGATGGCCCGATGGCGCGGCTGGTCAGCTTCCTTGCCGTGCCCAAGCGGCTGGATCTGGAGATGTCGGAAACCAGCTATAAGCCGTTCGTCGGTACGAACATGGGGCATCCGGAATTCGCGGGATTGTTCGGCCGCGAAGTGATGGCCAATCCCGTCGGCGTTTCGCCGCTGGTGGTGACGGCTGACGCCTATCTCCTGCTCGGGCGGCGTCGCAGCACGCTGGCGTATTACCCCGGGAGGATTCATCCGTTCGCCGGTGCGATGGAGCCTCAGGATCGCGGCCCGATCCAGGCCGTCCGGCGCGAACTGCGTGAGGAACTGCGGCTCGATCATCGCGACATCGCCGAGGTGCGGTGCATCGGCATCGTTGAAGACTTGCTGCTGCGGCAGTGGGAACTGCTATTCGTCGCCAATAGCATCAAGACCCGCGACGAACTGATCGCCAGGCTCGATGATGACGAACACCACGACGCCTGGTCCACCCCGGCCACCTCCGAAGCGGTAGAAGACGCGCTAATGGTTGAGGAATCGCTCACGCCGGTCGCGCGGGCGTCGATGCTGCTGTGGGGGCGGATCAAGTTTGGGCATGCGTGGTTTGAAGATCACTACGATTCGGTTACGTGAGGGGTGGGTTGCGCGTTGTAGGTTGTTAGTTGTGGGTTGTGAATGGCGAATAGACTTTTCACAACCCACAACCCACAACCCACAACCCACAACCCACAACCCACAACCCACAATCCACAATCCACAATCCACAATCCAAACTTGCTCGTTCGGATCAAACGCCATACGCTCGGTCGACCATGAGCCTGTCACACGATCTGCAGTACATCGTTCAAGTCGCCCGCGACGCGGGGAAGCTGATTCTCGATCACTGGGGCAAGGTCGATCGGCTGACCAAGACCCACGCAATGACCACCGACGAAGCCGTTACTGACGCCGACCGCGCCAGCCAACGGTTGATCGTGGCTGCGCTGCGGAAACGCTTCCCGGGCGACGGCATCATCGGCGAGGAAAGCGATCTGGGCGATGGCATTACCGCGGAGATTCCCGATGCGTCGGGAAGAGTGTGGGTGATCGACCCGATCGACGGGACAAACAATTTTATCAGCGGCTACGGCGCGTTCGCGGTCTGCATCGGACTGCTGGAGAACGGCCGGCCGATCATTGGCGTGGTGTACGACGTCACCCGTGATCAGATGTACGCCGCCGCCAGCGGTGAAGGGGCGTGGCTCGGCAATCGCCGGCTGCGCGTGCTGGAATCGCCACTGACCGACGCGAGCATGCTGATGCTGACGAGCAACCTCCTCGATAAGAGCGGCAAATGCCCCGTTTGGGCGATCCGGTGGATCGGCCAAACCAACTGGAAAATCCGCATGATCGGCAGCGCCGCGCTGGAAGCGATTCAGGTGGCTGCGGGTGTGGCGCACGGGGCGGTCACGATGAACGGCAAGCTCTGGGATGTGGTTGCGCCTGCCGCGGTGGTTTTGGAAGCAGGTGGTTTGATTACGGATTTCGGGGGGAATGCAATCTTTCCATTCAATCCGCAGAACTATAGTGGTGCGAAAGTTCCGTTCCTTGCGTGCGCGCCAAGCGCACAAGCGATTCTGCTTCGTGAAATCAATTCAAGTTTATGATCTTCCAGTGATGCGAACCCTCGTGTCACGAAGAGTGTTAGAGATTCTAAAATAACTCAAAACACAACCGCGAAGGCGCGAAGGCGCGAAGGCGCGAAGGCGCGAAGGCGCGAAGGCGCGAAGGCGCGAAGGCGCGAAGGCGCGAAGGCGCGAAGGCGCGAAGGCGCGAAGGCGCGAAGGCGCGAAGG
>JBBROD010000032.1:0-45239 GCA_038229715.1 Tepidisphaerales bacterium | reverse complement strand
TCGGTCCACAGCGGCCGGCCAAGTAGATCTTCGTTCCCGGCGGCGGTGAGGGGATCGTCGAAGTGAAGCTCGCCGATGACAACGTGCTGGTCAGCACCACGTCCGGGCGGCTCATCGCGCTCGATGTCAACGACGGCAAAATCCGCTGGCAGGCGCGGCCGGGCGAACGGCCGGCAGACCGTCTCGTCGCCAACGAGGACTTCGTCGTCGCCCTGCTCCGCGAGGATACTCTCGCCACGCTGATCGTCATGGACACATTCACCGGCCAAACGATCGGCCGGCGAACGTTCGATGACGGCTTCCGCGCGCCCACCAACGTGGCGCTCTCGCCGGACGGCACGCTCGTCTATCTGCTGCCCGATCGCGTGGTGCTGAAGAACCTCTATCAGCCGTGGGGCAACGCCGAGCGCGAAATCGTCGACGCCCGTGCCGCCCAGACCGGGCAGTTCCCGTACGTGATGTCGCAGCAGCCGGACCACCTGCAGATCATTGACGGCAAATTGCTGGTCATGGCCGACCAAAACGTGAACTTGCGCGCCTTCTCGCTGGATACCGCCAAACCCTTGCGCTACACGCCCTTGAATTCTCAGAAAGAAATGGACCTGACGTTCCAGACGGGCAACCGGCAGGCGAGCGGTCCGATCAACGTGCGCGTGGTCGGCTCACAGGTTTATCTGATCGGGAGGCAGTCGCTGATCGCGTACAACATCGATCATCCCGATCAAAGCTGGCGCACGTCGCAGGCGAGCGACAACTCACGCGACGAAATCGTCGATACCCTGATCGGCCGCAACCATCTGGTGCTGCTGGAAGACACCAAGAATAGAATCAATTCCGGCAAGGCCGCCGCGTACCGCCTTTACTCCCACGCGCGTTACGGACAGGACGAAAACGACCCCGCCGAGAGCGGCATTACCACGAGCATTCACCTGCAAAGCGATCCGTCAGGAATCACCGCCTGGCAACCCGTCGACGGCGGTTTTTACTATCTAGCCGCCGACCAGAAACTACATTTCCTCAAGGGCGCCGGGAAATAACCGGCCTGCTGCTGACAGTGCAGACTTATCGTCCGTCAAAGGCGGGCGAGTTCGCCTCGCCCCTTTCCCCTGAATTCTTGCCCCTTGCTCGCGTAGAGATAAAACCGCTCCCCGACGATCCTCGTCGGCCGACTGCGATACTCGATCCGCTTGATCCCGCGCAGGATCAACTCGGCGTACGGCTGGCGAATGGAGAGGGCGAGCATGCCTCTGTTATCGGCACTGGCGGCGCGTGGCTTAAAACGCAAGCGGCCGCGAGCACTTCGACTTCTTCCGTTTTCGTATGGAAACAGTATGCTGTGGAAAATGCATTATGCACGATAGCCCTCTACGATATCCTGGCGGAAAAGCTCGACTCGCGGGCTTATTGCGCGATTTGCTTGCCCTGAACGAACTGGACTCATGCGAATATTTTGAAGCTTTCGCCGGCGGCGCGGGAGCCGCGCTCGCTCTGCTCGGTTCGAAGACGGTTTCCCGCATCCATCTCAATGACGCCGATCGTCGCATTTACGGTTTCTGGAAATCTTGTAAGTCACAGAGCGAGCGCTTCGCAGAACGCATTCTCACAATTCCAGTCACAATCAACGAATGGCATCGTCAACACTCGATCTGCAATGCGCCCTCCCAGCATAGTCTGTTTGACGCCGGCTTTGCAGCATTCTTCATGAACCGGTGTAATCGCTCCGGCGTTTTGGACGGTGCCGGGCCCATCGGCGGCTATAAGCAATCTGGGAAATGGCACCTCGGCGTCAGGTTTAATCGAGAGGAACTCGCAAGGCGGGTGCTTCAACTAGGCAAGATGCGATCGCAAATCTCCGTCAGCAATCTCGACGCTCTTGAATTTCTAAAGCAGAAGCTGCCTCAAGGTTTAGCTCGCAGGCGCGTCTTCGTCTACCTTGATCCTCCATATGTTCAGAAGGGGCAGCGGCTCTACCTTAACGCCTATGACAAACAAGATCACGGCGCTCTAAGTAGGTATTTGCATTCGCAAAAGTCGCTCCCGTGGTTTGCATCTTATGACGACGCTCCCTTGATTCGCGAACTCTATGTTCGGGCGCAGGTTTGCCTGCTACCCATTCAGTATTCGTTGCACATCAAGCGAATGGCCAGCGAACTCGTAATCGCGCCCGAGCGTGTTTCGCTTCCCGCGCGCTGTAGAAACCAACGACTGTCACTTGCTAGTCTTCAGCGAGCCTCGTAGGCAAAGGATTCGATGATGCCCGACGCCCAGCGCCCATTCGATGAACGAGCAACGAAGGACTTGCACTTCGATCCCGCCAATCCGCGATTGGCCGAGTTCAAAGTTTCCGCAAAGACTCCTGAAGACGAGATACTAAAGCTTCTCTGGGACACAATGGACGTTGCCGAACTGGTACAATCCATTGCGTCCAGCGGTTTTTTTCAGCACGAACCACTCATGATCGTGCGGGAGAAGGGTCGCGAGGTCGTCGTCGAAGGCAATCGTCGCTTAGCAGCGGTGAAGATACTGACGCACCCGGAATTGGCATTAAAGAACCGTTGGAATATCCCGACGATCACCGAGGGCGCTCGCAAGAAGCTCGAGAAATTGCCGGTGATCTCCATTGAACGTGACAAGCAATGGCGCTTTCTCGGTTTCAAGCACGTCAATGGCCCTGCCAAATGGGGCAGCTATGCAAAGGCAACGTACATTGCAGAAGTTCACCGGGATTATGAGGTTCCGCTCGCTGACATCGCTCAACAGATTGGCGATCGTCACAACACGGTACAGCGTCTTTACAGGGGCCTGATGGTGCTTGATCAGGCAGAGAAACTGAAAGTGTTTGATCGCGAAGACCGTTACAATATGAAGCTCGCTTTTTCTCATCTCTACACAGGACTTGACTACGAGGGAATCGCGGGGTTTCTAAAAATCAAAACGAAGGACGAAGAAACCGATACTCCCGTTCCCGCCTCTAATAAGAAGCAACTAGGCGAAGTGCTTCTATGGATGTACGGCAGCAAAAAGCTGAAGCTTCCGCCGGTAATTCAGACCCAGAATCCTCACCTTCGATATCTCGATGCTGCGCTGAAGAGTACTGAAGCCGTTACCGCGCTGCGGGATGGCGCGGACATAATGACGGCCTATGAACTAAGCCGTCCCTCCAACGAAATCTTTGAAGAAGCGCTAGTCAGAGCCAAGCGCGAGTTGCAGCGCGCGCAAGGCTCGATTTCCGGCGGCTACACCGGTTCTCAAGACCTTCTGCGACTTGCCGGCACCGTAGTTGAGCTAGCCGAGGATGTTTACGACACGATGGAGCGCAAGCAACCCGGGGTGAAGAGAAAGCGGCTCACGTAGGAGCAGTAATGCCCTTCAAGCTTCCCGCGGGTCCAACTCCGGGCGCGACAATTGGAGAACTTGCGGATTTTGCCGAGTTGCTCGCTTGGCATGTCGGCTCGACTTCCGCACGCGAGCTTGTCCGCAAGCAAAATCAGGAAGATGACAACGACCACAATATCGGCCTCGAGGATGCCGAAGTCGAAAACACCGATGCCGCCGATGAGGCCTTTCTCGAAATCGAGAACAGGTCGAAGCTCCTCGGTGAATCGTATCCATTCAAGCTAGTCAGCGGCCAGAAGCTCGAACACCTGCCGATTGACGACGAGAACTTCGGCGCTGTGGTCTACCGGTACCTGCTGCTATGCACGCGACTAAACATGAAGAATGATCGCACGCATGGCAAGCTCGACGGTGCGGCGCTATTCGAGAAACTCACTGCCGCAGTGATGCGAACTTACCTAGGCCCAAGTCGCGCCAAATCAATCGCGTTCGGAACTTCTATGCCCGGCGGATTTTCCGAAAAGCTAAACGACCTGTGTACAAAGATTGCAGAAGGTGGCGGGTACGCGCCCATTGACGGATCTGCCACAGAAGCGAACGATGGTGACTTGGACGCATTTGCTTGGGTTCCGCTCAAAGATCAGCGACTCGGGAAACTGATGTTGTTCGGCCAGAGCAAGACCGGGACAACTTGGAAGACAAGTATTACACAATCACGGCCAGAGGACTTTTCAGGTCGATGGCTCAATTCGCGGAGATTCTCAGTTGATCCCGTCCGAACGCTCGTCGTTGCAGAGTGGGTAAGCAACAACGAATGGTTGTCAATCCAACTGCAAACAGGTTTGCTGCTTGACCGCCCGCGAGTTGTCGAACTCGCTGTCGACATTGAGAACGATTTGAGGAAGCGCATCCTCAAATGGACGATCGCGGCCAAGAAGGTTACTCCCATCACTGCGCGATGGGAGTGAAAATGGGGTACTGAAAACGGGACGGTTTTTGATTGACGGGTGTCACAAAAAGGTGATTCTTGCGAACCAGCGTCAAATTCTAGGCTGTCTCTGCGATTTCCTCGCCAACCAGCCGGCTTCGTCGGGTGATGGGGCAGCGGTGGGCATGTGCTGGCACAGGTGTCGCTGCGTCACTACTGATTGTTACTGTTGGAAAAGAGGACGGTCTCAATGCGATTCGGGGGCATTCAGGGTCGCTTTAAAGCGACGTTGAAGCGGAGCAGTTAAAGGGGTCGAGAATTTAATCGCTATGCGTCGGAACTTTCATGCATCGGGCCAAAGATTAAAGCGAACGCGCCAAGAAATTCGGCGGTAGCGATGGCCGAGCGGGCGAAATACGACGTGAGGCGGGGGCTGTCGGGCGTTCAGATCAACGCCAAAACCTGCCCGTCGCGGCCGGCGGCGTGACGATCGCGGTTTGGAGTTGGTATCACCGGCGTAAAAGCCTATAATGAGGCGGGAACGAACGCCCGCATTCACCCGAGGCAATGATGTCTACCACAGTCGAAACTCCTGTCCCGCTCAAAGAAAGGGTGCAGACTGTCATCAATTTGATCCGCCCTGCCGTTCAGGCGGATGGCGGGGATATTGAATTGGTCGATGTCGATGCTGACGGCGTGGTGCAAATCCGCTTCCACGGCGCCTGCCATGGTTGCCCGAGCAGCACGATGACGCTGCAGATGGGCATCGAGCGCAATCTTCGCGAAAAAGTTCCGGAAGTGACGAAAGTCGTCCCGGTCGTTTAGTTCACTCTTGGCCACACTGCTTGATTGACGATCCGAATTACTCGCCGGCGCATACCGATTGGGCCATCCGCTTGTTGCAAGGCGGGCACCGCCTGTCGATCGCTGCTACGTTGATGTTGGTGGCATCGGTCGTCCTGGTGATTTTAGAAAAGCCTGCCGATCAGATCACGCTGTGGGTGATTTTTGTTGCTGACGGCGCGATGGTGCTGGCGGGCGCGTTGCTGCTGCGGGCTTATCGCAACGCCCGGCCGATGCGGCAGATCATTGGGCTTTTGCTGTTTAGCCTGGTGATAACGCATCTGGCGGGGTGGCTGCTGCTCGATCACTTTGAGCACTTCGCTGCGTGGCGGCAATTGCCGGCGGTGAAAAGTGTGCTGAAGGTCAAGTCCTCCTCATGATCACGCCCGAGCAAGCCATGGCCGCCGCGATCGAGCAGGCGAGGCTCGCCGAGCGGATTGGCGAAGTGCCCATCGGCTGCGTGATCGTCCACGACCCGACCGGGCAGATTATCGCCGCCGGCCACAACCTTCGGCAGACCGACCACGACCCCACCGCCCATGCCGAGATCATCGCTCTCCGCGCCGCCGGCCGGCAGACGGGACATTGGCGGCTGATCGACTGCACGCTGTATGTGACGCTCGAGCCTTGCCCGATGTGCGCCGGCGCGATCGTCAACGCTCGCATCCCGCGGCTGGTTTACGGCTGCGACGACCCCAAGGCCGGCGCCGTGCGAACGCTGTTCAACCTCTGCGAAGATTCCCGGCTAAATCACCGCGTGCAGGTTACCGCCGGCGTGATGGCGGCCGAGTGTGCAGCGGTTCTCACTGATTTTTTCAAAGCCCAACGGGCGCTTGGCAAGAAGTGATTTCGTATATAATCCAGCGAGGTGATCGACCGGCCTCTGGGGAACCCCGATGCTCGTCCCGCGCGTTCTGACCGCGTGGTGCATTCGATGCGCGCCTTGGGAAAGGCCGATCTGCCAAAGACCATCACCGTGGCCGGGCAGACCTACCAGCATGAAGCGACGATCAAGCATGATTTCTTCGCGGCCACTGCGTTCTATCTAGACCCTGCCGGCCGGCGCGCGGTGCTGAAGATCGGCCGGGTGACTGATTTCGCCGGTGTTTCGCTCGAGTGGCTCGGGCGATGGCTCTGCCGTCGTGAGTTGCATTTTTATCGCCGGTTGAGCGACCTTGCGAACGTACCGAAGGTGTTGGGAACCGTCGGGCGAACCGGATTCGTCCACGAGTACGTGCCCGGCCGGCCGCTATCAAAAGGTTGCGCGATACCGGGCGGCTTTTTTGATGAATTGTTCGAACTACTTGAATCGCTACGCCGCCGTGGCATTGCCTATGTCGACACCAATAAGCCGCAGAACATTCTCCTCGGTGATGACGGTCGGCCGCACCTGATCGATTTTCAGATCAGTTGGGATTCGGAAAGATGGATCAATAAGCCTCTCAGCCGATGGATATTAAGGAAGCTGAGCAACGAAGACCGCTACCACGTGCTGAAGCACAAGAAGCGCCTTCAGCCGGACAAACTTACAACGACCGAGCGGGAACAGAGCACGCGGAAGAGTTGGCTGATCCGCGCGCACCGGTTTTTATTCAAGCCTTACTTTCTGATTCGACGACGAACATTCAAACGCCTGCGCGATACCGGCAGGCTTATGCCCGAGGGAAGCAAATGATTCTACGATGTCTCCTGGCAGCGATGATGATCGGACTCTTCGGTTGCAACGCAGCGCCTGCGATTCGCCAGGACGCGGAAATATCACGCCCGCCCGTCGCGACCGACGACCCGGAAAGCTGGAAGATCATCTCAGCCACACTGGGCAGAGCAGGCGTCTACGCCCGCGAGGTGTATACGATTACCATCGGGCGTGACGACTTGATGATCACGACCGATATCGGCGAAATTCCCCCCGCCGCCGGTTTGGACACCACGTTCTACTTTTTCAAATGCCCCTGCGGACGAATGAGCATGACCGGCCGATTTGTCGTCGCCGACTACGAGGCGAACGATGTCATCGATGAACTGCAGACCAACGCGGTGTTCAAAATCGCGTCGCTCGGCCCGATCCTGATGCGTGAAAAGCCCCGCGTGATGGCGATCCAATTCCAAGGCGAAGGCGATCCTGAAACACTCGCCAAAATCCTGAAGAGCGCGCTCTCTTACACCGCCGAGGAACGGATGAAGCCGCAAAAATTGCCTGAATAATCAGTCCGCCATTCGCTCTTTTCCTTCATCACACTTTGCCTATACTGGCGCTCACGAGTTAAGGAGTTTTCATGAAAGTTCTGGTTGCCGGCGGCGCGGGGTACATCGGTTCTCACACGGTCAAGCGGCTGAAAGAAGCCGGCCATCACCCGGTGATTTACGACAATTGCTCCCGCGGGCACAAGGAAGTCATCGACATCCTCAAAGTCCCGGCGATTATCGCCGACCTGAACGACAAGCCGGCCCTCATCAAGGCACTTCGCGATCACAAAATCGAAGGCCTCATGCACTTCGCCGCTTTCGCGTATGTCGGCGAGAGCGTGCATGAACCGTTGATGTACTACCACAACAACGTTTCGACCACGATCAGCGTTCTGGAAGCGATGAAGGAAGTGGGCGTCAATAAATTCGTCTTCTCCAGCACCTGCGCCACCTACGGCGATCCCGATCGCGTGCCGATCACCGAAAAAGAAAAGCAGGCCCCCGTATCCCCGTACGGCCACAGCAAGTTGATGGTCGAGCGCATCCTCAAAGACTACGCGTCGTCCGACAAGGCGTTTGCGTTCGCTGCGTTGAGATACTTCAACGCCAGCGGCTGCGCGATCGACGGCACGATCGGCGAAGATCACGATCCGGAAACGCACCTGATCCCCGTCGTGCTGCAGGCGATCCTTGGCGTTCGCCCGGGCATTACAGTATTCGGCACGGATTACCCCACGCCCGATGGCACGAACGTCCGCGATTACATCCACGTCGACGACTTGGCCGACGCGCACATCAAGGCGATGGAAAAACTCACGCCCGGTGATCCGATTTTCGCAAACCTGGGCACGGGCAAAGGATTCAGCGTGAAGGAGATCATCTCGACAGCCGAAAAAGTCGCCGGCAAAAAGGCGCCGGTCACCTACGGCCCGCGCCGCGCTGGCGACGCGATCGCTCTCTACGCCGACCCCACCTACGCCAAGGAGCGATTCGGCTGGGTCGCTCAGCACAAGGATCCGGAAACGATCATCCGCTCGGCATGGAACTGGTTTGTGAAAAACCCACGCGGATACGCCAAGAAATAAAGCCATCGCGATCTTCAAATTTCGCTGCAGGTCAGAAAAACACGTTTATTTGATGGGTGGGCTTGCTACAATTCCCGTCATGAGCCTCACTACGTTTAAAATCGGCAAGAAAGAATTCGTGGTTATCCCGCGCAAGCGGTACGACCAACTCTCCCGCGCCGAGCAGGACCAGCGCGACGCGGAAGTGGCCAGCAAGGGGCGGGAGGCGTTCCTGGCAGGAAAAATGAAAACCATCACGCACGAAGAATTCAAACGCAAACTCGGCCTTTGAAAACATGAGCTATCATATTGAGTATGACAGTGGCGTACTGAAATCCCTGTCTCGTACGCCGCGAGGCATGCAATCGCGTATTGTATCCCGAATCGGCTCCCTCAGCTCCAATCCTCGTCCACCCGGCTGCATCAAGCTTGCTGGACAGAATGCTTACCGCATTCGTATTGGCGACTATTGCGTCATCTACACGATTCACGACGACCGCCTCCTCATCCTCGTCATTGAAATAGGTCATCGCGGCGACATCTACCGCCGTCGCTAATCGAGTTCTACGTTCAACGTCGCCCCCTCAAAACGGATATCGCCACCTAACGATTGCCAGTGCTTCCGCGCGTGATTTTTTCGGACGTTTCGAGTTATCGCCCGTCGATTTTACCCGCTTGAAGCACGCTTTATCGGAGCGCGACGATCATTAAAGAATTGCCTGTCACTAAGCGGATAACAACTCTCAGGCCCTTACAGGAGTTTTGTTCATGCTCAATCCGAAGACGCACTTGGCGCCGTTGCCATGCGAACAGAGAGATATCGACATTTGTTCAGCGCTAATGGGTCAGCCGATCGGCAAGACCAAGTTGGAGGACGTCAAGACGGAAGGTGAGGAAATGGTCCTTCCACAGTTGCCGGCCCCGACGCACATTGATCTCACCAATCTCCTCATGCTGCCAACCAACAAGACCGCCATGAAGGATTGGCTTCAGCACGTTCAGTCGACCGTCGTTCAGGTCGGCCAGAACGTGAAGCACAAGATGGTCGACGCCAAGGGCCAGATGCGTACGCGAATGGTCGTGGTAGGCGATCAGATGAAGGCGCGGCTGGCCGAGAGCACCGCGCAGGCGGCCAAGCGGATGCGCAAGGCTGGCTAAACGCCTTCCCCCATCACATTCTCTTCCCTGGTACGGGCGACGAACTTGAAAAAGCGTCGCCCGTGCCATTGGATAGGTTCAACGAGAGCGGTGAGCAATTTGATGTAGCGTGCAAACGCAGAATTCGTCATCCTGAGGTACTCCGAAAGATCTCGGATTGCGAGCGTCTTTCGACATTCGAGATCCTTCGGAGTACCTCAGGATGACGACAATCGATCGTTATCACGCTACGACAAAAGGCGCGTTGCTCTAATCCGCGCACGAATAGGCCGGCCTGGCCAATGAACTGAAGTTCTCGTTCCAGTATTTCTCGGCCAGTTTCATTCTGGCTTCGTCGAATGCTTCGATGCTGTCGATGATTTCAGCGCCGGGCCGGGCGCTGAGTGTGATCGGCACGGTCAATTCTCGGCCCTGCCGACGGATGCGAAGGTGTAGCGTGTCGCCGGGACGATACCGCCTCACGACGTCGATCAACCTCTGGGGATTGGTCAGCAGTAAATCCGGACTCTCGGTAAAGCGTAGGATCACATCCCCTTCCAGTAACGAACTATACGCTGCCAGCCCGGGCATACGGGATTGGACGATGACGCCCCCTTCCGAGCCTTCGCCGGTGTCGGCGTCGTACAGCTGGGCCATGCCCATTCCAAGAAAACCGACTTCGACCTGCTCATACGACTCGCCGGTCAGATAAACGTGCGTCACAACATCGAACAGCACCTGAGCCTGTGACGGCGACAGCGGTTGCATTCGCTCGGCCAATTCCTTTAGCCGCGGCAGGTCGGGGCGCGTGAGCTTGAGGAGCGACATCTGAGCATCCACACGAACGGCGGATGAATTACTATCAAGATTGGTCAGCCATAGCCGGATCTGCTGATCTGCAACGGTGTAGCTAGGTTTGGTGGTCGGAGCAGCCGCAAGCGTAGCGGCGGAAACAATGAGGAGACAAGCAGCCCACGTGACCCTCGCGGGATCAGTACAACTTCCCTGAGATCGCTGCGGGTTGAACAACGGCTCATCCTTCTGCCAAAGCAATCAGCTTATCCGCCGACGCCTGCAGCCATTTGGTTTTGCGGTGCACCATCTGCAGAAACGCCAACCCTTCCATCCGCCCGAACGTGCCGGTGGCGGCGATGGGGAACACGCTTTCGGCGATCAGGGCTTCGATCATCAGCCACGGAACAGCCTGAAGCTCCGCCTGGCTGAGGAGCATGACTTCATCATAGCCGCGCAAGAACCGCTTGTAGCGGGCTTCGTCGGTGTATTCGGGCCATTTACTGACGTCGTCATCGCCACCGATGATCGAGAATTGCAGTGCGCCGTTGGCGGTATCGATAATTCGCGGAAGCAATCGGGCCGAGTCGTAATCGATGACCGCGACGACGTGGTTGTCGCGGAAGAGCATATTACCCGGATGCCAGTCCGCGTGAACGATCTGCTTCGGCCAGCTTTCCAACCCCTGCCGCTCGACCATCTCGGCTGCGTGGTGGTAGCTGTCGATCAGGAACGCGGCCAAGTGCTGCACCTCGCCGCCGCCGGGGATGACTTGCGGGATCGACTTAAGCCCCGCCTCCACTGCCGGCGCTCGATGGTAGCTGCCGGTGGGTGGCTGCCATTCGGATTTGAAGCCTTCCAGCAGCTTGTGATAGAGCGCCAGGATTCGCCCGCTGTCGAACGTGCTTTCCAGCGTTTGCGGATAGCCCGAGCCGGGGATGAATTCAAAGAGTTCGTAAATCCCGTTCCGCCATTGGAGCATTGAGTTGTTGTCGCGTTTCGTACCGATCAAGTGCGGAAGCGGAAACTGCTTGCCCGCAAGGTGCAACTGTAAAGCATGGCTGAACGCGACCTTGAACGGATCGTTCCGTCCGCCGGCCCGACGCTTGAGCAGGAACTTACCTTGCTCGCTGACCACCAGCAGCTTGGGCGCTTTGCGCGAGCCGCGCGGGAACTCGACGATTGAATCGACAACGCCGATATCAAAGTGCGAAAGGACGATGGCCAGTTCTTCGGCGGTAAAGGTTTCGCGCTGGCCGGACTGGCGGGTCTGGCCGGTACCGGAAATGCTGCTCTGGCCTGTCGTTGATGTCGGCGGTATGGATGCCATCAATTCTTATCCGGCCAAGCTTCAACGGAACGCCTCGTGGTCATAATATCGGTAGCATCCGACCCGTCAATTCATGACAAAGCAACAATCAAATCAAATTGATGGCAAAAACCGCCCAAGTTGCCGTGTCCGATAATTCAGGACGGCTGGACGTTTAGGCCGAAACTTTCCGAAGTCTTGCGGAAAAATATACGGCCGAATCGCAAACTTGCCATTTTGCATTTATAATCGATCTGGGTTGTAGCACCCTGCCATTCGCGATCGATCCAAGGAGTTTGATGTCCACCGCCGCTGCCGCCATGCCGACGTTGACCTATCAGGGTGAACCGCTTGAGAGCGATTACACCCGCCTGATGGACGATTCCACACCGCTCCTCAGCGATGTCAATGCCCTTCGCGCCCGGATGGACCGCGACGGCTATCTCTACCTGCCCGGCTACCTCGGTCGCGACCGCGTGCTGCGAGCCCGCCAAATCATGCTCGATCGGCTGAGCAAGCTCGGTCTGCTCGATCCGGCGTTCGACCCGGCCGACGCCATTCCCCATCCGACGAAGAAATCCAGCTTCGCGGGTGGACGGCTGGAAGAATTATTCGAGAACCCCGAACCGATCAGCGACGTGCTATACCGCGGCCCGATGATGGACCTGTTCCGCCAATTCCTGGCGGCCGACGTTCGACATTACGATTACACCTGGATGCGGCAAGTCGCCCCGGGGCCGGCAACGTCGATCCATTCCGACGTCGTTTACATGGGTCGCGGCACGCACCATCTTCACACCGCCTGGACGCCGATGGGTGACAACACCTTCGACCTCGGCGGGCTGCTGGTCCTGCGCGGATCACACCGGCACGAAGGACTTGCCAAGGCGTATTGGAAATCCGATGTCGACACTTTTTGCAGCAACACCGACGAAACCCGCGAAGCAAAGCGTCAAGGGAGCACCGGAGCGCTCAACGGCGCCGCCCGGCAACTCCGCAATTCCATCGGCGGCGATTGGGTGACCGGCGACTTCCGCATGGGCGACGTCGTCATCTTCAACGTCTACACCGTACACGGCGGGACGGATAATCACTCGAACGTGCTGCGACTGTCCACAGATACGCGCTACCAGCGGGCGTCCGAAGCGATCGACGAGCGCTGGATCGGCGAAAAACCCATCGGCCACGGCCCGCTCGCAAAACGCGGGATGATCTGCTGATCCGTCCTCGGCTTTAGTCCGCACTTACGCGGCGGAACGTCCCGCTTGTAGCAACTCCAGCGGCTGCGTCCGCGACACGCGCACGGCGGGCAGGATTCCGCCGACGATTGCGATGAACATCACCACGCCTGCTCCAACGCTGAGGATGCCCCAGGGAATCACAAGATCCGTTTTAAAGCCGATTGTAAGCACCGTGAGTCGCCGGGCGTTGACGCTCATCTCCGCCCCCGCTGCTACGCCGAGCCCGACGCCGATCAAGCCGAGCAGCAGCGCCTCGCCGATCACCAGCCGGAGCAGTTGGGATCGCGTCACGCCGATCGCCCGCAGCACACCAAACTGCCACTGCCGGCTACGCACCGATGCCATCACTGTGTTGGTCACACCCAGGCTCGCCACCAACATCGCCGCGAATGCGATGGTGCTGACCAGCAGCAGGAGATTGCCTAGCCCGTTCTGCATGCCCTTTTTGATCTGACGCACGTCGCCGATCTTCATGTTCATGCGCCCCAGCGATTTCTGCACGTCGGCCAGCACTTTGTCACGCTCGGTGAAGAAATCGAGATTGGCGGCGAACAGATAGGCGTCGCGTACGTCGAAATCCTCACGAGCGTCTTCCAGCGACCCGAACAAACTCGCCGCCGTTCGCTGCTCGAACTGCCGGCCGAGATCGAACTTGCTGTTGATCACGTCCATCCCCGGCGACCAGACAATGCCCGCGATCGTGTAATCCACCGTGCCGTGCTTAGCGGTGCGAAGCGGGATCTTGTCGCCGCGTTTGAGCCCGCGGAGCTGGCGAAACTCATCGGTGACGATGACGTATCGCCCTTTCTTGAGCAGTTCCGTCGCCTCGGCCGACAGAACTTTCTGCATCTCGGCCGAGACGCGATTGCCGTCGTCGTCGCGGTATTCAAGCTCCATCATTTTGCTCGATTTGTCCGGATCAATGCCGAAAAACATCGTCGCATCGGGCATCAACATCGCGCCGGCGATCGCAAACAGGTTGGACCCGAACTGAGGCGACGCGATCGCGATGGGCATCAGTTCGTCGGGCCGGATCCCTTTCACGTGCGCCAGCTTATCCTGATCGGCCGGCGACAGCGGAATCGGGCTGAAGATGAACACGTCGGGAAATTTGTCGGGCAAGTGCCACGCGCTAAGGGCGCTGTGCCCCTGCACCTGCATGACGATCAGGACGGCTAATCCCACCATGAGCGCCGCACACGTGCCTGCCGCCCGCCAGATGCCTGATGACAATTGTTGCCGCAACAGCGACGGGCGCACGCCCAGCAGCAACGCCACCAGCGGGCTGACGAATCGCTCAATCGTCCACACGAACGCCGGCGCGAGCAGGAAGAAGCCGATAAAGATCGTCGGCAACCCGGCCATAAAGTGCAGGTGGAAGCGCAGTGAGCGGTGGATTTCCAGCGGATCGGTCACGCGGAACTGCTCGGCGATCCACTCCACCAGCCGACTATCCGCCAGCCCGTCGATCGGGCCGAACAGGATGAGCGGATCGACGCTGATCAGGATCAAGCCCACCAACGTCGCCAGGAACGGGAAGCGCCCGGAGTCTCCCGTCGCCAGCGGGCGCATCGCGGCCAACGGATCGACGCGCGTCGCCGACCAGGCGGGCAGCAGGCTGGCGAGAACGGCGGCGATGATCGACCCGCCGATCGCCAGGATCAGCCCGCCGCGCGAGAGCATCACGCTGATGTGTTCGAAGATCGGCGCGAACTTGGGAAGATGCACCAGAATCTGCAGCCACAACCACCCCAGCGGCACGCCGATCGCCACGCCGATCACTGCGATCAGCAGTCCTTCGACCACCACCAGCTGCGCGATCTGCAATTTGAACGCGCCGACCGCCCGCAGCATCGCCAGCGTGCGCTGGCGCTCGGCCACGCCCATCGACAGCGCCGAAAAAACAATAAACGCCGCCGACAGCATCGACACCATGCCGCCCAGGTAGCTCATCACTTCCAAGCTTTGCAGATTTTTGTCGATCTCCTCGCGGTAGCTGCTGGTGAGCTTGATCTTGAGCGACGGATCAAACGCTATCACGCGCGGCTTCCAGCGGGCTTCAAACCGGTGCGCATCAACGCCGGTCTTGAGGTCGATCAGAATTTTGCCGACCCGGCCGGGCGTGTCGGGCATGGCGTATCGCTGCAATGTCACTAGCGGCAAGTAGATCGTCTGAATCTGCGCCGCGAGGATGCCAGGCTTCTGCACGATCGCGCTAACTTTGAGCGACAGCTTCTCCCGCAGGCCCGGCAGCGTGAGCGTGTCGCCGATCTTCAGCTTGAGGTTCTCGGCGATCACTTGGTCGATGACGACAAAATTTCCGTCGGCCCCGTCGAACCATTGCCCGGCGTTGATCTGCAGGCTGTTAATCTCCACATCGTCCGGCCGGTGAATGCCCACCGCCTGCGTCGGCCGACCAACAATGGCGTTGCCTTTAGAATCCAGCAGCGCGACATCGGTTTCCAGTCGCCCGGTTGCGGACTGCACATCGGGATCGCTCCGCAACTCCTTGACGAGCGTTTCAGCCACCCCGGCACGGGCATCGGTTTGTCGCATGATGGTGACATCGGTCGTCCCCATGATTTGCCCGAGGAACCGCTGCGCCACCAGATTGATCGTGGTAAACCCGCTGGTGACCGACACAACAAGACTCACCGACAACGCCACCGCCGCCACCGTCAACGCGACGCGGGCTTTACGGTTAGAGAAGTTGGAGACGATCAGCTTGGTTAACATGAGGACCAGGGACTAAGGACTTAGGACTTAGTTGATCTTAGTCTTCACTAAGTCCTTAGTCCTACCTAACGCATTCCTGATAACGCATCGCCAGCGATTGCGAAGCGTGTTCACCATCCGAGGGGAAGCGGTCGACGAGTTGGCCGTCCTTCAAAACCGCCACTTCCTGCGCGTAGGCGGCTACCGTGGGTTCGTGGGTGACCATGACGATGGTTTTGCCGTGGATGACCGATAGGTCGCGGAGCAGTTCGCAGACGCTTATGCTGTTGACGCTGTCGAGGTTGCCGGTGGGTTCGTCGGCTAGGATGACGGCCGGGTTCGCTACCAAGGCGCGACCGATCGCCACCCGCTGCTGCTCGCCGCCGCTCATGGCGTCGGGGCGATGGTGACGCCGGCTCACCAAGCCCAGGCTGTCCAGAAGTTCCTCCACCTTCGCGTGTCCGTCTTGCGAGATTTTGCGATCGAGCATCAACGGCAGCCGAATGTTTTCCTCGGCTGAGAGTGTGGGAATCAGGTTGAACGATTGAAACACCAACCCGATGTGCCGGCGGCGGAACAGCGTCAGCTGGTGATCGTTCATCTTACTCAGGTCCGTGCCGTCGACGGAAACGGTTCCGCTATCGCATTGCGTCAGTCCGGCCATCAGGTGCAACAGCGTGCTCTTGCCCGATCCGCTGGCGCCCATGACCGCAAGGAATTGCCCGCGCTGCACGTCCAGCGAAATACCCGACAAGGCCGACACCTTGCGATCCCCCTGCTGGAAGTTCTTCACGACTTTATCGACGACGACAGGCGACAACGATCCTCCAGTGTTTCCATGATAGCGGCAAATCGCCAATTGGCGATTGTCGATCGCCGATTTGAATGCGATCGACAATTTCTACCCCGTAATCCACAATCCCATCATGCGACTGCTGGTAACGGCTGACCTTCACTACAACCACGGCAAGAGCAAAGCGCTGGCCGACGAGATCATCGCGCAGATGAACGCCGCCGGCGGGGACGGCGTGCTAGTCGTCGGTGATACCGCCGCCGCCGACAGCGACGCCTTCGAGCAGTGCCTGTCGCGGTTCACAATCAAAGGCCCGAAGCTGGTGGTGGCCGGCAATCACGAGCTTTGGACGCACGGACCCGACAGCTACTCGCTGCTGCACGAAACCTTCCCCCAACGCGCCGCCGCCATCGGCTGGCGGTGGATTCAGAACGAGCCGTTCATCGCCGGCGATGTGGCGATCGTCGGCAGCGTCGGTTGGTACGATTACTCGTTCGCGCAGCCGTCGCTGAACATC
Organism: Tepidisphaerales bacterium; assembly: GCA_038229715.1. Lineage (GTDB taxonomy): Bacteria > Planctomycetota > Phycisphaerae > Tepidisphaerales > Tepidisphaeraceae > JANMES01. The sequence goes on along the minus strand of JBBROD010000032.1, from coordinate 28,377 downwards.
CCCCGGCGGTTCTACGAGCACAAAATCTCCCCCGGGGCGGCCGAGCGGTTTGAGGAGTTTGCGTTTCTGTTCGAAAAAACCGACGACCTGACGCCCGAGACGCGCGAAATCGTCGCGAGATGGAACGACGGGCGACACGTGAAGCTCGGCCGATCGGACGTGGCGTTTCTCGACGAACTATTGACTCAATTGGGCTCGCAACTCGACTCACTAAGCCGCCAGCGGCGAGTGATCGCGGCGGTGCATCATCTCCCCTTCCGCGAACTGCTCCCGCCGCCGCACAGTGCGCAGTGGGATTTCGCCAAGGCGTACTTGGGCAGCGAGGCGATCGGCAAACTGCTATTAAAGCACCCGAATATCTCCCACCTTTTCTGCGGCCACAGCCACCTGCCCGCTGACCAGCAGATCGGCCACATCCACGCCATCAACATCGGCAGCGGGTATCGGTGGAAGACGTTTTATACGTTGGACGTGTGAGGAGATTTACCACAGAGAAAGCAGAGTTGCACAGAGATGCACAGAGGGAATTCCGGTATTGGGTCGGTCTGAATTATTCCCTCTCCCGGTATTCCGGGAGAGGGAGAATGCTCGCCGAACATTTCAGGCTGACCCACTACTGTAATTCCAGATGGATTTCTCTGTGGCTCTCTGTGATCCTCTGCGGCTCTGTGGTAAATCCTGTTGACGCGAGGAACAATTCACCAACACTACGCCTATGCATCTGCGATCGATCTCACTGCTCGTGCTTTTGCTGGGAGCAATTGTGCAAGCTGATCCAACCACCCAACCCGCAACCGGTTCCGCAGGCAAACTGCTGGCCCCCGGCGCGAAGCTCGAAAAACTCGCCAGCGGGATGAAGTTCACCGAGGGCCCGGCCTGGCTCGATCGCGACGGCGGGTTTTTGATCCTGTCCGATCAGCCGAACAACGCGCTGATGCGCTGGGACGCCAAGGACGGCTTGCAAGCCTTCCGCAAGCCGAGCAACGTCTCCAACGGCAACTTCGCATTGCCCGGCGGATCGTTCCTCAGTTGCGAACAGGCGATCCGCGCCGTCACGCTGACCGACGCAGCCGGCAAAACAACGACGCTGATCGATCGCCATTCCGACGGAAAGAAATTCCACTCGCCGAACGACGTGGTGATGAAGTCCGACGGCACGGTCTGGTTCACCGATCCGCCGTACGGGCTGCCGAAGGGCGCGACGAAGGAATATGAAGGTCAGTCAGTGTTTCGTTACAACCCCGCGACCAAAACGGTCGAGGCGGTTGCTAAAGATTTCGATCGGCCCAACGGCCTGTGCTTCAGCCCCGATGAAAAAATACTTTACATCGCTGACAGCGGCAAGCCCCATCACGTGCGCGTGTTTAATTTGATGGAAAAGGACAGTTCCAAGGCACAGCTTGTTCGGTGGGAACTGAAGGGAGGAACCGTCTTCTGCACGATCGACCAAGGCGTCCCCGACGGCATCCGGTGCGATACCGACGGCCGCCTCTGGTGTACGGCTGGCGACGGGATTCAGATTTTCTCCCCCGACGGCAAAGAGATCGGCCGGATCAAAGTCCCCGAATCCCCCGCCAACTGCTGCTTCGGCGGGCCGAACGGAACCACGCTGTTTATCACCGCTCGCACAAGCCTCTACTCGATCGAAACGGCCTGTAAATCGGGCGAAATCAAGCCGAAATAAACGACGCAGGGACGGAGAGGGAATCTTATCCGTGTCGACAGAGCCCAATCGTTTTGCAGCTTGCCCTGTGTGTCCTTCGTCCGTCTGCATCCATCGCTAAATTACCCGACGTTCAGCCCTTCCAGCGATTTCTCAAACTCCGCCTGTTTCTGCTGTTGCTGCTTCTGCAGATCGCCGATCTCGCTTTGCAGGGTTTCGATATCCGTTTCCTGCTTGTCGAGCTTGGCCTGCAGCTTTCGGCGGGAATCGCTTTGCGGGTCAAAAATCTTGATGTTCTCGCGTATGCGCTGCTGCTCGCCAGGATAGCGGCTGAGCTTTGCGTTCCGCTCGGCGATCTGCTGGTTGATCGCTTCCATCGCCTGCTTCTTGGCGATCACATCGGTTATCGCATCGCGTACTTTCGGGTCGATCTCGCCGCGACGGGAGTAGATCAGCAGTTCATCCACGCCTGAGTTCATGATCGCAATCGCCTGATTGGTGACGAGTTCCTGCTTCACCACCAGTTTGCTGGCCTTGCCAGCCGCCACTTTGCCCTTGAAACGGTAAAGTGCGTCGGTGGTTTCGATCGGCTTGGAGTCGCCGTCGATGAGCTTCCAGTTAATCAGCCGCGGGTGCTCGATCACGAGGGTTTTTTCGTTGTCGCTTTTGTTGTCGGCCAGATAGGTTTGCTCGTCGATGCTCTTGTTCGTCAGGATCAGCACGCCTTTGACGATCTTGCCACTGAGCAGCGAGCCGTCCTGCTTGTGCTGCGTGGCGTCAACGGTCATCTGCAAATCAATGCCGTAACTCAACAGCCGCTCCTGCCCCGGCGGAACGTTATCGATGCGGGCATCGCCGGCGTAGCTGTTGGCGTCGAGCACGGTGATCGGGCCTTGCAGCAGGTGGTTCTTGGTCGTGTTCTTCAACCGAGCGCCGTTCAGCGGATTTTTGGCCAGCACGCTCTGGTTGTAGATCGAGAGTTTTTCCACTTCGATGTCATCGGTGATGATCGGAATCATCGCGCTCTTCTGGCGCGGCAGTGATACGTTGCCAACGGTGTACTGAAACAGCTCGCCCATCTTGCTGGCTGAAGCGATGGATTGGACCGAAGTTGACGCATCCATGGGCTGGTCCATGGCTTCTTGCATCACCATTCTGTCGGCCACTGCTGCGTCCCCGCCTCCACCCATGCCGCCGCGGAATCGCTTGTTTGACTCAGCTTTGCGCGCCGGCGTCGCGGCCGGGGCGGCACCCATCTTGCCACTCATTGAGAAATCCGCTGCCTTCTCGTCATTCTCCTTATCCACACCGCCCTCATACGTTTGCGGCTTGAGGCTGGCGTACAGTTCCGGCTTCACCACCGGGCGAGGGATGTACAACGGCTGATATAAATCCTGCACGAAACTGATCGGCCGGCCGCTCACCAGCGAGAGTTGCACGTTGGTCCAGTCGTTGTCGGTTTGGTTTTCGACGATCGCCCAGCCCTGCAGCTTGCTGACAGTCGGCGGGAGCGCGCCGGCCTTGCCGTCTTCACCTTTCTTCGCTTCACCCGGTGCATTCAGGATCAGCCGGTAGCTGGTTTTCCAGATCGGCGTTTCGACGACGTATCCGAGCCGCACGCGACGTTCACCCTGGCCGGTGAAGTTGATCGTGACGGGCTTCTTGTCCTGATCGCGCGCCTGCGACAGCGCGGCCAAGGCGCGATCGAGCTCGTCCTGTAGTTTCTTATCTACCAGCGTGATGCTGGTGAGCTTGTTGAGGTTTATCTGCCGGATCGTGCCACGACCCAGCAGGTTAACGACCCATTCACTGATCGGCTGCGACCCCTGCGGCACCGGAACCGGCCGCGACTCGGCCCCTAGAATAATGCCTTCGAGATTCCCCTCCGCCCCGACGATCGACACCTTCGCCCCACGCAGCTGGTTGAGCAACTCAGCCAACGGCGGATTGCCGGAGATATCAACCTGAAAGCTGGAAAGCGTCTTAGCGATCGGGTCCTGCGAGGGGTACTGGATCGTGTTGACGTGCCCGCCATCCAGATCCTGCAGGATCAGAGATTTAAGAATGTCGTTGATCTGATTGGTTTTGAAGCGGAGTTCGGTCGAGCCGTCACCCTTGATGCTGCCGAAGTGCTCGAAGTAACCGACACCGGAGGAGAACAGCACAACTGCCTTCACCGGCACGTCCGCTTGCTGGGCGGCTGCGGGTTGTGTCGCAGGTACGCCCTCTTGTGCGAATGAAATTCCCGGTAAAACAACCGAGCCCACCGCCATCGACAACACCGCCGCTGTAAGCCACTTTTTAGACATTTGATGTTCCTTTTAGATTCCGCCTGCCCAATCCGACAGCCACAAGGATACCGCCCGCACATTCACTATGCGACTAATCTTTACTGAGACGACCGTCGAGCCAAAAAGTTCCCGAGCGAATTCCGGCCATTTTTGAGGCCTACCGACCACTCGTGAGGGTGCTGGCCGGCGGTTACAATCCAGCCTATGTCCACTCGCCTCATCGAACTGATCGAGAACCTGCCGCAGGGCAAAATCGTCCTTGTTGGCGATTTCATGCTCGACCGGTACATCTTCGGGCGCACCGAGCGCGTGAGCCCGGAAGCGCCTGTGCCCATCATCCACTTCCATCACGATGAATACCGCCTCGGCGGAGCGGGGTTTGTGCTGGCGGAGCTGGCGGCGCTGGCGGCGAAAGTAACGGCGATCGGCGTGATCGGGAAGGACGAATCGGCCGTCGAGTTGCGTAAGCGGATCAGCGATTGCGGCGCATCGGCCGATGGGTTGGTTGAGCTGGCGGATCGGCCGACGGTGACGAAAGTCCGGCTGCTCGGTTCTTCGCAGGACCGCACGCCGCAGCAGATGATCCGGCTGGACATCGAGCAGAACGGCCCGATCTCCCCCGCCGCTGCTGAGCAGGTCATCGCCCGCGCCGCCAAGGCGCTGGACGGCGCTCAACTGCTCTGCCTGGAAGACTACAACAAAGGCGTTCTCACGCCCGACGTGTGCGCGAAGCTAATCCACTTGGCCCGCGCTCGCCACATCCCGGTGATTGTCGACCCGGCCAATCTCGCGGATTACAGCAAGTACCGCGGCGCGACCGCCCTCAAGCTCAACCGCCCCGAGGCCGAGCGGGCGACGGGCATCAGCGTGCGCGACCCGGCCAGCTATCAGGCGGCGGCGGAAAAACTCCTCGGGCAGTGCGATCTGGACGCGGTCGTCATCACGCTCAACGAGCTCGGCTCGTACCTCGCCACCCGCGACGGCGAGCGTCGCCTGCTCGCCAGCCGCCCGCGACAGGTGGCCGACGCGACCGGCGCCGGCGATCAAGTGCTGGCGGCGATCTGTGTTTCGCGATTAGCTGGCGCGACTTGGGCCGAATCCGTCGCGATCGCCAACGTCGCCGGCGGGCTTGAAGTCGAAAAGCTCGGCTGCGTGCCGATCACGCCCGCGGAAATCATTCAGGAACTACTCTCGGAAGTTCACGAGCATTTGGGGAAGGAACGATCGCTTAATCTGCTGGTGCCCGAACTGGCACGCCACCGCGCGGCCGGCAAAAAAATCGTCTTCACCAACGGCTGTTTTGACATCATGACGCTCGGCCACGTGAAATACTTCAAATTCGCCCGCGAACAGGGTGATTTGCTGGTGGTCGGCGTGAACACCGACGCCAGCATCCGTCGGCTCAAGGGTGAGAAGCGCCCGATCGTGATGGAGGAAGACCGCATTGGCGTGCTCGAAGGTTTGGAGAGCATCGACTACCTCATTCGGTTCGACGACGACACGCCGATCGACTTGATCAAGGCCGTTCAGCCGGATGTACTTGTGAAGGGTGCGGACTATAAAAAAGAGCAAGTCGTCGGCTGGGACCTGGTCGAAGCCCGCGGCGGTTGCGTAGCGCTGGCGCCGCTGATCGACGGACGCAGCACGTCGACGATTATCAAACGGATTCTGGAAGCATACTCCTAACCCTTTTCCCAAAACGCGAGTGTGGAGATTCCGCGCAATTCTTGGCCGGGCGTTGGTTGGGATTTTTGCAAGCGATTGGGGTAGCGGGCCAGTCTGAAAACTCGACCGTACCACAGGCCTCCGGCTGCTGTGTCCAAACCCCTCAAAACACGTCATGCTGAGGTACTCCGAAGCATCTCGGACGCCGAATACCATTCGAGATTCGAGATCCTTCGGAGTACCTCAGGATGACGATACTTGTGTGTTCGCGGGGGTTTGGACACAGTAGCCGGAGGCCCGTGCCGATCGCGTAGGGACTTCAATACAATTGACTTCGCAGGAATTTACCGGAACCCGCATGAAAGATGATTCCTCAACCGTTCACTGCTACGCCAATTGGGAGCAGGATCAGCTTCGCATCGGCAATGCGCTGATTGAACGCATTTGGCGATGGCGCGACAACCAACTGTGGGCTGAAACTTTTTTAGACAAACGCACGGGCCGGCAATGGATTACGGGCGCGCCGCTGGCGCCAACCCTTTGTCGTGCGAACTCGGCGGCAGCGGTCGTTCGCGCCGACGAATTAAAGTTCACCGCCTCGCACATAGGCGGCGGGCCGATCGAACTGCCTTCGCTGGCTGCCGAACTGCAGGCCGGCGAGCGGGTGTTTCGGTTCAAGCTATTCGACGCTTCGCCGAGCGTGACCATGGAATTAATCGAGCCGCCCGCGAGCGAAAAGCAACGGTCGGCCGTCACGGTCGAAAGGGCTGCCACCGGCGTTGAAGAATCCGACGCAGCCACCAAATCGCCGGCGTCCGCTGATGACACGCTCGACAGCTTCCGCCATGCCCCGCGTCATCTCCGCTTGACGCAAGTAACGCTCATCGACCAAACCGACGTGCACGACAACCTCGTCCACGAAACCTCGTGGCTGCTGCTGACGGCGGAAGCAAACTTGCGACTGGCGGGCAACGTGTTCCTGCTCGAAGACACGCTCACGGGTGACGGCCTGGCGTACCTCAAGCTCGCCCCGTTGCCGCACGCCCGACCAATTCCGCTGGCTGCGGATATTCACGCCGAAATGGGAGATTTTCGCCTGCTCGGGTGCGACTATCCGGCCGTCTGCATCGCCTACACCGGCGGCCGCTTCGGGCGCATCGCAGCGATTCAGCAATACCAGCGCCAGGTTCGCCCGTACGTTTCAGGACGCGACGCAACGTTCCTTTCCAACACCTGGGGCGACCGCAACAAGGACGGCCGAATCAACGAAGCGTTCATGCGCGACGAACTCAAAGCCGGTGTGGAGCTTGGCGTGGATGTCATCCAAATCGACGACGGCTGGCAGCGCGGGCGAACTGCGAACTCCGTCGTCGCCGGCGGCGTGTGGAGCGGATTTTGGGCCAGCGACGACCGCTTCTGGGATTTCCATCCGCAGCGATTTCCCGGCGGCATCGCCGAGTTGGTGAACGCTGCGAGGGCCTCCGGAATACGCTTCGGCTTGTGGTTCGGTCCCGACTCGGCCAATGACTTTGCCAACCACCAACGCGACGCCGACCGCCTTCTGCAGTTGCACCGCGAACTCGGCGTGGATTACTTCAAGCTGGATGGCATCAAAATCCACTCTCGCGACGGCGAGGCCAATCTTCGTAAAATGATGGAACTGTGCCTGAAGCAGTCATCCGGGCGGATCGTGTTCGACCTCGACGTGACGGCCGAAACCCGGCCGGGCTATTTCGGATCGATCGCGTCCGGGCCGATCTTTCTGGAGAACCGCTACACCGACTGGTCGCGGTATTGGCCGCACGTGACGCTGCGGAACCTGTGGCAGCTGTCGCAGTACATCGATCCGCTGCGCTTACGGATGGAGTTCCTGAACAACACGCGAAATCCCGACAAGTTTCCGGGCGACGCTCTGGCCCCCGCCAACTACTCCGCCGATTACCTCTTTGCTTCGGTGATGTTCGCCAACCCGCTCGGCTGGTTTGAAATGTCGCAACTGCCTCGGGAGTTTGTGGATCGCGTCAAGCCGCTGGTCGCGCTGCGGAAGTCGATTCGCGATGCGTTGTTCGCGGGCACAATCTATCCGATCGGCGACGAACCCACCGGCGCAAGCTGGACCGGGTTAGCTTCCATTCGTGTAGACGGCCATGGATATGCAGTTATCTTCCGCGAATTGAACACGGCTGTTGCGCACGAATTCGAGTGGCCAAGCGACATGAGGCATCCACTCAAAGTCATCGCCGGTGAAGGGCGGGCCGCATGGGCTGGCGATCGGTTGAAGATTTCTATCCCGTCTACGCTAGCGTACGCCTTGATTCAGCTCTAGGCACATGCAGAGCCAGCAGGAGCGCCATGGATCAAACCCCAACCGATCGTGCCACCACCAACTGGGGCCGCAACGTTACTTACCGGGCCGCGCATTTTCATCAGCCGACGACGATTGAACAGATTTCGCGGATCGTCGCCAGCAGCAACCGGGTAAAGGCGCTAGGCACGCGACACTCGTTCAACGGATCGGCCGATACGACCGGCGATCTGATCAGCCTCGCCGGGCTCAATCGCGTCGTCTCGCTCGATGAGGCGAGAAGCACCGTGACCGTCGAGCCAGGAATCACTTACGGCCAACTGGGCGCGGCTTTGCACCCGCGCGGATTTGCAGTTGAAAACATGCCTTCGCTCCCGCACGTCTGTGTCGGCGGCGCGGTGCAGACGGGCACGCACGGGTCGGGCACGGGTAACCTCTCCAGCGCCGTCGTCGGCCTGCAGATGGTGACGGCGGACGGCGAACTCCGCGACTACTCACGCGAGCAACTCGGCGATCGCTTCGACGGCATGATCGTGTCGCTCGGGCTGCTCGGCGTGGTCACGCGGTTGACGCTGCGCGTCCGCCCGGCGTTTCTGATTCGCCAAACGGTTTATCGTGACGTGCCGCTGGCCGATCTACTGGTGGACTACAGCCAACTTACTGATCGCGCGTACAGCGTTAGCCTCTTTACCGATTGGCAAACCGATCGGATCAACCAAGTGTGGATGAAGCAGGCCGTGACGTCGCAGGAGTCGGCGGAACTTGAGATACCGTTTCTGGCCGGTCGCAAATCGTCGGTCAAGCTTCATCCCATCGCCGCGACCTCGCCGGAGTTTTGCACGGAGCAAGGCACGGCCGGCCCGGCGTATCAGCGCCTGCCGCATTTTCGCCCGGACCATGAGCCCAGCAGCGCGGGCGCGGAATTGCAGAGCGAATACTTCATCGCTCGCAAAGACTTGGCGGATGCCCTCCAGACAGTCCAGTCCATCGGCCCGCAGTTGCGCGATTGTCTGATGATCTCCGAAGTCCGTACGATCGACGCAGATCGGTTCTGGCTCAGTGGCGCGTACGGTCGATCAACGGTGGGCATCCATTTCACCTGGCAGCCGGACGAATCAGCTGTGCGGAAGCTTCTGAGAAACGTCGTCGAACCGGCGTTGTTGCCGTTCGCGGCCAGGCCTCACTGGGGGAAGGTGTTTACGTTGGCCGGATCGGAATTGAACGATCAGTACCCGATGATGCAGCGATTCCGTGAGTTGCGTTCGGCAATGGACCCGGCCGGTAAGTTCATGAATGAGTTTTCACGAACATTGTTTGAAGAATGAAAGGACGTCTGCAGGTCAGTTTTACGATAGCAACGCGCCTTTTGTCGTAGCGTGAAATGACCGTTTGTCGTCATCCTGAGGTACGCCGAAGGATCTCGATTGTCGAAGGCCGCTCGCAATTCGCGATCCTTCGGCGTGCCTCAGGATGACGAATTTTAAGTTTGCACGCTACATTAAATTGCGCACCGCGCTAAATACCGCTGATGCCAACATCAATCTACAAAACAAAACCGCCCCGCAAGGATTTCTCGCGGGGCGGCTGGCTTGTGGCCGTCAGTGATCCTTCGATGATTACTTGTTCATCGACGGGCCGACCGAGGCGCTGTCCTTGTTCAGCTCTTTGACAGGAGCTTTCTTGCGGGTGACCGAAGCGGTCGGCGTCGAGGTGACGGCTCCGCCGCGGACCGTGGTCGGGAGGATCAAAACTTCAACGCGGCGGTTCTGAGCCTTGCCGCCTTCGCTGGAGTTGCTGGCGACCGGGTGCTGATCGGCGTAGCCGACCATGCCCAACCGCTGAGCGCTCACGCCGCTGTGCATCAGGTCCGAACCGACCGAGATGGCGCGGTGGCTGCTGAGGTACCAGTTGTCTTTATGGCCCTTGCTGATCGTGGCGGGGTTCATCACCGGAGCGTTGTCAGTGTGACCGGCGACCAAGAGCTCGTAGCTCACCGCGGCCGGTGAGTTCAGGATGCTCGCAAAGCGGGTGATGACTTCCTTGGCCTTGGGCTTGAGAGTTGCATCGCCGGTGTCGAACGTCAGATCGCTGCGGAACTTCACGATGCCGCGGGCGGCGTCGAATTCAACCAGGTCCGGGTTGGCGCTGGCGAAGGCCTGCAGTTCGTTGGTCAGAGCAACCGGCAGCACCGTGCCCACGCGGCCCATATTGGCGATCGCGTCGGCGTACTTGCGGTTGGCTTCGTCCAGCTGTGTCTGGAGGTTGATCAACTGCTGCGAGTAGTTGGCAGCCAAGCCGTCCCTGCCGGCCTGGCTGTCCATCAAAGCCTGCAGCTGGCGCTTGTACGCTTCGGCTTCAGCGAGCGCCGTGCTGGCGTCGGTCTGAGCCTTGGCAAGCTGCTCGGCCTGACGATCGCGGTCAAGCTTGAGAGCGTTGTACTTTTCCTGGGTGACGCAACCGGTCAATGAAAGACCGATGGCAGCAACGCCAAGAAGACGAGTGACATTCCGAGTGACGTGGGACATGAGCAAGCCTCCGTGCTTGATAAAGGTTCGCCGGATTCCACCGGCGACCTGCTGCGATAAAGCAGCAGAATTTTGCGGTTGTTTTTCGTGTCAGAGAAGAAATTTCTCCGAACACTCTGAATATATTGCCGCACCGCGACAAAATTGCAAGAGCAAAGCGGCGAAAATAGCCGGATATTTTCTCAGTGATGAAAAACTTTCGCCAATCTGCGTGGCGGATCACTTCCGCTCGTCACTTATTTGTCAAAAGAGAAGGGGCAAGTGAAACGAATTTCACTTGCCCCTTGCTGCTGAAAATCAATGGGTGCTTACCGCTTCATCGCTTTGCCCAGCACCATGCCGCCGCCGAAGAAGATGATGGCGACGAACAAGCCGATGCCGAAGATGCCCCAGACGCTGTATTCCTTCATTTTGACTGCGATGTCGGACGATGCGCCGACTACGCCGGAGGCGAGGACGAGCAGGCCGACCAGGAGCACGAGGAACGCGCCCAGCGCCATGCCGCCCATCGCGGGGGCCATGTCGTCTTCGGCTTCGACGTACATCGGCATGCCGCCGCGGGAAACCCCGCCGCGCGGGGCGTCGAGGTCGGCGAAGTTGGACGTGCCCGCCATGGTATCGGGCGCGCCGCGCCTGGAGCCGGGGGTGATTTCGTCGAGCAACGCAGCGCCGAGGCTGGTGTCGTCGGACTCGCGTGTGAGATCCAGCAGGCCGGAGCCGGAGCCGACGCCTTCGAGATTGATTTGATCGCGGCCCATCGCGGGGGAGATATTGGTCTGGGCCATCGGGTCATGGTGCTCGGCGTCTTCGCCGAGGACGTTGACGCCCAGCCGGCTGCCGGTCATCGAGCCGGACAGGCCCGAGCCCATCATGCCCGCCCCGCCGCTGGGACGACCCGGCGAAGGAACGCCGCCCATCGAGCCCGACAGTCCGAGGTCGGCCGCCAAAGCGGTGTCGTCTTTGAGATTCATGCCCGCGCCGGAGCTTTGACCGATGTCTTCGGCGAGGTTGATCCCCATGCCGGTGCCCATGCCGCTACCGATTCCGCTACCGATGCCCGACCCGATTCCACTGCCGATGCCGGTGCCGATTCCGCTTCCCACGCCGGAACCGATGCCCGAGCCGATGCCGGACCCGATCCCGCCGGTGTCAGCCAAGCCGATCGGAGCGCCGGTGTCGGAAACGCCGATATCCATGCCGCCCATGTCGTTCTTGAGCGTGTCGACCTGGTCGGCCTTAAACATCAGGCGTGGCCCGTCGCGGAACTCGCGAAGGCGTCCTTCACGCGAAAACTGTTTGATCTCCTCCTCGGTCTTCCCGAGGGCGGTCTTGGTCTCTTCCAGCGTGTAGAACATCTTGGCCATCATGGTGCGGTCTCCACTGAAGTAAAAAGGACGCAGGGCACAGGACTTAGAGAAGAACGCTAAGTCCTTAGTCCTTAAACCTTAGTCCTACTTATCGGTCCCCGGGGTTGAGTTCGTTGAACCCAAACCACGGGCGGGCTGTTGTTCTCGGTCCAGCAGTTCCTTCACCTCAGCCGGGGTGGGGGAACCGGTATTGAAATTCTGTAATCGACGGTCGTATCGGTACGACCGGGCGGCCTTCAGGCTAAGCTGGCGCTCGCCGGGGGCGTATTGGTAGACCATCAGCGTCTGAGCGTCGATGTCCAACATGTACACGCCGAACACGTTCGGTGCGATCTGCCCGGGCATGAGGTAAACCCCGCCGCCGCCGATCTGGCCTTGGTCGGCCATCGCCGGTGCGGTTAAAACAGGGCTCGATCCGCGAGCCAGCATCGCCACCAGAATGCACGCCAAAAGCCCGCCGTTGAGGTACAGAGCGATAACGATCGAGCGATTTCGGAGGAGACTTTTCATGCGATTTTACGCCCTTCAGCAATCGATTTACAGAGGGGCGAGTCGCGATTATACGACCCGCATCAAACCCTGCAAACTAAACCCACTTTATCAACGTGAAAACCGCTTATCGGCCCCAGCCGCAGGATTGAAGGCGGGGAATTGAACGCCAAAATGCCAAGGTGAAGCAGAGCAATGAGCAAGTTGAACCTTGGCGTTTGATCTTGGCGCTTGTGGCGTCCTGGCGTTTAGTTGCTGCTCGGTTTGCCTGAATCAGGCTGACCCTTTCAGGCGGCCGCGTGTTCGGCGATTTCGCCTTGGCTGCCGACTTGGTCGAACTTCACCGCCACGCGCTTGCTGACGCCCTGCTCCTGCATCGTTACGCCGTACAAAATGTCGGCGATCTGCATCGTCCGCTTGTGGTGCGTGATGATGATGAAGTGGCTGGTCGACAGGAATTCCTGCACGATCAGCCCGAACCGCTGGTTGTTGGCTTCGTCCAGCGGGGCGTCGACTTCGTCGAGGATGCAGAACGGGCTGGGCTTGCTCTTGAAGATGCTCATCAGCAGCGCGATGCAGGTCATCGCCTTTTCCCCGCCGGAAAGCTGGCTGATGCTCACCGGCTGCTTGCCCGGCGGGCGGGCGATAATTTCAATGCCCGCGTCGAGCGGGTCGATCTTCCGCATCTCCAGCGGGAGCGGCAAGCCGTTCTCATCGAGCTTGGGCTTGGTTTCCATCAGCTCGGTTTCGAGGAACAGATCAGCCTTGCCACCGCCGAAGAGCTTGCGGAACATGCCCTGGAAGTTTTCGCGGACGGCGTTGAAGGTTTGCTCGAACCGCACGCCGGATTCTTTGTTGATCATGTCGATCAACTCTTCCAACTGCAGCTTGCTGCTGGCCAGATCGGTCAACTGAGTGCTGAGGAACGTGCTGCGTTCTTCCAACGCCGACTGCTCGCCGATCGATTCGAGATTGACGTTGCCCAGCCGCTGGATCTTCTCGCGAAGTTCCTTGATCTCGTCGGCGACCGCGTCCCAGTCCATCTCGGCTGGGGTGTAGCCGTCGGCGTACTTGGCGGGGAGATCGAGCTGCAGTTCGTCGCGGGTTCGGGTGACGAGGTTTTCGACGCGGACGTTCAGTTCGCCGAGCTTCATTTGCACCTGGTGCAGGTCGGATTCGATCTCGCCGTGCGTGCCGCGGAACTGGTCAACCTTGCGGGTGAGCGAGGAGACCGATTCCTGTGCGGTTTTGACTTCGCCGGTGAGGCGATCAAGCATGGCGGACGACTCGTCGCAAGAGGCTTCGAGGGCGGCCTCTGCCCGCTCGGCTTCGGCGAGTTCCGCTTCAACATTCCCCTGCCGGCCGGCGACGGACGCGGCGGATTTTTCGATCCGCTCGGCCTGCAGCACGAGCTCGGCCTTGGCCGCCGTCTGCCGTTGCACAGCCTGCTGGCTGGCGAGTTGCTTTTCCTGGATCTGACCTAGCAGCACGCGCTCGGCCGTCAGTTGTTCGCCGATCTGCTTGAGTTCTTCCGCCAGCGACACCTGCCGGGCGGCGGATTCCTCCACCAGCGTCTGCCGGCGGGTTTGATCGGCTTCGTACGCCTGCCGCTGTTCGGTGAGCTTGGCTTCTTCCGTCGTCAGCTTGCCGGCCTGATCGAGGAACATCTGCAGTTCGCGATCAAGCACCGGCTGCTCGCGCCGAAGCTGGCTTTGCTTGTCGCCGTTCTGGCTGATCTGGCTGGTGAATTCCACCTTGATGGTGTTGGCCTGGTAAACCGCGTTCCGCAGCGAATTGGTTTCTTCTTCCAACTGCCGGGCCTGCGTGTTGCCTTCGGCGATCTGCTGCGAGAGCGTTGCGATGCGGGCATCAACTTCGGCGATCTGCTGGGCGATCGCTTCCAGTTCCGATCGGCGGGATAGAAGCCCCATCGCCGCGGTCAGCGGACCGGCGCGGAGCGTGCCGCCTTCTTCGATGACTTCGCCGGCGTGGGTGACGTAGCGGAATCCTTGCGGGCCGAAACGATGGAGGGCCATCGCGTCGGATAGCGATTCAACAATCACCGTCTTGCCGAGCAGCAGCTTGGCGACGGGCGCGTCGTCGGCTTCAAAGCGGACGAGATCGAGCGCCAAACGGATGCCGATGCTGTGCTGGTTCCAGTCGTACATGTCACCCGTACCACGGGCCTCTGGCCCGTGCTGAGTGCGTTCGGAAGACGGTGATTGTGCTACTCCAATAGCCGCTGGCACGGGCCGGAGGCCCGTGGTACGGGCGAGCAACTCGTCGGCGCGAAGCACGTTCACGCGACCTTCGAGATTCTCAAACGCTTCGCGGGCGGCAAGCAGCGCCGACGTGTCGGTGCTGATCAGCCATTGATCGCGGCCGTCGAGCGCGGCCTCGATCACGTGGGCGTGTTCAACGTCCACGCGCCGCACGTCGGCCACCAAACCCTTGATGAAGGGGAAGCTCTTTTCCTTCTGGCGAAGGACAGATTTCACGCCTTCGCTGACGCCTTCGCGCTTGGCTTCCAAGTCGCTCAGCAGCTTCTGCCGCGACAGCAGGCCGCTGCGGTGTTCGCGGGCAGCGCCCATTTGTTCGGTGACTTGCGCGATCTGCTTGCCGAGGGCGGCCGCTTCGGACTTCTTCGCCTCAAACTTGCTCTGCTGGTCGGCGATGTGCGCCACAGCGGCTTCGAGCTTGCCCTGCAGTTCAACGCGGGCGGTTTCGAGGGTTTCGATCTCGCCCATCACGAGCCGCCGGCGCTCGGCCAACCGTGATTGCTGCGCGGCGATGTTCTTCCGCTCGATCTCGATCGCGCCCAGCCGGCTGTTGGTGCTGGCGAGCTTGCGCATCAGATCGAGAATCGCGGACTTGTTCTGCTCGATCTGCTGGTTCAGCTGATTCAGCGTCAGTTGCCCGTCGCGGAATTCCTTCTGCCGGTCGTCGATGTGCTTGGAATGCGACGCAAGATCAGCCGTCAGCGTGGCCAGAGTTTGCGTTTCGGTCGTCAAAGACGCCGTCACATCGGCCAGCTTCTGCTCGATCTCGGCGCGGTCTTTTTCAAACGCAGCAAGCTGCTCTGCGATTTGTTCGAGCTGGTTCCTGGCGTAACTCTGCCGCTGCTGGGCCGACTGCATCTGCGCCTTGGCCTGCACGAGTTCGTACTCGACTTGCTGGCGGCGCTGGCTGAGGGCGTCGAAGTTTTCTCGCTGGACCGCAAGCTCATTCTGCGATTTCGCCAGATCACCGGCGACGTCATCGAGGCGGAATTGCGCGTCTTCGCGTTGCTTATCGAGAACGGTTACTTGCTGGATGAGCGTATGATATTCCTGCAGCGAGTACGTCAGCCGCAGGCCGCCGAGGCGGTCGCTGTATTCTTGATAATTCCGTGCCTTGCCGGCTTGGATTTTTACGCTGCGGAGTTGCTTTTCCACTTCAGCGACAATGTCGTTCACGCGCAGCAGATTCTGGTCGACCTTCTCCAGTTTCCGCTGCGATTCTTTCTTCCGCTGCTTGAACTTGGAAATGCCAGCTGCTTCTTCAAAGATCAGGCGGCGTTCTTCGGGGTTGGCTTCAAGCAGCGCGGCGACGCGGCCTTGCTCGATAACGCTGTAGGCATCGACGCACACGCCGGTATCCAGGAATAATTCGCGGATGTCTTTCAGACGCGAGTTGCCGTTGTTGATCTGGTATTCGCTGGTTCCGTCGCGGTACAAGCGCCGGCCGACGGAGACTTCGTCGACATCCAGATTCAGCACGCGGGTGTCATCCGCGCGTCTGGGGTTATCGAACACCAGCACCACTTCCGCCATCCCGGCCGGCTTGCGGTTGCCGCTGCCGTTGAAGATGACGTCCATCATGGCTTCGCCGCGGAGCGACTTGGCGGATTGCTCACCCAGCACCCATTTGAAACCGTCCACGACGTTGGATTTGCCGCACCCGTTCGGGCCGACAATGCCGGTAATCGGCGCATCAAATGCGAATTCGGTACGGTCAGCGAAGGACTTGAACCCGTGAAGAATGAGCTTTTTCAGACGCATGATGTGGCGGTCCTCCATGACCGTTAACGTCAGGACTTAGAGAAAAGGACTAAGGACTTAGTTCAAGCCCTGTCCTGCGTATGCCCTTAGTCCTAAGTCCTTAATCCTTAGTCCTAATTCGTCGAACTCGTCGCTCCGGACGGTTCGGCTTGTGGCCGGGATTGCCCGGGCAGCAGCGGAGCGGATCGGATCTCGTCGGGTGTTCGCTGAAACTGCTGCAGCACGAACGTCGCATTCACTTGCTTCCCGTCGTAGTCCGCGACCAGCTTCCGCGAGTCGGCCAGTGATTGAAGCATAGCAACAACGTCGCCATATCCAAAGTCCAAGTTGACATTTTCTACCGGCCCTTCACCGCCGAGGCGGGCGATGATCTCGGCCAGGTCAGGACGGGAGAGCACCGTGACCGGTTGCGGGAATTCCTCGCCGCGATAGAAGATCGTGACGATCCCATTGTCTTTGGCCTGAGATGATATCATCAGTCGATTGTCCAGCGCGGAGAAGAGCACAGGCAAAGTGAGCTGCGCTTTGGCGCCCATGACGGCGATTCGCGGCTGGCCGGACCGGCTGGCGTAGATCAGCGGCGGGCCGCTGCTGGGGACGAGGTCGAGCACGAACTTCTCGTTCCCCTTGGCCACCACGCGCGTGAAGATCGACGAATCATTCTGCCTCGACAACACGCGATAGGCCTCAAGCCGCACCAATGCGTCAGGCGAGTTGAGCAGCCCGCGGATTTTCAGGCTCGTCTCTGGCGATGTCGGTAAAGCCCCAAGCACTTGCACCGCGTTAACTTGAAACTGGTGATGCGGCGTTTGCGCGATGGTCAGCAGCGCGTCTCGAGCTGAAAGATCCCCCGCAAACGCGGCCGCTCGGGCAGCGGCGTACGCGACGTCTTGGCGCGAGTCGCTCATCAGCGGCGTGATGTACGGAATCACCTCCTTGCCGAGCCCTTCCCACGCATAGGAGATGTCCAACAGCGGCGCGCCGGGCTTGAGGGCTTCCGCGACCAGCCTTGTCGCCTGCATGCCGGGATTCGTACTCAGGTACAGGTATTTGATCACACCCGCGAAATGTTCCCAATCGCCGTGGTACTTCTCTGGAACGTAAACTTCGATCAGCCCCTCGTCTTTCGCAACCGCCGTCAGCTTGAACGCGCTGGTCGACGGGAACACTAAGTTAATCTTCGCCTGAATCTGCCGGGACAGCGACAGTTGCGGCGTGCGGATTTGCAACACGAGCGGGCGGTCCTGCGTGATGTACCCGCCGTCGAGGATCAAACCTTCGCGGAGCACCGTGCGCTGGCCGGCCGAGCCTTTGTCGACATTGATCGATAGCGCTGGATTGACGAACACCTGCCCCTGCGCTTTGGCCATGGTATTGATAGCCACGCCCGGTGCGCGGGGGTCGCCGCCGCGCGGCGCCAGGTCGGTCTGGTACAGCGTTCCGCGCGAAAGGCTGACGATCGTGCTTCCGGGCAAGGAGGCCAGTTCCACATCGCAAGACTGCCCCGCCCGCGCGCCCGGCGGAACCAACGCCTGCACCAGCACGATCGAGTTTCGTGGGTCATCCAGCATCTTCCGCGGGGAGAGATTCTCCCAGCCGGGCTTGTTCTTGCTGCCCACGCCGCGTTTGATCATCTCGCGAATCATGTATTCGCGGACGGCCGTCGGGTATTGGTTAGAACCGGGAGTGATTTTGCTGTTGGGCAGGAGATCGCAGTTGACAACCAGCCCGTACCCGGCCACGCGGTAAGGCTCGGCGTTGCGGAGTTCGGTGTATTGGTAAACGGTTCCCTGAAGGAAATCCGGCACCGTGCGGGCACCCAAATCGGGATAGATCGTGCGGGCCGTCGATCGCGGCTTGGCGTCATCCGTGCAGGACACAGTCGCAAAACCAATCGCGCTGGCAGCCGCGATCATCGCGACGCGTCGTAAACTCGCATGGATTAGCCGGTGGGTCATCGGTGTTGCCTCAGGGTGTTATCGGACGAATAGCATCGCCGGCGTGAGTCCGGGGAAATCGGTCGATCGCCGCGGTTGAATATTTCGCTGTTACAAGACCGTAGTCTACCCGCAAGCAAACTCGCCCGACTAAGAGCTTCTAAAATAATTCAGAACATAACCGCGAAGGCGCGAAGACGCGAAGAAAAAAACGCGAAGAAACTCGGGTGATTCTGGTTTCTGGTATGGTTTGCGTCTTCGCGTCTTCGCGTCTTCGCGTCTTCGCGTCTTCGCGTCTTCGCGTCTTCGCGGTAAATTTAAAAGCTCTAAGTAATTAAGGCTCCCCGGTCATCTTATCTTTAGGCGGCGTGGGCGTGGCAACTTTCGCCTTGCTGCGTGACTTCGGCGAACCGTTTACCACCGGAGCGGCGGCGATTTCGTCGATGAACAGCTTTCCCTGGCCCGGATCATCGAACCTTCGAGCGTCGATCACCGTCCTGGCTTCTTCCAGCAGTTCCTCGAGCGTTTTGAACCGCTTGTGAACGCTGGCGAACCGCACATACGCCACCTGATCGAGCCGCCGGAGCTTATCAATGACGATCTCGCCGACGGCGGCGGTGGGGACTTCACGGTCGAAGCGGGCGAATACGGTTTCCTCGGTTTCGTCCGCGATCCGGCTGAGTTCGCTATCCGCCACCGGCCGCTTAAAGCACGCCCGCTCGAGCCCGGCCAAAATCTTGGCCCGATCCCAAGGCACTCGCCGGCCGTCTTTTTTGATCACCGCGATGCGTACGTTTTCCTCGACCCGTTCGTAAGTCGTGAACCGTTTTTGGCAGCTGAGGCACTCCCGGCGCCGACGGATCGACTTGTCGCCATCGCAGGCGCGCGAGTCGATCACTTTCAGCTTTTCCTTATCAGCCTTGCAGAACGGGCATTGCATTTAAGCGAAAAATACACGTTACCGGACCTAAACGCAAAACGAGTTGAATCCTTTGTGTTTTGCAGTGCTTTAGATGACAAAGAATTGCGGATATTTCAAGAATTTTTGCAAACTAGTTCACCGTAATCGATAATTGTCCGAACACATCAGTTGAACCCGTAACCGAGAAACTGTTGAGCACGTTTAACACACTAATCCCAGCGCTTTCCGCTACTTCGCCGGACCCATCGGTTCCAGCCAAGTTCATCGACGCGCACTCTTCCCCGAGCACGACCAAAGGCGGCGGGAAGCGCGATCAGATCCTCGATTTCCTGCGCGGAATCGCCATTTTCTCAATGGTCACCGACCATCTGCTGTTCACCTCCGGCTACAGTTACCTCACTCGTGAACGCGTGGGAGTGGTGACGGGGGCCGAATTCTTCGTGCTGATCTCAGGCGTTTTGATCGGCCATCTCTACAAGCAAAAAATCTCGCGGGTGGGATTCACCCAAGCCGCAGGCGCGCTGATCCGGCGGGCGGTGCAACTTTACTTCGTCTGCATCGCGATCGTGTTCGGCGTGTTTCTGTTCTCGCTGATTCCCGGGGTTGATACCAAGCTCGCCACGCCTTGGGGGATGTACAACCTGCGCGGCGCGATTCACGATTACGGCATCTTCAAAACCATCGGCCACTCGCTGATGCTCAAATGCGGGCCGCTGCGAATGAACGTGATCGGCGTGTATGTGGTGCTGCTGGCGGGCGCGCCGATCGCGATGTGGTTGCTGACGCGCGGGCGAACGATGCTCCTGCTGATCCTGAGCGGCCTGGCGTGGGCGGTCAACCTCAAACTACAGGCTCGGGTCAGTCATACACTGTTTGACAGCGTATTCCGCGTCGTCAGCTGGCAATTCCTGTTCGTGATCGGCATGACCGCCGGCTATCACCGAAAGCAACTGCGGGATTTCCTGCTGACGTCCCGGGGTAAACTCTCGCTGTTCCTGGCCGCGATAATTTGTGCGCTGTTGTGCGTTTTTGCGCTGCACAATCCGAATATGGAATTAGCCGACGCCGCTCGATTGCACTGGATCCCGAAGACGACCTTTGAAAAAGTGTACAAAGCGTTTTTCAGCCGCAAGGTTCTCGCGCCGGGGCGAATACTAAACGTAATCTGCCTATTCGGCGTGGGATACGTAGTGATTCGAGAGTATTGGGCGTTTGTGAACAAATGGGCCGGCTGGTTCTTTGTAACGATCGGCAGCGCGTCGCTTTATGTGTACATCCTGCACGTCTTTCTGCTGCAGGGGATTTATCAGATCCCGTATTTCAACGAAGAGAACCTCGTGCTCAATACAGTTTCCGCTACCGCGGTCATGCTGTTGCTGTGGGGCATGACGAAAAAGAAAGTTCTCTTTTGGCTGATTCCGCGGTAACCGCCCCAACGGCTAGCCACTGAAGTGGTTAGCCCGGCAAGCGTCCCGTCTCGACAGACACTTCCGCCGCCTGTAGTCTCCCTCGCATGGTGGAGAAGTCGTTCCTCGTTCAGAAATTTGCCAAGCTCAAGCTCGGGCAGGTGCACGTCATCGGCTACAGCGTGGCCGGTGAAGAAACCGTGACGCAGATCCCGGAGCTGAACGTCTGCTTCGATATCGGCCGAGCTCCCTACTTCGCGCTCACCAGCGACATCGTCTGCATCAGCCACGGCCATATGGATCACCTGGCCGGGCTGCCTTACTACCTGTCGCAGCGGTACTTCCAAGGAATGAAGCCGGGCACGATCGTACTTCCCCGTGAATTGGAGCGGCCTGTCGATGCGATGCTCAAATGCTGGCGCGAAGTCGAGCGTCAAGGCACGCCTTACCAGTTGATACCGATCAGCGCCGGCCAGATGTGGGAACCCCGCCGCGATTTCGGCATCCGCGCGTTCGCCACTCATCACGGCGGCGTGAGCCTTGGATATTCGCTTGTCAGCATCCGCGAAAAACTCAAGCCCGAACTGATGGGCAAGCCCGGGCCGGAACTGGCGCAGATGAAAAAGGACGGAATTGAAATCCAGTACCGCGTCGAAGTCCCGCTTGTCGCGTGCCTCGGCGATACCGCCGTCGGCGAAGTTTTCGACCACCCCGACGTACAGACGGCCGAGGTGCTGATCACCGAATGCACGTTCTTCGAGCCGATGCACAAGGCCAAAGCCAAGGCCGGCCGGCATTTGCATGTCGACCACTTCGTCGAGCTTTTCCCGAAGCTGAAAAACCCCTACATCGTGCTCACCCACGTCAGCCGGCGAACGGGTATCCGCAAGGCGCGCTCGATCCTGCGCAAACGCCTTGGCGACGAAGCAATGTCCCGCATTTTTTTCCTGATGGACTTCGAGCAATCCAAAGACGCCGGCGACATGGAAGACACGGTGCCTCAAGCCCCCGAAGACGTAGCGAAATAATCACCCCGGTTCGCGGCTTGTCCCTTGCGCTTGATCGTGCGAGGTTGGCGTCTGGATGACCGGCGCGACCTTCACCGGCGAGCCGTCCTTGGCTTGCTTGAGTTTGGCGTTCAGTTGCAGCTTGAGTTGCTTGAGGTCGTCGCGGGTCGTGCCGACTTTTTCCAACCGCTCGCCGGCGCGGGTCCATTTGCTCAAGGCGTCGTCTTTACGGTTGGCGCGATAGAGCGCGTCGCCGAGGTGATCGAGGACGACCGGATCCGGCCGGCTGCCCTCAGCGGCACGGAGCAGATACGTGACGGCCTCGGTAAACTGGCCGCGCTTGTAGAGGACCCAGCCGAGGCTGTCGAGATACGCCGAGTTGTCCGGCTCGGCGGCGACCGCGTTGCGGACGAGGGCTTCAGCCTTGTCGAGATTTTTACCCGCATCGACCCAGTTGTAACCCAGATCATTACTCGCCCCGGGGTGTTTCGGATCGACCGCGAGCGCAGCCGCGAGCGTATCCTCGGCCGGCTGCTTCTGATCCAGACGCTGATACAATCCAGACACGAAGTACAGGCCGTCCGCATCGTTAGCAAAAGTGATTCTCGCCGCATCGACCAGCCGCGAAGCCTCGTTCGTGTGATGGGCGGCTAGTTGCACGCTCACCAGGCTGTCCAGCAGTTCGCGATTCACCGGCTGCTTCACGAAAATCGCATTGAGCTTCACCGCCAGCACGTCGAGCCGGCCCTGCTGGGCGTAAAGCGACTGCAGGCTGCCCAGCACTTCGGCGTTGTCGCTCTGCTCGACCATCAGCAGGTTGAAAATATTCTCGGCTGCGTCGGGGTTGCGGGTTTCGATCAGGAACCGCGCCTGCAGCAGCCGCGCGGTTATGCTTGACGGATCGCTGATGAGCCAATTCCCGATGGTCTTGGCGGTCTGGTTGTCCTTGCCGCGGCTGGAGTAGAAGCCGATCAGCTGCAAATACGCGGGCTCGAAATCCGGCGACTCGTTCACGATCTCCAGCAATAGCTTCTCGACCTTGTCGTCCTGGTTCTGGCGCAGCAACGCGTCGACCAACTCGTCCTGAAGATCGGGCGTGTTGGTGCCCAGTTCAATCGCCCGGCGAAAAGCCTGCTCGGCCTCGGCGCTTTTCTTTTGCGATAGCAGCACGATCCCCGTCAGCTCGGCCGACACCGCGGGGGCGGCGGCGGCGCGGTCGAGAACGGATTGGACGGAGGGTTGATCGTCGTCTCCCAGCGCCTCCAGCAGCGCCATCCGGTACGCGGGTACGAACGCCGGCGTGGCATCGACGGCCTGCTGCGACGCGGTTTTAGCCAGCCCTTCGCGCCCGAGCGATTGCGCCAGTGTGGCGATCCAGAAATACTTGGCCCCCTGCTGAGCGGGTGGCACTTGTAGCGCCTGCAAGTCAGCAAGGCGCACGCGCTGCCGAGAGGTCGAACGCAACAGCCGCATCCAAAGCGGAGCAAGACGCGACACCGAATCCGGCCGCTCTTGCGAGGCTTCGATCAGCAGCAACGCCGATTGCTGCCACGCCCGATCGACCTCGTACAGCCGCTGCAGTTTGGCGACCATGTCGACCGGGAACTTGCTCGATCGCGTGGTTTTTATCAGTAGATCGCGGGCTTCGCTCGCCCGGCCCATTTGCTGCAGCGTACCGGTGAGCGCGAACAACACCGATCGATTCGTCGGCTGCTCGGCGAGCATCTTGCGCAGAACGTCGAGCGCCCCGGCTTCATTGCCAGTCGCGCGGTAGGCGTCGCGGAGCAGCACGATCGCGTCGGAACGGGCATCAAACTGCTGCACCAAAGCGGCGGCGCGATTCTTCGCGTCCGGCTGGCGCAGCGCGATCATCATCCGCACGATCCGTTCCTGAAGTTCATAATTGTCGCCATTCCGCTCGGCGGCGGTTTGGTAGTTGGCGAGCGCGAAGGCGTATTGCCCGTTCTTTTCCTGCAGGCCGGCCATTTCGAGGTAGATCGAGTCGGGGCGGGAGATCAGGTAATTCAGTTCCGGGTTGCCTCGCATGTTCGGGCCCGGACTGCGCGTGCGGTCGAGCAGACTTTGGTAGCGGTCGATCGCGGCGACGTCGTAGCCCGACCGCTGCAGCGCGCCGGCGAGGAAAAAATCCGTCAACGCCGCCTGGTCGTCGCCTTTGGCGTAGTCGGTGGTGAGCATCGCGCGGCGAAGCGCGGTCATTGCCTTGGCAGGATCGCCTTTGGCCAGATACTGCCGGCCGAGTTGCAACTGCACATCGAGGTCGTCCGGCTGAAGCTCGGCTGACTTCTCCAGCGCGGCGATCGACGCATCGCTGAACTGCTGCGACCCGAGATACACCCGCCCAAGCGACTGACGAAGTTCCGGGCTGGTCGGATCGACGGCGATGGCTTTTTCAAGGTTGTTGATCGCAGTGAACCGGCGATTCTGCAAATACTCATCGCGGGCCCGGGCGTACAACTCAATCGCATCGAGCGACGGTCTCCCCGCCGGCTGGGTGGCGGGCCGGGGCAGCGTAATCGCCGGCTGAATATCCGCCAGCGCGAGACCGGCTTTCAGATCGATCGGCTTCGAGGCGACGGCGTGTGCCGTTGAAACTGCTTTTTGCGTGACCGCCGGGCGACCAGCACACCCCGCGAGAACCGCAGCGGACATCAGGATCGGCAGGCGTCGCTTCAGTGACATCAAAACACCTTCATCCGTGAGTATGATAGCAGCCGTGCGCCGCTGGGATAACCCGGTTTACGCAATCACCTTGTTCAGTGGATACGTGATGATTCCGGTCGCACCGGCGCGCTTCAGCCGGGGGATCAGCTCGCGCTCCTGCTTTTCTTCCAGGATGACCTCGACGGCCACCCATTCACCATCGGACAGACGCGAAATCGTCGGCGATTTTTCCGCCGGCAGGAAGCTCACCACGTCGGCCAGCTTCGATTCGGGGACGTTCATCTTCAGCCCGATCTTCGCCCGAGCGTCGATCGCGCCCTTGAGCAGCATGGCCATGTTTTCCATCTTCTCGCGTTTCCACGGCACGGCCCAGGCGGTTTTGCTACTGACGAAACGCGTGGTGCTGCGGAGCAGCGTATCGACGATCCGCAGGTTGTTAGCCCGCAGGGATGAGCCGGTTTCCGTGCAATCAACAATGCCGTCCAGCAGGCGGGCCTTGATCTCGGTCGTGCCCCACGAAAATTCGACCGATACTTTTACGCCCTTGCTCTTGAAGTACTGCCGGGTGACGTTCACCAGCTCGGTCGCGATGATCTTGCCTTCCAAATCCTGCACGGTGCGGATTTCGCTTTCTTCCGGCACGGCCAGCACCCAGCGGATGGGATTGGAACTGGCGCGGGAGTATTCCAACTCGCAGATTTCGACGATGTCGGCTTCGTTGCCGTTCTCCACGACCCAGTCGTGCCCGGTCAGCCCGCAATCAATGATGCCATCGACGACGTACCGGCTGATCTCCTGCGCCCGAAACAGCACCGCCGACAGTTTGTCGTCATCGACCTTGGGGAACACGCTGCGGCTATCGATCGACACCTTGTAACCCGCCCGGCCGAACAGATCGACCGTGGCGTTCTGCAGCGATCCGCTGGGCAAACCAAGGCGGAGCGTGGATTCGGGGAGTTTGTCTGTCATGGTTGCATGTTGTTTGTTGCGTGCGGCGGGTTGGCTCTTTGAGACCAACCTACAACCGGCCACTCACAACCCACAATCCGTTCTATTTTTTCTTCTTACTGTTCCGCAGCGCGTAAAAGAACTCGTAGCATTCGTCGGCCTTGAGATGGTGCTCGACGAACTTTTGCGCGTCCTGCAGGCTGGTGCCTTCTTCGATGATTTCTTCCTCGATCAGAAACGAAAGGATTTCGTTATCGATCGGAAAGGCATGACCGTCAAAGCTGTAGAGCATCACGTAGGCGTCGGCGAACGGATGCAGATCGGGCAGTTCGCGAAGGAACTGGCGGGCGTCGCGCTTGCTGACTTCCTTCAGCCGCTCGAGGTTCAGCGTGTGCTCGCGCTCGAAGATGTTATTCAGCGCCAGCGTGATCATGGCGACCCGCTTCTCGATGGCTGGATAGCGCTGGCCGAGCAGGGCCTGCACTTCCAGGTCAGTGGCGACGCGGAGTTCGTTGAGGTCGACGAATTCACGTTGGATGACCTTCATGGCATCTTCGGCGCGGGAGTCGGCCACGTCGTAGCTCATCACGCCACGCACCAGTGCCTCAACGGCAGGCACAGGCGTGATCGGCGGGGCTTTGTGCTCCTTGACCTGTTTCTTATAGAGCGATTTAAGCGTGTCGGCGTGTTTGGTGGCGTTCTTCATTCTTGCGTTTTCGTTGATTCTTCAATCGAGGCGTCAATCGAGGCGTCCATAGTGGCGTCAGTTGCGGCGTCAGTTGTGACATCCGTTGTGTCGTCTGTACTTTCCGGGTGCTGCTGAGCGTTCCGCTCGGCGTCCTCCTGTCGCACCTTGTCCAGAAGATTCAGGACGTTCAGTTCCTTTTTCAGTTGCTCATCAATGTGAAACTTGATGAACGGCGCCACGCGGAGCGTGAGCGCCTTGGTCAGCCGCGTGCGCATCATGCCGGCCGAGTGTTTCAGGGCGTTTAGCGCTGCGGTTTGCGCGCCCGGCGTGCCCATGATCGTCACGTACACGTCTGCGATCGACAGATCGGGTGATACTTCCACCCGCGTGATGCTGGGAAACCCGGTGATGCGCGGATCATCCAAGTCGTGCAGGATGATCAGCGCCAGTTCCCGCTGGATCGTGCTGCCGAGCATTTCGGTTCGTCGAGACATTTCTACTTCTCAGCCAACTTGGTCCGCCAAAGGCGAACCCTACATAAAATCGATCTGGTAATCGATCAGGCTTACATTCGCCGTGATCCGCACCAAATCCACCAGCTTACTCAGGCCGCCTTCGACGTACGGCTTGTCGTTGGCCACCATCGCGATTCCTATCACCGATCGGCGGTGCTCGTCCAGAGCGCCCACTTCGGCGATGGACACGTTGTGCCCATGCCGAATCTTGTCTTTCAAGCTCAGCACCACCCGGCGTTTGTCCTTGAGGGACATGGCGTCGTGGATGCTGATTTCCAACTGCAGAATTCCTACAACCATTTTTGTATGTTGTTTGTAGTGGGTGGTGGGTTGGAAGAAAAATCTCACAACCCACAACGTACAACCCACAACTTACAACGTGCGCTGGAACGTTTCCTTCACGTACGCCTCAAGCCGGTCGCCCTGCTTGATGTCGTCGTAGCCGGCCAGTTTGATGCCGCATTCCAGGCCGTTCTTCACTTCCTTTACGTCGTCCTTCACGCGTTTGAGCGTTTCGATCGACAGGTCTTCGGTGATGATCTTCCCGTCGCGGATCAGGCGGACCTTGCTGCCACGCTGAATGTGCCCGTCGGTGACGATGCAGCCGGCGATGCTGCCGACCTTGCTGAACTTGTACACCGCGCGAATTTCCGCGTGGCCGTGCAGTTTTTCGCGTTCTTCCGGCGTAAGCATGCCGCTGAGCGCCTTCTTCAAATCGTCGAAGATCTCGTAAATCACGCGATACGTCTTGATATCAATGTGATTCTGCTCGGCCAGCGCCCGTGCAGCATCTTCAGGGACGACGTGGAACCCGATTATGGCGATGCGGTTGTCGGCCGCCTTCATCTTGGTGGCCATCGCCAGGGTAACATCGCTTTCGCTGACCGCGCCCACGCCGCTGTGGATCACGCGGACTTTGACTTCCGTCGTGTTCTGCCCGCCGACGGTGGCGACCAGAGTTTCCAGCGAGCCTTGCGTATCGGCCTTGATGATGAGGTTGATCGTCTGCACGTCGGCGGCCTGCATGGTGGCGAGCAGGTTGTCGACGGTGACGCGGTTAGCGCCTGCAAGTTGCGTCTGCCGGGAACGCATGGCGCGGTCCTCGGAGATTTCGCGGGCGCGGTCGGCGTCTTCGACCATGAAGAACTTCTCGCCGGAGGTCGGCAGGTCATTCAACCCGCTGATGATGACCGGCATGCTGGCGGTGGCTTCCTGAATCGGACGGCCGAGGTCGTCGCGAATGCTTCGCACGCGGCCGTAGCTGTGGCCGGCCAGAACGACGTCGCCAACTTTCAGCGTGCCGTCCTGCACCAGCACCGTGGCGACCGAGCCCATGCCCTCGTGCATCTGGCTTTCGATCACCGTGCCGCGGGCCGGGCCGGTCGGGTTCGACTTCAGTTCCAGCAACTGGCTCTGGTAGTCGAGGATTTCGATCAGTTCCTTGATGCCCTGGCCGGTGGTGGCGCTGGTGCGGATGACTTCCGTATCGCCGCCCCACTCGGTGGCGTTCAGGCCGTTGGCGGCCAGTTCGCCGAGCACTTTCTGGTCGTTGGCGTCCGGGCGGTCGATCTTGTTCATCGCCACCACGATCGGCACGCCGGCGGCCTTGGCGTGGTTGATCGACTCGACCGTTTGCGGCTGCACGCCTTCAGCAGCGGATACCACGAGAACGACGACGTCGGTCATGTTCGCGCCGCGGGCACGCATGGCGGTAAATGCCTGGTGGCCGGGCGTGTCGATGAAGGTGACGCGCTTCTTAACGTCGCCATCGCCGACGGTGACCATCCACGCGGCCGTGTGCTGCGTAATGCCGCCAGCTTCGCCGGCCGCCACGTTGGCGTTGCGGATCTTGTCGAGCAGACTCGTCTTACCGTGATCGACATGGCCGAGGATCGTAACCACCGGCGGGCGCGGCACGAGCAGGGTC
>JBBROD010000031.1:0-45692 GCA_038229715.1 Tepidisphaerales bacterium | reverse complement strand
CCGGCGTGAGCCAGGTCGGTCCCTATCTGCTGTGTGCGTAGGAATCTTGACGGCACCTCAACCATAGTACGAGAGGATTTGGTTGGACTGACCCCTGGTGTACGAGTTGTCCTGCTAAGGGCACGGCTCGGTAGCTATGTCAGGAACGGATAAACGCTGAAAGCATCTAAGCGTGAAGCCTATGCCAAGACAAGGATTCCATGGGAGTTTACTCCCGAGAGACCCCGGGTAGACCACCCGGTTGATAGGCTGGAGCTGTACGGATGGAAACATCTTCAGGTTACCAGTACTAACGGTCGATTATTTGATCACATTTATCGATCATCGTTTCCATACGGTCCTTGACTCGTATGGATTACAAAGAGATGTTCGGCGAATCGCGAGATTGAACTAATAAACAAACTTCGGATCTGTAGCGTATCGAACTGCATTCACCCCAAAAGTGATCGTGGCCACGAGCCTACGGGTTCCTGGATGAAACTCATCAAGCACTTGAACAAACGGCCCCACCGGCCTTAAACGGTCGGTGGAGTCTTCGTTGGTGGCTATAGTGGTAGGGTCACACCCGTTCCCATTCCGAACACGGTCGTTAAGCCTGCTACGCCGATGATACTGCTTCAGCGGGAAAGTAGGTCACTGCCAGCGTTTAAATAAAGGAACCCCGATCTCAAAAGGATCGGGGTTCTTTTTTTGAAATGTTTTTGTTCGACAGCGATCAATTCACGGCGTGCGTTGAGTCATCCATTCGGTGCATGTAGTTCAGGCGCATTGTTTGTCTACAGAGCAAAATCATTTTACAAAATTCACTTCCGACACAACTTGCGCTTGCGTTACGCGGGATGGATATTACATTCATGCAGTCCGAGATACGGCACGGAGCCGATGCGGACGTTTAGTTGTGAGGGTCTTCCCACCGGCAAGGATTGCCGATTCCTCGGAAGACCGCTGCGGATCAAATCCGCGGCCGTGATCAGGATGATCGCGATTCACGGAAAGGCATGGAAGCCATGGCGAGCAAGGCCGTCTCTCGTCGTCTCGCGCAACTCTGGCAGCTCCCGCTGTTAATGGTATCGCTCGGTTTGTTCGGCTACGCCGCTTACCTCTTTATCGATCCTAAGCCGGGCCTGACGATCGACGAAAAGCTTTCCTTCGGGCGCAAGTTTATCGACGACGAACGCCCGGAAGCGGCGATCCAGTTCCTCAATCAGCTTCTCACCACACACAAATTACAGCCGGACAAACAGGGCCTGATCCACATGATGCTGGCCGAAGCGCTGGATATGGGGCAGAAGCAAAGTAAGACCAGCGTGGAGATCAACTACCGGCAGATTCTCGAGCAAACGCGGCTGGCGGTTTCGATGGGCGTGCAGGCCGACGCGCAGACGTATCGCCGGCTCGGCGAGGCGTACGAGGCGATCGATAAGCCTGCCGAGGCGCTAGAAAATTACCGCCGCGCGATGCTGATGGATCAGTCTCGCACGATGCGTTTGCAGCGGAAGGTGATCGACCTGCAGATGGCGCGGAGCGAAAACGGCGCCGCCGAGGCGTCGATCGAAGAGTACCTCAAGCTGTCCGACATCACGCCCGCCGAGCGCGGGTGGGCGCTGGGCAATCAAGCGAAGCTGCTGGCCGATCGCGGCGCGTTTGTGGAAGCGCGCTCGGCGCTGGCCGAGGCGCTGAAGCTCGATTCGGATCCGATCGCGATGGGGCAAGTCAATTACCGCCTGGGCTACTGCGCGTGGAAGCTGGGCGACTGGGCCGAGGCCGAGCGACTTTTGCGTCTGTCGCGCGAGCAACTCAAGATTCAGCATCCGCTCGACGCCGAGGCCGCCGCGCTGCTCGGTCGCATCTTCCAGGATCGCAGCGATTTCAAGACGGCTGAGTCATTCTATAAAGACGTGATCATCAGCCATCCCGATTCGGCCGTGTATACGTCGGCCCGTCTGGGGCGTGGCGTTTGCCGAATCGGTCGAAGCGAAGATGCAGGCGGGTTGGAAGATCTTAAATACGTCGTAGCGCAGATTCTGGCCAAGGAATCGAAGCAGCGTTTCAAGGCCGACACCATCGAAGGGCTCCATCAGGCCACCGCCGCGTTGCAGCAGCAGGACAAGCTCGCCGGGGCGCTGGAGTTGATGACGTACGAGCAGCAGTTAATCCCCGATCCGCCAGGCTCGTTTTTCGCGCGGCTCGGAGGCATTTATGAGCGTCGTGCGGATCAGATCGAGCGCACACCGGCCGCCAACGCAGCCGACAAAATCCGCCGCGAGACGCAGATCCGCGATTTCCGCACCAAGGCCGGCGATTCGTTCATTGCCTTCTCGCGCGCTCTCACCGTGAACGACGATCGCGGCTACGGCGAGGCACTGTGGCACGGGATAGAAATGTACGACCGCGCCGCAAATCTGCAGGCGGTCATCAGTGCGATGGAACTGTTCGTCGCCGAGCGCCCGGACGACGCGCTGGCGCCCGATGCGTTGCTCCGTCTCGGCCGTTCGTATCAGGCGGCGGGGATGTTCGATAAAGCGATCAATGCGTTCCAGCGCAACCAGTTCCGCTACCCGCAATCGCTGGCCGCCAGCAAATCGGCCGTGCCGCTGGCCGAGGCGTTTATCGCCAAGGGCCCGGAGTCGTTCGGTAAGGCTGAGAGCGTGTTGCTGAGCGTGATTGAAAACAACCTCATCATCACCCCAGCCGCCGAAGAATTTAAGCAGGCGTTGTTCCAACTCGCGCAGCTGTACTACCGCACCGGGCGGTATGAAGAAGCCGTCGCCAAGCTCGAAGAACTGACGGTTCGCTACCCGAACGACGAGCACATCGGGCAACTGGTGTTCCTGATGGCCGACAGCTACCGCAAGAGCGCCGGGCTGGTGGACGTGAAGATGCTGACGACGTCGACCGCGCCGTCGACGCCCGCGGTGGACATGGTGGAGGCGAACGCCGCCCGCCGGAATCGGCTGGAGAAGGCACGTTCGCTGTTCGATCGTTGTATCGAAGTCTACACCCGCGCAGCACCAACGACGGACACCGATAAGCTCTATCAGAAGCTATCCCACTTCTATCGCGCAGACTGCATGTATGACCTTGGCAACTACAACGAAGCCATCAAGCAGTACGACGCCGCTGCATTCCGCTACCAAGATGATCCTTCAGCGTTGGCGGCGTATG
This sequence comes from Tepidisphaerales bacterium, assembly GCA_038229715.1. Taxonomy (GTDB): domain Bacteria; phylum Planctomycetota; class Phycisphaerae; order Tepidisphaerales; family Tepidisphaeraceae; genus JANMES01. Next base: position 42,527 of record JBBROD010000031.1, on the reverse strand, counting down.
TGCAGATCGTGAATGCGTACTGCGCGCTCGGCAAGCTGGAAGAAGCCAAGACCGCCAACGAGCGCGCCAAGTGGCTGCTCCGCCGAATGCCGCCGGAGTCGTTCCAGAACGGCGCGTTTGCGATGCCCAAGGCGTATTGGGAGCAGTGGCTAAAGTGGACCAGCACGGCTGGGATGTGGTGAACTGAGGAGTTGCAGGTTGCGGGTTGTACGTTGTGGGTTGGAATGCATTGCTTCCGACAAACAACCTACGACCCACAACCCACAACAAACAAATATGGCACAAGAACCCGTCGTCGCCGCACTCGAGCAGCAGGTCGGCTGCTATCGCAAGCTGGCCAAACTGGCTGAGTTGCAGCACGTGTACGTGCAGCAATCACAGACGGAGGAACTGCTGGGCGTTCTGCAATCGCGGCAGACGGTGCTTGATCAGGTGGCGGATTTGGAACAGGTCATCGGCCCGGTGAAGCAACAATGGGCGGGGTTTCTTGCCGGAATGCTGCCGAGCGACCGATCGACGGCTGAATCGCTGCTGGCTGAGACGCGGAAGTTGCTGGAGGAGATCACCACGTCGGACCGCAACGACGCGATGGTGCTTCAGCAGCGCAAGCTGAACCTGGGCAAGCAGATCAACCTCGCCGCCAGCGCCCGGCAGGTCAACCGCAACTACGCCGCCGCCGCGTACGGCGCGCCCAAGGGCAGAATGGACATGCAGACATGAGCACGCAGGTTGCGACAGCCTCGGTCGATCACTCCCGCCGGGTGGAAGAGCTCGGGCGGATCATCCTCGCTTACAGCGAGGTGACGGAAAAACTGCAGGAATCGCACGAGCAGTTGAATGATACCGTTCGTAAGCTGCAGTCGGAGTTGTCGGAAAAGAATCTTCAGTTGGAGAGGAAAAACCGCCTAGCCGCGCTCGGCGAGATGGCGGCGGGTATGGCGCATGAAATCCGCAATCCGCTGGGAGGCATTCAGTTGTACGCATCAATGCTCGACAAGGACGTGGCCGATCGCCCGGCGTCGCAGGCGCTTGTGAAAAAAATCTCCGGAGGCGTGAAGCGTCTGGAGGGGCTTGTCAGCCAGGTGCTGCAGTTCACGCGCGAGATTGCCGCGAACGTTGTCGAGATCGAACTGCGGGAAGTGGTGGAGCAATCGGTCGACTTCGCCGGTGCATCGCTGCAGGCCCGCCATGTGAATTGCACGATCCAAGGCCCGGCCAATCTGCCGTGCCTCGGCGACGGCAATTTGATCGGCCAGGCGATCCTCAACCTGATTCTGAACGCCGCCGAGGCGATCGACGGCGGCGGTACGGTGGCGGTGGAGTTTAAGAAGCCGCCGATGGAGAGCGACGCCAAGCAATTTCATTTGGTGGTACACGACAGCGGCCCGGGCATTCCGCCGCATGTGCTTGATCGGATATTCAATCCGTTCTTTACCACTAAAGATCACGGCACGGGATTGGGCCTGGCGATCGTTCATCGGATTGTGGAAGCCCATGAAGGTTCGATCGTAGTCACGAACCCGCCGAGTGGTGGGGCGCGGTTTGAGATCAGGATTTAGCGCACGGTTTAGTTCACGGAGGTGTTGTTATGGCAAGAATTTTAGTAGTTGACGATCAGGAAATGATGCGAGACTCGCTCGCCGCGACGCTCGTGCGCGAAGGACATGAAGTGATCGCCGCCGGCGATGGGGCGGCGGCGGTCGCTCGTTTACAAAGCCCTGTCCGGTTCGATCTGGTCATTTCAGATCTCAAGATGCCGAAGATGACCGGCTTGGAATTGCTGGCCGAGGTTAAGCGGCTTCGGCCGGAGCTGCCCGTGGTGCTGATGACCGCGTTCGCCACCGTGCAAACCGCGGTCGACGCGATGAAGCAGGGGGCGTACGACTACATCCAAAAGCCGTTTGATGGTGAGGAGATCAAACTCCTCGTCGATCGCACGCTGGAGCACAGCCGGCTTAAGCTTGAGAATGCTGCTTACCGCTCGATGAACGAATTCACCGCGCCGCGGCCGCTGATCGGCAGCAGCCAGGTGATGAACGACGTGCGCAAGCGCATCGAGCTGGTCGGCAAGAGTAACGCAACAGTGCTCATCCGCGGCGAAAGCGGCACGGGTAAGGAAGTGGTCGCCAGAGCGATCCACCAATCCAGCGAACGCCGCGAGCGGCCGATGCTGGCGGTCAACTGTGCGGCGCTGAGCGAAAACCTGCTCGAAAGCGAACTGTTCGGCCATGAAAAGGGCGCGTTTACTGGCGCCGACCGCCTCCGTCGCGGTCGATTCGAACTGGCCGACGGCGGCACTTTACTGCTGGATGAAATCAGCGAGATCGCCCCGTCGTTGCAGGCGAAACTGCTTCGCGTGCTACAGGAAAGCACGTTCGAGCGCGTCGGCAGCAGCATCAGCCAGCAGGTCGATGTGCGCGTCGTCGCGACGACCAATCGCGACCTTGAAGCCAGCGTCGCTGAAGGCAAGTTCCGGCAGGATTTGTTCTACCGCCTGAACGTCGTGCCGATCGAACTCGCGCCGCTGCGTCAGCGGACCGAGGACGTTCCGGAACTGTGTCGGCATTTCCTGAGCGCGATTTCCAAGCGTGACAAGAGCGCGTTCCGACATATCGAGTCCGAAGCGCTTCGCGTCATGCAGAAATACACCTGGCCCGGCAACGTCCGCGAATTGCAGAACATCATCGAGCGGGCCGTCGTACTGGAAACCGAGCCGGGCGTGATTCGTGCCGACACCATCGAGCCGTGGCTGCAAAGCAAGATCGGCGTGGCGGCGGCGGAGTCGCTGGCGGGTAAGCCGCTGGCGGATATCGAAAAACAGGTCATTCTGAGCACGCTCGAGCGCTTCAAAGGCCATCGGATTAAAACTGCCGTTGCGCTGGGCATCGGCGTACGGACGCTGGGTATGAAACTTAAACGCTGGAAAGACGAAGGCGAGCCCGCAGCGATGAGCGCATAAGTTGCGCTGTCGCGCAGGAATTGCCGCTTGCGGCTTTGCAAGTAAAATCACTTTCGTCGACCCGCAATACGCCAGCCGGCTGGCACGCGGTTTGATAGGGAATTGGGCTGATGTTTATCGAGAACCTTCTCAACCAAGGCAGCGGGCCGACGCTGGCTGAGCTATTAAAGTTCACCAACCAGCGTCACAAGCTGTTGGCCGAGAACATCGTGAACATCGATGTGCCGGGCTACAAGCAGAAGGATCTGTCGCTCGAGAAGTTTCAGCAGATGATGCGAGACCGCATCGAGCAGCGGAACGCGGGCAACGCGCCCGATGCCGGTGAACTCAGCGCTGAGATCGAGAACCCGAATTCCGGCATTCTGTTTCACGACGGAAACAACAGGTCGGTTGAAACATTGATGTCAGACCAGGCGAAGAATGCCTTGATGCACAACCTGGTGATCGAATTGCTCCGCAAGCAGGCCGGTTCCATGGAAATGGCGCTCAAGGAACGAATCGGTTAAACGAGGTGAGTTATGTTTAATGTGCTGGATATGGGAGCGAGCGGGCTGGTAGCGCAGCGAACACGCATGGACGTGATCGCCGGCAACATTCTGCATGTGAACACCACGCGCAACGAAAAAGGCGAGCACGTTCCGTACCGTCGCAAGTTCGTGACGTTTGCCACCGGGCAGAAGGGCGACCCGACCAAGCCCGGCGTTCGCGTGTCGGATATCGGTGAAGATCAGTCCGATTTTCCGAAGGTCTACGATCCCGGCCATCCGGATGCGGACCCCAAAACCGGCTACGTACTAAAGCCGAATGTCGATCTATCGATCGAGTACGTGAACGCCCTTGAAGCGTCTCGCGCTTACGAAGCCAACGTGACGATGATGGAGACGACCAAGGCGATGATTAATTCGTCGCTTAGACTGATTGCGTGACGAAGTGGGTTGTAAGTGGTGGGTTGTAGGTTGGAAAGCCAACTGACAACCCACAACAGACAACAAACAAGCATGATCAACGGAGTCAATAACAACTTGAGTCTGGGCAACATCGCCAGCGGCGGAGCATCGCTGGCGAAAACCACCGACGCAGGAAGCGCAGGCGGGAGCAGCTTTGCCGATATGCTGAAAAACAGCATCGGCGAAGTCTCCAAGTTGCAGCAGGACGCCAGCCAGGCGGTACAAGACCTGGCCACGGGTAAAACCGAAGACGTCGACGGCGTGATGCTGGCCATGAACAAGGCCGACCTCGCGTTCAAGACATTACTCGCCATCCGCGGGAAGCTGATGGACGCGTATGATGAGATCAAGCAGATCTCGGTGTAGTTAGATGTAGTATTGGATACTTGGCGATCGGGACGTTGTCTTTTGGAATGGATTCCACTGGGCAATGACGAACTGGATCGATCGCCATTTCCGGCCAGGAGGGCCATCCGATGGATTTCTTTAAAAAGCAGCTTGAGACGATCCAGCAGAATCTGGCCGGGCTGAATGCCACCCAGAAGATGCTGACCGGCGCGCTCGTCGCGATCATGGCGATGACCATGGTCTACTGGAGCCGTTACGCCGGCACGGCCGAGATGGAGCCGGTCCTCAACCAAACCCTTAACGAAGAAGACATCACCCGCATGTCGGCTTCGCTCGATGCGCGAGGCATCCCCAACAAGGTCGAAGCCGGCAAGCTGCTGGTGTCGGCCGACCGGAAGATGCAGGCGCTGGCCAGCCTTGGCTACGAGCAACTACTGCCCCGCAACACCACCAACGGCTTTGAGCAGATGCTGAGCAAGGCCGGCATGTTCCAGCCGCAATCGCAGGCGGACGATCTGAAGAACCATGCGAAGGAAATCACCTTGGCGCAAGTCATCGGCGGGTTCCCCGGTGTATCCAGCGCGGTGGTGATGATCGACCCGACCACAATTCACCGGATCGGCGAATCGACCTCCCCGACGGCCAACATCAGCATCTCCATGCGCAGCGGCGCCACGGCCGATGGTAAGCTCGTCAACGCGGCGGCCGATTTGGTCTGCGGCGCGGTGGCGAACATGAACCGTGCGAAGATCAAGGTCGTCGTCGATGGTCGTCCGCGCCCGCTTCGCGGAACCACCGCCGATGGCATCGGAGATGGACAGGAGCAGTTAGAAACCATTCAGGCCAACGAGCGCAGCGCCGCCGCCAAAATTGAATACCAGTTTCGCTACATCACCGGCGTGGTGGCGAGCGTCAGCGGAATACTGAATACCGAGACGATGGACGCACACACGACCGAGTTCGACAAAGCCAAGTCCATCATCGAAGTGAGCGAATCCGAGAACAAAACCACCGAAAGCAACACGACACAAAGTCCCGCAGGTGAACCAGGCGCGGGCTCCAACATCGGCCTTTCCGTCCCCGGAGCGGGTGGATCAAACACCACAATGGCCGACACCTCCGAAAAGAGCAAAACGGCCATCCTGCCCGCAAAGATCGACAAGAATACCCGCAAGCCCGCCGGCGATTTCATCATCCAATCGGCGTCGGTGCGGATTCCGGAGAGCTACTTCATCGCAGTTCTGCGTGCCAAGGCCAATGGCAAGGATCCAAGCCCGTCCGAGCTCGTCGACTATGCGAATACCCAATTGGATCTGATCCGCAATGAAGTGCGCAACTGCACAGGCATCAAGCAGGATAAGGACAATATCTTCGTGTCGACCTACGCCGAGGCGCAGTCTGTGGTGTCTGCCACCGCCGCTGCGGGGGTTGTGGCCGGTGGAAGCGGAATCTCAGGCTTGATCGGCGGATGGGGCAAGGAAGTGGGCGTTGGCGCCTTAGCCGTCATCAGCCTGTTCATGGTGTCCACGATGGTGAAGCGCAGCACGCCGGCCCCGATCGTCGTCGCTCAGACTGAAGCCAGGGGCCCGATCACCCTCGACGTCGCCGAGGCCGTCGCCGGCTTCGCATCCGAAGGCGGCAACACACTGGCGGGCATGGAACTCGACGACGACACGATCCAGGCCCAGCAGGTGATCGATCAGGTGACTAACCTGGTCGGAGAAAACCCGGAAGGCGCCGCCAACCTCGTAAAGCGGTGGCTGAACCGAACGTAAGGAGATTTGCAATCGCCAATTTACAATTTGCAATCGCCGAGGTGTGCGATCGCAAATTGCAAATTGCAAATTGCAAATAGAATAAATGGCTGACACACTCACTGGCGTACGCAAATCCGCAATCCTGCTCCTGTCACTCAATCAGGATCAGGCCGCAGAGATTCTCAAGCGGCTTCCGGCTGAAGCGGTGGAGGAAGTCAGCCGCGAGATCGCCTCGCTCGGCGAGATCGGGATGGCAACCCGTAAAGAAGTGTTCGGCGAATTCTACGGCCTGGCGCTGGCCAACTCGTACCTCAGCGAAGGTGGGCTTGAATACGCCAAGGCGTTGCTGAAAAAAGCCCTCCCCGAGGCCGACGCAGAAAAAGCCATCAAGCAGGTGACGCAGCAGGTCGCGACGACGCCGTTTAGTTTCCTGCAGAAGGCCGAGTCGGAAAATCTGCTGACGTTCATCCAGGACGAACACCCGCAGACGATCGCACTGATCCTCGCCCACCTCAACCCCACCAAGGCCAGCGAAATCCTCGTCGGCCTGCCCAGCCAGAAACAGATCGAAGTGGTCAAGCGCATCGCCAACATGGAGCAGACAAACCCCGAAGTGATCAAGGAAGTAGAACGTGGCCTGGAGCATCGCCTGTCCGACATCGTCAGCCAAACTTTTGAAAAAGCCGGCGGTGTGGATACCGTCGCAGAAATTCTCAACTTGGCCGACCGGTCGACGGAAAAGGGAATCATGGAAGGCCTCGAAGCCGAGGACCCGGATCTGGTGGAAAGCATCCGCCGGCTCATGTTCGTGTTCGAGGACATCCTGCTCGTCAACGACAAGGGCATTCAGTCGGTGCTCAAGGAAGTCGACAATACCGAACTTTCGCTGGCCCTCAAGACTGCCAGCGAAGAGCTCAAGGAAAAGATATTCAAGAACATGTCCGAGCGTGCTGCCCAGCTTATCAAGGAAGACATGCAGTTCATGGGGCCGGTGCGCGTCAGCGACGTCGAAGCCGCGCAGCAGAAGATCGTCGACATCGTCCGCCGTCTGGAAGACGCCGGGGAAATCATCATCGCCGGCCGCGGCGGCGAGAAGGAAATGGTCGTTTAAGGAAGCGACTGGTTGTTGATTGCTGGTTGTTAACAAGAATGGATTGACAACCAACAACCAAAAGCTGGCAACTGATTTCGATGGGTATCATCAAATCCCAAAACGCGCCCGCAACGCTTTCGCCGTTTTCGATGGCCGACATCGAAGCGGCGGCCAAGCGGATTCTCCTTCGCGCGCAGCAGCAGGCGGAGCAGTTGATTACAGAGGCTCAGGTGGAAGCCCGCACATTACGCGAGCAGGCTTTCGGCGACGGGTTCACCGAAGGCCGCAAAAGTGGGCTTGCCAAGGGTCAGGTCGACGGTGCCGCCGCCGGCCACGCCGCCGCGGTGGCGGAGCAGAAGGCGAATCTTTCCAAGCTGAACGAATCCCTCACCATGGCTCTCAAATCGCTTAACGAATCGCGACTACGATTGGAAAGCGACGGCTTGGCAGCAGTCATCAAGCTGGCGGTTTCGATCGCTAGGCGCGTAACGAAGCAGCACGGGATGGTTGATCCGCAAGTGCTGGAATCGAATCTGACCGAGGCGATGAAGTTCGTCGTCCACTCCGCTGACGTGCGCGTAGCGGTCAACCCGAAACAGAAAAACACACTTGAAGATGTATTGCCTCGTCTCCAACTCTCCTGGCCGACGTTGGAGCACGTTGAGCTCATCGAAGACCCATCCATCGCCCCCGGCGGTTGCCGGGTATTCACGGCGCAGGGGCACATTGATGCCGACCTGGACACGCAACTCGAGCGCCTGGTGGCCGAATTGCTCCCGCAAGCGGAGCAGGCATGAGCCTTCTCGACGCCCAACTCGACGCGATCGAAACAACGCTGCCGTTCCGTGTCGTCGGGCAGGTGCAGGCGATCACCGGCATGGCGATCGAAGCATCAGACCTGGCGCTCCCGCTCGGCAGCCTGTGCAAAATCACCAGCTTCGCCGGCAAAACCAGCCGGGCGGAGGTCATCGGCTTCCGTCACGATCACACGTTGCTCATGCCGCTGACCAACACCTCTGGCGTGGCGCGCGGCGATCGGATCGAAAACCTGTCGGCCGGCCCGCGCATCTGGTGCAGCGAGCAGTTGCTCGGCCGGGTGTTGAACGGTTTCGGCCAGCCGATCGACGGCAAGGGCCCGCTCGTACCGATGGAATCTCGCCGGATCGATCAGCGCAGCGTGCTGCCGATGGACCGTGCCAACATCCGCCAGCCGATCAGCACCAGCATCCGCGCGATCGACGCGCTACACACCTGCGGACTCGGGCAGCGCATGGGCATCTTCGCTGGTCCCGGCGTGGGCAAGAGCGTGCTGATGTCGCAGATCGCAAAGCACACCAGCGCCGATGTGTCGGTGGTGGCGCTGATCGGCGAACGCGGCCGCGAAGTGCAGGAGTTTATCCAGCACGCGCTCGGCGAAGAAGGACTCAAACGCTGCGTGGTGATCGTCGCCACGTCCGACGAAGCGCCGCTGCTTCGAGTACGGGCGGCCAAGGTTGCGTGTACGGTGTCGGAATTTTTCCGCGATCGCGGCAAGCACGTGCTGCTGCTGATGGACTCGCTTACGCGCATGGCGCAGGCCCAGCGCCAGATCGGCCTGGCCGCCCACGAACCACCGGCCACCAAAGGGTTTCCGCCGAGCGTGTTTGCGCTGCTACCGGAGATTCTGGAGCGCGCCGGCAAAACGCCGACCGGTTCGATCACTGGTTTTTACACCGTGCTGGTTGAGGGCGACGATTTTAACGAGCCAATCCCCGACGCGGTGAAAGGCATCACCGATGGGCACCTCTGGCTCAGCCGCCCGCTGGCGAATCGCGGGCACTACCCGGCGATCGACGTGCTGCAGAGCATTTCCCGCGTCCGCGGCGACGTCGCCGAGAAGCCGCACATCGCGGCGGCCAGGCGGGTGATGGCGCTGATCGCGATTTATCAGGATATCGAAGACCTCGTAAACATCGGCGCTTATGTGCAAGGCGCGAATCTTGAATTCGATCTGGCCGTCCAGTCGCGGCAGCGGATCGTGCAGTTTTTGCAGCAGGAAGCGGGTGTGCCGCAGACGCTGGAGCAATCCAAAAAATCGCTGATCGATCTGGTGAACATGATCGAACAAATGGACAAGCTGCTCAAAGTTCAGGCCGCCAAAGCGCAGCCGGTGAAGAAATAAAAGTGAAGTAGGGCGGGATAGCAATCCCGCCGCCAGTGAACGGTGAACGGCGGGATTGCAATCCCGCCCTACAGTATGCCTAAGTTCGTCTTCCAACTCGAAGGTGCCCTCCGCCAGCGCAAGCAGCTCGAGCGGATGAAGCAGCGCGAGCTGGCCGTCCAGGTGGCGGAGATGAACCGGCTGACCGAACAGCTACGGCAGCTTGAGTCGACCGTACAAACCGCCACGTCCGACGTGCGAACGAATCGCCTAACCGGCGTGCTCGATATGGCGTTCCTGGCCGGCCATCGACGGTTCATGATCGCGACGCAGCGGCAGTCGATGCAGATGGTTCAGCGAATGGCGCTGCAGCAAAAGCAGATCGACGAGGCACGCTCCGTCGTCGCGGAGGCGGCTAAGCAGCGCAAGATCATCGAGAAGCTGCGCGAAAAACAGTTCGAGCGATGGAAGACTGAACTGTCGAGAAAAGAACTGGCCGACGCCGACGAAGTAGCCATGCAGTTGTCGTATTGGCACGGCAACGATGATTCCGATGAACCCGGGGAGCTTGCAACATGAAGAAACTGTTTACCGTCATCATGCTGGTCTTGTCGCTCAACTTCCTGGCCGCGGCCGGCGGGGTGGGCTGGCTGGTGCAGACCAAGAAATTGAACAAGGAATCGATCGCCAAGATACAGGAAGCGCTTTTCCCGCCTCCCGTGGTTGAAACGCCTGCCACTCAGCCGGTGGCGATCGACCCGACCACCCAGCCGACGATGAAACTGGATGAGCTTTTGGCGAAAAAGTCTGGTCAAACAGCCACCGAACAGGTGGCGTTTATTCAGCAGGCGTTTGATTCGCAAATGTCAGTTTTAGACCGCCGGCAGCGGGAATTGGCCGACCAGCAGGCGACTATCGTCAAGGCTAAAACGCAGTTGGCAAAAGATCGGGAAGAACTTGAACGTCAGAGGCAGGATCTGTCCGATAAACAACAACAGGCCACCAAGTTGGCCGACGACAAGGGATTCCAGGACAGCCTGGCGTTGTACAACACGATGCCCGGCAAGCAGGTGAAGACGATCTTCATGTCGCTCGACGACGCGACGATCCAGCAATACCTGCAGGCGATGGCACCGCGACGAGCGGGCGCGATCATCAAGGAATTCAAGTCGACTGATGAGACGGCAAGGATCCAGAAAGTTCTTGAGCGGATGCGTCAAACCGACGTGACCGCCGCCGCCTCCAACACCGCCGTCGCAGCGCCTAGGTAACGGTCGTTTCTGCGAGTCGGCGGTGGACGAGATGAGTCCGACCGACGCAGGAGTAATCATGGCCGGCACTGTTGCATCGCTTCTTAAAACCACCCCGCAGCAGAACGCATCGAAAGCGGCTACATCAAACCGAGGTGAAGACGCCGGGGAGGAATTCAAGGCCGAATTAGGTCGCGCCAAGAAGCGGCAATCCGACAAGGCCGACGACCAATCCCCTGCACCGAAGAAGGCCGAGAAAACATCCTCCGCCAGGAAGCCGAACGCAAAAGATAAGTCGCACAAATCGGCTGATCAGGATTCAACCGTTGCTGCGGATGCCCAAGTCAACGATACCGCTTTTGAGAAGCCCGATCCGACGCCCACCGTTGACGACTTGGCGACCGACGTGGCGCCCGATTTGGCGGCGGATACAAAAACTCCAGCAGATACAACGGTGCCCAAAGACAAGTCCGCGCAAGTCGACGTGAGCACGGCTGCGTTGAGCATTGCGGTCCCGACACAGCTTGCATCGGCGGATACGGCTGAAAAGTCCGAAGCCGACAGCGGGCAGACGGCCGGCAGCGTCGTCAATTCAGTGACGCCGACCGAGACCACTTTAGCGTCTGCCGTGACTAAACAAGCCACAAGCGACACGACCACCGCGCAGTTCACCGACGAGCAAAAAGTTGCAGCCGACCCGAATACCGCTGGCGAAGTAGTCGAGAAATCACAGTCGAGGGATCCTATTGCTTCTTCGATCGGCGATGACGCCGAAGTCGCAATCCAGCCGAGGGAGTCGCGCGCGAAATCGCCCACGGCCGGTCTAAGCACGGATGCCGCAGCGGTCGATGCGGCGCAAACTCAAGTTGCGAGCGAATTGCCCGAGGCCGATTCCGACAAACCGCACGCGGAAAAACCTTCGGACACCGAATCGCCGCAATCGGTTTTGCAGAATCTTTCCGACAAGCCCACTGCAGCGGCGAGCGCCCAAGTCGTCAAGGCAGAACAACCGCAATCGCCGCCCGAAGCGCGATTCGCCGAGGTCAACCACGCGGAGATTGTCAAAGGCATCCAGACCGAACTCGTGCCCTGTGGCGGGACGATCCAGATTCGGCTTGATCCGCCGGAACTCGGTGCGCTACAAGTGATTCTCACCGTGAAAGACGGCGTGATAAACGCGACATTCCAGACGTCCAACGAAGACAGCTCACGCTTGCTATCCCACAGCCTCGGCCAACTCAAAACCGCGCTCGAAAGCGCCGGCGTGACCGTCGACAAATTGCAAGTGACTCACACGCCGCGCGACACGCAAACCAACGCCGGCGGCGACGACCAACGCCATCAGCCTGGGCAGGACGACATGTCGCGCCAGCAGGAACAGCAGCGCAAGGAAATGATCAAACGCATGTGGCGCAAGCTTGCCGGTGAGAATAATCCGCTGGACTTGGTGGCGTGATCGGACTCTGGTTCCTTCTCCCTCAGGGAGAAGGTCAGGATGCGGGTGGGGCGTTTGGAGTTGATCGGTTCTGCTTGCATAGCGGCGAAGAAGGTCTATCGGCTTACCCACGCAATTCGATGTAGGACGTTTCTCCCCTCACCCCAGCCCTCTCCCCGCTGGGGAGAGGGAGCAAGATTTCACTTCACGGCGTCGTTCTTCGTCTCGCCGGCGTCGGTTCGCACTTTGCCGTACACCTTGGCCATCGATTCGATGTACAACCGTCCGCCGGTGTTGATGGCGTTGCCGCCGACGATTCCGGAGTGGATGACTTTGGATTTGGATTCGACCGTCAGAGTTCCGACGACATTGCCGTAGATGTGAGCGCGCCCGCCGGGTTCGACGGTCAGGTTGCCGTAGACGCTGCCACGGAGGTAGAGCTTTCCGCCTTTCATCACCTTCACGTTACCGGCGATGGAGCCCCAAAGCGTGAAGGGTTCGTAGACCACAACATCGCCGACGATTTGACCGCGTTCTTCTCGCATGAGTTTCAGTTCCCCCCGAACTATGGCAATGTGTCTTTTGTCTTAGCGTTGCCGTTGCGTGAGAATGCCCGTTTGTCGTCATCCTGAGGTACGCCGAAGGATCTCGAACGTCGAAACCCGCACGTAATTCGAGATCCTTCGGCGTATCTCAGGATGACGATTTCAGAGACTGCACGCGACATCAAATGGCTCACCGCTTTAACACTACTACCACTACTACTACAGAGTTCCGGGTGTGTTTATTGCGATGAGGTCTTCGCCGAGTGAGGCTTTGATTCCCTTGCTGCTTTTTACTTGAATCGACAGCAAGATCATCGTCGCAACAGCCGGGAAACCAACGAATCGTGCCCAGCGAAGGATCTTTTCGTCGGTCCGGTCGGGATTAAACTTCGCACCGGCGGCAGGATTGGAAAACTCCGCCCAGGTGTACAGCACGCCGGGGATTTTAAAATCCTTGGCCATCGCGTCCGGCGGGGAAGTGACCGTTGGGTTAGCGAGAATCGCCTGCCAGGGGAACAGCAGCACCAGCAGCACAATCGACCAGACAAAAGCGCTGGTGACTTTCGCCACGCCCAGTGTCCGGCCGGTAAGCATGATCTTGACCAGCAGCAGCAAAACCGTGCAGAGCACCAACGATCCAGCCAAACCCGCGAAGCCGCACAATGCGACGAGGTATTTCAGACTGTCGAGCAATCGGGTGCTTGGCTGTGACGTTGCGGTGGAGAATGCCGAGTTCAGTGCGTTGGTATTGCGGGCTGTGAAGAACAACGCGATCTGTCCGATCAGCACCACCAGCAACAGTAAGAACAGCCAGTTCTTCGCCCGTCTGGCGACGAGGATGGCGTCTGCGTAATCGGCTTTTGCGGCGAGCGTGGGTTCCAGCATATCGATCTCCTTCACCGGCGGCGGCCGGTTAATTCTGCTGATGTCGTACATGAAACGCGTGGGCTTGGCAAACCCGCCGGCGGGGTTACAGTCGGGCAATGCTCGACCCTTCACTTTGCCTGGCGCGGCAAAAACGCTTCCTGACCATCCAAGGTGCGAATTTTGACGCCGCCGTCATCGGCTCGCAGAAAAATGTCTACTACCTCACCGGCTATTGGACGACGTGGACGCATCAATCCGCGCTCGTCCTTTTCGCCGATGGGCACAGCGTGCTCTATACGCCTGACTCGCCGGCAAAAAGCGTGGCCGCTGATGAAGTGAGGTCGTTCGAGGCCAGTTGGCTCTCCACCATGCGCCAGGAGCAGGCGATGGCGGTCGCCGCTCAACTGGTTGAGGTGCTCCACGACGGGGGCGCAAAGCGCATCGGCGTGGACACATCGGAAGTCGCAGCGCAACTGCTGCTGGCGAATCTTTTCAAGGCCTGCCCGGTCGATACGCAGTTGTATCAGCAGCGACGCGTTAAAGACGCCGACGAATTGGCGCTCATGCAGAAGGCAATCGGTGCATCAGAGGCAATGTACGCTCACGCCAAGCGGATCATCGAACCCGGAGTGGAGGAACTACACGTCTTCAATGAAGTTCAGGCGGCGGCCAACAATTTTCTGGAGGAGCCGATGAAATCGCTTTTCGGCAACGATTTTGTCTGCGGCGCCGGCGGAGGTCCGCCGCGGGCGCATCGCAAGGCTCATCCGGGTGAATTGTATGTGCTGGACCTCGGGCCGTGCTATCGCGGGTATTTCGCGGACAATTGCCGAACTTTCTCCGTCGATCGCAACCCGACTGACGATCAGCTCAAAGCGTTGCAGGCAGTGGTCGGCGCGTTGGGCGTTGTGGAAAAACTCGCCCGACCTGGCGCGAAATGTCTCGACATTTTCAACGCGGTGGACGAGCACCTTTTGCAGACGGTAGGCCGCAAGCAAGTGCATCATCTCGGGCACGGGATAGGACTTTCGCCGCACGAGTTTCCGCACCTCAACCCGAAATGGAACGACACGCTGCTTGAAGGCGAAGTCTTCACGGCCGAGCCGGGTGTGTACGGACCTGAGCTTCGCGGCGGGATTCGGATTGAGAACCAGTATTTGGTTACGCAATCCGGCGTGAAGAATCTACTCAACTTCCCAATCGACTTAGTCTAAACTAATCCCATGAACGAAACCGCGCAGCCGGTTCAACCTCTCGGTATTGATTACGAGCTCCCCAAGCCGACGGGCGGGGCACGTGTGCTCGCGGCGATCGGGATCACGTTGGCCGGAGTCATCCTCGTCGGTTTCGGCGGGTGCTTTCTGATCGGCGTGATGATCCAACTCAACCCGCAAATCGTGTTCGGCCCGGCGAACACCACGCCGTGGCCGCCGCAGGCGTGGGTGTTTCATGCAGTGCTGTACCTGATGGCGCTCGCCTGCTTCGCGGCTGGCGCGTGGCTGACGTTCCGCGGAACGGCAGCGCTCAGCCGCGTGATCGGCGAAAAACTATGAGCGACCGCCACCCCGACGAACAACCCGCCGCCGACGAGCAGTGGTTTCGCCCGCCGAACCGGAAAGAGCACGTTTTGGGCGCGTGGCTTTTCATCGGCTTCGGCGTGTTCTTCCTGGCGATGTCGTACTTGTTCGCCGGCTGGCTGTTTTGCTGGGTGCTTCTGGCGCTGGGCCTTTACTCGACGTGGCACGGCGTTCGACACGCGATTGACGCGCGGCGGAGCGATCGGCCATGAAGTTTCAGGATGAAGATCATTTTGCAGACGACGACGAGCATCAAACCAAACAGGGCAAGCGTCTGCTCGGCGCGATCGCGTTCGCGGTATTTTTTCTTGCCGTCGGGGGTCTGCTGGTCACAGTTTTTATCTACTTTACCAGCAGTTGGTCGCTGGCGATCATGCTGGTGGGGTTCATGATGCTGTACATGACATTCATGGGCTGGCTGGCCGCTCGAAAGTCGGACGATAAAGATCTTTAGGGAGATTCCGCGATGACGACAATTCAAACCCTGTTTGCAGGCATTCTGATTCTGTCCGGCGCGGTCGGCTGTCAATCGCCGACGGCAAGTTATTCGGCGCAATCGGCGGGGCGATACCAGTTGTCGGAAGATTTGCGATTTCTCTACATCACCGATACGGCTACCGGGATGGTGTGGCATCGCGGCTTGCAGCCTCGCGACGGCCAGACGTGGGAATCGCTCGGCGGGCCGACCACGCAGCCGTAGGATCGCTTTCTCAGCAGGCGGGTATCGTTCTGCTCATGCGTACGTGCGGGCCGGCGAGCGGAATGTCGAAAACTTCCGACATCACTTCCCACCCCATCGATTGATAAAACGGCACGGCGGGCACGCGGGCGTTGCACCAGAGCTGTCGTGTCGGGCCAATCTCGCGCAACAATGATTCAGCGAAGTGCAGGATCTCCCGTCCCGCGCCGCGCCGGCGAACGGTCTCGGCCGTCGCCATTCCGCGCAGCTGGTAGGCGGGCTGACCGTCCCACTGATTCAGGTGAAAACTCGCGCAGCCGACGACTTGGCCGCCCGCGATCGCCGCGATGTGAACCGCGCCCGCCGACTCGTCACCGGAGAAAACGGCGGATTCGCGCGGAAGCCCCTGTCGCAGGACGGCATGTCGTAGGTCGATCAGTCGGTCGATGGTGCAGCGCTCGACAGTGAATGCAGCGGTCGTCTTCATGCAGCTTTCATCGTATCAAAATGCCCCGCCGTGTAGCATCCGGCCCGCAGAACCCATAGGATACGACCCAACCAACCCCAAGGGCAATATTCGCGATGAGACACTTTGATTGCGTTGTAATCGGCACTGGCCCGGCAGGACAAAAAGCGGCGATTCAGGCGGCCAAGCTCGGTAAGCGCGTTGCGATTATCGAAAAAAACTCCGTCCTCGGCGGGGCCGCCATTAATACCGGCACGATTCCGTCCAAGGCGCTACGTGAAGCCGTCATGCACCTGACTGGCGCGGGCAAGCGAAACTTGTTCGGCGAGAGTTCGCGCATCAAGAAAAACGTCACCATCTCCGATCTGATCTACGTCAGCCAGCAGGTCATCCATCACGAGCTTTCGCTCATCCGCGACCATTTCGATCGCAACAACATTGAGCTGATGTGGGGCTCGGCGAGATTTGATGACGAAAATATTGTTTACGTCGATCGCCCGGACGATTTTGAAGCCATTAGCTCCGGCTGCTTCGTCATCGCCACCGGTACCCGCCCGGCCACGCCGACCACCGTGCCGTTCGACGCACAAACCGTGTTCACTTCCGATGGCCTGCTCAAGCTAGATCACCTGCCGCGCACGATGATCATCGTCGGCGGCGGCGTCATCGGGACCGAGTACGCCTGCATGATGGCGACACTGGGCGTGAAGGTGATTCTCGTCGAGGGACGGAATGAAGTGCTGGGCTTTCTCGATCATGAAATCACCGAGGCCATGCAGTACCAGATGCGCCGCATGGGCATCACGCTGCGGCTGGGCGAGAAGGTCGCCAAGATTGAGAAGTTAAACGCAGAGATGTCCGGCGATACCGCGCACGGCTCGCACGCAGGAGCGCAGGTGCAGGCGACGCTCGAAAGCGGCAAAACGCTTCGGGCGCAAACGCTGCTCTACGCGGTCGGCAGGCAAGGAACGACGGCGGCCCTTCGGCTGGATAAGGCTGGCCTCACTGCGGATGATCGCGAGCGCCTCAAGGTGAACGGAAACTTCCAGACCACTGTCCCTCACATCTACGCCGCAGGTGACGTTATCGGTTTCCCGGCGCTAGCCAGTACGGCTATGGAACAGGGGCGATTGGCCGTCTGCCACGCATTCGGCGTGCCGACCAAATCACTTCCAGAACTGTTCCCGTACGGGGTTTATTCGATCCCCGAAATCTCGATGGTCGGAAAGACCGAAACGCAGCTCACCGAGGCTGGCATTCCCTACGAGGCCGGCATCGCACAGTACAAGGAACTCGCCCGCGGGCAATTGCTCGGCGACAACGACGGAATGCTTAAGCTTCTAATCCATCAGGAGAACCACACGATCCTTGGCGTCCATGCCATTGGCACGGGGGCGACGGAACTGATCCATATCGGGCAGGCGGTGATGGCGCTCGGCGGGACGGTGGATTACTTCATCAATAACGTCTTCAATTACCCTACCTTAGCGGAAGGGTACAAAGTGGCGGCGTTGAACGGCCTGAACAAGCTGCGACACATCTAATACAGATCAGGCATGAACCGTGCGCCTTCTGGAGGGCGGGTGTCTACACCCGCCGGTCGTCGGCACGACGACATCCGCGTTCGGCGGCTGAGGACAGCCGCCCTCCAAAGAACCGGGTGAATCAAGCGAGTTCCGCATAATCAACCTATTTTGCGGCAATCCCGGTGTCGCGATCTTTGGCGAACGACCGATAAATACAGTGGTGAACCCGTTCGACTCTGGCAGATGAATTGCCCGAGCGGGTACAATCGACCTATGGAGAAAACGATGAAAACGGTCGTAGGCAGCTTGGCAATCAGCGCGATCCTTGTCGTCGCCGGCTGTGGCGAAATCAAGAATCCCGGCAGCGCCACCGCCACCCCCGCGCAGCAACTGGAGCAGGCTAAAATCGACAAAGCCAAAGCCGCCGCAGCCGAGGAGAATCTGGTTCAGCCGCCGGACGCGGTGTGGACGATTACCTGCACTGATTTCCACGGGTACGGCCACGTGGAGCGCGCCAAGACGCTGAAGCAATCACTGAAGGCTGCTACAGGGTTGTCCGGTTTTTATGTCGTTCACGAAGAGGATTCCAGCGCGATTAACTACGGGTTTTACCGCGCGATCAGCCCTCGCGAGCGTGACAACATGAGCCGTGACGAGATCAACGACGGCAAGCGTGCCCAGACTGATCTGGCGAGGATTCGCTCGCTGACCAACAACGTGAACGGCGATCCGATCTTCCCACAGGCCGGCATGTCACCGCTCGAGCCGGCCGACCCGGCTTCGCCGCTGGCGTGGGATCTCCGCAATGCCGATCGCGACAAGCCGGCGGGTGATCCGACTCGCGCGTTCTGGTCGTTGGAAATCGCTGTGTACAAGGACAGCCCGCAGCGTAAACAGGCGGCCGTTGATAGCGTGAAGGCGCTCCGAGAATATTTTCACCGCGACGACTTTTATTTCTTTCACGGCAAGACGACGAGCTCTGTTTGTATCGGCACTTGGCCGGAAAGCGCTGTGACCGAAAAAGCGCCTGAGCGCGGCAGTTCCGAAGATCGCGTGCTGGTTATGCCTGATGGGACGCCTGATATGGGTTCAGCGGTAAAGGCTCCCGACGGGACCACCATCCGCGCTGTGGCACTGAGGTACGAGCCCGTCGATCCGACCTTGCTCGACACGATGCACAAGTTTGAACGCCGCAGCGTCAACGGCAGCGACATCAAGCACACCTATAAGGCCCGCGCCGGCGGCACGGTGGATCGGTTCGATCCGTCGCTCCTGATCATCATTCCGCGTGACCCGGTGAATAGTATGCTGGGCAACTCGGATCGAAATGCTGATACGAACACCGGCCCCTCAATGCTCGGCGGTCAGAACGGCAACCCCACCGGCGGTCAGCTTCGGTCGCTCAACGGGGGCGGCAATTGATCGCCGCGCCCGCCAAGATGCTGATCGCGACTGGCAACAAGGGCAAAGCCCGCGAGTTCGCCGAGATGTTGGCGGATTTCGGCGTGGAATGTGTTGATCTGTCAACGCTGGCCGGCGTGGTTGAGCCGGAGGAAACCGGCGCCACCTTTCGCGCTAACGCCTGCCTGAAAGCATCCTACTACGCCAAAGCCGGCCGTTGCTGGGCGCTGGCCGACGACAGCGGGCTTGAAGTCGACGCGATCGGCAAATCGCCAGGCGTGAAGAGCGCCCGCTGGGCCGCAATGCACAACGCCGGCTCTGGCGATCTGGCGAACAACGCGCTGCTGCTGAAGCAAATCGCCCACGTGCCCGAGGCCGAGCGGACGGCGCGGTTCGTCTGCGTGCTGGCGCTGGCCGACCCGATGGGCCGCGTGGTGCTGACCGCCCGCGACACCGTTGAAGGCCGCATTCTGCACGGCCCGCGGGGGAGTAACGGGTTCGGGTATGATCCGCTGTTCTACATCGAATCGTTCGCGAGAACGACGGCCGAGTTGAGGCCTGTGGAAAAGCACGCGATCAGCCACCGTGGCAAGGCGCTAAAGCAATTAAAGCAGATGATCGAAGACGCCCGTGTGTTTGAAACTGGGCCAGTCGATACGGTCGGGGGCAACGTTTTGCAGACGGGTAACCATTGATATGACTCGACTTCTCGTAGCCGTCAGCAGCCCTTGGGCGGCCCAAAAAATTGTCGACAGCATCACCGACCTTGCCAAGCGCCTTACGGCCGAGGTGCTGGTCGTCCACGTCTCCCGTCCCAGCGGCGGCCAGATGCGCGACCAGGAACAAGCCGACGGCGAAGCCGCCATCAGTTTCCTTCGTGGCCACATGGAGAAAAATGGCGTCGCCGTCCAAACCCTGCTGATGTTTTCCGACGACATCGCCCGCGCGGTGCTGAACACCGCCACCGAGCATGAAGTGAGCATGATCGTGCTGGGCATGACCGGCAAAAACGTGTTTGCAAGACTGCTGGCCGGTAACGTGCCGGTGGAGATGATTAAGAACACCAAGATCCCGATCTTGCTTTTACCGCCGGACTGGAATCGGAGTATCTAGCCGCCTAAACAATAATTCCATCCCAAATCCGTTTAAGGTATGGAGGCCTTTCATGCGATGGCTCTGTATCAGCTTTTTCCTGATTGGTGCGATCACGACGGTTGCCCAAACGTCGCGTCCCGCTCGTGTATTGCCGGAGCGCCGGCAGGGCGTCCCGGCCAACGTAAAGGCGTCTCGCGACGTCGTTTACGTTAAAGGCGGCGGGGCGAGTCAGTCGCTAGACGTGTTTGTGCCGAACGAATCTAAGAATCCGCCGCTGATCGTCTTCATCCACGGCGGAGGGTGGGTGGGCGGCAGCAAGGATAAAAACCCTGCGATGCAGTTCACACGCAGCAGATTCGCGGTCGCGAGCATCAATTACCGCCTCAGCGGCGAGGCGATCTTCCCCGCACAGATTGCAGATTGCCGCGCCGCCATTCGCTATCTTCGTAGTCACGCAAACGAGTACGGATACGACGGCGACAAGATTGGCGTGTGGGGTACCAGCGCCGGAGGACATCTCGTTGCGCTGCTGGGCACCGGGGCCGAGGTGAGAGAACTGGACGGGGACAACAAAGACACATCCATCAGTTGCGCCGTGCAGGCCGTTGCTGATTTTTTTGGCCCGACCGATCTGCTGGCAGTCAAGAACTTCCCATCCTCGATTAAGCACGTTGGCCCGAGCAGCCCTGAATCCAAGCTACTGGGCGGCCCGGCTACGGAGAGAAAGGAATTGGCCGCTCTGGCGAATCCGATCACGCATATCGGCAAGAACATCCCGCCGTTCCTGATCATGCACGGCGATAAGGATCCCCTCGTGCCGCTAAATCAAAGCGAATTGCTCCGTGACGCACTTAAGAAGGCCGGCGCGGATTTTGAATTCAATGCTGTCGCAGGTGCCGGCCATGGGTTCGGCGGACCGAAAATCGACGATAAGCTGCTAAGTTTCTTCAACAAGACGCTTAAAAACTGAGTGATCGATTACTCGAGATAGGTGTACCCTTCGAGGCCCGATTCGTAGAATTTGAGCAGCACGCGGCTTTCGTCGATCGACAGCTTGCCGTCCTTCAGCGCCTTCTCAACCGTCTTACGCATCGATCGCAGCAGTTCGTCAGCCGAGAACTGCACGTATTGCAGCACTTCGCGGACCGTGTCTCCCTCGATGACTTCGTCGATGGAGCAGTGGCCAGCGTCATCAACCGTCACGTGGACGGCGTTGGTGTCGCCGAGCAGGTTGTGCAGGTCGCCGAGGATTTCCTGGTACGCGCCGACCAGGAACGCAGCCACGCAGTAGTCTTCGCCTTTGTAGTCGTGCAGTTCCAGCACGCTCTTGACGTCGCGGCGGTCGATGAAGTGGTCGACCTTGCCGTCGCTGTCACAGGTGATATCCGCCAGGATGCCGCGGCAGGTGGGTTCTTCGTTCAGCCGATGGATCGGCATGATGGGGAAGAGCTGATCGATCGCCCAACTGTCGGGCATCGATTGGAAGATGCTGAAGTTGCAGAAATAAGTGTCGCTGAGTGTGAGTTCAAGTGACTCAAACTCTTCCGGCACGTATTCAAGCTTGCGGACAATCTGCAGAATCTTCGAGCAGATGCCGAAGAACAGCCGCTCGGCCAGGCTGCGGTTTTCCAGCGAGCAGTAGCCGAGGCTGAAGAGGTTCAGCACGGCTTCTTTGGCCAGTTGCGCGTCGTGGTAGCACTCGGTGAAGTTGGTGTTGTTCACGTCGCGGAACGTGTCGAATAAGTTCACCACCGGGGCGGGCATTGCGCTCCGCTCCTGGTCGGTGAGATTGCCCGGCAGATCGAAGCGGGCGAAGCCGCTCCAGCCGATGATATTGAACACCAGCACGCTGTGATACGCCACCATCGCCCGGCCGGACTCGGAGAGGATCGTCGGGTGTTCCACGCCGGCTTGGTCGCAGATTTCCTTGACGTGGAAGACGACGTCGTTGGCGTATTCCTGCAGGCCGTAGTTGATGGACGACTCGAAGTTGGTTTTCGAGCCGTCGTAATCGACACCCAAGCCGCCGCCGACGTCGATCATTTTTAGGCCGGCGCCCAGGCGTTGCAACTCGGTATAGACGCGGACCAATTCGATGATCGCGCCTTTGATGTTGCGGATATTGTTGATCTGGCTGCCGAGGTGGAAGTGCAGCAGGTTCAGGCAATCGCCCATGCCGTGCTTGCGGAGGAATTCGAGTGCGTCGATAACTTCGGAGACGAAGAGCCCGAACTTCGATCGCACGCCGCCGGACTGCTCCCATCGCCCGGCACCACGGGCGGCCAGCTTCACGCGCACGCCGATGCTCGGGGTGACGTTGTGCAGCTTGGCGTATTTTACAATCAGTTCCAACTCGCTGAATTTTTCAACGACCGGGATGATGTTGCGCCCGATCTTGGTCGCAAGGATGACGGCTTCGATGAACTCGTCGTCCTTAAACCCGTTGCAGACGATCGGCGTGTCGTTGTCGTCCACTACCGCCATCACTGCCAGCAACTCCGGCTTGCTGCCGGCTTCCAGCCCGAACCCGAACGGCTTGCCGAACGAGTGAATTTCTTCCACTACATGGCGCTGCTGGTTCACCTTGATCGGGTAGACGCAGCGGTAGCGGCCTTTGTAGTCGTTCTCGCGAATGGCGGTGGCGAATGCGTCGTGAATCTTGCCGACGCGGTGCTGCAGAATATCAGTAAAGCGGATCAGCGCTGGCAACTGGATGTCGCGCTCGCGCAGTTCGTCGACGAGTTTCTTAAGGTCAATGTTTTTTTCCGCCACCTGAGTTGGGTGGACGGCGACGTGTCCGTCGTTGTTGACGGAGAAGTACCCTTGTCCCCAATTGGCAATGCCGTAGAGCTTGGCCGAGTCGGCGGGGGTCCAGTGTTTCATTTGTCCGTTGATTGCCATCGCAGTGTTGGCGGGAGTGGTTTTCGATGGAGTTGAGCCAGTGTCAACCGTGGCGGTCGTCATTGTTTTTATTCCTCAGGCGTCGTGCCGAACCTCTCTTTACTGGAGCGGTGTTAATCGTATCAAAGTTAGAACAAAGTCAAACCTCTGCGACGAAAAAATAATACATTCCCCTTCATCCGATAAATCAGATTTTCGGCTGCTGCTGTGTCAGGCAGTGGATCGATCCGAGGCCCCAGATGAGTTCCGTGCAATTCACGCCGATCACCTTGCGCTTCGGCAGGTGCGATTGGAGGATTTCGATCGCTTTTCGGTCGTTTCTCTTGTCGCGATAGGTGGGCACGAGCAGCGCGCCGTTGACGAAGTAAAAATTGACATAGGTGGCCGGCAGGCGCTGGCCGTCGACGACGACGGGGGCGGGCATGGGGATTTCTACGATGTCGAACGACTTGCCGTCCTGATCGCGGAGTTTTTCGGCTTGGTGCCTAGCTGACTGCAGGACGCGGTAGTTGATGTCCTTCCGCTTGGTTTCCACCGCCATCACCAGCGTGGTGGGGTTGATGAACCGGGCGAGGTCGTCAATATGCCCGTCGGTGTCGTCGCCTTCGATCCCGCCGGTGAGCCAGCACACATTCGCCTGGCCGTAGTAGTCCTTCAGGTACTGCTCGATCTGCTTTTTGTTCAGCCCCGGATTGCGGTTCTTGTTCAGCAGGCAGTCGGTGGTGGTAAGAACCGTGCCAGCCCCGTTGAACTCGACCGAGCCGCCTTCCATGATGACGAACTGGTCGAGGCGGTTCTTCACGCGATCGTACTTGCACCCGGTCGTCGGCCAACGCTTAGTGCCCGGCTTGTCGGGATAAAACGCCTTCAGGCCCAGTTCCATCGCCACATGCGTCGGCACGAGATCGTCATCGCTGTACGGCGGATACTTCCCGCCCCAGGCGTTGAATCCCCAGTCAACGATCGCCATCTTCTTCTTCGCCCGATTAACCACAAACGCCGGCCCGTGATCGCGGCACCAGTTTTCGTTCGTGCGGATGTGATGGAACTTGATGTTCTTCAGCGGACAGCCGTAGCGATCGAGCTGTTCTTTGACGATCCGTTCCCAATTCTGATTCGGCACATTGACGTGTACCGTCTCGCGCGGCGTGATCTGGCGAATGATCCGCGCCATGTTCTCCGGAATCGCATGATGCCGCTCCGGGAAAGAAATCCCCTCCGACCGCGGCCAGCTGAACCAAGTGCCGGCGTGGGGCTCCCACTCGGCGGGGAATGAATAGCCAAGGTAGGCGGGGGATTGGAGGTGGTAATCGAGATTGCGCATGTCAACAGACTACGAAGCTTTTCGACGACGGCGGACTGCGGCAGGATTTTCTTCGATCCGTATAATCTTTTCAAACGGAAAACGATCATATCCTTTTGCGCTGCGAGTGCCTTGCTTCATGCCGATAAAAACTAAAAAACCAAAGCTTAAGACATGACCCACTTCGCGGAACGGAACGTCGTATCGCTTCCCGTTCTCCAGATGGACGCGAAACGGCACGAACGGCTCGCGGGCAAGCAGCTTCATCATCCCTTGCTTGGTAATGATCGACATGACTAGGCCTCCAATCGTCCGAGTCGTTCGATGTTCCGCAACGCAATCACATTGTAGCCCTCCGCAGCCTGCTGAGAAGTATCTGGCCGGGAAAGGACAAGAATGGCATTCTGCATCATGGTGACTGTACTTGCGATCGTGACATCGATCGTTTTGCCACTCACCATGTGAATTCGCAACGGCGTAAACGGCTCCTTCTCGATTTCGGAACGCAAGTCTTCGCTTGTCATGAGTCATGTTCCTCTTAAGTGTCCACAAACCGTTTCGTTAGATTTCCGTAAGCATCAATCCGGCGATCCCGCAAGAACGGCCAATGCGTACGGCTGAATTCCACCTTCTCCAGATCGAGCGGGTAGACGAGCACTTCTTCCTTATCCTGAGACGCGCGATGCACGACCTGCCCGTTTGGCTCAGTGATAAAGGATTGTCCCCAGAATTGAATGCCGTCTTCGCTCACTGGCTTGCCATCCGCGCCGGCCACATGCTCGATGCCGATGCGGTTGGGCGAGCAGACGTAGCACCCGTTGGCTACCGCGTGGCTGCGCTGGATCAGCTCCCAACTGTCGTGCTGGGCGTGGCCGTACTCGTCCTTTTCCTTCGGATGCCAGCCGATGGCGGTGGGGTAGAAGAGGATCTCGGCCCCTTGCAGCGCGGTCAGGCGGGCGGCTTCGGGGTACCACTGGTCCCAGCAGATCAGAACGCCAATTTTGCCGTGGGTGGTGTCCCACGCGCGGAAGCCGCCGTTATCCCCGCCGTCGCCGGGGGTGAAGTAGAATTTCTCGTAATAGAGCGGATCATCCGGGATGTGCATCTTGCGGTAAATGCCTTTGATGCTGCCGTCGGTTTCGATGATGACGGCGGTGTTGTGATACAAGCCGGCAGCCCGCTTCTCGAACAGGCTGGCGATGATCACGCACTTGTATTTCCTGGCGATCTTGCCGAACAACTCCGTGCTCGGGCCGGGGATGGTCTCGGCCAGCTTGAAGAAGCGGTGGTCTTCCACTTGGCAGAAATACTGGCTGGCGAACATCTCCTGCGTGCAGATAATCTGCGCGCCCTTCTTGGCGGCCTGCTCGATCAGACGGGCCTGGTTCTTGCGATTGACGGCCGGTTCTTCAACGCACGCCATCTGCGTAATGCCGACCTTGACGATCCGGCCGGCGGGTTTTTTTGCGGTCTTCTTCATTGTGGAAAGAGTATAGGCGAATTGTTATGAAAAGTTGAACGTCCGGTTCCCTCTTCCTTCGGGAGAGGGTTAGGGTGAGGGGCAGCGAAACCGCAGTTACGTGGGATGTACAAGATGCGGACCCCGGCTGCCCCTCACCCCGGCCCTCTCCCGGAGGGAGAGGGAGGAAGAGCATCAGCCCTTCGCGGCCAGCGAGAGCAAAAACCGCTCGACGTTGTCCGTCGCGTTGCCCACGCCGGACTTGGACTGTTTGTCGATCAACGCCAGCAGATCGATCGCGCGTTTGGCTCCGGCTTCACCCAAGGAATCGACCGTCTGAAAGAACGGCGTCACCACGTCCATCGGCCAGATGCGCAGTTCCTTGGCGATCGCCGCCGGGGGGAGTTTTTTCTTGCGCAGCGCGATCGCCTTGTTCACTTTCTCCAGCCAAATGGTGAGCCAGGTGACGGCCCGGAACTCCGCCGACGAATCCATCTGTACCAGTTGCCGCCATCGCCGCATCGCGTCGGCGGGGCGGTCGCGGGTGAGTTCGTCGGTCAGACGCCACATCTCCTGCTCGCGCTGGAACGCCACGCCTTGCGTCACGTCGGCGGCGGTGATCTTGCCGGTTGTCGATTGCAGTGCGAGTTTGGCCAGTTCGTTATCGAGCCGGCCGAGGTCGTCGCCGATCAGATCGGCCAACTGGTCGGCGGCCTGCAGGTCGATCAAGATTTTGTGCGCGACCTTCGCCCGCTCGCTGATCCACGGCTGCAGGCGCTTGGGCGGGTTGCAGTCTTGCACCTCGCCGATCTTCACGATGAGCTTGGAAATGCGTTGCGTCGCCGGCAGGCTCGGCAGGCGCAACACAAGCGCGCCGCTGTCGGAAGGCTTTTGCAGGTATTGTTCCAATTGCTCGCGGAAGCGGCTGATGAACTCGTCGGCCTACCGCAAGACGACGAGCTTGCCGTTGCCGAACATGGAGAAGCTGCGGAGCTCGTCGAGCACGTCCGCAAGTTCAGCTCGCTCGCCGTCAAAATCAAGTCGCTGCACGTCGGCTGGCAGCAGCTTCAACAATTCCGATAGTCGCTGCATCTGCAGGAACGAATCGGACCCGACGAAAGCGTAAACCGGTTTGAGCACGCACGTTTTGTACGACGCAAAAGTGAGACGGTCAATTGACTGGCGGCCAACGTTGAAAGCGGTAAACTGTGTTCGACCAATTCGCCGATAGTTAGATGGGCAACCAGTCACATTAGCTCGGGATCCGGAGACAACCATGTCGAACCCTTACGGCGCCTTTGGCGGCGATTTTTACGTGAACATGCGGCTCGGCTCGCAATTGCCGTTACCGCGTCAACGCGAAACAGTTCTCCACTTCATGGAAAGTGTTCAGAAGCAGTTCCCCACGATGACGCGATTCCGCAAGAGTGACAACAAAGATTTGAACCTTGAAGAAGACCGCAACAACGCCTCATATCGGTGGGTAAGCCTGGAAGCCAAGCGAATGTCAGCCGGTCATGTGAACCCCGCCGACGTGGGCGAGGCGATGACGCTGCATACCGCGCTGCTGGAGATGGCACCGTATCACTTGGGTATCAGCCCCGTGGAGATTGACTACCTCGACATCCTGTTCGGGTTCGATCTGAACTTCACGGGCAATCACGACGAGATTATCGCCGAGAGTCTGCTGGTCGATTCGCCGCTGATGGCGTTCGCCGATGAAGCCGGCGCCCGGCCGGTGGATGTTCAACCGTCGATCACGCTTTCGCTGAGCGACGACTGCCGGCTGCAGGCGCGGATCGACGTGGTGACACGGACGACGAGCTACCAGGTCCGCACGGGTGATTACAACGACGACGCGATCAGCATTTACCTCGTCATCCGCCGCTACTGGGGCGATCGGCCGAAGGAATCGCTCGCGGCGATGGCGGCGAGCCTGGCGGATCGGGCCGACGAACTCTGCTCGCGGTACGTCGTGCCGCGGATCGTCCGATCGGTGTCCGAGGCAATTTCGTCGCGGTCGTAACGTATTCGATCGCGATGTGGTTGGGATTCGTCTGATTCGCAGTTATCATCACCGTTATGGGCAAGCCCGATTCTGGACAGCACGTTGATCTCTCCGCCTCCGCGCTGTCGGCGGCGGAACGTTTGGGCGCGCAGGTTCGGGCGATCGAGTCGCAATGGGCATCGTTGCCGGATCGATCCCAATGGGCCGACGGCGAAGGACTGCTGTCGCGCGTTCAATCGTCGGCCGATGCGCTCGCCGGGCAAATTAAACTCTCTTTCAACGCAGATCATCCATGAGCGAACAACCCGCTGTGACCAACGAAGACATCATCGCCCGCGGCGGCGAGTACTACCGCCGGATGCGCTACCTGGTGGCCGTCATTCTGGTGGCGGCGGGGTGCTGGTTCGCGTACGACGGTTGGAAAGGCTGGCCGGAGGTCAATGCGAAAATCGCTAACATCCAACAGCAAATCAACCAGCAGGATGATCACACCGAAGAGGGCAAAAAGCGCCGCGCTAACTTGACCGAGCAATTAAAAGACCTCAAACCCCACGACGATTTGGCGATCCTGCTGCAGAAGCTGTTGGCGTTCGGGCTGCCTGCCATGGGCTTGGTGATGGCCCAATGGGCGCGCCACAATTCTCGCGGCGAGATTAAATTGTCCGGCGATGTGCTGACCGCTCCCGGGCATCCGGCGGTGAATTTGGATCAGATCGTCGCGCTCGACAAGCGGCTTTGGGACAAGAAGGACATCGCATACGTGGATTACGAAGCCGGTGCGATCAACGGGCGGATTCGACTCGATGCGTTTGTCTACCAGTCTGATCCGATCGTGAAGATCTATGAGCGGATCGAAGCCGTGATGAAACAGGACGCGGCGGAGTGATCTGATGATTTGCCTGATAAACGCAAGAAGCCCGTGCCATGAGCACGGGCTTCTTGCGTTGGGTCTTTAATGGCAAGGCGGATTACATCACTTTTTCGACCGCGCCTTTGATCACTTCGATGATCGCCTGAGTCTTGATCACCATCTGGTTTTCGTCGAACAGATGGAAGCTCTGCACCAACAACTCGTGGCTGCGGCGTTCGATATCAAGGACGCTCATCGCTGCGTTGCCGTCACCGTTGGTGTTTTCGTAGGTCATCAGTTCACGCTTGGCGGCGTAGCTTTGGATTTCCTGCTTCGTCGCGTCGTACAGCGTTTGGGTCAGCTGTTCTTCCTGCGTGCTGATCATGTAGCGGACATTCCCGCCGACGGTCATTTCGTGGTACTTCTCGCCACGGCAGGGGATCGTCTGCAGCAGACCGCGGTCGGTCAATGCTTCGTGGTTGGTGACGATGACTTCCGTCAGCGTGTTTTTACCCGCCACGAAAGTGATGACATGACCGCCCTCGACGAGCCAGATGTCGGCTTCATAAGCCCGACGGCTGACCTGCTCGGTGGCTTGGATCTTGAACAGTTCGGGGTGAAGCGTCTTCTGGTAAAGAAGAAGCGTCAGCCCTCCCGAACGACGTTGTTTGGTACGGTTGCTCATGGGCATCCATGCTCTTTCTCGAAGAGAGCTACGTCTCTTCACCTGCGACCCGAGCAATCCCCGCCCAGGTCAATTTTGAGGTTAGTAGAGATCCCTTAGCCGCTTCACCTCTACTGGTCTGAAGCGGGAATGATTTTCCAAAATCAGCGGATCTTCGCCAACCCTTACGAATGGAGTCCGCCCGGTGCGGACGATTAACGACCGGCGCATTATAGAGGGAATCGGGGTGATTCACACGAAAATTTTACGCTTGTGGACAGATCGCGTTAAGTCGGCTACCTAACGGCCCATGCGATGATATCGTAAGCGGTGTGTGTGCCAGCAGTTACGCCAAATCCACGGAACATCAACAGGGACCCAAAATAAACGCCCGCGACTGTGCGAAAAATGAAGCTCGGCCACGAAAACGATTCATTCCCCAAGTAATGGTATAAGGAAAACAGGACAGCCGAACCAACCACTATAAGTAGCATGCTCAGCCGCTTTTCAACCTTCAAAACGTCTCTGAATAACAGGCTGAGTACGGCGAACCCAGCCAAGCGGAAAACGAGTTCTTCGTAAACACCGGCCCCCAAGAATGTTACAATCATTTCCTGGTGATTTGACTCGACGCCTGCTAACGTGATCTGTTGCAGGTAGTGAATCACCGTCTGCCCGGCGATCAGCAGCGGAACGGCCAGCAGTGCGCTTTCGCACCCCATCCCCAGCAGCGTGCTCGGCCGGACGACCCAGGTGTCGCGCTTCAGCAGGTGGATCGTCAGCAGCACCGCCACGATCGCAAAGCACGGCAGGTATTTGCCGTGCGCACCGAGAAGATCGAAAAACTGCCGCATCAGGTTGAACGCGATCACCCGCTGTTCGGTGTGATTCACCGGATCGGTCGCGTACCAGCGCGTCCCGAACTCATAAACGATGATCATGGGAAGGACGAACAGCAGGCTCGTCAGCGGCTTTTCTGATTCACTGAAGTACCCGCCGGCGTTGTTGCCGAGAGCGATCGCGCCGTCGGTCGATGCTTCGGCGGCGGGGGGCTTGGCGGCGGATTTGGCGGCTCGCGGGCCCGGATGCGCCGCCCGAGTCATTTCTTCTCCCCGGACTTCTCTCCGGCCTTATCCGCCTTCTGGCTTTCCTGCTCGTCCAGGCAAAGCCGCGTGATCCGCACCGCCCGCGACCCGCGGAACTGCCCCAACTGCCCGAGAAATTTATTCTTCCCCTCGCACTGAATCAGCACATCGCGGACGACGTCTTTTTCGGTCGTGATGATGTCGCCCGGCTGAAGTGAGATCAACTCGTCCATCGTCATCGTTGATTGAGCCAGAAACGCCCGCATTTCCACCGGTGCGTTGTGGACGTTCTTCGTCAGCTTGCGGACGTGGTCTTCCTGCCCGCCCTTGCGCTGATAGCTGAACCAGTTTTGGGCCGCCAGCACGCCCATGATCGGCTCGATCACGTTGTACGGAATGCACAACGACATCGTGCCGGCCCGGTTGCCCATCTTCAGCTCAAAGCCGATCACCACCACCGTTTCGTTCGGCGGGACGATCTGCACCAACTGCGGATTGCTTTCAAAGTCGTTCACACTGAACGTGACCGGCGTGAGGTTGCTCCAAGCCTCGGAAAGGTGCTGCGTCGCGCGATCAGTAATCCGCTGCACCAGCCGCTGCTCGATCTGCGTAAGAGGCCGCTGCGGGATGAACAGATCCGCGTTCGATCCGCCCAGGAGCCGGTCGATGATCGGATAGATGATCAGCGGCGAGATTTCCAGACAAAGCTGCCCGTCCAACTGCTCTGCCTTCAGCAGATTGAAGCATGTCGGGTTCGGCAGCGAGTGGATGAATTCCGAATACGTCAGCTGCTCGATGTGCGCGACATTGACTTCGATAATTGTGCGGAGGTAGCCGGAGATGGCCGCCCCGAAGTTACGCCCGAAGCCTTCGTGCAGACCTTCAAGGGCTCGCATCTGGTCTTTGGAAACGCGCTCCGGGCGTTTGAAGTCGTAGGTCTGTACGTCGGCCGGCGTGAATCCGCGACTGCCGCTCATCGGCGGCGACTGCGAGGCGTCGGGCTTCACATCGCCGGTGTCGACCGCGGCGAGGAGGGCATCGACTTCAGATTGATCCAGTACATCGGTCAAAGCGCAGCCTCCATGCTGATTTGACTATTATCGGACGAATTGCCCAAATTTCCACAGTTGATTTGGGGACCGACTTTTAGGCGATACAACCCGCCAGTTCACGCATGATCGATCGCTCCACGGCAACAGTAGCGACTAATGGCCGCCGTGACCGTGACTGTGATCGTCATGGCCGTGTGCGTGATCGTCGTGCGGCACTGCCGGCTCGGGCGCGGGCGGCATGAGGATGCGGACGAGTGGCCCGATCGTGGCCGCGG
This sequence comes from Tepidisphaerales bacterium, assembly GCA_038229715.1. Lineage (GTDB taxonomy): Bacteria > Planctomycetota > Phycisphaerae > Tepidisphaerales > Tepidisphaeraceae > JANMES01. The sequence goes on along the minus strand of JBBROD010000031.1, from coordinate 10,845 downwards.
CGATGAACAGGCCGATGATGACCCGAACCATCACGCCCGCCCACACGGTTTCCGTCGGCGCGGTCGGCATCGCAGTCGTCGCAACTTCAACGGTTTCCACCGCCATCGCCGCGCCCGACATTGCCAATACAACCGTCGCGGTCATCCAATGTTTCATGCGCACTCCGTTGGTACTCTGGCCGAATCCGCCGCAGCTTACACCCCATCGACACTCAATTTCAACTGCGGAAGCTTCTTACGGACCACGCTCGGCTCCAGGGACGGCACGATCCAGTTGGCATCCCCCAACTTCTCGGCCGGATAGCTTGTCGTCACCGCCAGTACCGGAAACCCAACTTCTCGCACCGATTTCGTCACCGACGGAGCGTCTTCCACGATGAGACAGTTGGCTGGTTCGAGCTTTTTCTTGGACTTTTCAGCTAACAGCCGGGTCGTCAGCAAATACCCCATCGGATCCGGCTTCCCGACCGACACGTCCTCAGCCGCGGTGATGATGCTGAAGCAATCCCGCAGGTTAATGCCGATCAGCATCGCCTCGATCTCTTCCCGCAGCGCCCCGGAGCAGATGGCCAACGGATAGTTCCGCCACAATCCGCGGACAAACTCCTCCACGCCCGGCAGGGCGGCGAACTGCCGGCTTTCGATCATCTGCATCATCAGCTTGCTCTTGCGGGTCATCACCTCAAGAAAAGTCTTCGGGTCGAGCGGCTTTTTGTACTTTTCAAAGATGTACTTGAAGGCGCCCTTGTCATCGAACCCCAGCAGTTCTGCGTAGTATTCCAGCTCGGTCAGCAGAATGCCGTGCTCGTCGAGCGTTTTGGCAAATGCTTTGAAGTGCAGCGGCTCGCTGTTGACGATCACACCGTCGAAATCGAACAAAACCGCTTGGATGGCAGAAGTCATGGGCCGAACGTTGTAACACCGTAGGGATGGTTTGCAACTGGGTAACTACGACACTTAAAGCCAGGGGGAAACGGCGAAGAATGAACCACGGAGACACAGAGGCACGGAGAAGAATGAATTGGTTTTCTTCTTCTCCGTGCCTCTGTGTCTCCGTGGTTCAATTCCTTCGATTTTCCGTGTTAGTCGGCGTTCAAAACCAGCCTCAAACCGACACGTCCGGATTTGAGGTCCGCAAACGCGAAAACTGCCGCCCGATAAATCGTGTGTCCGATAAGATCGCAAGCAAGTCTGCTGAGGGATTTTCCGCGTGGGTAAATTGGGTAGATTGGATAATCTATGCAAGATTTTCGAGCGGAAAAATCTGCCGGGGTCAGGAAAATTGTTGCGCGAGGGCGCGCCGAAATTAATCTAAGTAATTGCAGTAAAATGGCTTGCATCAAAACTCATGGACCGGCAGAATCTTCAAGTCTGGGCGAAAAAGAGGTCGATGAGAAGAGCGTCAACTGACCTTTCGCCGGGTGGGTTGATAGGCCATGGCGATGGAGTCGCCAGCCGGTTCGGAAATCGAGAGGCCGTCGGGCTTGCGAGTCTGTCGGCCAGTCACAAGAGGTATCGCCATGAGTTCCATTAATAACGTCGGCGGTAATTCGCCGATCAATCGGATCGTCGCCAACCCGATCCAGAAGCAAGTCCCCGCCGGTGCTCCGCAGCAGTTGAACGCGACCGACAAGCTGCAACTCTCCGGCCTGAGTCATCTTCTCAAGCTCGCCAAAGACGGCGATGTCCGCGTCGACAAAGTCGCGCAGGTGAAAGAAGCGATCAACAGCGGCCAGTACGAAGACGACCACAAGCTGGACGTCGCCGTCGACCGCCTGCTCGATGATTTGCTGAAGTAGTGAACGATCGCCGCCGGGAAATGGGTGACCGGCGGCGAGTCACGTTTCGCCACGCCGCGCCGCCGTCCGATCGAAAGATCCGATGGCGGCGCGGCTTTTTGTTTGGTCAATGGATCATCGCGCGATTCACGCCTGTCGCGGCTTGGAATTGGGTGTACACTTCCAGCCAATGTCGGAAGAGACGATTGACTTCGACCGCTTCTGCATCGCCTGCGGGTACAACCTGCGGGCGATTGCCAGCGACCGCTGTCCCGAGTGCGGGACCGAATTTGATGTCACGGCGTCGACCGAATCGCAAATCCCCTGGTCGCACCGCGCCTCGCTCGGCCGATGGCGCGCGTTCTGGAAGACGGTTCGGCTCGTACTCGTCAGGCCGCAGCAACTGGCAAAGGAAATGCAGCGGCCGGTCTCGCTCGCGGATGCGTTGGCGTTTCGCCGCCGGGTTGCGCTGATCGGGTCGCTGCCATTTATTGCGGGCGCAACATTCGGGTATCTCTCGCTCACTCAACTGAACGAAAACCCGTGGTTCGGCCACGACCCGATCGGGTCCACGATGCAGTGGATTGGCTTGCTGGTGGTTTGGGTGTCGGTGTACATCTGGTCGCTGTTTTGCACAGGACTGGCCAGCTACTGGTTTCATCCGGGACATCTGCCGGTCGAGCAGCAGAATCGGGCGGTGGCTTTAAGCTACTACGCCTGTGCGTCCAGCGTGTATTGGCCGATCACGGCGTTGTTGTTTTTCAGTTACGTCGCGATGGTCAACTCCCGCTGGCTTCGGCCTGACCGCGGGCCGATGATTCCGGTTCTTTTGTGGATGATCGCGGTCTGCACAGTCAGCGTTTTGCAGTGCGGCTTCGTCTGGCTTCGGCCGCTGAAAATCCTCAAACTCACCACGCAGGCCGGCGTAATGCGGCAATGGTCGATGGCGATTCTGCTGCCGCTGCTGAAACTCATGTTGCTGGTGCTGATCGTCGGCGGAATTAACTTCGCCTACTGGCTCATCTGCATGATGCTACTGAGTGTCGTCTGACGGCTTGGGTGGCGGCAGCGGTGCCGGTTTGAGCGGGAATACCAAGTCCTCGCGGCTGTTTCGCTGCTCCCGCAGCGTTCCGAAGTGTTTGGTCTGATTCCGGGCCGGCTTCGTCGAGGCGTGATCGTCCGCACCGTCTTCATCGACGCTGTAAACAACGGCGGTTTCCACCCCATCGATGTTGATACTCGGCAGGTAACCCATTGGCCGACCATCGGCGGCAAAAGGATCGATCGGCACGGCCGGAAGGTACGCAGGCACCAAGTCAGAAAGTTTTTCAGGAACGCGGTCGGCGTGGTCCAACTGATAAAGCCGAATCGCAAGAAGGGTCGCAGCCGCTCGACGGTTCGTCAGTACACGGTAATGCTGGTTCGGAACATAGCTCGTGGACCAACGAAAGCCCGAATCCGCCAGAGTAGAGGGAGATAACCACGGAGAGGTTGCTGTGGGCATGACCGGCGCTGGCCAAGCGGCTTTCACTGCCGAGAAACCGCTCAGCTTTGCTGCAGCGATCCGCTTGTCATGGTCCAAGGTGATGCCCAGCGTCTTAAGCTTATACACCGGATTGAACGGCGGAATGTCACATATATTAATCCCGAGTGGGCTCTGGTTCGCAGTAACATTTCTTCCAAACATAGCGAGTGAGCTGATCGGGTCGTGGGCAAGGTCGATCATCACGGCCCGCTCGCCGCATTCGGCTCTCTCAAATGCATTTTGTACATAGGACTCGTCAAGCAACGATGTGATCAAACTCTTCACTTGCGCCCTTGATGCCGGCTGTGTCGGAAGCGTCGTACTGGGTTGAGGTCGTTCGATCGCCAAGTCGCTGAAATATTCAAACAAGCGGTCGGTGACGATTGATTCAACTCCTGCTGCGACAAAATACTCCACCGGAAAGAAGGCCCGATCGTCGACCATATTGCTGCCGTGCAAGATGTCCTGGAGCAGTTCGATGGACTCGGCGTCGTTGCCATCCAAATGCTGTGCCAGGAACGAATTCGCCTGTAGGTTCGCCAACTCGCGGTATTTGCCCAGCCACGGAAGCGTGGTGTTGACCATCGGAGAGCCCAGGCGCCAGCCGAAATCGGCGTGCTTGATCGTCCTGGCCTGACGAGCGGTGGCCAAGTTGGTGGCGAATTGCACAGGAAAAGTTTTCAGCACCACCCGGTCGGCGGGGCTGAGATCCGAAAGCCAGTCGTATTTCGCGTCCAACTGTTCCTGCGCCTTGGTCAAGGAGAAGGCGGCCGCTTGCAGGATGAGTAAAGCAGCGTTTTGGTCGTCGGGCAGCGGCGCGTTCTCGAAATCCGCCGCGAGTACCGGCTCACCTCGAGCATGGATGTCGGCGATTCGCGCGGCGATCCTGTCCTCGGCGAATGCGTTCCAGCCAAACCATACGCCGGTTAGTGTGCCGGCAAGCAATAGATACAACGCCGTCAATCGCTTCAACCACAAGAAGCGAGGCGGGATTGGGGATGCAATGGGTTCGAACATATAATCCTCCATTCGCTCAAGTACATCATGTATGGTAATCCGCGTTGATCGTAACATACTTCTTTCGACAAATCGCACGTCCAGTCAGCGGCGTCGCTATCCGCAGATTCAGATTTTGACGATCGAAGACCTGCTGGCAGGCAAGAAAATCGACATGCCCGCGTGGCGTGAACTAAGAACGTTCAAGCACGCTCCGAAAGCCAAAAAAACAATGGGAAAAGACGCAGAATTGTTCTAACACCTCTCAACCCCGTTTCGCGTTCCCATTTTAGTTCCCATTTTAGCGCCGCCGCTTGCGGCGGCATGAATCGACCGTCAAAATACATTCCCGATGGTGATCGCCAGTCACCTCATCTTCAGTGCGTACGGTTTCTGGCTCCCCAACGATCCGCGCGGCTCGTGGTCGGAGTTCGTGCGGAGTTGGGATATTCTCCAGTTCGGGCGGGCAACGAAAACCGACGATCACCGATCGGTCGCACATCATTCCCATGACCGCGAACTTCGCCTTGCGGCAAAACGGGCACTGCGTTATCCGCCGGTGCGGTTCACGGGACGGCAGGCGCTGGCGATCGCGCACGGGTTTTCGCGGGCGATCCGTGAATCGGGTTACGCGTTGACCGCTTGCGCGATTATGCCGGATCACGTCCATGCGGTCGTGCTGAGACATGAGACGTTGCCGGAGCGGATCATCGGACATCTGAAAACGCGCGCGACGCAACAACTGTTGGCTGAGGGGTTGCATCCGTTTGGCGATTTACGCGATCGGGGAGGGCGCGTGCCGGGCGCGTGGGCGCATCACGGGTGGAAGGTGTTTTTGGATTCGGAATCGGACGTGGAACGCGCGGTGAAGTATGTGAGGGAAAATCCGACAAAAGCGGGGATGAGGGAGCAAGCTTGGAGTTTTGTGGCACCGGTGCGCGAAGCGCTCCGCAAGCGGAGCAGCTAAACGATTAAGTGTGGTAATCCGCATTGATTGTCACGTAATCTTTTGACAAGTCGCACGTCCACACGGTTGCGCTGTGCTTGCCTAAACCGCAGGTGAGGTCGACGACGACTTCTTTAGCTTTCAACGCGTCACTGACTTTTTCTGCGTCGAACTTCAGCGGCGTGCCGTGGCGGAAGACGGGCGTGCCTTGCAGTTTAAGCACTGATTGATCGGGATCGTACATTGCCCCGCACAGGCCGGCGGCGGACACGATGCGGCCCCAGTTGGGGTCGTTGCCGTGCATCGCGCATTTCACCAGCGGACTATTGGCGATCGCGCGGGCGATCAGCCGGGCGTCGTTTACGCTGGCGGCGGTGCGGACGATGATCTTGACGACCTTCGTCGCCCCTTCTCCATCGGCGGCGATCTGGTAGGCGAGGGATTGGCAGACCTCGCCGAGGGCCGAGGCAAATATCGCCAGCGATTTGGATGTGTCGATCGCCGGGCCGAAGCCGCTGGCGAGGACGGCGGCGGTGTCGTTGGTGCTGGTGTGGTCGTCGACGGTGACGGCGTTAAAACTGTCGTCGGTGGCGGCGTACATCAGTTTCTGCAACTTGCTCGACGCGATCTTCGCGTCAGTGGTGAGGTAGGCGAGCATCGTCGCATGGAGCGCTCCGCTCACGCTCGACAGCGGCGGGCCCATGCGCGGGCCGATCATGCCGCTACCTTTGCACACGCCGGCGAGCGTGACGAACTCCCTGCCGATCTTCACCCGCACGGCGGCGGATTTACGGACGAGGTCCGTCGTCAAAATCGCGGCGGCGAACTGGTGGGCATGCAATACGCTGTCGCCAAGGTTGGCGAACGCGCCGGTGATGCCCGTGCGGACTTTCTCCATCGGCAGGAGATGGCCGATGATGCCTGTCGAACTCGGCAGGACGGCCGACGCGTCGCAGCCGATGGCTTTGGCGGTCAAGGCGCACATCGAGCGCGCGTCCTTCTCTCCCTGCTTGCCGGTGCAGGCGTTGGCGTTGCCGGCGTTGACGACGACCGCCCGCAGTTTCCCGCCGGCGATGTTCTCACGGCCTACTTTCACCGGGGCGGCGAACACCTTGTTCGTGGTAAACACCGCCGCGGAGTTGGCAAGGCGATCGCACACCAGCAGGCCGACGTCGGGCGTCTTCTTGCTCTTGATCCCGGCGTGTACAGCGCCGGCCTGAAACCCTTTCGGGGACAACAAATGCAAATCGGCCATGAAACCTTCTCCTTCAGCGGCGATTGTAACGGAAAAGGATTCAGCACGAAGCAACGAAGTGCATGAAGCGGCAATTCTGCTCGCAACGGGTATAATCTGACAAAACCTGAGGAAGCCCATGAGTTTCAACCTGATCGAAAAGCAAGTTTTGTACGACGGCAAAAAAGTGCGGCTGGAACTGCACCACCTGGCCGACGAAGAGGGGCAGCGGCTGAAGAAGGAGATCATCGTCCATCCCGGAGCGGTGGTGATCCTGCCGTTTTTGGACGCGGATACGATTTTGCTCATCCGCAACCGCCGATATACCGTGGGCGAGATTTTGATCGAGCTGCCCGCCGGCACGCTGGAAAAGGGCGAGCTTCCCATGAACTGTGCCGGCCGGGAGTTACAGGAAGAAACCGGCTACCTCGCCGGGCGGTTGAAGCCGATCGGCAGCTTCTACGCCTCGCCGGGCATCATGACCGAGAAGATGTACCTCTTCGCGGCGTATGATTTGGAGAAGACGCGAACGGCGTTAGAGCCCGATGAAGAGATTGAAGTCAACGCCACTCCCTGGGATCAGGCGATGGAAATGATCCAGTACGGGCAGATCAAAGACAGCAAGACGATCGCGACGTTGTTGATGTACGATCGGTTTATGCGGAATGCTGATAAGGTGACGTAATGGGCTGGCAGGATCGGGCGTACAACCAGGAAAGCAACGGCGGGATTCCGCCGGTGGTGTTTAAGTTCCCCAAGCTGTCGCGGCTGACTCTGACGCTGTTAGTTCTGAATCTGGCGTTGTTTCTTTTGAAAGCAGTCTGGGAACACGGGTACCTGGCGACCCTTCACTGGGGCGCATTGGAACTGACTCATGGTCACGCGTTCACCCAGCCGTGGCGCTGGATCACCTATCAGTATCTCCATGGCAGCGGCAGCCATGTCTTTTTCAATCTGATCGGCCTCTATTTCTTCTTACCGACACTGGAACTGACCTGGGGATGGCGAAAAGCACTGGCCTTCTACACGGCGGGCGGATTCGTCGGCGGCGTCGTTTTCTGTGTTTACGCGGCGGCCATCGGACGAAGCGAGTTCGCCCATATCATCGGTGCCAGTGGCGCGGTGATGTCAGCGATGGGGGCGGTGGCGCTGCTGTTCCCGAACCGGCAGCTGATTCTATTGGTGTTCCCGGTTCCGATCCGAGTAGCCGTTGCCCTGTTCGCCGGGCTGTATATACTGACCGTGCTCGGAGACAAGAGCCTGTCCGATGCTTGCCACCTCGGGGGTTTAGCATTCGGATTTTTCGCTCCGCTTTTAGCGGGACCGACGCTCCACAAATACCGCCAGAAGTGGCGACGTCGCCAAGTCAACCGGCAGGCGAATTTGGAAGTAGACGAGCAGGAAACCATCGACCGCATTCTCGCGAAGGTTTCTCACGAAGGCATGCAGAGCTTGACCAACGCAGAGAAGAAGGCCCTCAAGCGGGCTACCGAACGTCAGCAGCGGGCCGAGGTTTCTAAAGGCCGCAAGGTGTTTTGACGTTTCAGGCTGTTCGTCTTACCTTTGCGGGTTCCAATGACCAACGCCGCCCATCAACAATGCATCAACCCGAACTGCCGCGCCACGTATGACGTGAGCGAGGTGAAGATCGGCTGCATTAAGTGTGGCTCGCTGCTGGACATTATTTACGACTGGTCGCGGCTGAGCGTGCCGAAATCGCTCGGCTTTTTTGAGCACCGCTGGGCGACCAAGGGCACGGGCATTCAGGGCCGGCTCGATTTCTCCGGCGTTTGGCGGTTCCGCGAGCTGATGCCTTTCTACCGTACCGACGACGACATCGTCACCATCGGCGAAGGTCGAACGCAGTTGCAGCAGGCGGATCTGCTGGCCAAGCAACTGGGCATGAAGCAGGGATGCCTGCACTTGCAGTACGAAGGCCTCAATCCGTCCGGCAGCTTCAAAGACAACGGCATGACGGCGGCGTTTACTCACGCGAAGATGGTGGGGGCGCACAAGGTCGCGTGCGCGTCGACCGGCAACACCTCGGCGTCGCTGGCGATGTTCGCGTCGCTGGCGGAGATGCAGGGGATCGTCTTTATCGGCTCAGGGAAAATTTCGTTCGGCAAGCTCTCGCAGGCGCTCGACTACGGCGCGCTGACGTTGCAAATTAAAGGCGATTTCGACGACTGCCTTCGACGCATCCGGCAGATCGCGGTGGACGTGCCCAAGATGGGCATCTATCTGATGAACAGCGTGAACCCCTTCCGGCTGGAAGGGCAGAAGTCGATCATGTTCCGCATCCTTGAAGCGCTCAACTGGGAAAGCCCGGATTGGGTCATCGTGCCCGGCGGCAACATGGGTAACTGCAGCGCGTTCGGCAAAGCATTTATGGAGTTGAAAGAGCTCGGCCTGATCAAGAAAATCCCGCGGCTGGCGATTATCAACGCCCACGGCGCTAACACGCTGCACCAACTGGTGAATAACGACAAGCTGACGTGGAATGGCGGTAACGTCGATAAGGAAAAGATCGGCAAACTGTACGCGGCGATGGACGAAAGCCACTACAAGGCCAACACCGTTGCCAGCGCGATCGAAATCAGCCGGCCGGTGAATTTGCCGAAGGCGCTGCGGGCGCTGCAGGTGATGAACGGCGTGGTTCGCGAGGTGACGGACGAGGAAATCCTCGAGCACCGAGCGATGGTCGCCCGCTGGGGCTTCGGCTGCGAGCCCGCCAGCGCCGCCAGCGTGGCCGGTTTACGAAAACTGCTGGATGAGCAGGTGATCAGCCCGAGCGATACGGTTGCGTGTATCCTTACAGGTCACGAGTTGAAGGACCCGAACGTCACCGTGAAATACCATACCGGCCTGGACATGAAGAGCGTGCAGGACCTAGCTCCCAAGTCCGAGCCGCACGGCAAGTTGTCGAACCGCCCGGTGCAGGTGGATGATGACCTGGCGTCGATCATCACAGCCTTGGGCGGCGATCCGGCGCTGGTGTCAGGGATCGAATTCAAAAAGGTCGGCCCGAACGTGCCGGTGGGCGAGTATTGATTTGGTTCCCTCTCCCCGGCGGGGAGAGGGTTAGGGTGAGGGGCGAAATGCTCCTACTCGATGGGGCATCGCTTATCGAACGGTGAACAAGGATCGCAGCAAAACAGTGCGGCTTTTTCGAATCAGTCGCAATTTTACATCGAACGGTTCTCCCCTCACCCCAGCCCTCTCCCCGCTGGGGAGCGGGAGCAAGAGGAAGGAATCATGATCTCAGTAGCCATCACCGGTGCCGGCGGACGAATGGGGACTCGATTGGTCGCGCTGGCGAAACAGTCGGGCGAGTTTCAGTTGGTCGGCGCGATCGAACGCGCGGAATCAGACTTGCAAGCCCGCGACGCCGGCGAAGTAGCGGGTATCGGCAACATCGGCGTGCCGATCACCTACGACCTCAAGCCCACGCCGAACGTACTGATCGATTTCACTTCTCCCACCTCGATGCGCCACTGGCTTAAGGCCTGTCACGACCGCAGGATTGCGATGGTCGTCGGCACGACCGGGCTGTCGCAGAAGGATCATGACGCGATCGACATTGCCTCCAAAGATATCGCGATCTTGCAGGCCCCGAACATGAGCCTGGGCGTGGCGGTGATGTGCAAGGTGGCGGGGGAAGTCGGCAAAATGCTCGGCAACGATTATGACATCGAAATCATTGAAGGCCATCACCGTTTCAAAAAAGACGCGCCCTCCGGCACTGCGATGGGGATCGCCGAGGCGATTCTCAAGTCGACCGGCAAAACGGAGGACTCGCTCACGTTCGGCCGACACGGCGACGACGCGACGCGCGTCCGCGGCACGATCGGCATGCACTCGCTTCGCATCGGCGATGAAGTCGGCAAGCACACGGTTTACTTTGCCGCACTCGGCGAGCGTTTGGAACTCGGCCATGTCGCGACCAATCGCGATACCTTCGTCCACGGCGCGCTCAAAGCCGCCAAGTGGCTGGCCAGCCAGAAGCCGGGACGGTATGTGATCGCGGACGTACTGGGGCTGAAGTAGTAGGTTCGTTTCCCTTAGTAGCACGGCAAAGTCGGCCGTCATACTGCTTCGCTAGTACTACAGTAGCGCATTGAATTTTCTTGCTCGATAATGGCATCGGCGTGCGACGGCTTGGTGGCTGCGTCGCCAGTACGACCACAGGATGACGCGTTGGGGATGCGTCAGTCTTGGCCAGATGATCTGGATCAGCAGCCGCCTGATCTCCGGCTCGGTCAGGGGAATCAAGTCTTTCGACTTTTTGAGTGACGCGTGCCCGGCTCTGAGGCGAGGAGTCTGACCGCCGTCAGGAACGCACTGGCCAGCATGCTCAGCGTGATGT
>JBBROD010000030.1:0-48948 GCA_038229715.1 Tepidisphaerales bacterium | reverse complement strand
CTCCTGCAACAAATCGCCGATTTCGCCGATATCCTGTCCTGTAGCCATCGTTCGCATCCTTTGATCAAAGGTCCTTGGTAAAACCCTGATCGAAGCGAACGATGGCTTACTTTATTTACAGACAGGAAGTTACACTTCCGTGCAAACTCTGTGTCTCTGTGCCTCTGTGTCGCATTCTTTGCAACGATGACTATCGCCCGGCTTCAATCTTCTTAAACACCACCATATTCCGCGGATTCAGCGGGATGCCTTTCACGTTCTCACGGAATGCGTACTTGTTTACGTAGTGATAGAGCGGGATCAGCGGCGATTCGTTCAGCAAAATTCCCTCCGCCTGCGCGAGGATGTCCAGCCTCTTTTGCGCGTCAGTTTCCAAGTCGGCCTGGCGGAGCAGTTCGTCATACTTGGGATTCACCCACGCGGCGTCGTTGTTCAAGCTTTCGGATTTGAACTTATCGGTGAAGGTCGAAACGTCGTTGTAATCGCCGTACCAGCTGGCGCGGGCGATGTCGTAGTCCTTGTTGTGCAGCCGTTGGCTGAATTGCTTGATCTCGACGCCTTCGAGTTCAATGTTCACGCCCAGGTTGTCGGCCCACTGCTTGCGGATGTACTCGGCGATCGGTTTGTGATCGCCTTCGGTGTTGAACAGCAATGTCAGCCTCGGAAAACCCTTGCCTTCTGGATAACCCGCCTCGGCCAGTAGTTGCTTGGCTTTGGCGATGTCCTTGGGCAAACCCGCCGGCGCTTTGTAGGTGGGGAACGAACTGGCGGGCACGTATTGGCTGGTGATCGGCTCGCCGAGGCGGGTGACGTTATCGACGATCGGCTGCTTGTCGATCGACATCGCCAGCGCCTGCCGCACTCGGACGTCGGCCATCGCGTTCACGCGCCCGCCGGACAGTTTCGGCTGGCAGTTGATGCTGTAAAAGTAAGTGCCGAACGACGGAAAGATGTGGATATCCTTCCGCCCGGCCTTTTTCATTTCCGATGCGATTTCCCCTGTCGGCTCGGCCAGCCAATCCACTTCGTTCTGGTCGTACTTCTGATACGCCAGAAGATTGTCGTCGACGCTAACGGCTTCGATCGATTTCACTTTCACGCTCTTGGCGTCCCAGTAAAACGGATTCGTCTCCAGCCGCTGGCCGACCTTGAGCGTCCAGTTCACGAGTTTGAACGGACCGTTGGTGACCAGATTCGGCGGGCGAGTGAACTCGCCGGTGTAGCTCGTCCGTCCGCCCGGCCCCGGCTGTTTGAAGCGCTCCATCGACTTCTCATTCAGCGGAAAGAACGGCGGGAACGCGCACAGATCGGAAAAGAACGTCACCGGATGCGACAGCCGAACGACCAACGTGGCGGCGTCGGGTGCTTCAACGCCGACGGTTTTGAAATCCGCCTTGGCCGGATCGGCGGCGAAGGCTTTTTCGTAATCCTGAGCGCCCTTGATGTAATAGAAAAGATACGTGTAATCGCCCGGCTCCTGTAGCATTCGCCGCCAGGCGAAGATGAAATCCGCGCTCGTCACAGGGTCGCCGTTACTCCACTTCCCGTCTGTGCGAAGATGAAACGTGTAGACGGTTTTGTCGTCGCTGACGTCGATCTTCCCCGCCGCTCCGGGCGTCGGGTCGAGCGTGTCGGCGTCGAGCGCGTACAGCCCTTCCCACAGCGCGTAGCCGATCCTGATATCCTGCATCCAGCTCATGCGATTGGGATCGAGCGTGTTGACTTCCCCGCGATTGATAAATCGGAAGCCCGCCTTTCGGGCGGCGTGCGCGGGAGCAACGAGAAAGCTGGCGAGGATCAGCAGGCTGACAAAAAAACGGCGAGCGAGCGACCGTAAATACATGTACTACTTTATACCCGCCAGATCGCTCGCGGGCGAGGTGCTCGACGACGGTTTGGTCGCAGGAGCGCCTTGGGCGGCCGGGGCGGGAATCAGTGGATCGAGCGCGGTGACCAGGTTTCCCACCTCAGCAACTACCTTGGCCGGCGAGTCCTGCAGGTTCAAGTGACTGATCTTGTCCGAAGCGCTCTTTACCGTTTCTACGGTCTGGCCGGCCGTCACGCCACAAGCGCTGGTGACTCGCTTGATCACGCCAAGCATTTCATCACTCGACGCTGTGTAAACGGTCGCGATCTGGGCCAGCAAGTCGTGGTACACCTTGAGCGTGTCTTTTTTTTGCGCTGCGGTCTGGAATTCCCATACTTTCGGTACTGAAAGAAAACTGGTCCCAATCGTTTCAGACGTAGGCTCCTTAGGGGCCGCGCCGGCGTAGCGTTGGATGCGTTTGCTCACCAGCGCCTGCACGAACGGCACGACGGCCTTGATTTGCGCTTGGCTTCGCGCGGCATTGGAGGGAATGGCGATATTGAGCGGATCTAACGTGAGCCCTTGGTAGGCTTCAACCAAAACCGGGCCGGGGAATTTCAGTCCGACGTCCACCATCATCGGAAGAAGTTTGCTGTTAGGCGCCACGGCGACGACGTAAGGCAGCACGTTTTTCGCAGTTCGCATGCCCCAGAGCGCGACGGCCTCGGCGTCATCCTGCATCAAGGCTTGCGCGGAATTGACCAGCTGAAAAGAACTGGTGTTGGCAGCGACTTTCGCGGCGACTACCGCGAGATTCAGGCGAACTTGCAAGGTTGGCTTGGTCTTGAGCGCCGCGACAATGTGCTGATCCACCGAGGCCGCATACGCATCGAGGTACTGAGGCAAATATCCGCCGCTGGTTCCTGGCGCTTCAGTGAAGAGATAGGCTTTTGCCCCCACCCGGGCTGCCGGTGTGCCGGTCGTTAGAATGTTCATTTCAGCCGAAACCCACGCTTCGATTTCCTGCTTCTGTTCGGGTGTCACCGCCGAACTCTGCTTGGTTGCAACGGAGATGTGCGGTACTTCGGCCGGATTCGTAGTCGGGCCTGCCTGCGCAAAAGCAACCGGCGCATTTAGCCCGAGACTCAACGCAGCGACGCAGAGATAAAGACAGCGATTCATCAGGCGCTCTCCAGTGACCCGGTTTAATCCGCCGACCAAAATCGGCAACGGGCCACAACCATAGATGTTCTCTCGGCACGTGTACCAGCCGCACATCGCCGGGCGATTTACCCGACTCGTGCCAGACCAACCCTCGCCCGAACCGTAGCAAAGGCACAAAACAGAGTCAAGGAATGTTACGGTGCGCAACGTCCGGGAAATCAGGCAGATAGGACTCAGCGCCCAAGCCAAGAGGCTGCGAAAATGCGGGCGCAACGTACCCGGATCAACTCAGTCCTCAGTCCTCGAACCTAAGTCCTTTCAAATCCCTTGACGCTTCTGCCAATCCCGGGACAATCCGTTCCACCATGGAGCCGACCCGACCCGAGCTGATTCCCAACCCCGCCGTTCGTCGGCTCAGCTTGTATTTGCGCCAGCTTGAGGCGTTTAAGCGGAAGGACCGCCGAACCATCTCGTCCAAGCAGTTGGGCGAGTCGCTCGGATTGACCGATGCTCAGGTCCGAAAGGATCTGGCGTATTTTGGGCAGTTCGGCCATCCCGGTATCGGCTACCGCGTGGATGATTTGATCGGCCAAGTCCGTAAAATCCTGGGGACAGACAAAACCTGGAACGTGTTGCTCATCGGTGCCGGCAACCTCGGCCGGGCGCTGATGGCTTACAAGGGCTTCGACGCCAAGGGCTTCCGCCTGGTGGCCGTGTTCGACGCGGATACCAACAAGGTGGGCAAAAAGGTCGGCCCGTTCGTCATTCAATCGCTGGCGGAGTTGAACGATACGATTTCAAAGCAGAGCATTCGCCTGGCGATACTGGCCGTCCCCGCCGACGCCGCGCAGACCGCCGCCGACCAACTCATCGCCGCCGGCGTGCGCGGGATACTGAACTTCGCCCCCACCAGCATCACCGTCCCGCCGAACATCGCGCTTAACGCCGTCGACCTTGCTGTGCAGTTGGAGCAATTGAGTTTTCAAGCCAATCTATCGCCGACCGAATAAATCTTCTGAATGTTCATGCCTGAAAGTTGCGGACCAGTTCCAGAAACATCTTAGCGCCATACTCGATCGCACCGTCCGTGAAATCAAACCGATCGCTGTGCAGCGGCGGGTAATCATTCATCGCCAGCGGCTGAAGACCGAGCAGGAAAAAGCAGCCGGGCACGTTCTGCAGGTAATACGCGAAATCCTCCCCGCCCATGCCGGCCTTGCCGACAGGGAGGTAGTTGTTATCGCCGAGCACCCGCCGCGCCACACCTGCGACGTAGTCGGCCATCGCGGGGTCGTTAACCGTCGGCGGGTAACCGTTGACCCATATAATGTCAGCCGTGCAGTGGTTCGCAACGGCGATCCCCTGGCAGCGCCGGCGGATAGACGCCTGGATCTTCACCCGCGATTCCTCCGTCAGCGTGCGAGCCGTGCCTTCGATCGTCGCGGTATCGGGGATGACATTGGTAGCCGTTCCGGCGTTGAACTTGCCGATCGTGACGACGGCCGAGTCCGTCGGGTCCATCTCGCGGCTGACGAACTGCTGCAGGTTCACCACCGCCTCGCACGCGGTGACGATCGGATCGACACCTAAATGCGGATACGCCCCGTGTACGCCGCGCCCGCGGAAGGTGACGGAGAACGTATCAGTGGCGGCCAGCAGCGCGCCGGGCTTGGTGGCGGTGGTGCCGACCTTCAACCCCGGCCAGCCGTGCAATCCGAACACCGCCGCCACTTTGGGGCCAAGCCGTCCGTCGAGCGCGCCGGCGTTAATGATCGGCACCGCCCCGCCGCCACCTTCTTCCGCCGGCTGGAACAGCAGCTTCACGCAAACCGGCAATTCGTTCGCGACTGTCCGAATCCGCTCCGCTGCTGCGAGCAGCGTGGTGGCGTGGCCATCATGCCCGCAGGCGTGCATGCGGCCTTCGTGCGTGCTGGCGTACGGCAGGCCGGTTTGTTCTACGATCGGCAGCGCGTCGATGTCGGCCCGCAGCGCGACGCACGGCTTGCTGGTATCGCCGATCATTGCAACTGTCGCCGTCGGCGCGTCCGCCACGCCGGCGGTGTAAGAAATGCCCAGCGCGTCGAGTTTCTCACGGATCATCGCGGCGGTCTTGAATTCCTCGTATCCCAACTCGGGGATCTGGTGCAACCGGTGGCGAAATGCGGGCCAATCGTGGGAACTCATAGTCAAGCCAAGGTACGCTCGGACGATCGATCGGGCAACTGAATATGAACATTCTGGCAGTGGATCAGTCTAAAAACTCGACCGTACCTCGGTCCTCCGGCTGCTGTGTCCGAACCCAAGCGAACACACAAGTATCGTCATCCTGAGGTACGCCGAAGGATCTCGAATCTCGAACGATATTCGGCGTCGGAGATGCTTCGGAGTACCTCAGCATGACGTGTTTTGGATGATTTGAACTGAGCAGCCTCCGGCCCGTGCCGATCGCGTAAGAACTTCAAAAAATGCTGGCCTCAAAATAACTGCGCCGTTAACGCGGGCCGGAGGCCCGTGGTACGGTCGAGTTTCCAAGTAACGCAATCAACAACGTTCTGCATGGACTCGGCGATTCATTGGCCGGGCGGATTTTTCACGAGGCGTTGCTTACTCCCCAAGCTGCCCGTTACGCGATATGGTGTAGTGCATGTCCGATCCGGTTTCCAAACCGCCCAGCCATTGCGACGACGCACTGGCCGTTCTGACGCGATTGCGCCAGGCCGGTCACGTTGCGTACTTCGCCGGGGGGTGCGTGCGCGATCTGCTGCTGGGGCTGCCGGCCAAGGATTTCGACGTCGCCACCGACGCCCCGCCGGACGTCGTGCGCAAGCTATTCCCCAACACCCAGGCGGTTGGAGCTGCGTTCGGCGTGATTCTCGTTCGCCAGCAGAAAAGCATGATCGAGGTCGCCACCTTCCGCACTGACGGTGACTACTCCGACGGCCGGCGACCCGACAGTGTCCGCTTTGCAACCGCCGAGGAAGACGCGCAGCGGCGCGACTTTACGATCAATGGCCTGTTCCTCGACCCGGTCGAAAACCGCATCATCGACTACGTCGGCGGGCAGACGGATCTGCAAGCCAAACTCATCCGCGCCATCGGCGACCCGGCTAAGCGGTTCGAGGAAGATTATCTCCGCATGTTGCGCGCGGTACGTTTCGCCGCTCGGCTGGGTTTCGAGATCGAACCCGCCACGGCCGCCGCGATCCGGCGGAACGCGGCCAGCATCGCCCGCATCAGTCCGGAACGCATCGCCGATGAACTTCGCCGAATCCTCACTCCAGCCGGCCGCGCTCGTGCATGGGCACTTCTGCAGCAATGCGATCTGGTCACGAACTTGTTTCGCGGACTCGTGCCTCACTCTCGATCGGATACTAGCCTATTGCAACGGACTGATGCTGCACAGCCCATTTCATTTCCACTGGCGCTGGCGGTTTGCCTGATCGAGATTACCGCCAGTCGGCAATACCTGGAGAATCGCGACGCCGGATGGATTCGGTCGGCCGTCCAGAAATTCCGTCAGTTGTTCAAGCTGAGCAACGATGAACGCGATGCGCTGGGGAACATTCTGTTCGACGGTTCGCAGTTGCTTCACGAATCGCTTTCACAAGCCGCGCTGATGCGGTTTATCGCTAAACCCACGTCTGCCGACACGCGCGAGTTGTTGCGCGTCCTGCAGGCCAATCAGTTGGACAGTGGACGCATCGCAACGATCGAACGCCAACTCGCGCCGCTAGCCGATATGGATTGTGCCCCCCCGCCGTTCGTCACCGGCGACGACCTCGCCGCCGCCGGGCTCACGCCGGGGCCGATATTCAAACGTGTGCTCGATGCGGTATACGATGCGCAACTTGAGTCGCGCGTCGGCGATCGATCCGCCGCGATGGCGCTGGCGATGGAACTAGCCGGTCAAAAGTAGTGATGCGTTCGGCCGAGCAGCATCAGCGAGGCAAGAATCACCGGAACGAACGTCAGTGCGACGCCGATCACCCCAAGCCGCCGTCCCCATAAATCATCCCGCCGGCCGGTGATTTCGCAGAGGCAGACGGTGAACAGGATCATCGCGAACTTGAAAAACGTCATGCCGTGAAATCCCCATCGGTGCATGATGCTCGCCGCCAAGCCGTTCATCTCAATTCCGCCGTGATAGAGGACCAGATGCGTAAACATCACATCAAGGGCCGCCGCGAAGACGAGCCATGCGAAAATTGAAGGGTATCGGGCGGGATGACGAAGGAGGGTCGTCATGGATGAATGATAGGCCGCACATATGGAGCGGGGACAGTTACCGTTTCTCGCCACCCAAGGATTGGATGATCTGCTTGACGTCACCAATTTGCGTAATCCGCAGGCCGAAGTTTTCGCCGACTTTAACGGCTTCGCCGACGCCGATGGGCTTGTTGTTGATCAAAAGTTGCAGCGGCTCGTCGTTGGATTTAACGAATTCGATGATCGCCCCAACGCCCAGTCGCATCACTTCCGACAGCAGCAGCTTCCGCTCAGCCAGCTTGACGATGACAGGCACTTCGAGCTTCAAAATACGTTGAAGCTCGCTGGACGAGGATGACTTGGTTGGCTCAGAATGCAGAACCGGCACGGCAATCCTTTGCTGTGAGGCGGTCGGACCTCCGGATTATCGGGCAATCGGCTTAAATGGCAAGATGTTTATTAGGGATGTGGGTTGTTTGTTGTGCGTTAGATTGCAGCCAATCACCAACCCGCAACTAACAACCTACAACTTACAACCCACCCACTTAGGAAAACTTCTTCAAAAGCAACGTCGCGTTATGCCCGCCGAAGCCGAAGCTGTTGCTCATGGCGTAGGTGATCTTTTTGTCCTTGGCCTTGTGCGGGGTGTAGTCCAGATCGCACTCGGGGTCGGGGTTATCGAGGTTTATCGTCGGCGGGATGAGATTATTGTGAACCGCCAAGGCCGAGATAACCGCTTCCACCCCGCCGCTGGCGCCGAGAAGGTGGCCGAGGTGGCTCTTGGTGGAACTGATAGAGACTTTTTTGGCGTGGGCGCCCAAGGCCGCCTTGATGGCGCGGGTTTCGCCGATGTCGCCCAGCGGCGTGCTCGTGCCGTGGGCGTTGATGTAATCGACTGCGTCCGGCGAGACGCCCGCGTCCTTAAACGCGAACTGCATCGCCGCCGCCGCTCCGCTGCCGTCTTCTAAAGGGGCCGTGATATGGTGGGCATCGCCGGTCATACCGTAGCCGGCCAGTTCGGCGTAAATCCGAGCGCCGCGCTTTTTGGCGTGTTCCAGTTCTTCGAGGACGACCACGCCGGCCCCTTCACCCATCACAAAGCCATCGCGATCTTTATCGAACGGCCGGCTGGCGTGGGTCGGATCATCATTGCGGGTGGACAAGGCACGGGCGGCACAAAAGCTTGCCATGCCAAGCCCGCACAAAGCCGCTTCCGATCCGCCGGCGATCATGATGTCGCACATATCGTGCTGAATGAACCGCCCGGCGTCGCCGATCGCGTTGCTGCCTGTCGCACAGGCCGTCGCGACGGCCGTATTTGGGCCCTTGATGCCGAACATGATCGACACGTTCCCGCTGGCGGCGTTGACCATCAAACGAGGCACGGTGAACGGGCTCACGCGCCCCACGCCGCGCTCGATGAGAATCTTGTTCTGCTCTTCAAGCGTTTCGATCCCGCCAATGCCGCTTCCGATCAGCACGCCGCAGCGGTACGGGTCTTCGGATTTGAAGTCGATCCCCGCGTCCTTCACCGCCACCACCGACGCCGCGACCCCGAATTGCCCGAAGCGGTCCAGCCGCTTGGACTCTCGGAAATCAACGCCGTACTTGGTGACATCGAACCCGGTGCATTCGCCGCCGAAGCGGACCGGGTAGGTGGAGAAATCGAAGCGTGTCACCATCTTAATGCCGCTCTTGCCCGAGCAAACACCGTCCCACATCTCCGCGGTTTCGCCGAGGGACGTGATGACACCTAAGCCGGTAATGACGACGCGACGTTTCATAGGCAAAGCGATGGTTGATTGTGGAATGTGGATTGTTGAAGATTTTCAACAATCCACTGTCCACGATCTACAATCCACATTCCGCATTCAATTTACTTGCTCGAATGCTCTTTGATGTAGTCGATCGCCTGGCCGACGGTTTGGATTTTTTCCGCCTCTTCGTCAGGGATGGACAGTTCAAACTCGTCTTCAAATTCCATGACGAGTTCCACGGTGTCGAGCGAGTCGGCGTTCAGATCGTTGATGAAGTGGGTTTCGCGAGTGATCTCGCTCTTGTCCACGCCCATCTGTTCGCTGACGATCTCGATAACCTTCGTTTCAATCTCTTCCATAATATTTACCTACCCTGACTGAAGTTTGCCCCCGGCCACGCCGCCGGTGGGGTTCCCGGAACAAGTCCGGGAGAATCGAAAACTATAGCCGTGCGAGGGGTATTTGCAAACCCCAAGGTACGAATGTGGAGTGTTGATTGTGGATTGTTGAAAATTCACGGGATGGACGCCCCTTCAACAATCCACACTTCACATTCCACAATCGAATCACCCCATGACCATTCCGCCGTCGACGCACAGAACCTGCCCCGTGGCGTACGCCGCCCCTTCCGAAGCGAAGAACGACACGGCTGCCGCGATTTCCGACGCTTCCCCGAATCGGCGTAGCGGAATCATCTGCTTGACGCCTTCCTTGATCTTGTCGTTCAACACATCAGTCATGTCTGTTGTGATAAACCCGGGGGCGATGACGTTGCAGGTAATGCCCTTGCCGGCAAATTCGCGGGCCACCGTTTTAGAAAGTCCGATGAGCCCTGCCTTGCTGGCTGCGTAGTTGGCCTGTCCGGGATTGCCCGCCACTCCTGCCACGCTGCTGATGTTAATGATTCGCCCGGTTTTAGACCGCATGATCAACCGGACCGCCGACCGGATGGCGACGAACGCGCTTTTGAGATTCGTGTTGATGACCGAGTCAAAATCCTCGTCTTCCATGCGGAGCAGCAGCCCGTCTTTGGTGATGCCCGCGTTGTTGACCAGCACGTCCAGCCGGCCGTGCTTTTCGCCAATGCCTTCGATCACCGCCGCCAGCGCCTTGCTCTCTCCGATGTCGCAGGTGGCGGCCTCGGCGGTCCCGCCGGCGGCTTGCACTTCCTTGACGACTTCCTGCAGCTTGTCCATGTTCCGGGCGATGGCAACGACGTGCAGCCCGTCCTTAGCCAGTTGCTTGACGATCGCCGCGCCAATCCCGCGACTTCCGCCGGTGACGATGGCTACTCTCTTTTCGGTCATGCTCTCTCCCTTACTGCGATCGCTATATTTTTCTGATGCAGGGCCCGCCTTGGCGGACCAAACGATCAGATCGGTCCGCCGAGGCGGGCCCTACATTTTTATGCCTTCAGCTTGTCCACACTCTCAAGACTATCCACCGGCAGCCGGCGGCTGATCCGCTTCATCAATCCTGCCAGCGTTCGGCCCGGCGCTAGCTCGACGAACTTCGCACCTTCAATCGCCGCCAGCGGAACCATCGTCTGCTCCCAGCGAACCGGGGCGATGATCTGCTTCACCAGCAGTTCTTTGATCGATGCCGGCTCGTGCAGCTTGGCGGTGACATTACTGTAAACCGGCGTCTTAGGCGATTGGAAGGCGACCTTGTCCAACTCGCCCTTCATCTTATCCGCCCCGCCCTGCATCACCGGGCTGTGAAACGCACCCGCCACCGCGAGGGCTACAGCTTTGAACCCCGCCGCCTCCGCCGCCTTCAGCACGCGATCGCAGGCGCCCTTGCTGCCGCTGACGACGATCTGCCCGGGCGCGTTAAAGTTCGCCGGAACCAGCACTTCGCCGGCGGCACTTTCATCGCACAGTTTGTTGATGGCGGCTTCATCGGCCCCCATGATCGCCACCATGCTGCTCGGCGTGGCGACGGCGGCTTCCTGCATGTACTTCCCGCGGGCGGCCACCAATTTCAAACCTTCCTCGAAGCTGAACACGCCCGCCAGGTGCAGCGCGGTGTACTCGCCGAGGCTCAATCCCGCGTACGCAGTGACATCAGCCGGGCTGATCTTCCCCGCTGCAACAGCGGCCCGGAAGCACGCCACGCCGGTGGTGTAAATCGCCGGCTGGCTGATGTCGGTTTGATTGAGACGATCCTGCGGCCCTTCAAAACAGAGCTTGGCCAGATCGAACCCGATCACGCGGTTGGCGGTTTCAAACGTTTCTTTCGCCACCGGCGAGGATTCAAAATAATCCTTCCCCATGCCGACGACTTGCGCCCCTTGACCGGGACAGAGGATGTAGGTGTTGTTGGCCATTCCCTTGGCAGCTTTCTATCGCATGGGCTACCAGCCCATGCCCGAGGTTTCGGCATGGGCTGGTAGCCCATGCGACATTCGTTTCAGAATTTCACAACCGCGTTGGCCCACGTGAGCCCCGCACCGAAGGCGACGAGAATCGCCACGTCGTCTTTCTTGAGATGCCCGCCGCGAACCGCTTCGTCGAGCGCGATCGGCACGCTGGCGGCCGAGGTGTTGCCGTACTGCTCGATATTGACGAACACTTTTTCCGGCGGGAAACCAAGCTTGCTAACCGCCGAGTCGATGATCCGCTTGTTGACCTGGTGCGGCACGATCAGCTTAACCTGATCGACGGTTAATTCCGCCTTCCGCATCGCGTCTTCGATCATCTGCTCGAACCGCGTGACCGCGAACTTGTACACCTCGCGGCCGTTCATTTTGAGGTACTGCGTGCGGCCGGCCGTCATCTCCGGCGATATCGGGTTGCGGCTGCCGGGGGCACAGTACAGCAATTCCCAACCGCGGCCGTCAGCGTGCAGGCTGCTGTAGATTAATCCGCGAGACGTGTCGCTAGAGCGTTGCATCACGACCGCGCCAGCGCCGTCGCCGAACAGAATGCACGTGCCGCGATCGGTGTAGTCAGTAATTCGGCTCAGCGTTTCCGCGCCGATGACAAGCACATTCTGGTACCGCCCGGATTTAATAAACGCCGCCGCGGTATCCAACGCGTAAACAAACCCGCTGCACGCCGCGCCCAAGTCAAACGCCGGCGTACCGGACAACCCCATCGCCGCCGCAACAAAGCAGGCCGTGCTGGGGGTGACCATTTCAGGCGTGATGGTGGCGCACACGATCAAGTCGATCTGTTCAGGTGCCAATCCCGCCGCCGACAGCGCCTTCTGCGCCGCCGACAGCGCCAGCGTCGCCGTGCTTTCGCCGGCCGACACGATCCGGCGTTCTCTCATGCCGGTCCGCTGAACGATCCATTCGTCGTTGGTAGCGACCATCGTCGAAAGATCGGCGTTGGTCAGGCGGCGCTCCGGCAATTGGCTGCCGGTCCCGGTGATGATGGCTCCGTAAGAAGACATGATTGTGGATTGTGGACTGTGGATTGTGGATTGTGCTTCCACAATCCACATTCCACCCTCTACTTTCTAATCCTCAGTGACCTGAATGCCCTGTTCAATCTTCTCAGTGATCTTCTCGTTGATCTTACTGGCGTAGATCTGCTTGCCGACCCGGATTGCGTTTTTGATCGCCTTGGCGTCCGATCGGCCGTGGCAGATCAGCGAGTATCCGTCGACACCCAGCAGCGGCGCGCCACCGTATTCCTGCCAGTCGTGCTTCTGGTAAATTTTCTTCATGATCGGCTTGAACATCTCCATCGCCTGCGGGGCGCTTTCCTGAAGTTCATGCACGATCATCTGGAAGATGCCTTCCGACACGCCTTCCATCAATTTCAGCACGATATTACCAACGAACCCGTCGCAGACAATAACGTCCACCACGCCTTTTGTAAGGTCGCGGCCTTCAACGTTGCCGACGAAGTTGATCAGCGGCTCGTCGCGCATCAGCTTGCGGGCTTCCTTCACGACGGCGGTGCCCTTGGCGTCTTCCTCGCCGATGCTCATCAGCCCGACGCGCGGGTTTTCAATCCCGACCACGGCGCTGGCGTAAGCGCCGGCCATGATCGCGTATTGATGCAGATGTTTTGGCTTTGGAGAAACATTCGCGCCCACGTCGCACACGGTGACGGGCCCGTAAAACGTCGGCAGCATCACCGCAATGCCCGGCCGGCTAATGCCGGGGAGCGTCCGCATCCGCAGCTGCGCCGCCGCCACGCACGCGCCGGTGTTACCCGCGCTGATGACGACATCGGCTTCGCCCTTGGCGGCCATTTTACACTGGACCGCGATGCTGCTATTAGGTTTGCCTCGGATGGCTTCCACAGGCGAGTCGTCCATCTCGACGACTTCGGTGGTAGGTACGATTTGATAGAACTTTTTCTGGTCGGAAGTCAGGCCGGAAGAATCCAGCCCGTCGCGGCAGGTTTTGTCGTCGCCGACGAGAAAGACCACGTCCCCCGCTTCGAGTAGCGGTGCGGCTTCCCAACACCCTTTAAGAATGGCGGCCGGCGCTTTGTCGCCGCCCATCACGTCAACCGCTGCTCGCACGCGAAGTCCTCCGAGTAACGATTGATTGTGGATTGTCGATTGTCGATTGTGGAAATGGGTTACAGCGTCGACCCGTTTCCACGATCCACAGTCTACAATCGACAAACACTAGGCTTCAGCCGACTCCGTCGGGAGCGCGAGCTTGGGATTGACAAAGCCGCAGTTATCGCAAGCCGAATGCGGAAGCTTGGCGTTGCCGCACTGAGCGCAGCGAACGTAATGAATCGGCTTAAGCGCCAGATGCGACCGACGCTTACGTTTACGCGACTTGCTGTGTTTCTGGACCGGAAGCATGACATCACCTTCAACAAGGAGCCTACACTGAGGCAAACCCCATCAAGCAAACAACGGCGGGACATGCCCCGCCGCTGCCAATGGGAGGGGTACGTTAGGCGGCTGGGGTGGTGTTGTCAAGGGATTGGTCAATACGCCGGATGCCGTGAAACGGGCCCGCCGCATCAATGATCGTAAACAAAGAGGTCCCAGATATCGATGCGAGTTCCGCCCTGTGGCGACGGTGACAGCCGCACGATAATCGAGCGGTGTGTAAGCTGCTCTGTACGAAAGCGGTCAAGCAATAAAAAGGGCCCCGCCGTGAGCCGACCGCCGTATTTCCCGGCAATAAATGGCACCGAGGCGATGGCCAACTGCCTTTTGCGCTCCCCAATATCCTCGTTCGCTAGCTTTTTCCTCAGATCGCCTTCCTGCTTGTTTAGAATCCAGTCTAGTATCGACTGATCGTCCTGTTCGGATGCCGACTCCCACGGTCCTGCCGCGTCAAGTTTGACGCGAATGCCAGGAAGCAATGTGTCCATCTTTTCATCTGTATAAAACTCGAAATATCGATTCGTCTTCCATTCAAAACTTCGCCAAGTTTGGGCTTGTTGCTTGGACCATGAAGGTTCCACAGGCAAATAGCTCGGCACAGGCACATAAACGAGCCAAGCGATCGCAATGCCTATCAACGTGATCGGTAAAAGTGTGCGACGCCCCCACTTAGAGAATCGACTGCTCTTAGGGATTGGCGTTAAACTCATTTCACCTTCCCAAAGTTTGTAGAGTGTGCTTTAACACTGCATCGTGGTGTGTTAAACCAAACCGTGCTTGACTGCAAACGCCTTGGCCTTTTCGAGCGCCTCGCCCAACTTCGCAGGGTCTTTCCCGCCGGCTTGCGCCATCTGCGGGCGGCCGCCGCCGCCGCCGCCGGTGATTTTGGCGGCTTCTCTGACCCAGTCGCCGGCTTTGAGGCCCTTGGCGATCAGGTCATCGCTCACGGCAGCGACGAAGTTTACTTTGCCGTCGGCGGCGCTGCCGACTAGCACAGCGTACGTAGGCGATTGCTTCTTGATCGAATCGACAATGCCCAGCAGTTGATCGTTGCCGGCCCCCGGCACCTCGGCCACCACCAGTTTGCCGGCTCCGATCGCCGTCGCGCTAGCCAGTAGTTCGCCGGCGACGCCGGACACGTTCACCGCCGACGCCGACGACTGCTTGCTCGATTTCTCGAACGCCTTGAACCGCGACTGCAGTTCAGCCACCGTGCCTTGAGCCTTTCGCTTCATCCGCAGTCCGACCGGCGAGCGGGCTAGCGACTTCTGAATCTCAGCGATCAGCATCGGCAGTTCCGCGTCGGGCGTGCCGGGGGCGGCGCTGATCAGCTTCTCGACCGCGTGATTGGCGGCCAGTACTTCCTTCGCGGCCGCACCGGTGTGGGCGACGATTCGGCGGATGCCCTTGCTGACCGACTCCTCGGCCGTCACCACAAACGTCTCGGCCTGCTCGCTCGACTCCAGATGCGTGCCGCCGCAGAATTCGATCGAGAACTGCCGCCACTTGACGTTGCCCGGGTCGGCCAGCAGTTCCTTCACCGGAGCGCCGATCGACACCACTCGCACCAGCGGCGGATACTTCTCGCCGAAGACGGCCCGCAGGCCGTTGATCTTCAGCGCCTGCTCTTGCGGCGCGGTTTCGGCGTACACGGGCAGTTGCTCGGTGATCGAGCGATTCACCAGCTGCTCCACCTTGGCGATTTCGTCGTCGGCCAATGCCTTGCTGTGGCTGAAGTCGAAGCGGAGTTTCTCCGGATCGACCAGCGAGCCTTTCTGCTGCACGCCGTCGCCGAGCACTTCGCGGAGCGCCCAGTTGGCCAAGTGCGTGGTGGTGTGATTCTGTTGCGTTCGATCGCGCAGCCCATCGACCGTGGCGGTGACGGTATCGCCGACTTTTAGATCACCGTGCGTTCGCTGGCCGAGGTGCAGCACGTACCTGCCGGCCGACTTGGTCCCGCCGACGGCGAATTCCCCACCGCGCGAAGTCTGAAGCGCGCCGACATCGCCGACTTGACCGCCCATCTCAGCGTAGAACGGCGTGCGATCGAGCATGACAGCGAACGAATCGCCGGCGTCGGCGGCGATGTGATCGGTGAACGATGAGCCGTCCCAGATGGCGACGACTTTGGCCGTCATTGGCTGGCCGGCGTATTTCGGCTGGTCGTCGGTCGCGGTGATGTTTTGCGATTCGAGTTTCGCCAGTGCGTCCGGCGGCAGCGTGCCTAAGCCGGTGTCGCCTTCCTTGCCGCCGGCCCGGGCTTTTTCGCGGGCTTCTTCCATCAGGCGTTCATACTCGGGCACGTCGATAGTAAAGCCGCGTTCCTCCGCCATGATGCGCGTGAGATCGACGGGGAAGCCGTACGTGTCGTGCAGCTTGAATGCGTCTTCGCCAGAAATCTGGATCGACTCGGCGGCACCCTGCTTCATGCGGCTTGTGGCGCGGTCAACGGCTTCGTCAAACAACGCAATTCCTCGATCGATCGTTCGGCCGAAGCTTTCTTCCTCATCGCGAATCAACCCGACAACATGGCCGGAGTTCTTCTTTAGTTCGGGGAAGGCTTCGCCCATCGACTCCACCACCACCGGCACGAGCGTGTGCAGAAATGGATCGCGCAGCCCCAACTGCTGCCGGCCGAAGCGGACGGCTCGGCGGAGGATTCGACGCAGCACGTAGTTTCGTCCTTCATTCCCCGGCGTGGCTCCGTCGGTGATCGCAAACGTCAGGCAACGCACATGATCGGCGATCACGCGGAAGGCGATGTCCTTGCGGAGCCCCTCGTCGGCCGCCTCGGCGACCGGGTCGGCGGCGTTGGTTTTGGGGAATTTTCCGCTGTAGGTGTGGCCGCTGAGTTCTTTGAGCTTGGCCCAGAACGGGTCCCACAGGTCGATCTCGTAGTTGCTGCCCTTGTCCTGCAACACCTGGCAGATTCGCTCGAAACCCATGCCGGTATCGACATGCTGCGCGGGCAAAACCGTGAGCGAGCGGTCGGCGTTGCGGTTGTATTGGATGAAGACGTTGTTCCAGATTTCCATCACGCGCGGGTCTTCGCTGTTGACGTACTTGCCTCCCGATTTGTCGGGCGTGCGGTCGTAGTAGATTTCGGTACACGGGCCGCAGGGGCCGGTGTCGCCCATTTCCCAGAAATTGTCTTTGCCGAAGTAGTGGATGTGGTCGTCGGGCAGGTTGGCGACTTTTTTCCAGATGTTAGCGGCCTCGGTGTCGCGCGGGACGCCGTTTTTTTCGTCGCCTTCAAAACAGCTCACGTGCAGGCGCTCCGGGTCGAGCTTCCAAACCTGGGTGAGCAGTTCCCACACCATCTCGATCGCGCCTTGCTTGAAGTAATCGCCGAACGACCAGTTGCCGAGCATCTCAAAAAACGTGTGGTGCCGCCGGCTTCGGCCGACGTCGTCCAGATCGTTGTGCTTGCCGCCGGCGCGGATGCACTTCTGCGTGTTGGCGGCCCGGGTGTACGCACGCTTTTCCTGACCCAGAAAGATCGGCTTGAACTGGTTCATCCCCGCGTTGGTGAAGAGCAGCGTCGGATCATCGTGCGGCACGACCGGGCTGCTGGGCACGAACGTGTGGCCGTGCTTCTGGACGAAGAATTCAATGTACTGCTTGCGGATCTCGGCGGAGGTCATGGCATCCTTGAACTTAAAGTCCGGCAATTATGGGGGTATTGCCGGCGTCGTTCAAGCAGCAGAGGATCGTCCACGAATAACACGAATCTTCACGAATGATTGCTGATTCGTGTCGATTCGCGTTATTCGTGGACAAAATCTTCCCCGACAACGGACAGCGGCTATTGATAGTGGGTCAGTTTGAATATTTTCCTCTCCCGGTAATCTGGGAGAGGGCAGGGTGTGGGTTCTGTTTTAAAGAACGAGTGTGTTGCCGCAGCAACAGAACCCTCACCCCGCCCTCTCCCGGCGTACCGGGAGAGGGAGATAAATCACCGAACATTTCAAACTGACCCACTACCCGGTTATTCCGCTTCCTCCGGTGCCAGCGGCGTGTCGCCGGCTTTCTTGGCGTCGACCATGTTCTTGCTGACCAACACGCCCTGGCGGATTTCGGCGCAAAGGTCCTTATTTTCAACCAAGAACTGCTTGGAATTTTCTCGGCCCTGACCGAGACGCGTGGTTTTGTAGTTGTACCAGGCGCCGGATTTATCCACAACGCCGGCTAGTACGGCCAGGTCGATCAGATCACCTTCATAGCTGATGCCGCGGTCGAACATGATATCGAACTCTGCATCGCGGAACGGCGGAGCAATTTTGTTCTTCACCACGCGGGCGCGGGTGCGGTTGCCGGTGGCGATTTCGCCTTCCTTGATGCTGCCGGTACGACGCACGTCGATACGAATGGACGCGTAGAACTTGAGCGCGCGGCCGCCGGGCGTGGTTTCGGGGCTGCCGTACATCACGCCGATCTTTTCGCGGATCTGGTTGATGAAGACCACCGTACACTTGCTCTTGGCGATCGCGCCGGTGAGTTTGCGGAGCGCTTGGCTCATCAAACGAGCCTGCAGGCCGACGTGGCTGTCGCCCATTTCGCCTTCGATTTCGGCCCGCGGAATCAACGCCGCGACGGAGTCGATGACGACGACGTCGACCGCGTTGCTGCGGACGAGCAGTTCGCAGATTTCAAGCGCCTGCTCGCCGGTGTCGGGCTGGCTGACGAGCAGTTCGTCGAGCTTCACGCCGAGGCGTTTGGCCCACGAGGGATCGAGCGCGTGTTCCGCGTCGATAAACGCCGCCGTCCCGCCGGCCCGTTGGGTGTTGGCAATGATGTGCAGCGTGAGGGTTGTCTTGCCGGAAGATTCCGGCCCGAAGATTTCGATCACCCTGCCGCGCGGAATCCCCGCCCCGCCGAGGGCAATATCAAGGGAAAGCGATCCGGTCGGAATGCCGTCGATATTCGTCGGCCGATCGCCGTCGAGCTTCATGACGGAGCCTTTGCCGAACTGCTTTTCGATTTGCTGGACGGCCCGGGATAGGGCCGAATCGCGGGCCGGATCGCGCGGGGCTTCGACGAATGCCTTGGGCACCGCTTCCACTTTGCGGGGGATGTTCACGCCGTTGGCGGAACCGTTCTTGTCAGACTTGTCCGACTTTGCATCGGATCGATCGAGAGTTTTGGCCACAATGGGCCTCGCTTTCTTGCCGGGTATCTTGTTCAGCCGGCAGAGGGCGGTGGGTGTGAGGCCCCACGCGAAGGATTACGGGCGGGACAAACAGGGATCTTCGATCCCTCGCGTCCCGCCAAGGTAAACCTTGGGGAGCGGTTTTCACAACCACCGCTGATGAGTGACTTAGTTGTGATTCGCCATCCACGGGAACAAACACCCGGACGAACCACGCCCGAACTCGACGGAAGTCACTTCACCGTCCCTGTTCAGGGTTTGTTATGGTTACGAAGTATATCGAACAACGCCCTAATTTGGCAAGAGAAAAAATCGAAAAATTATCATCGGACGGCGCACTGCCGTTCACGGCGAATCCAAATCCCTCACGAGTTGTTCAACTTGGCTGACCAAATCTGGTCGTCGCTGTTTCTGACGAAGTAGGCAGGTGTTAACACTTGTCAAGCAAAATATCGTGTGCAAAACCCCCTCAAAACGCCGTCGCTTGCTTGAATGCGTGATACCGATCGTCGATCCCCTCGCGCGTCGCCTGCTGGATGCCAGCGAGTGAAAAGTCCGCGATCGTGTGGCTCGCCACCACCGTGCCGTAGGCCAGGGCGCGTTTGATGGTGGCCGACGAGATCACGCCCTGCGTGGCGATGTAACCCATCATGCCGCCGGCAAAGCTGTCGCCGGCGCCGGTCGGGTCGACCACTTGCTCAGCCGGGAAGGCGGGCAGCACGAACGTTTCCTTTTCCGTCACCAGCATCGATCCGTGTTCGCCTTTTTTGATCACGACGAATTTCGGCCCGAACTTCAGCACTTCCTTGGCGGCGGCGATGAGGTTTTTCTTTTCGGTCAGCAGGCGGGCTTCGCCGTCGTTCAGCACCAGGCCGTGGATTTTGCCGAGGAGTTTGACGAGTTCCTTGCGCTCGGTGGCGATCCACAGGTTCATCGTATCGGCCACGATCAGCTTGGCGTGCTTGAGGTTGCCGGCCATCTCCTGCTGCAGCACCGGATGGGTGTTGGCGAGGAAGACGTACTTGCTGTCGAGGAATTTCTCCGGAATCTTCGGTGCCCGCTCGGCCAGCACGTTGAGGTCGACTTCCACCGTCTGCGCCTCGTTCATGTCTTTGACGTAGCTGCCGTGCCAGCGGAAGGTTTTGCTGCCCTTGCGGGTTTCCAGCCCGGCGGTGTCCACCTCGCGGCCGGTGAAGACGTTGAGCATCGACGGCGGGCAATCCTCGCCGACAACGCCGACGAGCCGCACGGGCGTAAAGAAGCTGGCGGCGTAGGAGAAGTAAATCGCCGACCCGCCGAGCACGTCGTCGCGCTTGCCGAAGGGGGTTTCTACGGTGTCAATTCCGATCGAGCCGGTCACTAGCAGGGACATTCATTTCTCCAAGAAAAAAATGCTAAGAGTTTGGCCACAGATGAACACAGATAAACACAGATAAAAAATTGGATAGTGTCAGTCCGAAAAACTCAATCGTACCACGGGCCTCTGGCCCGTGCTGGTAGCGCGCGAACCTTAGAAAATGAACGTCCTTGCTATTCCGAATCGCCGGCACGGGCCGGAGGCCCGTGGTACGGTCGAGTGCGCCAAGCAATGCGTTGCACGATATTTCAGACTGACCCACTAACAAAACTTGGCTTTCTTATCTGTGCGCATCTGTATTCATCTGTGGTCGATTTCAGGACTTATTTCTTCGATGGCAATTGCCGCACTTTCACTCGCGATTCGGTCACCGTGTACAGCCGATCGGGGGTCAGGCGGCTGTAGCGTTTGAACAGCCGGTCGATCGCGTCGTCCTGCTCCACGTCTGCGCCGGCAAGTTGCAGGTAGACGATGCTGCGAAACAAATACAGATCAAGCTCAAACACCGCGGCCGCGATGGCGGGGTCGGCGGTGATGATGTCGAGCTGCTTGGCCTTGGCGGTTTCGACGACCAGTTGCGGCGCGGCGTCCTCTGGCAGTTCGATCTCCGCGGGCAAGACCGGCGTATGCCCGTGGCGACGCAGTGCATCGGCGACGGCGGGCGTGAGGTTTCCGTGGATGAGCAATCGCATGGGCCGCAGATCGTAGCGAGACCGGGGATGAGGGGCAAACCGACGGCTCAGGGATTGATCGCTACGGGCTGCCAGCCCGCTTTTTCGGAGAATTCAACGCGCGTGTGCGGGTCGGTCGTCAGATCGAGCGATTCGGCGCGGTCCGGCGTGAGTACGAGAACGGAAAAACACGCTGGCGGATCGGCCAAGGAGGGTTTGGTATCCGGCGAAGCGCTGCCCTTCCGCACTCCCGGAGGCGGGCCGAAAAATGTGGCTTGGGTGGCTGGTGAAAGCTTCGCCCACAGGACCGATCGACTGGCGGTATCGATCGCTGCCTCGCCGCCGATGCGGAACTGCAAGCGCAGAGTCGGCAGCCAGAAGACGCACTCGGCCGACGGGTTGGCCGACAGATGTTCGACTTTTTCGCTCCGGGCGTCGGTGGTGAAGACTAGCCCGCCGCTGTCGGTGAGTTCTCGCAGGACAACGCACCGCCCCGCTGCTGTTTGTTCCGGCGAGACAGTTGCCAATACGCCGATAATCGGGCGATCGGCGAATTCGCGGGCCAAGGCGTTTCGAAGTTCGCTAAGCCAATCCATGTGGACGACCTACACTTGTCATCCTGAGGTACGCCGAAGGATCTAGCCAACTTGGCGAATCGGCTAAATCCTTCGGCGTACCTCAGGATGACGTCTTGATGCCAAACTAATCTGGTTCCCCTTCTAACTTACTTCCCCGCCTTGGCCGGCTTTTTGTATTCGACGGGTTTGGCGCCGGTGGATTGCTGGATGAGTTCGACGGCCTTGGACATCACGAGGAATTCCACGTGGCCGTCACCGTAGAGAATGTTGATTCCGTCTCGGCCGCGAATGCCGACCTTCTCGTACGCAAGCGGTTTGTCGGGCGCGACGCCTGCCATCTTGCCAGCCGGCTTCACGTAGGCGAAATCGCTGTTGGCGTTCACCCAGGCAGCCTGCTGCTCGATCTTGCCATCGCGAATGTTGTCGGGCACTTTTGTCTCGCCCGACGGCGACACGAACACGTCTACCGTCAGCCCCTCTGCGAGCAGCGAACCCAAGTCTGCCGGAGCAGCGTCTTTGTTCTCGTTG
This sequence comes from Tepidisphaerales bacterium, assembly GCA_038229715.1. Classification (GTDB taxonomy): domain Bacteria; phylum Planctomycetota; class Phycisphaerae; order Tepidisphaerales; family Tepidisphaeraceae; genus JANMES01. The sequence goes on along the minus strand of JBBROD010000030.1, from coordinate 26,919 downwards.
GCGAAGAGAATACAGCCCATGCCGATCTGCCGGAGGTTCGCCATGGCCTTTACGCGGTTGGCGGTTTCGCGGGCTTTGTACAGCGCAGGCAACAGGATCGAAATGCCCAACGCCGACACGCCCACCGTAGTCATCTGATCCGCGCCGGAGTAGCCGTACAACAGCGACGACAGCGGGAACGGCGAACGCTCGACCGAGTAAAAACCCTTTTCGTCGGCCCAACTGGTGCTGCAGGACGGCGAGAGAAGCGGCAGGACGTCTTCCAGCGACGGGAGGAACTTGGTGGGCAGTTCCACGCCGGCACCCAAGGCGCTGTCGACGAGCGCTGCCCAGTTTTGGTTCAGCTCCTCGGTCTTTGTTTTGGCGGCGCTGGCCAGGTCGTCGAAGCTGAGCGTGCTGTAGGCCGGCGCGTTCAGCGTTTTGATCAACTGGGTAAACTTGGGATTGGTTTCAAACTTGCCAGCCGGCGATTTCGCGGCTTTCACGAGCGTATCTGGATTGCCGCTGAAGTAGATGAAGTCGTCCTTCACCACAAACCCCGGCGCCCACGGCGTAGCGCCGATCTGCCAGGAGAACACGGTTGTCCCCGGTAACGATTTTGCGTCGGCCTTGGGCGTGATGACCACGTTCATGTTCTTGCGGACCAGATTGGGGACGGTATTGCTGATCGCAAACGCCAGATCGCCCCAGGCGGCCTTGGCGAGCTTCGGGTCGTCGAGCTTGTTGGCGATCACCATGCTGGTGATTTGCCCGTCACCCAGTTCCGGCGCGCCGTAGACGGCCCACTGCGCCCCCAGCGGCGCGAGCAGTTCGGTATCAAGCCTGCGCCCGAGCGTGAGCGCGATAAAACCCAGCCCCTGCTGGAACTGCTGCCCGGCCTCGGGGTTGGCGGCGGTGGTGATGGTTTTGGCGGTGTCGATCAGTTGGGCGAAATCGAACTGCCGAATGCTGGCGCTGGTCGCGTCGGCGGGGATGCGGGCCATCAGGGCCGGGTCGATCGGAGCGGGCTCGAGCAGCTTGAGCAGCCCGGTTCGCGGAGCGGGCGCGTCCATGAACGATTGCGACGTCCAATCCTGCCCAACAAACCCGGCGGAGTAGGCGAACCGCTTTAAGCCGTTTAGTCCTGCGGTCTCTTTGACGCGGCTCCACATGATTGAAGCCTGCTCGTCTTTTTCCTGCTTCAACATCACATCGACCCGCGAGAGAATTTTAGCAGCATCAAAATACAGAACGACGGCGGGGTCTTTAGCGAGGTGGGCTTTGGCGGCGATGAACTTCGCCGTCGCGCCGAGGTTTTTTGTCGGATGGACTGTCAACTCCTGCTCCGCATCGTACCCGCCGAAGAGGGCGACAAATGGACCGTCCGAGACGACTTTGAGTGGAAATGTTTCGTCCTTGTTTTCCGCGGCAATGGTTGTGAAGACGGCGAGCAACAAATCTTTGTCGGCGTCCGCCTGACAGATCAGGCCAAAGGTCGGCTGAACATCTCCCGCTTTGGCCGCGAAAGCGCCTGCAAAAAACGCCATGGGATGCTGGGCCACTATTTTGAAAAACGACGTGGCGGTTTTGACATCCTCGGCCTTACCGGGCTCGTGGTTGCTCTGGCGTTCGATCAACTCGGGGATTGTCTTTTGAAACAATTCAGGAATGGCCGAATGCTCAACGAACTGCTTGAGCTTCGATTTCTCGTAAGCCGGACCGAGCGTGTCGGTGCCTTGCCAGCCGAGATAGATCAGGGCGTCGTCGGGCACTCGGTCAACGAGTGTTTGCGCGATCGCCTGCGATGCGCAGGACAGAACCAAAGCAGCCAAAACCAAGCCAATAACAAATCGCTGCAACTTCATGAAGCCTCCCAAGGGTTTGAGCGAGCGATGATGCCCCGCCGGTGCGTCAAATACAAGTAGAGATTCCCCGAAGGTTTGGAACGAACCTGACGCGAGAGTCACTTGCCGATGCAGAACGCCGAAAACACCCGGCCGAGCAGTTCATCGGGGGCGATGACGCCCATAATCTGGCCGAGGGAATCGAGAGCTTCGCGCAGTTCGGTAGCGATGGTCTCAAGTTCACGCAAGCTGCCGGCCCGGGCGATGGCGGCGCGGGTGGATTCGATCGCTAGCAGGTGGCGCGAGGTGAGGGAGAGCGTGGCCCCAGGCGTTTGCGCGCCGAAGGCGAGACGGTCGAGCGCTTCGCGCAACAAGAACATCCCCTCGCCAGTGACCGCCGATACGCGGATCGCCTCCGGCTCCCTCGCACCGGAGGGGAGAGGGCTGGGGTGAGTGGAGAAACGCGGGTCGTCGAGCGGTGCCGGCTCGCCAATGGAATTTGCCCGGCTAGTCGCCGCCGAATCGACGGTGAACGTTTCTCCCCTCACCAAACCTACTCCCCGCTGGGGAGAGGGCTTCAGATCGGCCTTGGTGTGGACGATGAGATCGGGCTGCACGGTCGAGTCGTTCGGATCACTGCTGCAGTCCTCTATCCACACTACTACATCAGCGGACTCAATCGCCGCCGCGGCTTGCGATTGCATCTGTCGTTCGATCTCATCGTCACTACCCGCCTCCAGCCCGGCGACGTCGGTCAGCATCACCGAACCGCGACGCAGGAAAACGGTGGCGGTGAGCGCGTCGCGCGTCGTGCCGGCGATCGGCGAAACGACCGCGCGGTCGTGCCCGACCAAAGCATTCAGTAGCGTGCTCTTTCCCGCGTTGGGCTTGCCGACGAGCACCACGCGGGGCTCGTGGCTGAGCTTCTCCAGTCGGCTGCTGCTGGCTTGAATGTCGGCCAGCATCGCGTCGATCTTCGCCAGCCGATCGGCGATCTGCTCGTCGGACAGGAACGTCACGTCTTCGTCGACGAAATCGATCCCCACCTCCACCAGCGCCAGCGTGTCGGCCAGCAGTTCCATCGCGGGCTTGAGCCGGCGCGACAATTCCCCCGCCAGCAATTGCCTGGCGGCGGAGAGTTCCGCCTCGCCGTGGGCGGCGATGGTCGCCATCACCCCCTCGGCCTCGGTCAGATCGAGCCGGCCGTTGAAGTACGCGCGGGCGGTGAACTCGCCGGGCTCGGCCAGGCGTGCGCCGAGGTGCTGGCAGGCGTCGAGCGTCATCCGCGCGAGGAGCGGATTTCCGGGGAGGTGGAATTCGATCAAGTGCTGACCGGTGTAGCTTCGGGGAGCGATGAATGCGTAGACGAATGCGTTGAACGTGAGACCGTTAAAATGAAGCGAGTGTTGCTCGACCACACACTGGTCGCTGAAGCGACCAGTCCGGCGAGTGAATTTAGTCGCGATCGTTAATGCATCAGGACCGCTCAAACGAACGATCATGCGCGCCGCGCGACCGGTCGCGGAACTGATGGCGACGATGGTGTCGTCGGTAGTCATCGGCGCTGTTGTCGCATGGGCTTCCAGCCCATGCTCGGTGTACGCATCATGACATGGGCTGGTAGCCCATGCGACAAATACCTACTTCTTCTTGCCCTTCTTCAGCTGGTCCTTCTGCATCTCTTCAGCTTTCTGCTGAAGCTTGGTGATCCAACCCGCCAAACCGCCTTGCGGCTTTTCGGGCTCGGGCTCTTTGCGACGAACCTTTCCCGCCGGCGGGAGGTCATCGCCGGGGGGATTGTCGACGATCACAACGCCGGCCTTCTCGGCCGCTTCTTTTTCCTTGATGTGCTTGCGGATGATTTTGCTCTCGATGATCCCGAACGTCGTGCTGGTCATAATGTACAGGTTCAAACCGGCCGGTCCGTTGTAGAGGATGATCGGAAGCATCAGTGTCATCCACTGCATCATCTTCTGCTGCTGCGCCTGCTCCGGCGTGCTGGCCGGCGGTTGCTGCTGTCGCATCACCTTCGCCTGAATCCACGATACGACGCCCAAAATCACCGGCAGCACGTTGATCGCATCCACATGGATGAAGAACAATGAGAACGGCGTTGTCGGGAAGTAGAACAGCCGATCCGGGTGCGCAAGATCCTTAATCCAAGTGAGACCCCACAGGAACGGCGACTGACGCAATTCAAACGTATTCTGCAGCGAGCTATAGAGCGCGATCCAGATCGGCATTTGCAGGAACATCGGCAGGCAACCCAAGATCGGCGTGGCGCCTTGCGTCTTGTAGAACTGCATCATCGCCTTGTTCAGCTCGTCCTTGTTGTCGCCGTGCTTTTTCTTGAGCCTTTCAATCTCCGGCGACATCTTGCTCATCTTCGCCATGTTCACCTGGCTCTTCTTGGTGATCGGGTGCAGGCACGTACGCACCAAAAACACCAGGCAGATGATGGCAAGGCCCCAGTCACGGAAGACGGCGTGGAAGATCGACAGCAGGAAGTACAGCCCGTTAATGATCTTCGTCGACGTGATCCAGCCGCAGGGGCCGCTCGACATCACCAGCGTTTCCTCGTACCGCAGCAATGGCGCGGAGTAGTACGCGCTATTGAGCAGTTCGCGCCGCTTCGGGCCGAGAAATACGTAGCTTGTCTGCGTTGTTGAATCGCCGGCGGGGATGATGAAGGCGGTCGTCTCCAGCTTCAGCAGCGCGTGCTGCGCGTCCGGAACCTCGAAATTGAATGCGATGGCTGTCGCGGCTGCGAGTTGGATCGCGCCCTTCGGGTCAGGACGGATGATGGTGTTAAAGTAGCTGCTGCTCATGCCGACCCAGACGGCCGGCTTACCTTCGGCATCCTTCGCGAGTTCGACACTGGGTTTGTCTTTTGTCAGCGATCCCATGCTGCTGTGCGTGAGATCGGCAAAGCCTTCGTGGTTGTAGCCGCTGATGAAGTTGCGGTCGTCGCCGCGGTCGATTTCGCGCGGCGGAGCCGTCGGGCCATTGAAAGCCAGCTTGGCGTTGATCGGCCCGCCGGTCAGGTTCGTCAGCTTGTAGCCAACCGTAACTTCACTCCCCTGCGGCGTATTTTCGTCGACGCTGCGCGGCGAAAGCGTGTACGTCTTCTCGATCTTCACCGCCGGCAGGCCGTCGCGGGAGACGACGACTTCAAACGTCGCGCTGTCGGCCGTCTTTCCGACGGATTGCCAGGAGACGTTGAGCAGATCGACCGTCGTACCGTCGATCGTGATCGAGCGGGTAGAAAGCGGGCGCGTTTCGTCATCGTCGCGGCCGCGGTACGGCTCCTGGAAGACGAACAGGTCGGGCGTTTCAACGCTCCTCTTGTAGTCATTCAGCGTGACGCTATTAATGCCCGCGCCGCGCGACGACAGCTCGACCGCCATCTTCAACTGCTTGTCCGAATCGGCCGCCGACCCGATGTTGACGATCACCGGCTGAGTGGTCGGCGACGATGCGATAGCAAACCGCCCCGCCGGCTGCGTGCCGGCCGATGCGGTTTGGGTGGTTGCGGTCGGCAGAGTGACAGTCGGTACCTGGGCCATCGTCGGGGGGAGCGTCGTGGGACCGACCGATTCGACGGTCTGCGTCGCGGGTGCAACGGCTTGCTGCGTGGTCGGCTGGTCCGTTTTTTGCCAGCCCCATTCGGGGTGGGACATGGCCAGGTATTGAACCAACCGGCTCCATCCGATGACGAGTAACATCGCCACCGCCATGCCGGTAATCAGTCGTTTCTTATCCATTCTCTTATGCGTCCGATCTTAATTGGTAAGGTGAGGTCGGTGATTCAGCGTCCGTCGAGCAGCCGGGTACCGAGGAAATCATCGAGGGCTTCAATCTTTTCTACTTTCTTCACCGTGGCATCCACGTCGTAAGCGAGTCGGACGAACTCGATAGCGGTATCAGTAACCACCACAAAGCTGCTCCGCGGATCGCGATCGCGCGGCTGACCTACGCTGCCGACGTTGATGATCGCCTTTTCATCCGTTAATTCGAACCGATAGTCCAGCTCGTCCGGGCTATAAAAGTCCGGCCCTTCTAGAAACACCCCGGGAACATGCGTATGTCCGACGAAGCAAAGCCGTTCGAACCGCTCGAAAATGCTGACGAATTTGCCCGGGTTGGTGTAGATGTCGTCCGGGAAAATGTATTCGTTAATAGGCCGGCGCGGCGACGCGTGAACGCCGATGAATTCTGGGGTTTTGACGCGCACCGGCAAGTTCCCGATGAACTTCCACCGCGCCGCTCTGCGAGCAAGATCAGGGTCGCTCTCAAATTGTTGCCGCGTCCAGAAGCACGCGGATTCAGCCCCGCTGTTAAAGTTGTAAGGCTCGTAGAGGACGGCAAAATCATGGTTGCCCATGATGGCCGCCCGGCAGCGCTTGGAGACTAAATCCAGGCATTCCATGGGATTCGGACCGTACCCGACGATATCGCCCAGGCAAACGATGTGCTGAATCCCCCGCCGATCGATCTCCGCCAGGACGGTGGTGAACGCCTCTAAGTTGCCGTGAATGTCTGAGACGATTGCGAACATATCTGAGTCCGACGATCGTAAGGGCGACGGGCAAAAGCGTCAAACGGGGGAGGATGGGAGCTGGCGTTAGCCCGGAACGCCAAGTCGGATCAACCTCACATTGCGCACTCTTCTTTCGCTCGTGTACACTTCTCCCCGGCCGCCGGATTCGGCCTGAATCGGCCGGCGGACGCGTTGTGGTGCCTCGGATCGATCCTTGAATCACTCAATCCTGGAATAAACGACATGCGACGCCGGTATCGCCATCAACCGGCACGTGCCTGTCGCCCGCAATCCCAAAAACGAGGTGCGATATGAGCCATCCAAAGACCAAAATCCGCATCTTCATTCTCGGCGGCGGTTTTGGTGGGATTTACACGGCGTTGCATCTTGAAAAAACACTCGCCCGGCGTGATGACGTGTCCATCACGCTCGTGAATCGTGAAAACTTCTTCCTCTTTACCCCCATGCTTCACGAAGTAGCTTCGAGCGATCTGGACCTGACGAACATCGTCAGCCCGATCCGCAAACTGCTTAAACGCGTTCAGTTTTTCGAGGGAGACGTGTCTGCTGTCGATCTGGATAAGAAGACGCTCACTCTGGTACACGGTTCTGATCATCATTCTCACGAACAGCCTTACGATTACCTGGTGATGGCGCTCGGCTCCTCCACCAATTTTTTCAACCTCCCAGGCGTCGAACAGCGATCCATGACGATGAAGACGCTCGGCGATGCGGTTCATCTCCGCAATCGCGCCATCGCAGCGATGGAGGAGGCCGATACCGAATGTGCCATCGGCGAACGCAAGCCGCTTCTCACGTTCGTCGTCGCCGGCGGCGGGTTCGCCGGAGTGGAAACGGTTGGCGGGATCAATGACTTCATCCGCGACTCGCTCAAATTCTATCCGAACCTGAATCAGAACGACGTCCGCACGGTGCTGGTCAGTTCCGGCGACGTGATTCTTCCCGAACTCGGCGAAGAGCTTGGCCGATACGCGCACAAAAAGTTGACGGCGCACGGCATTGAAATCATCAACAACTCCAAGTTGACTGAAGCAACCGCAGAAGGCGTCAAGCTTTCGACCGGACAGTTCATCTCCACGCGCCACATCGTCTGGACGGCCGGTACGGCGGCACATCCCCTTTTGTGCAAATTGCCCTGCCCGCTGGAGCGAGGAAAAATCAAGGTGAACGAATTCTTCGAGGTGGCCGGTTACCCGGGCGTGTGGGCGTTGGGTGACAGCGCCGTCGTGCCCGACCTGCGCACGGGCAAACCCCATCCGCCGACAGCTCAACACGCGATCCGTGAAGGAAAAATCGTCGCACACAACCTCAAGGCGGCCATCAACGGAAGCCAGAAGAAGGCCTTCCACTTCCGAACGATCGGCCAATTGGCAGCCATCGGCAGGCGCGCTGGCGTGGCGAAGATTTTCGGCTTTAAGTTCTCGGGGTTCGTTGCCTGGTTCCTGTGGCGGACGATCTATCTGAGCAAACTTCCGCGGCTGGAAAAAAAGCTGCGCGTCGCACTCGATTGGACGCTCGACTTGTTTTTCAGCAAAGACCTGGTGCAGTACAGCACATCACGCGACGAGTTGATGACCGATGCGGAGGAAACGTCCAACGGCTCAGAATCGCATACCCATTCGCCGACGACCGTCTAGCGAGTGGCTAGCAGGTTCCGAGCCAAATCGGTTACAGCCGGCGACCCGCCCCGCCGGTATTCATGAACAGGTCCATCGGCAGCTTAAAGCCGGCGGCTTCCAGCTTGGGCGTGCAGTGCGGGCGCTGGCCGGTGCTGCGGAGCGTGCCGCAGGATTTGCCGTTGGCGTCTTGCTGATCTTCGTAGCGGAACAGGTCCTGCTGGATCAGCTTCTCCCCTTCCATGCCCACGATCTCGGTGATGTGCGTAATCCGCCGGCTGCCGTCGCGCAGGCGGCTTTGTTGGATGATCAACTGAACCGCCGACGCCACCTGCTCGCGGATCACCCGGATCGGGAAATCGATCCCGCCCATCAGCGACATCGTTTCGATTCGGCTGATCGCGTCGCGCGGCGTATTAGCGTGCAGCGTAGTGAGCGAGCCGTCGTGGCCGGTGTTCATCGCCTGTAGCATGTCCAGCGTTTCGCCGCCACGGCATTCGCCGACGACGATGCGCTCTGGGCGCATTCGCAGCGAGTTACGGACGAGTTCGCGGATCGTCACTTCGCCGGTGCCGTCCAGATCGGGCTTGCGGCTTTCCATGCGGATGACGTGGTCCTGGCCGAGCTTCAGTTCGGCGGCGTCTTCGATCGTAACGATGCGTTCGTCGTCGGGAATGAAGCTGGAAAGCACGTTGAGGAGAGTGGTTTTACCCGAGCCGGTTCCGCCGGACACGATGATGTTCAGGCGCGCGCGGACGCAGGCTTTAAAGAACTCGGCGATCGGAGCGGTCATCGCCCCGAAGCGGATCAGGTCTTCAACCGTCATCGACTTCTTGCCGAACTTGCGGATCGTAATCGTCGGCCCGTCGATCGTGCACGGCGAGATCGTCGCGTTCACTCGGCTGCCATCGGGCAGGCGCGCATCAACCAGCGGCGTCTTGGTGTCCAACCGCCGGCCGAGCGGGACGATTATGCGGTCGATCATCTTGCGCACGTGCGCGTCATCGTCGAACGTAATCGGCGTGAGGATCGGCTTGCCCAATCGCTCGACGTAAATGCGGTCGGCCCGGTTTACCATCACTTCGGTCACGCTGGGATCGTCCAGAAACGTCTGGATCGGCCCGAAGCCGAAAAACTCCGCCAGACAGTTGCGGAACAGTTCTTCCCGCTGCTCGACAGCCAGTGACGGCGCGATCTCTTCGATAATCTTGTTGACGAGTTGAATGATCTGCGGACGGTCCGCTTCCTCCGGCGCGTTGGACGCCGTCGGCATCACGCCATTGATCTGGCGGATGACTTCCTTGCGTAGCCGGTTCACTTCTTTCGCCTGAGCCATCTCTTTCGACGAAGGCCCCGGAGTCGGCTTGAGTTCCGGCCCGGCCGACGTCGGTTCAGCAACGGGCATGACCGGAGGTGTAGCGACCGACTTACTGGCAGAATTAAAAAGCATCAGCGGTTCCCGATGAAAGCGAATTGGACCACGCCTTCCCCGTAAATGCGGGGTCGACTTGATTTGTCATCGGACAGACAAAAGCCCGACTGAACCGCTCAAGGGAACGGCCAATAATGAGCAGCTTCCAGAAAAGGAAACCGGTGCAGCACCAGAGAATCGGATGACTTTGACTCAGAAATGCGTCAAACGATGTCATCCTGAGCGGTACGCCGTGCCATGACTGCAGGCACCTAGTGGACGAGGACGACCGGCTTTACTGCCAAGACTGCGAACACGACTTCTGTTCCGACTGTTTCAGTATCTGTGACGTGTGTGACCGGAGCTGCTGTCTCGGGTGCCTGGACGAAGACACCGTGTCGGAGCGTTACTGCTGCTCGAAATGCCAGAGCCGGTGTCGCGACTGCCACCGAATGGTGGCCAGCGATGCAGTCAACGATGAAACCGGCCTGTGTCCGGGCTGCCAGGAAGAGCGAGAAGCCGACCAGAACGACCCAGACCTTCAATCGGAGAACGACCATGACAATGAGCCTCCCCAACGCGACGGCGATCCGCGCCCAGCGATCGCCTATTGAGTTTCTAACTCCCAAAGGACTTAAGCCGGCTTCACCGGCACCGCGCCGTGCGGCCTCTTCCAAAAACCGCCTGACCTTTTCCCCACTGGCCTGGCTGAAGCTACGCCTTTTCCTTCACAGCGACGATTGCGAAGTCGGCGGCTTCGGCCTTAGCTCGGCCGACAACCTGCTCTACGTGGAAGACTTCGTGTCGGTGAGCGCCGCTTTCCTCAACTCGGCCAGACCGGATTTACCCGCGCCGGCGGATGCTCAGGGCGAACACGGTGCCTATCTCGGCAATTCCTGCTGCCGGCGCGACAAGCCTTTTGCGAAAAGGAGTTCTCACACGGCGCGATTCTTCACTGTCGCGGCTGATCTGCGAGTGGTTCGTCATCTTCGGGCCGTTGCTTCTCCCACGGGTGTTCGATGGGCTGCGGCATGCCGCCGGGGTTGCTGCCGGTGAAGAGTCGGTAGAGGGCGGGCAAGACGACGAGCGTCAGGAGTGTGCTCGTCACAAGCCCGCCGATGACGACGGTCGCGAGCGGCTTTTGCACTTCCGCGCCCGTGCCGTTCGCCAGTGCCATGGGCACGAATCCCAGCGACGCCACGAGCGCGGTCATCAGCACCGGGCGAAGTCGCGTGAGGCTCCCGCGCACGATCGCTTCATCTCGCCCGATGCCTTCGCGCCTTAGCTGGTTGATGAAGCTCACCATCACCAGCCCGTTCAGAACCGCCACGCCCGACAGTGCAATGAACCCGACGGCGGCGCTGATGCTGAAAGGCATGCCGCGCAGCCAGAGCGCGAGGATGCCGCCGGTTAATCCAAGCGGGACGGCGCTGAAGACAAGCAGCGCATACTTCACCGATTTGAAACTGCCGAACAGCAGCAGAAAGATAAGTAGAAAACAGATCGGCACGACGACCGACAATCTATTTATCGCGGCGACAAGATTCTCGTACTGCCCGCCCCACACCAGCCACTGCCCGGCGGGTATTTTGATCGCACCGACTTTCGCCTGCGCCTCGGCCACGAAAGAACCGAGGTCGCGCCCGCGTACGTTGGCCTGAATGACAATCCGCCGCTTGCCGTCCTCGCGGCTGATCTGGTTCGTCCCCTCGGCGACGTCGATCGTCGCGACGCTGCCCAACGGAACGAACGCGGGCATGCCGCCTGTGACGCTGTTCGATGCTGACGTCACCATTGTGTCGGGCGATTCCGACATCGGCAGTGGGATGGGCAGGTTTTCAAGCTCGCTGATTTTGCCGCGGATCTCATCGGGCATCCGCACGACCAGATCGAACCGGCGATCGCCTTCAAACACCAGCCCCGCCTCGCGCCCACCCATGGCGATAGAGACAACATCCTGCACGTCCGACACGTTCAGCCCGTTCCGCGCGATCGCTTCGCGGTTAATGTCTACGGTCAACACCGGCAAACCCGTCGTCTGCTCGACCTTCGCATCCGCGGCGCCGGGGACGGCCTGCAACACGCCGAGGATTTCGTTGGCGGTCGCGCGCATCGTGTCGAAGTCATCGCCATAGACTTTGATCGCTACGTCGCCACGCACCCCTGCGATGAGTTCGTTGAAGCGCATCTGGATCGGCTGGGTGAACTCGTATTGGTGTCCTGGCACGTCGCCGAGCGTCAGTTCCATCAGCTTGATGAGCTTGCCCTTGTGTGTGGTCGCGTTGATGGCGTGCTCGTCGTGCCCGCCTTCCTCGGCGTGGCCGGCGTGAGCATCGCCGTGTGACGCTGTCTTTTCTGCTTCCTCCGTCAACTCGTGGATGAGCCGATCCAACTCCCCTTCGCTCCGCCACTCTTCCTTCGGCTTGAGGATGATAAACGTGTCTGAAACGTTCGGCGGCATTGGGTCGCTCGCCAGTTCGGCGGTGCCGGTCTTGCTGTAGACGAACGCCACTTCCGGTAAACCCGAAACCGTCCTTTCCACCCACGTCTGCATCGTCTGCGACTGGGTAAGGGCTGTGCTGGGGATGCGCATCGCGTGCATGGCGATGTCTTTTTCGTCGAGCGTGGGGATGAATTCCTGCCCCAGCCGCGTGAACAGCCACGCCGAGAGTGCGAACGCGACGACGGCTGCCGGGACCACGATCAACCGCGCTCGGATGGCGACCTTCAAAATCGGCTCGTACGCCGCCTTTGCCCATCGGACGAAGAAGATTTCCGTCTCGCTTACCTTTCCACTGATTATCAATGCGACCATGGCCGGCACAAACGTAAGCGACAGGATGAACGCGGCGATGAGCGCGACAATGACGGTCATCGCCATCGGGTGAAACATCTTCCCTTCCACACCCGTTAGCGCAAGGATCGGAAAGTAAACGATGATGATGATCGCCTGACCGTAGACACTCGGTTGGATCATTTCCCTGGCCGCCACCATCACTTCGTGCAGTCGCTCCTGCAGGTTCAGCGTGCGTCCCAGACCGTGCTGCCTTTCGGCAAGTCTTCTCAAACAGTTCTCGACGATAATCACCGCGCCATCAACGATCAGCCCGAAGTCGATCGCGCCGAGCGACATGAGGTTGCCGCTGATTTTCCCCTGCACCATGCCCGTCGCCGTCATCAATACCGCGACCGGGATCGCCATCGCCGTGATGATAGCCGCCCGGATGTTGCCCAGCATCAGGAACAACACCGCGATAACGAGGATCGCGCCCTCGGCCAGGTTTTTCTTCACCGTTGCAATCGTCGCATCGACCAGCTTCGTGCGGTTCAGCACCGTCTTGGCGATGATCCCCGGCGGCAGACTCTTGTTGATCTCGGTCATCTTCGCATCAACATTCGCCGCCACCGTCCGACTGTTCGCGCCCAGCAACATCACCGCCGTGCCGACGACAACTTCTTCCCCGTTCTCACTCGCGCTGCCCGTGCGCAGTTCTCGCCCCACGCCGACCGTCGCCACATCGCGCACGTAGATCGGTGTTCCGTTTCTCGTGCCGACGACGATCGACTCGACTTCCTCCATCGTCGTCACCCGGCCTGTCGCGCGCACCAGATACGACTCGCCCTTGTGCTCGACGTAGCCCGCGCCGGTGCTGACGTTATTTTTCTCCAGCGCTTCGATCACCGCATGAAACGTCAGCCCGTAACTCACCAGCTTCATCGGGTCCGGCTGCACGTGATACTGCTTGACATACCCACCGATCGCGTCAACCCCGGCGATGTCCTTCACACCCTTGAGCTGCGGGCGAATGATCCAATCCTGTACTTCGCGCAAGTAACTCGATCGTTCCACCTCGCTCGTCAGTAGGCGGCCTTCGGGGGTTGAATAAGAACCGTCGGGCTGAAACCCGGGAGAGCCACTGGTTGACGCGGGCGACTCCATTCGATCGGGCGCGTACTCCACCGTGTACATGTAGATTTCACCCAGCCCGGTGCTGATCGGCCCCATCATCGGCTCCGCGCCCGGCGGCAGGCTTTCGCGCGCTTCGCCCAGCCGTTCGTTCACCTGCTGCCGCGCGAAGTAAATGTCCACGTCATCATCGAAGATCGCAGTCACCTGTGAGAACCCGTTGCGCGACAGCGACCTTGTCGATTGCAATCCCGGTATCCCCGCAAGTTGCGTCTCAATCGCGAACGTCACCTGCTTCTCCACCTCCAGCGGCGACAGCGACTGCGTGACCGTGTTGATCTGCACCTGATTGTTGGTGATGTCCGGCACGGCGTCGATCGGCAACTTGCCCAGCGACCGCACGCCGACCGCCACGACGATCACCGTCAGAAGCACCACGAGCCAGCGATTCTGAATGGAGAATTTGAGGATTTTTTCGAGCATATTTTCTCGCAAGGTAAGCAGCTAATGATCAGACAGACGCTTCGCGAAGCCTTACAGAACATCGCTCAATGCCAACAGGTCGCGTATCAGCGCGTGTACGTGGCATGTTGGCACATGAGATACTCTCGCTCGAGCGTGCGGAAGCGTCACGCGCGCGTGAGAGCGGCGTAAACGCGCGATCGGGGCCTGTAATGCTGCCCACAAAACACCTGCGCACGGCAGCGGTTAGAGTAAAATCAGTGTTCATGGCTCGCCTCACTCTTGCCGAGTTCGGCCTTGAGGATGAACGATCCGCTCGCGACCAATAGCTCGGCTTCCTTCAATCCCGCCATCACCGGCACATAGCCGGACACGGGTTTGCCGACCGTCACTTCGCGCCGGGCAAACGTGTTGGGTGCGCCGTCCACCGGTACGAAGACGCTCGGCTTGCCTTCGGTCGTTTGAACCGATTCTTCGGGGATCGCCAGCACCGCCTCGCCGTCGCCGGCAAAGAGCGTGACGCGGGCGAACATACCGGGCTTGAGCTTGTCATTGGTATTGTCGACGACCATGCGGACGCGGGCGGAGCGGGTGTTCGGATCGACCTCGCTGGCAACCAGCGAGACTTCGCCGGTGATGCGCACGCCGGGCAGCGCGGTGACGGTGATGTCGGCCTTACTTCCAACGCCGATGTCGCCCAGCCGGGCTTCGGGCACGTCCGCCCACACCCAGTAAACCGACGTGTTGGCGAGGACCATCAGCTTTTCCTTGTCGGGGGAAACCAGTTCGCCGAGGGTGACTTCGCGCTCGATCACCCGGCCATCCATCGGCGCACGCAGTGTGAAGCGCGGGTTAATCTCGCCAGTCTCGACGAGCTTCTTCACCTGGTCTTGCGTGATGCCAAGCAGGTGCAGTTCGTTCTCGGCCGCCTGCATCGCGGCCTTGCTCGTCGCCATCACACCGGCGGCGGAGCGGTATTCCACCTCGCGCTTCTGCACTTCTGAGAGCGCGATGCCCTGCGATTCATCGAACAGCTTTTTCGCGCGCTCGAAAGCGTCCTTCGCCGGCGCGACGCCGGCGGCGGCAACCTCGGCCTCGGTCCGGCGTTGAAAGTACATGCTCTGCGACCGGCCAAGCTCCGGGCTTTCAACGACCGCAAGCACATCGCTCTTCTTCACCACGTCACCGACTTTCACGCTGATTTCGATCACGCGGCCCTGCACCGCCGAGCCGACGTGGGCCATCGCGTCGGTGTCGAATGCCACCCGGGCCGGTGCGACGATGCTCGACGCAAGCGAACGCTTCGTCGCCTTGACGATCACAATGCCCGATTGCTTGACTGCGGCTTCGGACAGTTTCACTTCGTCTGAGTGGGCTTCTTCGCCGTGGGCGTGGTCGTCGTGTACATCCTTTGCCCCCGGCTTAGAGGCATCGGGTTTCGCGCCGTGGTCGTGACCGGCGTGGTCATCGTGATCGTCCTTGACGGACGGCAGCGTGGCAGCGGGCTTGGCATCGTGATCGTGGCCGTGTTCGTCCGCTGCCTGGGCACTGCCAGCAAAGGTGAATGCACTGACGACGGCGAGTGTTTTCAAAAGCGTTGCTTTCATGAGTTATTTCTCCGTGTGAAGGGTGGCGGGTTGAGTCGTAGAAGCCGCGTACGCGCCCGGCCCGCCGACGGCGCGGTCGAGATCGAAACGCGCCTGCATCTGCTGATTCTGAAGTTCGATGACGCGCGACCGCGCGCTCTGGAAATCCTGCTCGGCCAGGCGAAGCGTGAGCACATCCGCAAGCCCGATGCGATAGGCGTCCTGCGCCTGTTTGAGTTTCTGTTCCTGAAGCGGGACGAGGTCACGTCGCGTGCGATCCAATATCGCATCGGCGCTGCGCACCTGTTCGACCGCGATGCGCACGTCGTGAACGATCTGTCGAGAGACAAGCGTCAGTTCGTGCCATTGCTCGCTGACCATCGCCTCGCGCCTGGTTTTGGCGACGCTGCCATTGTCGAAGATCGGCACGGCCACCGACGCCGACGGCCCGACCGACCACCCGCCGTCACGCTCGGCCACAACCCCCGCGCCGCCGGTCCACGGTTCGAGCTTGGCGAGTTTCACTTCCTGCCCCAGCGCGGCAAGTTCCCAGCGGATGGCAGAGATTTCAGGCCGGTGCTCGAGCGCCAGCGCGATCCACGCTGATTCGGAAAGCTCGACCAGCGGCGCGTGAGAGAAAGGCGCGAGCGTCCAGTCGACCGCGCCGGAGGGCTGCGCGATCAGCCGGGCAAGGGCGAGGCGGGCGACGCGCTCCTGCGAGCGGAGCGTCATCAGATCGGTCTGAAGTTCCACGAGCGTCGATTGTGACGTGAGGGAGTCGAGGCGGTTTCCTTCGCCGGCCTTCACGCGCGCTTCGGTGACGGAGACGAGCTGCCGAAGAATCTGCCCGCGTGATTCTTCGATATCGATCCGGCCACGCAACGCCTGTACGTCGGCATAGCGTTGCTGCACGTCGAGCGCGACATCAAGCACGGTCGTTAGTGCATCGGCGCTTGCTTTTCGCAGACGGTGATCGACCGCCGAGATGCGGCCGGGGAGCGTGAGCAGCGAGAGCAGTTCAGCCGAAAGATCCGCGTCGATGATCGACTTGCCGCCGCCTTCGGGAAATCGCAGCGATACGCCGATCACGGGGTTGGGTAATAGTCGCGTCTGCCGCGCATCCGCCTCGGCCTGACGCAAACGCGCCAGGGCCGATTGAATGCGCGGGTCGTGCGACAACGCCAGCCGCACGGATTGTTCCAACGTCAACGTCGATGCAATACCAGCCACATCCACCGATTCGCCCCGCGTGTGATAGACAAAAGGCTCGCCGACCAGCAACGCCTGCGCCGCCCGCGTTTCCAGAGGCGTGATCGCGGGCATCGGGGCGCAGCCGGTCACCGCGATGATGGCGCCCAGGGAAGCGGCGCGGACTATCCAATCGTTCATCTTGATCTCCGGGAAAGCATTCGAGAAAAAAGGCGCAGAACCGAAGCGCATGGGCGCTATGCGAACCGCGTTACGATGAGATGTGACGAATCAAACCAGCAGAATAATCGAAGCGAGCGCGCGGAGGGACTGTTGATGCGCATGCGAAGGATCGTTGGCGACCAATGAAGCGCGCGAGACGACGGCCGGGCGATCGAAAAGGAATGTGCTGAAATAAATTGGCGAGAAAAAGTCGATGCTCAATACAGAGCGTGCGCCCGAGCCTGCTCGGATAGACAGGTGATTGACCTGAACCCAAGTGTCCACACAGGATTTACCGCTCACCTCATCATCGGCGGCCTGGTCGGCATGACAAGCCGAAGACTCGCATAGCAGTTCAATGCGCGAAGACCCGTCTGCATGACGACACATCACAGTGGCAGCGAAAGCATGCTGGCTCGTCACCACCAAGACGAGCAGCAGCGCGACGATGGTTTTTTGGACTGCTGGCACTTTGCAGGTTCAACTATATGGTGTCATCGTTAAGCATTCAAGCCGTAAGACTTTCGCAGCCAATCCGCGTCGGCCGCGACCGCCAACTTCACTCAAGCAGGCGACCGTCTTGCCCCCCCCCGCTCTCCTCGGCTCGGCATACGGCTGGCGAATGGAGAGGCCGAGCATATCAGCGTTATCGACCAAATTGTTAGGCGGGAAGATCGGGCGACATTGAATCAAACCCGTCTTTATCGGTTTATCGCTCCCTCACGATTTCTTCACCAGCCGGACCAACACATGATTATCGCCCGACAACTTCACTTTCAATCTCGGTAGATCAACTTTCGCCGGGCCATTGAGCACTTTGCCCGCCGGGTCGAACTTGCTTTGATGGCATTTGCATAGGTACGACTGATCGGCCTGCGGGCGCACCTTGCATCCCTTGTGCGTGCAGATGGATGAGAGCGCGAACACTTCATCCGACCGGCGGATGAGGAAGAAGCCTTTGTCCCGGTATTGATCGTAAACCTTATCTTCAACAAACGTGTCGAGTGGGCCGGCGTCGATCTCTTCAACCTCGGTGGGTTGCGCGTCTGCGCTGGCGAAAGATGAACCACTCGCCGCGATGGCGGTCGTCGTGCCAAGGACTTTCAGAAATACCCGCCTATTCATGGTGGTGCTCCTTCAAATGAATCGAATCCCGCCAGCCGTCGTCGGCGGGGACGGTTGTTGCGTCCGGCAGTGCGGGTGGAATCGCGGACTGATCCGTTTGTGTCGCGGGGATTTCGTGTGAATGGTGTGAAAACGCCGGTGCTTCCATTTGCGAGTCGGACGAACCAAACGTCATCGTCGCGCCCAGATGCCCCTGAACGATCATCGCCAGCAGCGCCGCCATCGCGGCGGAGAGATATATTATCGACACCACTCGCTCCTTGGCGTGCAGTCGATACCGCCACATCGTCAGGGCGATCAGCATCACCGGCAGCGCGGTGCCGAGCCATTTGTGAACCGCTATCGTCCCGCCGGTCATGCCCTCCATGTCGTTTAACCAGAACCATCCCGATGCTGCTGTGAGGGGTGATGCAACCGTGGCAAACAGCAGCGTCCACCATGCCGCGTGTGCGAACGACGGGCGGGACGTGAGCCGTCCCAGCACGTCACACGCGACACTGACCGGCAACAACGCGACGGGAAAATGGACGAGCAGCGGATGAAGCGGGGGCATTTCGATCACGGGTGACTCCTTGCTGTTTCATAAGACCCGCCGGGACGTTTCCACCCCGGCAGGCCGATGGATGGGTGATCAATGCTTGTGATCCTTGTGGCCGTCGTCTTTCATCTTGTCGTGAACCATACCCTTCATATCCTCCATCTTCTTCTCCTCGCCGCCCATCTTGTGGTGTTCGTCGTCGAGTTGGATTTCCTTCCAGTTCTCGCCGTCCTTGACGTAGGCTTTCTTCACGTCGATGACGTGCTTGGCGTCGTTGACGACGCCTTCCACCTTGATCGTCTGCGCGGCGAAAGGCGCGAAGGGTTTTGGGTTGGTCAGCATCACCAGCGCGTCATCCTCCTTCTTGCCTTCCGGCAAAATCCCGGCGGGGATTCCAGTCGCCATGCACTTGGTGGCGCACTCGGCGTGGCCCTTGCCCTTGGCGTCACCGTCGCTGGCGGTGAAGCAGGCGGTGTCGATCAGTTCGCCGATGACGGTCGTGGTTTTGCCTTCGGCTTCCTTGTGCTCGCCGTCATGGGCGAAAGACACTCCGACAAACGAAGCAGCGGCGATCACGCCGCCTCCGATAACAAACGCGATACGGTTCATAACAGACTCCTTGTAAAACCATCCGCACCATGCGGACGGAAAATGCCATAATTCATGGAAAGGCTACATCTGAACATTCGCCCGGCTCGTCGGAGTTGACTTCGGGGCGCTTGTCTCCGTCCAAATCTCCGTGTGTCGAAGCCGCAATGCGTTACCGATGACTGATACGGAACTGAGGCTCATCGCGGCGGCGGCGATCATGGGGCTGAGCAATGTGCCGGTCAGAGGGTAGAGAACGCCGGCGGCGATGGGCACGCCGACGGCGTTGTAGATGAACGCGAAGAACAGGTTCTGACGGATGTTTCGCATCGTTGCAACGCTAAGGCGGCGGGTTTTGACGATGCCGCTCAAATCGCCTTTCACGAGCGTCACCCCGGCGGTCTGGATCGCCACGTCGGTGCCCGACCCCATCGCGATGCCCACGTCTGCTGACGCGAGCGCGGGGGCATCGTTCACGCCGTCGCCGGCCATAGCGACAATCGATCCTGCCGCTTTCAACTTGGCTACGATCTGATTCTTTTGCTCCGGCAGTACCTCCGCCTCTACCGAGTCGATGCCGAGTGTTTTCGCTACCGCTTCCGCCGTCGCACGGCTGTCGCCGGTCAGCATGATCGTCTTGATGCCCAGCGCTCGGATCGCGTCCAGCGACTCTCGCGCCGAAGCCTTAATCGGGTCGGCTACTGCAATGATGCCCGCTAGTTTTTGATCCAAGGCAACGTACATCACAGTGTTACCCTCGATGCGGAGTGCCTGCACGCGCTCGTCAAGTATTGACCCATCCACCCCGTGCTTCTTCATCAATCCCATGTTGCCCAACAGGATGTGTTGTCCATCAACTATGCCGACAACTCCAAGTCCAGTGAGGGATTGGAAATCTTTGGCATCGTTCAGATTGAGGTTGCGTTCTTTCGCGGCTTCGACAATCGCCGAAGCCAAGGGATGTTCGCTACCGCGTTCCAGCGATGCGGCACGTTGCAGGATGTGATTCGCATCGAGGTCATGGACGGTCTCAATCGTTGACACCCTCGGCTTGCCCTCGGTGAGCGTGCCGGTCTTATCAACGACCAACGTGTCCACTTTCTCCATCCGCTCCAAAGCTTCGGCGTTGCGGATCAACACGCCCATCTGCGCCCCGCGTCCCACGCCGACCATGATCGACATGGGCGTCGCCAGGCCGAGAGCGCATGGGCAGGCGATGATGAGCACCGCTACGGCATTCACCAGCGCGAACGCGAGCGCTGGACTTGGGCCGACGAGCAGCCAGACGATGAAAGTAATGACAGACGCGATGACAACTGCGGGCACGAACCAGGCAGAGACTTGATCGACTAACCGCTGGATGGGGGCCCTGCTTCGCTGCGATTCGGATACGAGCGCGACAATCTGCGCAAGCAGGGTTGCTCCGCCGACTTTCGTCGCTTCCATGATGAAACTGCCCGTCCCGTTGAGCGTGCCGCAGACAACGCGATCACCGACGTGTTTTTCTACCGGAATCGGCTCGCCGGTCATCATGGATTCGTCGATACTGGTCTGCCCCTCAACAACCGATCCGTCGGTCGGGACTTTCTCGCCGGGACGAACACGCAGGCGGTCTGCTGCGTGAACCGACTCCAGCGGAATATCGTGTTCGTCTCCGTCAGTTTCGATCTTACGAGCTGTCTTAGGCGCGAGATTGAGCAACGCGCGAATGGCGCTGCTCGTTGCCCCGCGTGCGCGGAGTTCGAGAACCTGGCCGAGCAGGACGAGGGCCACGATTGCGCCGGCGGCCTCAAAGTAGACGTTCACCAGCCCGTGATGGTTCTTGAACGCCTGAGGAAAAACGTCAGGCGCAAGAGTTGCGATTAGGCTGAAGCTGTAGGCAACGCCCACGCCGATAGAGATCAGGGTATACATGTTGAGACGAAGACTAATGATCGACTGCCATCCGCGTACGAAGAACGGCCACCCGCACCAAAACACAATCGGCGTCGCCAGCGCGAACTCGGCCCAGTTCGAGTAGGGCCAACGGGCAAGCCAACCCAGCGCGGGAATCGCAATGTGTTTGCCCATCGCTATCGCTATCAGTGGCACGCAAATGGACACCGACACCCAGAATCGGCGGCTCATGTCGATCAGTTCCCTACTCGGCCCTTCTTGAGCCGTTGGCGTCATCAGTTCCAGCGCCATTCCGCAGATCGGACACGACCCCGGTGCATCCCGGATAATTTCTGGATGCATGGGACAGGTGTATTTCACATCCGCGGAAACGGGCGCGGCGGACTTAGGAACGGATTTGCCGTGGCCTGCTTTCTCATGCGCGTGACCATCGGGAGGTGGACGCACTACATACCGATCGGGATTCGCGCGGAATTTTGTGACGCATCCGGTGCTGCAAAAGTAATACGTCTGTCCTGCGTACTCGACGTGACCAGCGGCGGTCGCCGGGTCGATCGTCATTCCGCAAACCGGGTCTTTTGTCGTCATCGTTGGGCCTCAACTCGTGTCTGACTGATCGATGCTGCTATAGCGCTGTCGAACTGGCTCGCTATTTCTTCAGCACCAAGTTCATGCCGCACTTGGGGCATTTTCCCGGCTTATCGGACACCACTTCCGGGTGCATCACGCAGGTGTAAACCGTGGCCGGTTGCGAGGTGGCGGCGGGCGTTGCCATGTTTTTCATGTCGTGCATGTCGCCGTCTTTCGGCTTGGGTTGCATTCCCTCCATGCCTTTCATGTTGTTCATGTCGCGCCCCTTCATCGCGCCGCCGGGCGGTTTGGGCGCGCTGCTGCCGTCGGACGCGATGCCGTTTTTTCGCAGCGCATCGTTGGAGGCCAGCGACGCCAGCGTGCCTGCGGGCAGTTCGTACCAGCCCGGATCGTCATAGCTCGTCAGGGTTTCGCGGACCTTGAAGATCGTGAACATCCCGCCCATCGTGATGTAGTCGTACTTCCCCGTTCCGCCGACCATCGGAATGCTGTTGGGCGGAATCGCCATGCCCATGTCGCCCATGTCGCCCATGCCGGTCGGGCCCATCGTCATGTAGCCGGGCAGAAGGTCGCGCACCTTTTCATCGAGATTTCCGGGCTTCACGCCGATCATGTTCGGCGCGCCGTGGCCCATCTGATTCATCACGTGATGCGTCATGTGGCAGTGCATCGCCCAGTCGCCGGGGTTGTTGGCGATCAGCTCGACCGTGCGCGTGGAGCCGGTCGCCACCAGCACGGTGGTTTCCGGCCACTGACCGGCTTCAGGAATTTTTCCGCCGTCGGTTTCAGTCACTTTGAAGTAATAGCCGTGCAGGTGAATCGGGTGATGATCCATCGCGCTGAGATTGCCAATGCGTATGCGAACCTTGTCGCCCATCTTCGCCACCAGCGGCGCGGTGCCGGGGTAGACTCTTCCGTTCATCGTGAGCGTGTTGAACTCGACCATCTCGTTGGGGTTCGGGCGGTCTGTGCCGACGTCGATGCGCCATTCGTGAAGCATCAGCACAAAATCGCGATCCGCGCGCGGGCCGACGGGGTTGCGCGGGTGGATGACGAACATGCCGGTCATGCCCATGCCCATCTGCGTCATCTCATCGTGATGCGAGTGATACATGAACGTGCCGTGCTGGCGGAGCGTGAACTCGTACATGTACGTTTCACCCTGGAGGATGGCTTTCTGCGAGAGTCCGCCGACGCCATCCATCCCGCTGGGCAGAAGGATGCCGTGCCAGTGGACGGTGGTGGGCGCTTCAAGTTTGTTGGTGACGAAGATGCGCACGCGGTCGCCTTCGACGGCTTCGATCACCGGGCCGTGAACGCTGCCGTTGTAGCCCCAGCAGCGGGCGCGGAAGCCGGGCGCGAATTCGTGGTACACCTCCTCGGCGACCATGTGGAAGACTTTCACCCCATCGACGATTTTGTACGGCAGCGCCCAACCGTTGGGGATGATGACGGGTGTGTAGTCTTTGCCCGGTTCGCCGGGGGCGAGCGGTTGCTGATCCGGCTCGTTTCCCCGAGCGGGGTTCGTGTCTTTGAAACTGAAATCCGCGTCCGCGCGTTCGGCGGCGCGAGTGTCGGCGAAAGCAGATTTAGTCAGCAGCAGTGCGCCGCCGGCCAAGGCGGAATTGCTGAGCATTTGGCGTCGTGTGAGGGGCATTGGGGTTCTCCGTTAAGGGTTGCGGTGGTGTTCGTTTGCGTTCATGTCGTCGGGCATTTTCATGTCCATGTCCGGCGCGGTAGTGGGAGGCGATTGGGCCGGCAGGATTCCGCCGACCGCGCGTTCAAGCTCTGTGCGGGCGAGCCAGTAATCCTGCAACGATTGGATGTAGCCGTGGGCAGCGTCGATCTCGTCGCGCTTGGCGAGGAGCAGTTGAAACACGCCGGCGATCATGGCGTTGTATTGCAGTTGCGTTTGCTGCGTGATCTTCCGGCGCAGCGGGAGGACGGCCAATTCATAAAAGAGGGCTTGCTCCCGAGCCGCGAGCATTTGCGCGTGGGCCGAGCGCGCTTCGGAGCGCACCTGAACGGCCATCGCGTAAAGCCGGTCGCTCGCCTGCCGCACACGGGCACGCGCGACCGACACCTGCGCGCTGCCGTCATCGAAAATCGGAATGGGGATCGAAATGCCCGGCCCCGTCACCCAACTGCCGTCGGTGTCGTGTTCTGTGTCGACTGAAATTTCCGCGTTGTTCAGCCAGGTAAATCGCTGCGTAAACCCCAGCGATTGATACGTCGCGTTCAGTTCAGCTACCGCGGCGGACAGGTCCAACCGCCGACGAACGGCCAGTGATTCGACGCGCGTCAAATCCGTTTCATGGTCGGGAAGCGCCGGTAAGCGGCCTGCGACTTTGATCGTCGCGTCCGGTCCCCACAGGCCCAGCAACGCGATGAGATTCTCACGATCTTTGACAGCCTCGGCTTCGGCACGGGCCATATCGAGTTTGGCCTGCCCGTACAGCGCCTGGTCGTTCGCCAGCGCCAGTTCGGTGGTATTGCCCGCTTCGCGCAGTCGTTTGGATGCGTCAAAGAACGCAGCAGTCGCTTGCAGCACCGAGCGGCGCATGTCGAGCATTTGTTCCGCGCCCTGGAGCATGTAAAAGCCCTTGCGCACCTCGAACGACATCGAGACGACTTGTGCCGCGACGCGGGCCTTGGCCGCTTCGTATTGCGACGCGGCGGCTTTCTTCCGCAGCGGAACCGAAAGCAATTCGATGAAATTCTGCGAGACCGACAATTCCACGTCCGCACTGCCCCGGCCACCACCGGGAAATCGCACCAGCGCCGAAAAGACCGGGTTGGTCAGCAGCCCCGCCTGCACCAGTTCCGCCTGCGCGATGCCGAGTTCCTCATACGTCGCCTGCACGGTGCGGTTGTTCAGCAGCGCGATCTGCACGGCGGCGTCGGCAGTCAAATCGTGCGACAACATCTCGCGCACCGACTGCATGACGGCTTGGTCGTCCGATCCGCCCTGATTCCATACCGCCCGCGCCCCGGTGCGTGCCTGCACCTGATCGGCCACGCCGGGGAACGCTTCGCGCGGCTGAAGCGAAGCGCAGCCCGTCAAACCAATCCCCGCAATCGAACAAGCAGATAGAACGATTTTAGTGAACATGATGATGCCCTCCCATGGGTTGCGATTCATCCGTCGCCGGCGGCGCGGATTCATCTTCGGTAAGCGACATGGGACGAGTGGACGGGCCGGGTGCGGCGTCGGGGTTGCCGGGGTGATTCGTATCCCGAACCGGCGGCGTCGGCCCGGCACAGCCGACCGTCAGCGCCGCAAACGCGACAATGCAAAGCAGTTTGGTCATGCGACAATCTCAAAAAAGGAGTGAACGTCAAAACGCAACCACCCGCCCGGAACGGGCGCGCGGTAACACGCACAGAGAACCGAACGGTTCGCCGTGCGAGAAGGGTTCAAATCAGATTTGGAGGGAGCACTTCACGCGCAGCATATCGGGCGGCGGTGAAGGATCGTGTATCCAGAGGGATCGAACGTGAACAACGTCCAAGGTATAAATTCCGCCAACCAACAGGTCGGTCGCAGCGAACCCATCCAAAGGCGAAAGCTGTAGAGCATGTTGAATCGCGGCAGGTCGATCGGATACAGCGGTGAATGTGGATTGATCGCAGTGCGTGCAGTGGTGTGAACCGTGCTCGGGCGTTTCGGATTCGTGAGCGTGATCCGACTCACTGGCCTCGTGTTCACAACAGGCGTGAGAGGCACGGGGAGACGTAGCGGGGTTCACTTCAGCCACAGCGGCGGTTTCCATGCAAATGCAAAGTAAGGGTGCCAGCAGATAAACTGGCAGCAAGAACGCTGCGAAGAGAATGTGGCTCAGTGAATGTCTCACGCTGTTACGTTAAGAGCATAAGGTCGAAACTTGTGAGCGGCAACTAAATAATTTCGTTGAAAGCAATCAGTTCGCGACTTCCATGTCGGGGCCAAACCCACAGTAGGATTCCGCCGACGATTAGAGCTGTGCTCAAGAGTTGCCCCATGGTGAGCCAATCCAAGGCGATGAACCCCAGTTGTTCGTCAGGCTGCCGCGTGAACTCCACCGCAAACCGAACCAGTCCATAAGCAATTAAAAATAGTGCCGCAGTCTGCCCATCGCCGGGTTGACATTGCTTTCGATAGAGCCAGACCGTCGCGAGCAGCACCGGACCTTCCAAGACTGCTTCGTAAAGCTGCGAGGGATGCCTCGCGAACGATTCGCCGGGAAAGACTACTGCCCAAGGTAGATTGCTTGGCCGGCCGACCAGTTCAGCGTTGATGAAGTTGGCGATGCGCCCGAAAAACAGGCCGATGGGCACGACCATCGCCAAGCCGTCGGCCATGTTCCAGAAGGATGCGCGAACGTGATGCGACCAGATCAGCAGGACGATCGCCACCCCGATCAACCCGCCGTGGAAGCTCATCCCGCCTTGCCAGATGGCGATGGGCTCGTACCAGGGCTCGGTTCCGCCGGTGGACCGGTGGTAGAACAGCCACCATCCCGTGCGGCCACCGACGATCACGCCGACGACCAGCCAACTCATCAGATCACCGATCGCCTCGACCGAGATTCGCAGCACATGCCGGTTCGCCAGTCGGCGAAGCACACCGTAGGCGATCGCGAATCCCGTTACGTATGCCAGCCCGTACCAGCGCACGACTACAGGCCCGAGCCGCAGAATGACTGGGTCAACGTTCGGAAACGGTAAGGACACTATGGCGAGCATGGGTAAAGCTCAAAAGAACGGTCGCCAGCCCATAGTCAAGAGCGGCGGCATTTCGGTCCCCGATCTTGTCAGACACGCGGACTGATTGCTCGTCGCAGCTATAGGACCGGGGAAATGCCAAAAAATCAGCATGCTATCTATAGCTTGAGCGTCCCTGCGAACTCCACCAACCGTTCGGCGGGTAAGATGCCTATCAGGGCGTGCCAACGGCCGTTACGAGCGAACGTGACGATCTGCACGCCGGCGCCGCTCAGGACGCCGTAATGCACGCCGTCGCGGTCGATCGACCGATCGGGGTGGGTGTTAAACTCGCCGGCCCGGGCGATTGCCAGCGTGACCGAGGTGTTGTCGACTTCCATCACCATGCACCCAAGCGGTTTTCGGCCGATGTGCCCCACGCAACAGGCCGGAACTTTGTCCAGCGGCAGAGCCGGCATTTCCGGTGCATTGGGGAGCTGCGACGCCAGCCAATCGCGCGCCGTCGACATCGACCCCATCGGCATCGCCGATCGAACGGTCGCTTGATGCAGCGAAGCCAGTGAGCTTCCCCACGGATAGTTGGCGCGTCGCCGAGGCGGCATAATGGCCGCGAAGGAGTCGCCGATGTCCGAAGAGATAAGCGCGTATGTCCGCAAGCATTACCCAAAGGAGTTCAAGACCCAGGCGATCCAGCTGGTCTT
>JBBROD010000029.1:0-49203 GCA_038229715.1 Tepidisphaerales bacterium | reverse complement strand
TGAGCAACCGCATCTACAAAAGTTACGATGACCTGTTCGACCACTGCCAAACCAGCTGGAACAGACTCGACGAAGCCACCCTCGCCTCAATCACCCACACGCAATGGATCACGCACGAGATTCAGGGATAAACCGTATGAGTCAATAAGGATGCCGATTCGTGAGAGTCCGTGACTCTCCGTGATCGCAGGTGATCCGCAGTAAATCTTTGAAAGATCAAGAACTTACGTCGCAAACCGTGCATTCAAAACGGTTTACGGAAACCGGTAGGAACGAATCCCTGCCTCTCCGTTGATTCCCCGCATCGATCATTGTAGCTGGCCACGGAAGATTAGATTCCTGGCCAACTACTTTAGACGAGTGTTGGCGTTTATCGTTTCCCGCACGCTGTCCTGGTTTTCTCCGGTCGCCGGCTTATTGAGCAGTTTCGGACCATCGTCGCAGGAGCTGCCTCGGGCTCAGAAACCGGCATCGCATAGTTCGGGATAAGAAGGCTTCGGATCGGTGTTGGGCAGAGGGGCAATTGCCGAGTCAATCTGCAACAATATGATCAGATCGGTGTGAATGGCTCTACAATTCAACATTGTCAATCCCTATTTGTACGTCAGACAGACCACAAGCCAGAGCGTGACGCATTGAATCTGTTGCAATCAGGAGCACTATGAGCGGCAGGAAGAATTCACTATACCTTGGATGTATTTTCACTGTCTTGGCCGTCACCCATTCGACGGTCATGGCTGCCGCTCCAACGGCCCTGCCGCAAGTTCCGCTTACGGAGGTTGGGCAGAGGCTCGAAACGCAATACACCGAGCAGCTCAAAGCGCTCCAGGCGGAGATCGAGAAAGCACTGCCGAAGTTCGATGAACTGCGGATTGCCGAATTTCGACAAGCGAGTGCAGCGGTCAGAAAGGCCGAGGCCGTAGCGGCTGGGGCGAAGAAGCCGCTGGATGCTATCAATAGTGCAAAAGGGTTGGTGGAACATGCGAAGGGCAAGTGGATCGGCGGCGCAGAGACGGGCATTGCAAAGGCGCAAGCCGATCTGAAAAAAGCGACCACCGATACCGAACGAGAAGCGGCTCAAAAGGACTTGACCAATTGGCAGGCCAACAAGGATGCCGGGATCAAGGCCCTCGCAGAGCGCCAAGCTGCGCTGGACAAGGCAAAGGCGGATGAAGCGCAGTCTATGCAGGCTGATAAAGAGGCCCAGGCATCGCTGGCAATGGCGATAGCGAATGAAATCGCGGCCGCCAAGGTTCTCTTGGCTCAGGCGGATGCCTTTCTGTCGAGCGACTCATTGGATGACAAGCTGGTTCAGTTCTCGGTGCTGGTAAATGCCACGCCCCGCGGTTTGGCAGAATTCGCTCAACAGGGAACTGAGCAGACGGCGTTGGTGGAACAGCTTCTCTCCGATCACGCCCTGTTGAAGCAGATGCTTGAAGCCGGCGGCGCCAAGGCCGGCAAGTATGGGCAGGCCATGCAGATCTTTACCGACATCCAGAAGGCCAGTTCTCGCGCCAAGAAGGGGATTTTCTACCGTCTGGCGTTGGGCACGAGCTTGGAACATGCGGTGCCGATCAAGCAACGCCTCGCCGAAACCGAAACCAGCGCCCCCGGCATGGTGGATCCGGTGAAGCGTTATCTGCATTACGAGAAGGCCTACCTGGATGGTGAACTCGATCCGGCGTTCAAGGGTATGACCGCCTGGGAATGCCGTTACATCACCGACAGCTATGCTCCCGATTACATCCTGGCCTGGGGGCGCGAGATGCTGCGGAATTATCGCCCCGACCACATTCTCAACCCCGACTATGGGTGGCGTTACTCGGGAGCGGTGAGGACCGACGTCGCCTATCGTCACTCGCAAGAATACAAGGACACCGACTCGCTGCAGTTCTTCCAGAACGTCATCAAGAATGGCGGCATCTGTGGCCGGCGAGCGTTTTTTGGATCGTACATCTGCAAGAGTTTTGGCTTGCCGACGTGGGGCGTCGCGCAGCATGCCCATGCCGCGCTCGGTCGCTGGACGCCGGCCGGCTGGGTGGTCAACTTCGGCGCGAATTGGGACAAGAGCTGGTCGGACGGTCGCCAGGGATGGGATTTCCTGCTTGAAACTCAGGCGAGGAAGGATCCTCAGAATTACTGGAAGGTGCTTCGCGCCCAGTCAGCCGGCAGCGCATTGGCTGAAAAAAATTACGACAGCTCAAAGCCCGGCAGCGGCGGCTTGTGGAAAAACCTGGCCGTCTTTGAAGAGAAAGCAATCGTCGCCGACGCCAAACCGGCCCAGATGGCCGCTCTCGGACAGGATCTTGCCGAAGCCAATGAGTCGGCCGAAACCAAGGCGATGGCGGTTGCCAAAGCCACGCCCGCCGAGGCAGACAAGGCGATCACCGTCGATTCCTCCGGCGTGATCACGATCCCGGCCGCGGCTTGTAAGGGCGGAGAACTGATGAAGAGCTTCCTCGGTGGACAACAGATGACTTGCGGCGGAGGCGAACTTAGTTTCGAAATCGATGTTCCTGGCGCCGGCAAATATTCACTCTCGGCTCGCGTCGTCAATGTGCATGACGAGCAACACCTGCAACTGACACCCAATCTGGCCAAGGACACAATCGATGTCGCCATTCCCTATACGACCGGCGGTTGGCAGAAAACAAATCCCGTGGACGTATCGATGGTGACGGGAAAAAACTCGGTTGCTTTTTCGAAGCCGAAAAATAGCTTCACACTAAAGGAATTCACCCTTACGCCGGCCAAGTGAAGGACAACTGAGAAGGCCTGACAGAATCCTAAGCCAAAAAGGTCACGGATATTCGAGGCAGCCGGGATGAAATGTCTTGTCCCAGTAGGACTAGATAATTGACAACCGATGAGAATCCGTGACGATGCTCGGTCGTCGTCCGTAACGCCAGCAGTTACAGGCAGTTCGTCCCAGCGGAACAAGGTCTGCTTTCGGCCATGACTAAATTCATCATTCCATGCTTGTTGTCACTGATGGTCTCGTGTGCTCAGAGCAACAATAGCGTTCCGCACCCGTCGACCGCGAGCAGCCCAAAAACGCCCATCACCGCCGCGACTGTTCCAGCGGGCAAGACCGTGAAATTGCCGGGCCTGTTGATCGAGCTTGGGCAAGGGTACGTTGACGTGAACGCGGAGGTTTGCCTCATTGAAGGCGATCTCGAAGTGATTGCCTGCACCAAGGGCACCAAGGAACACGAATCGATCGTTGTCATTGAAGCCAGCGCGATCCATGTTCATACGGCCCTTCTCCTGTTGGGAGCGAACAGCGGCAATCCTGCAATGAAGAAGGCGATCAACGAGGAGAAAACGCAATGGATCGACCTGCCGCCGCGGGGAGATCCGATCGATGTCAGCCTTGTGTTTCCAGATATCGATGGAAAATCCGTTGAACGTCCGATCGGTGATTTTATCACCCGCTCGAAAGATCAAATGGACGAGCAATTCATGAACCCAAAGGGTGCAAAGCAGCCTGAGGGTGATGAAGAAAAATTTCCCGGCACATTTGTTTTCGCCGGATCGGCCTTGGTCGACAGCGAAGACGGACCGCGAAAATACCTGGCCGACGAGAGCGGAGACGTGATCTCCATTTCGACGTTCGGCGATGAAGTATTGTGTCTACCGAACATCCAGAGCCAGGAAAACGGAGCGCTGATGTGGCAGGTGGATGCAACGCATCTGCCGAAGATTCACACCAAAGTCATTCTGCGACTCAGGCCGCAAAAACCACTCCCTAAAGCAGTCAAGCCGTAAAGCCTTTTGCACCCGCCGCCAGTGGTGTGGATGCGCAACGGGGCTCCATGATTAAGCGCGAGCGGGAAGCGTGAGCTTCTGCCAATGTTTTCGGTAATCGCTGGGCGACTGGTGTATCTGGGCACGGAAACATCTCGAAAAATACGCCACTTCGTCGTAACCCACACGGGATGCGATTCGGCTGACCGATTCATCCGAAAAACGAAGTAATCGGCAGGCCTCTTCAGCGCGCATGCGGTGCATGTAATCGATCACGCCGACGCCCATCCGGCCGGTGAAGCTGCGTGAAAGGTGCCCCGGGCTCAAGTGCACTTTGTTGGCAAGATCGGTGAGGCAGATTTGGTCGGTGAAGTGTGATTCGATGTAGCTCGAGGCGTCGAGTACGCCGCGTTCGGTCCGATCCGCCAGCGAGCGGCGGGGGACGTCGCCGCTGGTTGCATTGGCGCGTAGCCGGGCGACGATAGTGAGTAGTTCGAGGAGCAATGCGGTGCTTGCATCTTGCCAGCCGTGCGATCGAACGCGGTGCTCGGTCATAATGGTATTGAGTCGTTCGATCAGCCACGCGCGTTCCGTGGGCGGCGCGTGAAGCACGACCGGCGGGGCGTTCTCCGGGCGCGAGTGCCGTCGACAAAACAGATCCAACGCGCCGTCAATCCGCGCCATGAATGGCGCAAGCTTCAGAATCAGCGACGTGTCGATCAGACAGTTTATGAGCTTGAGATCGGTCACACGGTCATAGGCGTGCCAGACCTGGGGCTTGATGACAATCACATCGCCGGGGCGCAACCGGCTTGTGCCTGTCGCGGTCACGTGATCGGTGGTACCCGCTTCGACGTAGACCAGCTCATGGAAAAGATGATCGTGCGCATCGGCCGCCCCGTGCCACGAGCGGATCGCGGTAAAACCCGCATCGCCGGGCTCCCGCCGGTGGCGGATGCTGAGGCGTCCGATCGGTCCGTCGATCGACGCCCGTGACCTTCGCGAAGGGTCGTGGACAATGCGTGGGAGCTTCATGCGCAAAATCGTACAACAAATACGCACGCTAATGCTAGTGTTTACGCTATGCTGATTCAGATAATCCAAACGCGGAATGAAACATAGTCCCTTTCGGAGGTCCGATGATTCAGTCAGGTCAAAAGAAAATGCGTATCGCGGTGGTTGGGCTCGGCGGAATTGGAAACAACCATTCCAAATGCTATCTGAAAAACCCGAACGTCGAATTGGTCGCCGTCTGCGATCTTTTAAAAGACCGGGCCGAGGCGGCAGCCAAGGCGTACTCGGTGCCGGCTTTCCTCAGCGTCGCGGACTTGCTCGCCGCCGATTTGAAACTGGATGGCGCGAGCGTGTGTACCGCCGGCAAAGAGAACGGCGGCGATCACTACGAGCCCACCATGCAGCTTCTCCGCGCCGGCGTGCCGGTGCTTGGGGAAAAGCCGATCTCCAATGAACTGGCAAAAGCCCGGGAGATGGTCGCGTGTGCGAAAGAACTCAACGTGCGCTACGGCGTGAACTTGAACCACCGATTCACACCCGCCGCCAAGCGGGCTAAGGAGTGGGTCGCCGCCGGGCGGCTGGGGGAGATGAACATCATCAACATGATGATGTGGATCAATAACCCCAACGAAACCAGCCCGCACTTCCACATCCGCGCGTTGCATCCGCACTCGTTCGACGTGATGCGCTTCTTCGGCGGCGATGTGGAAGCGGTCCATGCGTTTTTCAAACGCGGTCATCAGCGGCAGTGCTGGAGCAACGTACACGTTAACCTGCTGTTCAAAAACGG
The DNA here is from genome assembly GCA_038229715.1 of Tepidisphaerales bacterium. Lineage (GTDB taxonomy): Bacteria > Planctomycetota > Phycisphaerae > Tepidisphaerales > Tepidisphaeraceae > JANMES01. The sequence continues at coordinate 43,652 of JBBROD010000029.1, read as the reverse complement.
CGTGATCGGGCACCTGACGGGCAGCTACGACGCCGGCGGCGGGGCGTCGCATCATTGGGGGCTTGAGCGCTGCGAAATCGTCGGGCACGATGCGCGAATCATCATCGGCAACGCCTGCGAATCCCTGGAATTCCAGCCGCGTCGCACCAGCGAGGCCGAGCGGTACGATTACCTCGGGAATATGAAGGCTTGGAATGAGACGTTCCAAACCCGAATCGACGCGTGGGTTGATGATCTGATCAAGCAAACGCCCTGCGATCAGGTTAACGCTAAAGGCGAGGACGCGCTCAAGGCGCAGCACATCATCGAAGCCGCGATCGAATCGTGGGAAAAGCGGTCGGTCGTTACTCTGTAGAGGTTTCGATGCTACGAGTTTGCGTCATCGGGATGGGGCCGATCGGCAACACCCACGCGGAGTTGTACAAGGCGAATGCTTTGTGCGAGTTGGTGGGCGTTTGCGATATTCGCCCCGATCGGATGGAAGCGGCATGCAAGAAGTTTGGCGTGCCAGCGTTTGCAGATGCCGCGGGCATGGTCCGCCAGCTCAAGCCCGATATTTGCAGCATCACCACCGGAGGCCACGAGTACGGCAGCGATCATTTCGAGCCTACGATGATCGCGCTGGAAGGCGGCTGTCACGTTCTTGGCGAAAAGCCGATCAGCAATGAAATCGCCAAGGCCGAGCAGATGGTCGCCCGGGCGAAAGAACTGCGGCGGTGCTACGGCATTAACCTGAACCACCGTTTCACGCCGGCGAGCTATCTCGCAAAGAAATGGGTGGATTCGGGCAGGCTCGGTCATCTGCTGTTCATCAACATGAGCATGTGGATCATGAACCGGGCGGAGAGCTCGCCGTTTTACCACATCAAGGCGCTGCACCCGCACACGGTGGACATCATGCGTTATTTCTGCGGCGATATCGAAGCCGTTCAGTGTTTCGCAACGAAAGCGCCGGGGCGCAACATTTGGAGCACCGCGCACTTCAGCTTCCGCTTCAAGAACGGTGTCGTCGGCGGACTCACCGGCTCTTACGACATTCAGCGCGGCCACCCGATGGAGCGATGCGAAGTCGCCGGCACGGGCGGGCGATTTGTCCTTGAAGACATGTGGCGAGAACTCACGCTCTACCCGGCGGGTGATCTGGAAAAAACCGTCTATACCAATCCCGTGTTCGGCGGGCACAACGGATTTCAGGACACGTTTCGCAACCGTATCCATCGTTTCGTCGAGCAAGTGGCAGCCGGAGAATCGCCCGAGAAAATCGACGGCTCAGGTGACGACGGACTGGCGGCGCAGCGGGTTTTACAGGCGGCGATCGATTCGCTCCAGCACGAAACCGTCGTGCGAATCCCGTAACTCTAGAACACAAACACAGGCACAAGGAAATTAAACCATGCAACTCGGAATCAATAGCGTTTTGTTCGGCGGGCATCCGATGGAGGAGGCCTTTAAGTACGCCTCTATGTGCGGATACGACGGGATCGAAATCTCCGCGATCGACAGCATGAGCGAGCACTTGGTGATCGCTCGCTGGCGCGAGATCGCTCCGGTGGTCAAAGCGCTGAGCAGCCAGTACAAGCTGCCGGTGCAGGCGATGGAGTTTCCGACTCAGGACCCGGCCCGCATGGAACAGGCGTTTATGGCGGCGGTGGAAATCGGCATCCCGATCATCAACATCGGTCCCGGCGGGAAATCGAACGACGAAAGCACGTTCGCACCGATGGTCGACTCCATCGGTAAGCTCGTCAGTCGGGCCGAGCATTTCGGCGTGACGCTTTGTGTGAAGGCGCACGTAAATCAGTACGTTTACAACACGCCATCGACTCTCAAGCTGCTCGAAGCAATCCAATCGCCAAACTTCGGGCTGGACATGGACCCGAGCCACATCTGGCGGGCGAGCGAAAATCCCGTCGAGGCGATCGGCGCGGTGGTGAAGCGCATCCGTCACGTACACATCCGCGATTGCAAGGGAAGACAATCCAACCCCGGCACGCCGGAGATGCAGGCCAACGGCCGTGGCGATATCGACCTGCTGGGTTACATCCGCGTGCTGCACGAGAACGGCTACGCCGGGCCGGTCGACCTGGAAGTGATCGGCGCTAAAGCGTACGACCTGCCGCGATGCGTGGCGATCGCGGCGGAAGCACGCGGGCACATGCAGGCGTGTCTACAGGCGTGCAAGGCGCGATAAACGATGGCCGTAAACATCGGCATCCTCGGATTTGCGCACGGCCACGTCGGTACTTACTGCGAGCAGTGGCGGGCGATGCCGCGCGATCGCGTAAACGTGGTGGCCGGGTGGGACCACGATTCCGAACGCGGGACCAAAGCATGCGGCAAGTTCACTGCGGCTTGCGAAGCGTCGGCGGAAGCGCTGGTGAGCCGGAATGACGTTTCCGCAGTCGTTGTCGGTACGGAAACTTCGCTCCATGCCGACATGGTCGAGCTGGCGGCGGCTGCGGGGAAGGCGATCGTGTTGCAGAAGCCGATGGCGCTGACGTTCGCCGAGGCCGACCGCATTGTCGCCGCCGTCGAGAAGCACCGCGTGCCGTTCACGCTGGCTTGGCAGATGCGGGTTGATCCGCAGAACTTGCGGATGAAGCAACTGCTGGCCGAAGGCACCCTGGGCAAGTTACTGCACGTCCGCCGGCGGCACGGATTGAGCACGCACGTCTGGCCGGGCTTTGAACGTTCGTGGCACGCCAGCCGGTCGTACAACCGCGGCATGTGGGCCGATGATGCGGCCCACGCGATCGACTTTCTCCTGTGGCTGTGCGGCAAACCCGTCACGGTGACGGCGGAGATCGAAACATTGGTGAACCCCAACGTGCCCGACGACAACGGCGCTGCCATCTTTCGCTATGCCGACGGCACGATCGCCGAGATTTCATGCTCGTTTACCGCCGTCGCGGGAGAGAACACAACGGAGTTAATCGGTGAAAGAGGCGTGGCGATTCAAAATTTTGGCGACGCGATCAGCTGCAATCCACCGCGGGCCGCCGGCGCGGTGGGGCTCAAATGGTTGACTACCGAAACAAATCAATGGACCGACAGCGGCATCGTGTCGCCGTCGAATCATGGGGAGCGGATCGAGGCGCTGGCCGGTCCGCTGCTGGAATTTATGGAAGGCAAACGGCCTCCGATCTGCACCCCCGTCGAGGGACGTACCTCGCTGGCGATGACGCTGGCGTGCTATGAGTCGGCCGATACCGGCCGGCGAGTGACCATCAACGCTTAAGGAATCACTATGGCGAAGAAATCTGCACCGAAGACCGAATCCAGGCCCAACATCCTGCTGCTGGCAATCGATTCGCTGCTGGCCGACCACATGAGTTGTTTCGGCTATTCGCGATTGACCACGCCGCACATCGATAAGTTCGCGGCGCAGGGGACGGTTTTTGAAAACACCTACTCGGCGCATATCCCGACGACGCCGGCGTATTCGTCGATGCTGACCGGCCGCGACTGCTTCGGTACGACGGTTGTCGCGCTGCGTCATCAAGGCGGTTTGCCCAAGACGGTCAAAACGCTGGCCGAAATCTGCAAGGCCGCCGACTACAACACCACTTGCGTGGGGTTTCAATGGAATGCGGCGTCGCGCGGATTTGATAAATACCTGGAATTTCCCGGTTGGGGCAGTTGGGAAACCGGCACGGCGCCCAAGGCGCAGAATCTGAATAAAGTAACGCAGCCGGAGATCGACCGGCTGGCCGCGGAAACAAAAAAGACGGGCAAGCCCTGGTTCATGATGCTCAGGCACATGGATCCGCACTCGCCGTACCTGCCGCCCGTGCCGTTCGATCGGATGTTCTATCACGGCGATGAATGCGATCCGAAAAACAAGAGCCTCGAACCGGTGATGAACTTCAAACCGTTCCGCGATTACTTCGCGACGTGGTTCCCGCCGGGCTGTACGGATAAGGACTACATCATCGCCCAGTACGACGGCGCGATCGCGTACATGGATTCCTGCATCGCGCGATTGTTCACCCAGTTGGAGCAACTCGGCATCGCTGACAATACGATCGTGGTCATCAACGGCGATCACGGCGAAACGCTTTATGACCATCAATGCTGGTTCGATCATCACGGCCTGTACGACGTGACATTGCACGTTCCGCTGATCATCCGATACCCCGGCAAAGTTCCGGCCGGCCGGCGGATCAAGGGGTTTAACCAGCACAAAGATCTCGTTCCGACACTGATGGAACTGGCAGGAATCAACACCAAAACCAAGTTCGACGGGCAGTCGGTCATGAAACTGGTCCGCGGCGACGCGGCGAGTTTTGACAGCGGCTTCTACATCACCGAATGCACCTGGCAGCGTAAGCACGGCTGGCGAACGCCGGAGTGGAAGCTGATCGTCGCCCTCGAGCCTGATTTCCATTTCGCCCCGCCGGTGGAACTGTACAACCACATCCAGGACCCGCACGAAGACGTCAATCTCGCCGAGCAACACCCTGATATCGTGAAATCGCTGAAGAAACAGATGGACGATTGGATCGCAAAGCGCGAAAAAGAAACCGGCGTTTCCAATCCGATGATCCATCCCGGGAATTGGCACGGCCACAAAGAAGTGAAGCGGATCGCGTCCTCGCAACAAGCGTACGACCTGTTCCATATCGGCGATCCGAAACAGGCCGCCAAGCTGCAGCAGAAGAACAAGTACGCGGATCGCGGCGAGCATCGCCCGGGTGCGGAAAATGTCGACGAATCGTTGCTGGTGACGATCATCGGTCGCGGGCACGGCGGAACGCGCGCGATGAGCCATACGCTCAGCCAAAGCGGCGTTTACATGGGCAACACGCTCAACGGCAGCGGCGATCTCCTGCCCGCGCAGCCGATGTACGACGCCTGCAAAGTGATCTCCAAGCATGTGAAATATCTCGGCAATAACCAGTGGGATTTCTCCAAGCTCTCCACGATGCCGATCGATCCCGAGTTTGAAACGCTGGTAAAACAGTTCCTCGCTTCCGTCCAGCAAAGCCCGGCGGTAAAAAAGGGCTGGAAACTGCCGGAAACCACAGTGGCCTTGCCGTGGATCGTGCGAATGTTCCCGGACGCACACTACATCCACTGGGTTCGCGATCCGCGGGATTCGATCCTATCGGCGCATTTCACGGATGATTTAGCGAAGTTCGGGATCGAGTACGAAAAGACCGACAACGTCCGCCGCCGTCGGGCGATCAGTTGGAAATATCAGGTCGATCTGATCAAAGCCACGCCCAAGCCCAAGCGATGGCTGACGGTTCGGTTCGAGGATTTCGTGCTGAAGCAGGATGCCACGTTGGACACGTTGAGCAAGTTCCTCGGCATGCCGCTGGTAAAGATTCCCGTCACGCCCGAAGCGGTCGGCCGGTGGCGCACCGATGGGGAATCGACTTCATTCTCGTTCCTGCGCGAATACTTGAAAGAGTTCCAATACGACGGCGATGCAAAAGCCAAATAGGCACGCCAGTGAGAGCGGCGCGCAATTTGATGTAGTGTGCAAACTCAGAAATCGTCATCCTGAGCTGCGCCGAAGGATATCGAATGGCGAACAGCTTTCGAGGTTCGAGATCATTCGGCGTACCTCAGGATGACGCTGCTTGATGGGCGTGAATTAAACGAAGTCCGCAGAATTAAACGGAGTCCGCACAAAACGGCGAATGCATCGCGAGCGGGTTCGGCTTACGATTCTGACTTGCCCGGCTGGCCGTAATAGGCTTTGGTGCCGTGCTTTCTGAGGTAATGCTTGTCCAGCAGCACCTCATCAATCCCGGTCGCGCCGGGATTGATGAGGAACGTGTTCATCGCCATTTGCGCGGCGAACTCCAACACGATCGCGTTCTCGACGGCCTTGGACGTATTCTGTCCCCAGGCGAACGGCGCGTGGCCGGCGATTAAAACGCCGGGCACCCGGGCCGGGTCGATTTTCTTCGATCGAAAGCACTCCACGATCACCTTGCCGGTATTCAGCTCGTAGTCGGATTGGATTTCGCCCGGCGTCATCGCGCGGGTGACGGGGATCGCGCCGTAAAAGTTGTCCGCGTGCGTCGTGCCGAGGCAGGGAATTTCGCGCCCGGCCTGGGCGAAGCTCGTGCCGTGCAGCGAGTGTGTATGCACGATAGCGCCGCACTCGGGGAATTCGCGATAGAGATGCAGGTGCGTCGGCGTATCCGACGACGGGCGGGCGCTGCCTTCCGTCACCAGGCCGGTATCGAGCGACACGAGCACCATGTCGTCGGCCTTGAGTTTGGCGTAGGGCACGCCGCTGGGTTTGATCGCCATGATGCCCTTGGCGCGGTCCACGCCGCTGGCATTGCCCCAGCTCAGCACTACCAATCCCGATTCAACCAGCGCGAGATTGGCTTCGTAGACTTTTGTTTTCAGTTCTTGGTAACTCATTTGATTTACACCTGTTGCAGGCCGTTCGCCAGGTAGTAGTAAACTTCGTTGTTCCGCAGGTTCTGCAGGAGATCGTCGATGTCGGTTTTCTCGCCGATGCGGACCATTTCAATCCCTGCGATGTTCGCAAAATCCTGCATGTGCTCTGCGGTCACGGAGTAGCTGAAGGCGGTGTGATGCGCCCCGCCGGACTGAATCCACGCGGCGCAGGCGGTTTTGAAGTCGGGCTTGCACTTCCATACCGCTCTGGCGACCGGTAGTTTCGGCAGCGGGGCGGGCGGGTCGATCACATCGACCTCGTTCACCAGCAGCCGGAAGCGGTTGCCCAAATCCACTAACGACGCGTTGATCGCCGCACCCGCGCGGGCGTTGAAGACCAGCCGCGCCGGGTCCGCCTTCCCGCCGATGCCCAGCGGGTGAACTTCCAGCGACGGCTTGCCGGCGGTGATCGACGGGCAGATTTCGAGCATGTGCGCGCCGAGCACTAGCTGGCCGGCCGGGTCCATGTGGTAGGTGTAGTCTTCCATGAACGACGCGCCGCCCGGCTGGCCAAACGCCATCACCTTGGTCGCGCGGAGCAACGCGGCGGTTTTCCAATCGCCCTCGCCGGCGAAGCCGTAACCGTCGTTCATTAACCGCTGAGGCGCCAGGCCCGGCAATTGCTTCAGGCCGTGCAGGTCTTCAAACGTTGTGGTGAAACCTTTGAATCCGCCTTCGGTGAGAAACGCGCGCAGGCCCAGTTCGATGCGGGCCGCGTCGCGGATCGATTCATGGTGATCCCCGCCGTGGCGCAGCGCGGGGGCCAGCTCGTAGGCGCTTTCGTACTCGCGACAGAGCTTGGTGATGTCGGCGTCGGAAGCGTCGTTGACGTAGCGGACCACGTCTCCCACGCCGTAGGTGTTGACCGCGAACCCGAACCGCAATTCCGCAGCCACTTTATCGCCATCGGTGACGGCGACGTAGCGCATGTTGTCGCCGATTCTGGCGAACTTCGCGCCCTGTAAATCGTGCCACGCCGCCGCCGCGCGCGACCAGACGCTGACGCGATCCTGCACGGACGCTTCCGACCAATGCCCAACCACCACTTTGCGGTTCAGCCGCAGCCGCGTGTGGATGAACCCGTGTTCGCGGTCGCCGTGTGCGGCCTGGTTCAGGTTCATGAAATCCATGTCAATCGTCGCCCAGGGCAGGTCGCGGTTTGCCTGCGTGTGCAGGTGCAGAACGGGCTTTTGCAGCAGTTTAAGGCCGCTGATCCACATCTTCGATGGGGAGAACGTGTGCATCCAAAACACCACACCCGCGCAGTCGGCTGCGGAGTTGGCTTCGAGGCAGAATTTGCGGATTTCTTCCGGCGTCGTGCCAACCCCTTTGAACACCACTTTTAACGGGATTCGTCCGCCCGCGTTCAGCCCTTGGACGACGGTCTCGGAATTCACTGCCACCTGCTTGAGCGCAGCCGGTCCGTACAGGTGCTGGCTGCCGGTGAAAAACCAAAGTTCCAACGATTGAAGCGGGTTTTGCATGGGTGATTCCAAAATAGGCTTAGTGATTGTCGTTCTGATGGACCGAATCGCGAAGGGTGAGCAGCGTTTTCATCACCTTCGAGAGATCGCGGGTTTCCCCGCTAATGCCGAACGCATCGTGCAGTTGACGGTACTGTTCGTACAGCACTTGGTACGTGGCGACGTTCTTGGGGTTCGGCGTGTAGCTGCGCGGCTGCGTGCCGGTCATTTTGGGGATCGCGTCTTCAAATCGGTCGTACCCGCCGTTGCGCGATCCCGCGACGACCGCGCCGGCGATCGCCGAGCCCAGAGCGCACGTTTGCAAACTGCGGGAGACGTTGATCGGACGGTTCATCACATCCGCGTAGATCTGCATGGCCAGCGGGCTGCGGGCGGAGATGCCGCCACAGTTGACGACCCGCCGCACCGGCACGCCGAATTCTTCAAGTCGCTCCATGATCGTACGCGCGCCCATCGCGGTGGCTTCGATCAGGGCGCGATAAATCTCCGCCGGCGTGGTGTGGAGCGTCATGCCCAGCATCAGGCCGGTCAGTCGCTGGTCGACCAGCACCGTGCGATTGCCGTTATGCCAATCCAGCGCCAGCAGCCCGCTTTCGCCGGGGCGGAGCGCATCGGCGCCCTTGGAGAGTTGGTCGTGCGTGGCGGCTTCACCGCCGGGCTTAATTTTGCTGACGAACCAGTTGAAGATATCTCCGACCGCCGACTGGCCCGCCTCAAGGCCGAGGTAGCCGGGCAGGACGGATTCGGGCACGATCCCGCACAGGCCGGGGATATCGGCGACGTTGCGGCTCACGGGGCTGACCATGATGTCGCAGGTGCTCGTCCCGATGATCTTGACCAGCGTGCCGTCGCCGATCCCCGCGCCGATCGCGCCCAGGTGCGCGTCAAACGCGCCCACCGCCACCGGAATGCCCGCCGGCAGTCCCAGCTTGGCGGCCCATTCGGGGCTGAGCATACCGGCTGGTGTAGCGACGTTGTAAACCTCGTTCGGAAGCGTGTCGCGCACGCGTTTCAAGCCCGGGTGAAGTGTGCCAAGGAATTCCACGTCGGGATAGCCGCCCCATTGGGTGTGAAAAAACGCCTTGTGGCCGGCGGCGCAAATCCCACGGCGGATGGCGCTGGCGTCAGTCACGCCGCAGAGCATCGCGGGGATCCAGTCGGCGATTTCCACCCACGTGTGCGCCGCTTCAAACACCTTCGGGTTCACACGGGCACAGCGGAGGATTTTCGCCCAGAACCACTCACTGGAATACCGCCCGCCGCACTTGAGCAGATAGTCCGGCCGCTGGATGGAGGCGGCCGTGGTGATCTCATCGGCTTCGGCGTGGCCAGTGTGGTCCTTCCACAGCCAGGCCATCGCGTCCAAGTCGTTCTGGAACGCCGGCAAGTCGCTGAGCGACCGCGCTTGCTTGTCGATCGGCATGGGCGTGCTGCCGGTCGTATCCACACCCAGGCCGATCACCCGGCGGGTAGAAAACGCGCCATCGGCGGCGGCGTGTTCCAGCGCCTCTCGCACGACCTTCTCCAAGCCCACGAGGTAGTCTGCGGGAGACTGACGCGCCAAGTCCGGTTTCGAGGCGTCAAGCATCACGCCGCTCTCGCCGTGCTCGTAGTTGTAGACGGCCGAGCTCAGTTCCCGCCCGTCGGCTACGTCAACAACAATCGCCCGGACGGAATTGGTTCCGTAATCAAGTCCGATAGCGAAATGCGATGGGTTGGCAGCGTTCATTCCGGATGGTCTAAATGAAAAGCAACGATTGTCAAGTTGTTTCCGCCGACGGTTGCGGATCAGTTTGAAAACCTCGACCGCACCACGGGCCTCCGGCGGGGGCGAACGGCCGGTACCGCTCGATGAAATTCTTGAGGATCATTTCGCAAGACACTTGATGGCGTTAAACTCCGGCCGGTAACGTGTTGGTCGCATGGGCTACCAGCCCATGCTCAATGAGTGTGCTAAGCGCTTCCAAAATGACTAAAAGACAACCGCGAAGGCGCGAAGAAAGAACGCGAAGAAACTCGGGTGATTCTGGTTTCTGGTATGGTTCGCGACTTCGCGTCTTCGCGGTAAATTTAGAAGCTCCAAGCATGGGCTGGTAGCCCATGCGACATGAAAAACTTATGCGAATATTGCTTTCCACCACCAGTTTCCAGGACACGCCCGGGCGTCATCACGACATTCTCGCCCAAAGCGGTTTCGAGATCGTCCGCGAGCGCGGGCCGCTCACCGAGGCCAGGATGCTCGAACTCGTCACCGCCAACGGCGGGTTGGACGGCCTGCTCAACGGCGACGACATCATCACCTCCAAAGTCATCGACGCCGCCATGCCGCGGCTAAAGGTTATCGCCAAGTACGGCATCGGGCTTGATTCGATCGACGTGGCGCATGCGACTAAGAAAAAACTCCCCGTCCTCTTCACGCCCGGCGTGAACGAGACCACGGTCGCTGAGCAGACGATCGGGCTGATGATCGCGCTCGCCAAGCACTTTTACCCGCACATCCAATCCACCAAAGCCGGCGGATGGAAACGCAAGACCGGCTGCGAGCTGGCGGGCAAAACGCTCGGGCTCGTCGGCGTGGGGCGGATCGGCAAGGAAGTCGTCAAACGCGCCCTGGCGATGGGCATGAAGCCGATCGCCTACGGCAATTACTGGGACGAACCATTCGCTAAAGAAACCGGGCTTGAGCGCAAGCACACGGTTGAGGAATTGCTCAAAGAGTCCGACGTCATCAGCCTGCACACGCACGCGACCGACAAAACCCGCGGCATGATCAACAAAAAATCGATCCAGCTGATGAAAGACAAAGCCTTGCTCATCAACACCGGCCGAGGCGCTTTGATCGTCGAGCAGGACGTGGCCGATGCGTGCAAGAGCGGCAAGCTCTGGGGTTATGCAACCGATGTGATGGAGTTCGAGCCGATGCGCAGCCCGCACATTTTTCAGGAGATCGAAAACATCATCATCACCCCGCACATCGGCAGCCGCACGAACGAAAGCGTTCAGCGGCAGGGCGTGCGGGCGGCACTGAATGTGGTTAACTTCTTGAAAGGCGAGAAGGATTTTATTCAGGCGAACGAGTTTTAACGTTGTATTGCATCGTCATCCTGAGGTACTCCCAAGGATCTCGAATAACGAGCGCTGTTCGACACCCGAGATCCTTCGGAGTACCTCAGGATGACACGATTCAGAAACAGGATGACACGGCTCAGAAAGTAGAAGAACACTATGCCCAATTACGTCATGCCCATCCCGCTGCACAACGACTTGGTCGCCAGGGCGTTCGAGCACCGCGGTTTCGGTAAGGAAGAAAGCCAGGCCACCGCCCGTTTCTGCGAGATGGCGTCGGCCCACGGGATCAAGACGCACAACGCGATCAAAGCCCTGCACCTCGATCACCTGTTCGGCTCCGGCGCCGGCGGGTGCGTGCCGAATGCTTCGATTGAGAAAATCCCCAGCAAGTACAAAGCGGTCGAAAAATGGAACGCCAACAAAAAGATCGGCCCCGCCACCGCGTTCGCCGCGATGGACCGGTGCATGAAGCTCGCCGACGAGTACGGCGTTGGCGTGGTCGCGGTCGATAACGCCTTCCACTACCTCTGGGGCGGCGGGTACGTCATCGACGCAGCCAACAAAGGCTACATCGCCTACACCTGCTGCACGGCGGCGCTGGCGGAAGTCGTGCCGTTTGGCGGGAAGACCGCGACGCTGGGCACGAACCCGCACTCGTGGGCGTTTCCAACGACCAAAGCCATCGGCTTCCCCGTCTGTATCGATTGGGCCACCAGCACCGTCGCCATGGGGCGCGTGCAGGTGCTGGCCCGCGAGGGCAAACCGCTGCCGCAAGGGGCGGCCGTCGACAAGGAAGGCAAGGAAACCACCGATCCGGCCAAAGTCGTCGCGCTGCTGCCGTTCGGTGGACACAAGGGTTACGGCCTGTCGCTGATCGACGAACTGATGGCCGCCTACACCGGCGGGTCGCTCCCGATGCTCCGCAGCCGCTGGAGCGAGGGCGCGAAGGACGAAAAGCACACGCCGAATTTCTACTTCCAGTGTATCCGCGCCGACGCCATCGACTGCGGCGATTTCGCGCAAGGGCGCGATCAGGCCGCCAACGTCAAAGCCGTCATCGACAACATCCTGTCGGCCGGCAATGATAAATGCCTTCTGCCCGGCCAGCCCGAGGCCCGCGCCTTCGCCGAAACGCAAAAGCACGGCGGGCTGCTGATGACCGACGCCGAGATCGGCGCGTTCGCCGAGATCGCGGAGGAAGCCAAGTTTACGTTCGATCGCAGTAAGTTGAAAGCAGTAGACTAACGGCAGAAATGTCGCCCGTACCACGGGCCTCCGGCCCGTGCGGAGTGCTTTTTTACTTGGCATGAACACAATTTACTGAAATAAAAAACGGTGCCAGGCACGGTCCGGAGGACCGTGGTACGGGTGAGTCATCTGTCATCTTTAGTAAGGAACGCACATGAGCTACAGCGGATTTGATCTGTCCAACAAAGTGGTGTTGGTGACCGGCGGCACGAGCGGCATCGGCCGGGCGATCGCGCTGGGATTTGCCCAAGCGGGCGCAAAGGTGATGGCCGGCTCGACCAATCCCGATAAGGTCGCCGCGATCAAGAAAGAACTGGGCGCCGGTCACGATGCGGTGCAGATGGATGTCGCGGATGAAGCCAGCATCACCGCTGCGGTCACCAAAACCGCACAGGCGTTCGGCCGGTTGGATGTGGTCGTCAACGCCGCCGGCGTGATCGCGCGCAAGCCGTCGCTGGAAGTCACCCGCGAGGAGTTCGAGCGGATCATCAAGATCAACCTCACGGGCAGTTTCCTTGTCGCCCGCGAGGCGGCCAAGGTGATGAAGGAGCAAACCCCCGACGCCTGCGGCGAGCGCGGCAGCATTGCGCTGGTCGCGTCGCTCAACAGCTTCATCAGCCTGAGCGAAGTGCTGGCCTACGCCGCCAGCAAGAGCGGCGTGCTCGGCCTGATTCGCGGGTTGGCGAACGAGTGGGCGTCGATCGGCGTGCGCGTGAACGGGATCGCCCCGGGTGTCGTGCCGACGGAACTCAACCGCAAGCTGATCGAAGGCACGCCGCGCGGCGATTGGCTCAAAAAACACACGCCGCTCGCGCGGTTCGGGACGGCGGAGGAAATCGCCGGCGCGGCGCTGTACCTTTCGTCTCCCGCAGCCAGTTACGTCACCGGCGAAACCATCATTGTCGATGGTGGATTCCTGGCCAAAGGTGTTTAGAGCTTCTAAAATAACTCAAAATACAACCGCGAAGGCGCGAAGGCGCGAAGAAACGCGGGTGATTCTGGTTTTTGGTATGCTTCGCGTCTTCGCGGTTAATTTAGAAGCTCTTAGGCTGTAAGTTATTGACAAGTGTGCGGCAGGCTAAAAAAGTCGCAGGACATTCTCTTTCGAGGGTTCATCATGTTCGCAAAATCCATCTCACAGATGTTGCTTTTGGCGGGGTTCAGCGTGGCGATGTTGCTGGCGGGTTGCAATAAAGATTCCGGCGACGCCGGTTCTTCGCCCAGCACGCAACCGGCCGCGGCGGGGGGGCAGAAGAAGATCGCCGTCATCGCCAAGAGCACGGTCAATGCCTACTGGAAAGCCGTCGAATCCGGCGCGCGTCAGGCGGCGGCGGAAGCCGGCGTCGCAATCGTCTGGACCGGGCCGGACTCCGAAACCCTGCACAGCCAGCAGGCCAGCATGGTCGACAACATGGTCAACAGCGGCGTGGCGGGCATCGTGCTCGCGCCCACCAATGTTGATGCGCTGGTCCGCCCGGTGGAGTCGGCCGTCGCGCGCGGGGTGCCGGTGGTGCTCATCGACAGCACGCTGCACAGCGATAAGCCGATCAGCGTCATCGCCACCGACAACTACGCCGCCGGCAAGCAGGCGGCCGACGCGCTGGTGGCCGCCATCGGCGATAAGAAACCCAACGGCGGCAAGGTCATCATGCTGCGGTTCCTCGAAGGTTCCGGCTCGACTGAAGCCCGCGAGAAAGGCTTCGTCGACCGCATCAAGGAACTCGGGCTCACGCTCGTCGACAGCGCCTACACAAAAGGAGGAGGCAGCACGACCGACGCGAATGAAACCGCCGACGCGCTACTCCGCCGGTTTACCGCGAACAACGCGCTGACCGTCGACGGCATTTTCGCCAGCAACCAGCCGACGGCGATCGGCATGCTCCGCAAACTCGATACGCTCCGCGCGCAAGGCGTGAACGTCGGCGTCCCGTACGTCGGATTCGACGCCCACGAAGTGCTGCTGGCCGGCGTTCGCGAAGGGAAAATCGCCGCGATCGTCACGCAGGACCCGAAGAAGATGGGCTATCTCGGCGTGAAGAACATGGTGGCTCACCTGAACGGCCAGAAGATCGATCCGACCATCGCCACGTCCACCGCGACGGTGACGAAGGACAATATCGATAAGCCGGAGATTAAAGAGATCACGCTGGAGAAATAAGTTGCTACAAGTAAGGACTGAGTTGTCCTGCGAAGGAAAGTGCGAAGGAGAGATTTTCTGGAAATACTCAATTTCGTCATCCTGAGGTACTCCGAAGGATCTCGTATTGCGAGCGGGTTCCGGCTTTCCAGATCCTTCGGAGTACCTCAGGATGACGATCATTTGTTCATCGACGGAGTTGGCCATGACGTCCAATTCGCAACAACCCCCTACACCCGGCACGCTGCTTTCGATGCAGGGCGTCTCCAAGCGTTTCGGGCCGACGCTGGCGCTGCGGAACGTCGATTTGTCGCTCGACGCCGGCCAGGTGCTGGCGCTGATCGGCGAGAACGGCGCGGGCAAATCCACGCTGATGAAGGTGCTCAGCGGCGCGCATCTGCCCGATACCGGCCAGATGACTCTGTCGGGCACGCCGTACCACCCGCGCAATCCGCTGCAGGCCCGCAAGGCCGGCGTGGCGATGATTTACCAGGAGTTGTCCATCGCGCCGCATCTGAGCGTGATGGAAAATATTTTGATGGGCGTCGAGCCGGGCGCGGGGCCGTTCATCGGCTGGCGCGCGATGCGCCAGCGCGCCAAACAGGCGCTATCAGAAGTGGGGCGGGAAGACATCGACCCCGGTGCGCCAGCCGGCAAGTTGGGGATCGCCGAGCAGCAGTTGGTGGAGATCGCCCGCTCGGTGGCGCTGGGCAGTAAAGTGCTGGTGCTGGACGAGCCGACCAGCAGCCTGACCCGCCGCGACATCGCCAACCTGTTCACCATGCTTCGCCGGCTGCGCGACACGGGCATGGGCATTATTTACATCAGCCATTTCTTGGAAGAGGTTCGCGAGATCAGCAATCGCTACACCGTGCTGCGCGACGGCGTGAGCGTGGGCGGTGGCGCGACGGCGGACGCGAGCAACGAGCAGATCATCAAGCTGATGGTCGGTCGCGATGTGGAAGATTTGTATCCCCGCACGCAGCACACGCCCGGAGAGTTGGTACTGGAAGTCGATCAACTCGCCGGCTACACCAAGCCGCGTAGCGCGACGCTGCAACTGCACCGCGGCGAAGTGCTGGGCATCGCCGGGCTCGTCGGCACGGGGCGAACGGAACTGCTCCGCGTGATCTTCGGGCTCGATCCGGTGAAATCCGGGCAGGTAAAAGTGGAAGCGCACGTCGGCCCCGCCAGCCCCGGCCGGCGGTGGGATCAGGGCGTGGGCATGGTCAGCGAAGACCGCAAAACCGAAGGGCTGGCGCTGGGCTTGAGCATCGCTGACAACATCACGCTCAGTAACCCGCGCCACCTCGGGCCGCTCGGGCTTGTGCTGCCTAGCCGACAGGACAAGGCGTCCGCACCGTGGATTCACAAGCTGTCGGTCAAATGCCGCTCGCCGCGGCAAAACGTCGGCGATCTGTCGGGAGGCAACCAGCAGAAAGTCGCGATCGCGAGGCTCTTGCAGCACGATGTCGACGTGCTGCTGCTCGATGAACCGACGCGCGGCGTGGACATCGGTGCCAAAGCACAAATCTACGACTTGATCAACGAACTGGCCACCGGCCGATCGACCGGCAAGCCCAAGGCCGTGCTTGTCGTCAGCAGCTACCTGCCGGAGTTGCTAGGCATCTGCGACCGCATCGCCGTGATGAACCGCGGCGTGCTCGGCCAAGCCCGCCCGGTGGCGGAGTGGGACGAACATTCCCTGATGGCCGAGGCGGTCGGGCAATTGGAAGGCGTGTGATTTCCTCTCTCCGCGTACGCCGGGCGCGGTCAGGGCGATCGTTCAGTTAAGACATTCATTTGATCCACGAATAACACGAATCTTCACGAATGATTTCTTATTCGTGTAGATTCGTGTTATTCGTGGATGATCTCTGCGAGTGAGTCAGAAGGAGACGGTATGAGCGCAAATCCGATCGACAACACGACCGAGCCGCCAGGTTCTTCTCCGATGGCGCAAGCGATGAAGGGTTTGCTGTTGCAACTGGCCCGGGTGGCGGCGCTGGCATCGATCGTTCTGGCGTTCGGATTCATCGTTCCCGGTTTTGCCTTTTACACCGCCAGTAATTTTGAAAACATCCTGATGCAAAGCGCCGTCTACGCGATGGCGGGTCTCGGTATGACAATGGTGATCATCACCGGCGGGATCGACTTGGCGGCAGGGTCCACCATCGCACTTTCGATGGTCGTTACAGCACTCATCCTTACCGCCAATGGCGGGCAGTTCCTTCACGATCAACCGTTTTTATGTACGACGCTAGCCGTACTCGGTGCAATGGTGGCTGGAACGATTGTAGGCATCATCGAGGGATTGCTGATCACGCTCTTGGACTTAGTGCCGTTTATAATCACGCTCGGCATGATGATGATCGTGCGGAGCATTGCCAAGAAGCTAGCCGGCAATCAGGAAATCAGCCCGCCATCCAACAATTGGTTGTTTCAGCACTTGATGTTTCCGGTGCAGGGCCGAACATTCAGCTGGCAGTTGTTCTCACTCGGCGTGTGGATGACCATCGCCGCTGCGGTTTTAGCCGCGGCATTTTTAAGGTATACCAAGCTCGGCCGGCGGATTTATGCCGTCGGGTCCAATGAAGCCACCGCTCGCCTGTGCGGCGTGCCGGTGAAGCAGACGAAAGTCATCGTGTACGCCTTGGCCGGCTGCTTTGCGGGGCTCGCTGCAGTGCTCGAATTCAGCAAGTTAAACATGGGCCAGCCGACCGGCGCGATGACGTATGAATTGTATGTCATCGCCGCCTGTGTGATCGGCGGAACCAGCCTGCTGGGCGGCGAGGGAACCGTCTTCGGCACGGTCATTGGAGCGCTGATCATTGGCACGCTCAATGTCGGTACCCAACAGGCCCAGTGGGAAAAATCAACGCAGGAGTTTGTGATCGGCGTGATTATCATTGTCGCCGTCGCGCTCGATCGACTCAGGACCCGTACTCGAAAGTAACTATGGAATACCGCGTTCTCGGCAACACCGGCTTGAAAGTCTCCGTGCTCAGCTACGGCGGGTCGTCGCTCGGCGGGGTGTTTCACAAAATCAATGAGGCCGACGCGATCCGCTCGGTGCATGTCTCGCTCGACATGGGAATCAACTTCATCGATACCTCGCCGTTCTACGGGCTGACCAAGGCTGAGACCGTGCTCGGCAAGGCGCTCAAAACCGTGAAGCGCGACCGCTATATCCTAGCCACCAAAGTCGGGCGGTACGGGGAGCAGAAGTTTGATTTCTCCGCCGACCGGGTGACACGAAGCGTCGATGAGAGCCTGGCCCGCATGGGTGTGGATTACGTCGACATCATTCAAGTACACGACATGGAATACGGCAGCCTCGATCAGGTGGCGAACGAAACCGTGCCGGCGTTACGCAAAGTGCAGAAGGCGGGCAAGGCGCGGTTCGTGGGCATCACCGGCTTGCCGCTGGCGAATTTCAAGTACATCGCCGATCGCGTGGACGTCGACACGATCCTCTCGTACTGCCACTACGAACTCAACGACACGTCGCTGCTCGATCTGATGCCGTACCTGCAGAAAAAGGGCATCGGCGTGGTCAGCGCTTCGCCGCTGGGGATGGGCCTGCTCAGCAACCGCGGCACGCCGGCGTGGCATCCGGCGCCTGCGAACGTCAAGGACGTGTGCGCCAAGGCAGCCGCGCACTGCAAAGCCAAAGGGGCCAGCATCGAGAAGCTGGCGGTCCAGTATTCGATCGCCGAAAAGTCGATCGCGACGACGCTGGTCGGATCGGCCGACCCGGCGAATATGATCAGCAACATCAACGTCTGCTCCGAGCCGCTCGATCAGCATTTGCTGGCCGAGGTGCTGGAAATTCTCAAGCCGATCCACAACGTCACCTGGCCGAGCGGGCGGACGAAGTAAAAGAATTTACCACAGAGGCCACAGAGAAACACAGAGTTTCACAGAGTTGAATCTCCAGTATTTCCTCTGTGACACTCTGTGTTTCTCTGTGGCCCTCTGTGGTAAATGCATTGGCGATTACATGATGACCCTCGACTCCCATCATCACTTCTGGCGATATACTCCGGCCGAGTACGGGTGGATCGACGATGCAAAAAAACTCATTCGTCGTGATTTTCTGCCCGCCGACCTGCAGGCGGTCCTGTCGGCGGCGAAGATCGACGGCGCGATCTCCGTACACGCCCGGCAGTCACTGGCGGAAACCGACTGGCTGCTGTCGCTGGCCGATCAGCACGATTTCCTCCGCGGCGTTGTCGGCTGGGTGCCGCTGGCGTCGGCGGGCGTGGAAGCGGTGCTGCAGGAGTACGCCTCGAACCAAAAACTCCGCGGCGTGCGTCATGTGGTACACGACGAGCCCGACGATCAATTCATCCTCGGCGATGCGTTCAACCGTGGCGTCTCGCTGCTGAAAAAGTTCGACCTTCGGTACGACATCCTGATATTCGAAAAACATTTGCCAGCCACGATCGAATTCGTGGATCGTCACCCGCAGCAGGTGTTCATCGTCGACCACATCGCCAAACCGCGCATCAAAACCGGCGAAATCGACGCGTGGAAACGCAACCTGATCGAACTAGCGAAGCGGCCGAACGTGTACTGCAAGCTGTCGGGCATGGTGACCGAAGCGGATTACAACACGTGGACGCCCGCCGCGCTCAAGCCGTACTTCGACGTGGTGTTGAACGCCTTCACGCCGTCGCGCGTGATGTACGGATCGGACTGGCCGGTCTGCCTGGTGGCCGCCGGTTACCAGACATGGGTCGACACCGTCCGCGACTGGACGAAGCCGCTGAGCGCGACAGAGCAGGCCCGCATTTTCGGACAGACGGCGAGTGAGGCGTATGGCCTTTAACGTCGCATGGGCTACCAGCCCATGCCAACCGCATTTACCACAGAGATCACAGAGTCACACAGAGGCACACAGAGTAAATGCATAAGAATTTCCTCTGTGTGCCTCTGTGTGACTCTGCGATCTCTGTGGTAAAAATGTCTCCAGGCTATTTGGCATGGGCTGGTAGCCCATGCGACGAAAGAAAATGAACACACTCACACTCAAAACGCCGGGTACGTTCGAGCTGACCCAAACCAGCGAGCCGACCGACGTGCCGGCCGGGTATGCACTGGTGCGGATTCACCGCGTCGGTATCTGCGGGACGGATTGGCACGCCTTCCACGGGCGGCAGCCGTTCTTTAACTATCCGCGGATTCTTGGGCACGAGCTCGGCGTGGAAGTGCTGAAAATCAACGACCCCGCCAGCCCGCTGAAAGTCGGCGACAAGTGCTCGGTCGAGCCGTACCTCAATTGCGGGCACTGCATTGCCTGCCGGCGCGGGAAGAGCAATTGCTGCATCGAGCTTCAATGTCTCGGTGTACACACCGACGGCGGGATGCGCGAGCGGATCACCGTCCCGGCCCGCAAGCTGCACGTCAGCAACACGCTCTCGTACGATCAACTCGCGCTGGTGGAAACGCTGGGCATCGGCTGTCACGCCGTCTCGCGGGCCAACATCGAAAAAGGCGAGCGCGTGCTGGTGCTGGGCGCAGGCCCGATCGGCTTGAGCGTCGTCCCGTTCGCCCAAGCGGCCGGGGCGGAGGTGGTGGTCGCCGACGTGTCCGAATCGCGCCTCGCGTTCTGCCGGCAGCACATGAAGGTGCAGACCACGCTCGACGCCCGAGGCGACTTGGTCGCGCTGCTCAAAGCTCTGCACGGCGGGGATTTGCCCACCGTCATCATCGACGCCACCGGCGCTCCGCCGTCGATGATGCGCACGTTCGAGCTGATGGCCCAAGGCGGGCGGATCGTCTTTGTCGGGCTCTATCAGGGCGACGTGACGTTTAACGATCCCAACTTCCACCGGCGCGAGACGACGCTGCTCGCCAGCCGCAACGCATTGCCCGGCGATTTCACGCGGATCATCAAGCTGATCGAGAGCGGCGTGATCGACACGACGCCGTGGATCACGCACCGCACGCCGGCGGCGGAGTTCATCGAGACGCTGCCGAAGTGGCTCGCGCCGGACGCGGGCGTGATTAAAGCGATGATCGAGTTTTAACGCCGAATACGAACGCTCACCTCATCGGAGCGACCATGATCACGCTTAAGGCGTTCGAGGAAATTCCGATCATCGGCATCCTTCGCGGGTTCGATCTGAAAACGTGCGTAGCCGCCAGTATCGCCGCCGCGAAGGGGGGCGTGCGGATGGTGGAAATCACCACCGATACGCCCGGCTATCGCGACATTGTCTCGGCCGTTCGGGCGGCGGTGGATCGCGACGTTCGCGTTGGGGTCGGCACGGTTCGCACGACGGAGGAGTTGGATTCGGCGATGACCGCCGGCGCAGAGTTCATCGTCACGCCGGTGGTTTGCGCTCCGGTAATCGAAGTATGCGTGAAAGCAAACCTGCCGATCTTCCCCGGCGCGTTTTCGCCGACGGAGATATGGACCGCCCATCAACTGGGCGCGACAGCCGTCAAAGTGTTTCCCGCGGGATCGCTCGGCGTCTCGTATGTGAAGGATTTGCGCGCGCCGCTGAACGGCGTGCGCCTGCTGCCCACCGGGCAAGTCACCCCCGCCCGGCTGGCCGAATACCTTGCAGCCGGTGCGTTTGGGTGCGGTGTGGGGAGTACCTTATTTCTGCCCGAAGCGGTCCAAACCGGCGATTGGCCCGCCGTTTCCAAAGCCGCCCAGGACTTCTGCGAGGTGATTCGGTCTCACCGCAATGGTTGAGGCGGCTTGGACGGCCCGTCTGGAATCTTTCTGTGCAAATTATTATCGGAAATGCAAAGACGAAAGGGGCTTCCCGGACTACCATGTCCAAAGCGCCAGCCGAGACGAATTCGGTATGGTTTTGCCGACCGCTCACGTGGGTGTGAGTTAGATTGAAGTGCCCGTCGCAATCGGCTGGCCATTAGGATAACTCAAATGTTGAAACACTGGTATCGATTCAAATCGATGTGGTCACTGTCTCCGCGCCAACAAAAGGTGCTTCTGCGTGCAGTGGCGCAGGAATTGGAGGACCGCAAGCTCTTCACCAGCGTTACGGCGACAACGCCCTATAACGGCGCGCAGCAGTTTGCGGCGGCGTCGAACGTTACTGTGACATTCGATGTCGGTCTGAACGCAGCCACCGTCAACAGCACCACCGTGCAGCTGCGCGACGCGTCCAATAACCTTGTCAGCTCCGTCGTCACGTACGACGCGGCTAGCAAAACGGTCACCCTCAACCCCAACGCCGATCTGGCCGTCACCAATAACTTCTACTTCGTGAAAGTCGCCGGCGGGGCGTCGGGCGTGAAAGACAGCGGCAGCGTCGCGCTCGCCAGCGACTACACTTTTTCTTTCACCACCGGCACGCCGGTGTTTAACGACACCACCGTCTTCAGCGGGCTGACCGCGCCTACGAGCGTGCAGTTCGCGTCGGACGGCAGGGTATTCGTCGCGGAGAAGAGCGGCATTATCAAGGTGTTTGATAACCTCAACGACACCACGCCCGACATTTTCGCTGACCTGCGCACCAACGTGCATAACTTTTGGGATCGCGGCTTGCTCGGGCTGGCGCTCGACCCACAGTTCACCAGCGGCCGGCCTTATGTTTACGTGCTGTACACCTACGACGCGGGTATCGGCGGCACGGCGCCGATCTACGGCACGGCCGGCGTTTCGAGCGACCCCGGCACCGGTGTATTCGACGGCACGGGCGCGATCGTCAGCGGCCGGCTCTCGCGCCTCACCGCCAGCGGAAACTTCATGACCGGGACTGAGCAGGTTTTGGTCAACGACTGGGCCCAGCAGTTCCCCAGCCACTCGATCGGCGATCTGAAGTTCGGCCCTGACGGCTACCTCTACGCCAGTTCCGGCGACGGTGCCAGCTTCAAAGGCGTCGACTACGGCCAATTCCCCGGCATTAATGATCCGGTCAATGAAGGCGGCGCGCTCCGCGCTCAGGACCTGCTCACGCCCGGCGATCCGACCGGGCTTTCGGGCAGCATCATCCGCATCGATCCGAACACCGGCGCGCCGGCCCCCGGCAACCCCAACACCACCGGCGACACCAACGCCCAGCGCATCATCGCGTTCGGCATGCGGAACCCGTTCCGCTTCAATTTCCGCCCGGGCACCAGCGAAATCTGGGTCGGCGATGTGGGCTTCAACAGCTCCGAAGAAATCGACCGCGTGCTGTCGCCGACCGACAGCCTCGTCGAAAATTTTGGTTGGCCGGGGTATGAAGGCAACTCCAAGCAGGGCGCGTATCGCAACCTCAACCTGCCGCTCCTCAACGCACTGTACGCCGACCCGAACGCGGTAACCGACCCGTACTTCGCGTACATCCACAGCAACCAGATCGTGGCAGGTTCAACCGAACCGACCGGCGGATCATCGATCAGCGGCGACGTCTTCTACAACGGCGGGACGTATCCGTCTGCGTATGACGGCGCGCTGTTCTTCGCCGATTACTCGCGCACGTGCATTTACGTGATGTACAAAGGCGCGAACGGCCTGCCCGATCCGTCGACCGTTCAACTGTTCCTCGATCAGGCCAACGGCTCGGTCTTCCTCACCACCGGCCCGAACGGCGATCTGTTCTACGTCGACCTCGACCTCGGCCGCGTGGGGCGGTTCACGTTCAACTCCAACAACAGCCAGCCGACGGCGCGCATTACCACCGACAAGACCAGCGGCGCATCGCCGCTCGTTGTGAACTTCGACGGAACCACCAGTTCCGACCCCGACGCCGGCGATACCCTCACGTATTCGTGGGACCTCAACGGCGACGGCACGTTCGGCGATTCAACCCTCGCCAAGCCGCAATACACCTACACCACCGGCGGATCGAAAACCGTCCAACTACGTGTGACCGATCGCGGCGGGCTTACGAACACAACCAGCTTAATCATCACCACCAACGGCGCGAGCAACACCGCCCCGGTGGCTACCATCGTCACCCCGACCACCTTGCTCCACTGGAAAGTGAACGATGCGATCGCGTTCTCCGGCACGGGTTTCGATCAGGAAGACGGCAACCTGGCGGCTTCAAAGATCAGCTGGGAACTGGACCTCATTCACGCCAACGCGTCGGACCCGAACAGCCGCCACACGCACGTCATCCAAACCTACGCCGGCGTTGCGAGCGGCTCGTTTACCGCGCCGGATCACGATTATCCCTCGTGGCTGGAACTGAAGATGACCGTGACCGACAGCCAGGGCGTCAGCTCTACCACGGTCCTGCGGATCGATCCGCAGACAACGACGATCACTATCGCCGCCAACCTCGGCGGAGTGGTGGCGAGCCTGAACTCCGAGGCCGTCGCGACGCCCTTCAGCCGATCGGTCATCACCAACGGCAGCAACTCAATCAGCGCGCCCGATTCCGTCACGGTCAGCGGCAGTACGTACAACTTTGTCGGCTGGTCGGACAACGGCGCGATCTCGCACAACTTCACCGCGCCAGCTAGTGCGCTCACGCTGACGGCGAGCTACGCGCTGTCGTCGGGCACCGGGGCGGTCAAGCTCTCGGGCACGATCATCGGCACGGCCGGGTCTTACGGCGACAAAGGCAATACCCGCGATAAAGCCTTCGACGGTAACCTAGGCAGCTACTTCGACGCGCCGAGCGGCGTGGTCGGCGGGGCGTGGGTCGGGCTCGATCTCGGCTCCGCTCAGGTGATCACTCAGCTCAAATTCGTCCCACGCAAGAGCTACGGCAGCCGAATGGTCGGCGGGCTGTTCCAGGGATCGAACACGGCTGACTTCTCCAGCGGCGTGGTGACTCTGTACACCGTCACCACCGCCCCGACCAGCGGCGTCTACACAACCGCCGCAGTCAGCAACGGCACGGCGTTCCGCTACGTCCGCTACATCGGGCCGGCCAACAGCTTGTGCAACGTGTCGGAAGTCGAGTTCTACGGCAGCGGTACGCCGACACCGACACCCACACCAACGCCGACTCCTACACCCACACCAACGCCGACTCCTACACCCACGCCGACTCCCACACCAACGCCGACTCCCACACCAACGCCGACTCCCACACCAACGCCGACAACCGGCTCGGTCGTCCGTGAGTTCTGGAGCAACGTCGCCGGTAAGACGGTGGCCGACGTTCCGGTGAGCGCCACGCCGAACTCGACTTCGATCCTCACGTCGCTTGAAATCCCCGTGACGGCGGCCGGCAGCAACCAGGCCAACCGCGTTCGCGGGTACATCGTCGCGCCGGCGACCGGCAGCTACGTCTTCTGGATCGCCAGCGACGACGCCAGCGAGTTCGATCTCTCCACCTCATCCGATCCCGCGCAGGCGGTGAAGGTCGCCTCGGTCAGCCTCTACACCGGCTCGCAGGTGTGGACCAAATACGCCAGCCAGAAATCCGTCGCGATTAATCTGGTCGCCGGGCAGTCGTACTACTTCCAGGTCCTGCACAAGCAGGGCGGCGGCGGGGCGAACGTCGCCGTCGGCTGGGCCAAACCGGGCGAATCAACCGCCGCTCCGTCGCAGATCGTCCCGGGCAGCGCACTGGCACAGTACGGCGGAACCGTCCCCGTCACGACGACGACCTACGTCAGCGATCTGCCCTTCGCCGTCACGCCCATCAACGGCTGGGGCCCGACCGAGAAAGACAAATCCAACGGCGAAGACCTCGCCGGCGACGGCGCGTTGATCACCATCAAGGGCGTCACCTACGCCAAGGGGCTAGGCGTTCACGCGTCCAGCGAAATCACCTACAACTTGAGCGGCCAGTACAAGTCGTTCCTGTCCGACATCGGCTTGGACGACGAAAAGACCGGCGGATCGGTCACGTTCCAGGTGTGGGTCGATGGCGTGCTGAAGTTCGACAGCGGATTGATCACATCCACATCGGCGCTGCAGCAGGTCAATGTCTCGGTGCTGGGCGCGAACCAGCTGAAGCTCGTCGTCACCAACGGCGGCGACGATGCTCAGTTCGACCACGCCGACTGGGCCAACGCCCGCCTGACCAGCTGACGCGCCGATCCCGCGTCGACCACCCAAAACCCCTTCCGGACTGGCCGCTTCAGCGGCCAGTTCTTTTTCATCCACGCATTCTGACGTTATCCTAAGCGAGCGAAACCCAACCCCTCAGGAGCAGCTCATGAAACGCTGGAAAGTCGTCGGCATTAATTTCGATCACATGCACATGGGCGACCTACTCCGCCGGGCGATGGCGCACCCGCAGGTGGACGTTGTCGGCGTGAGCGACGAAAAGCCCGAGCGCGTCTTTCCGGTGCTCGATCGGCTGAAGCTGCCGCGCGAAAAGTTCTTCCCCGACTACCGCCAACTGCTGGAGCAAACCAAGCCCGACCTGGCCATCCTCTGCCCCGCAACCGGCGAGCACGCCTTGTGGACCGAGCGCGTCGCCCCGTTCGGCTGCCATGTGATGGTCGAAAAACCGTTCGCCAGTTCGGTGGCCGATGCGGACCGCATGATCGCCGCGCTAGCCAAAACCGGGAAGCAGCTTTCGATCAATTGGCCGCTGCGGTGGTATCCGGTGTACGTCACCGTCAAGCGGCTGATCGACGAAGGCGTCATCGGCGAAGTGATCCAGGTCGCCCATTACGGCGGCAACCGCGGGCCGATGCGGCATGTGATGGACAAGATCGAAATCAGCGAGGAAGAAGCCGCCCGCCAAAAGGGCACCAGCTGGTTCTACCAAAAATCAAAGGCCGGCGGATCGCTGCAGGATTACATGGGCTACGGCACGACCATGGGCACCTGGTTCATGGGCGGCCGAGCGCCGGTCGAAGTCGTCTGTATGCTCGATGCGCCCGTCGGCCTGGAAGTCGACGAGCATTCCATCACCGCCGCGAGGTACGACATCCCCAACAGCGGCCTGAGCAAGTTTGAAACGCGGTGGGGCACGTTCACCGATCCGTGGGTGCTCCAGCCGCAACCCAAGTGCGGCTTCGTGGTCAACGGGCGCAAGGGCACGATCAGCGGCTACGATTACGACAACTTCGCCCGCGTGCAAACCCGCGAAAAGCCCGAAGGCTACGAAGTGCCTTCCGAGGCGTTGAAAGCGCCTTACGACGACCCGATCAACTACCTGATCCACTGCGCCGAAACGGGTGAAGAAGTCACCGGCCCGCTGAGCCCGAAGATCGCGCGGATCGGACAGCAGATCATCGACACCGCCTACCGCAGCGCCGCCGAGAAACGCACGCTGCCGTTGGTGAAATAGTGGAAATACAATGCGACACAGAGGCACAGAGGCACAGAGATTTCACAGAGATGTCACACAGTAGTTTCTTTCTTCTCTCTGTGCTTGCTCTGTGCCTCTGTGACTCTGTGTCGCATGTCTTCCGTCATGCCGCCCCGATCCCTGCAAGACTTTGCTCGCCGTTTACAATAAAAACCGACTTGTCGATTTTGACGGTTTTGCGGTAACGTAGTCCGACTATGTCTACCTCCACCACGCCGCTCACCGCTCAAAATATCACCCCCACCGTGGCCGCCGCGCTGAAGAAGCAGCCGATCCGCGATCTGCACACGCACCTGTACACGCCCGCGTTCGGCACGCCGGTGCCCAACGCGTCGGGCAAGGCCGATCCGGCCGGCCTGCTGCTGTGGGGAGTGGATGAACTGGTCACCTACCATTACCTGGTGGCCGAGGTCTACCGCATCGTGCCTGCCACCGTATTGCCGTACGAGCAGTTCTGGAAGATGAGCAAGACCGCACAGGCCGACCACATCTGGAAGCACCTGTTCGTCGAGCACACGCCGATCAGCGAAGCCTGCCGCGGCGTGATGACGTCGCTGCAGCTCGTCGGGCTCGATCCGAACGAGAAAACGCTTGAGCCGTACCGCAAGTTTTTCGCGAAGCAGGATACCAGCAAGTACATCGACAAGGTGATGGAGGTCGCCAACATCTCGTCGATCACGATGACCAACCCGGTGTTCGACGACAACGAGCGTAACCGCTGGCTGGCCGACCCGAAGGTCGGCACGGATCCGCGCTTCGCCGCCGTGCTGCGGATCGATCCGCTGCTGCGCGATTTTCCCTCGGCTGCGAAGAAGATGAGCGAGTGGGGCTACGACGTGTCAGCCGAGATCGGCGCTAAGACGATCGAGGAGTCTCGCCGGTTCCTGCGCGACTGGATCGACAAGCAGAAGGCGATCTACCTAGCCGTCAGCCTGCCGCCGGAGTTCCGCTACCCCGCGAATCCGTCCGACGCGACCGCCCGCGCCGGCCAAACGATGATCGAGCAAGTCGTGCTCCCCGTATGCGCCGAGCGCGGATTGCCCTTCGCGATGATGATCGGCAGCCGCCTGCGGGTGAACCCCGCCCTCAACGACGCCGGCGACATGGTCGGCCGCGCCGAGATCGACTGCGTCATCCAGCTGTGCGCCAAGTTCCCGCAGAACAAGTTCCTCGTCACCATGCTCAGCCGCGACAACCAGCACGAGCTGTGCGTGGCCGCGCGGAAGTTCGGCAACCTCCTCCCGTTCGGCTGCTGGTGGTTCCTCAACAACCCGTCGCTGATCGAAGAGATCGAGCGCATGCGCATCGAACTGCTAGGCACGAGCTTCGTGCCGCAACACTCGGATGCCAGAATCCTCGACCAGCTTCTGTACAAGTGGAACCACACCGCCCAAATCCTGACCCGCGTGCTGGCGGATAAGTACATCGACGTGATCAACACCGGCTACAAACTGACAGCCGAGCATGTGGCGCGGGATGTGAAAGGGTATCTGGAAGGGAATTTCACGGCGTTTCTGAAGCGATAACCCTGTCCGGTTGGGATTTTGCGACATGCGACACCGAGGCACAAAGCCACAGAGAAAAGCGCAGAGGAAAATTCTCTGTTTGATTCCCTGTGTAAAACTCTGTGGCTCTGCGGCTCGGTGTCGCGTGGATTCGTCCACCACATAAATCCCACTGCAGTCGACTACCTGGGCTGGCGGTAGTAAAGGCAATTCTGCATCAAGTACCGGCCGTAGCAATCGGTCGTTTCGGGAGGGTGAGTAAGCCGGACAACGGTCTGCCTCTCTCGCGCGTTTGGCCCAGCGGAAACGTAACGTGAAGGTTATTTAGTTTTCATCATGAGGCATTGGTAGCAGTCGGATCGGCGAAGGACTAGACTCCCTCACCCTTGTTCAACACGCTCACCTTTTTTTCCGGCGTTTCGTTTCTGATATTTGGAGTCGGGTATCTACTTTTGCCGGCGCTACAGCGAGAGTTTGTGCGGTACGGTCTGGAGCGGGTACGGGTGGGGGTCGCGTTGCTGCAAATGGCTGGGGCGACGGGGCAATTGCTGTCGTTACTCTATCCGCCACTCGCGATTCCTGCGGCGATAGGGCTTGGATTGATGATGGGCGTGGCGGTGATCGTGCGAGTGAAGCTCGGC
Source organism: Tepidisphaerales bacterium (assembly GCA_038229715.1). GTDB lineage: Bacteria > Planctomycetota > Phycisphaerae > Tepidisphaerales > Tepidisphaeraceae > JANMES01. The sequence goes on along the minus strand of JBBROD010000029.1, from coordinate 14,948 downwards.
GACTCAATCCTGCAAATGTTGCCGGCCATCGCTTACCTGGGCGTGAATGCGTATCTAATATGGGTCGCCCTCGGGCGGTAACGCCTTTACAGCAGTGCGGCCAGAATCGACAGCCCAAGCATGCACGCGGCTGGCAGCGATTTGCGGGGAGCATCACCGACTTTGAGGTGCATTGCGATCGCCCCGACCATCAGCACCGCCATCGCGATTGCCGCAGGCTGTACCAGCGAAGGCACCCAGATTCCTACAAGCAACAAGATTGCCAAAGCGATTTTCAGCCCGCCGATCACGCACATCGCCCAGAACGGCAGACCGTACGCTGCAAACTCCTGTCGCATATTGTTGGCCGAACCGCCCCGGTAGCCGGTCGATCGGTTGTAGCGCACCAGCCAGACGTTGAAAATCCCGAGTGCGATGATAATTTGGGCGGCGAGTCGGATGTAGGGCATGGAATCCTTATAGCTGGATTTTGCGATAGATTACCATCTGACAAGTTAACCGATCGCCCTGATCCCACAAACAAGCGGTATTGAACTTGCAGCAGAATTGCCGCTTCAATCATTTCCGAAAACACGCAAACGGGTGATCCGTAAGCCCGTCGGCCCGGGGCAGCATCGCCGGACCTACGCGCTATTCTCAACCGCCGCGTGTTCGGGTCAATCTGGAGAATAAAACGGGACGGGTACAATACTCCCATCCGGCGACTTTAGGATTTTCCCTGTCCCGGTTTTATGTTGTCGATGAAACAGGCTGTTCGTCAACGAAGCTTGCCAAGTAAGAAGACGCGACGCAAGCAGAATTCATATCTTACGACCATGGGGCGCGAAGGCCAGCAGCCACGGGTGAAGCGTCGCGTGCGACACGGAATGCGCCTCTTGTCTGGTCCGCGTTGTCTTACTGTCGCATGGGCAACTTGCCCATGCCGAAGTAGATCATTTGCGCGCCCGGAGTTGGGAATGCCAAAAGCCACGTTGAGCAGCCGATGTTTCCCGATTCGGATCGTGGCGTTGCGCCCGCCACGCCGGTTTTGCTGGTCGCGCCGTTTGACACGGGCTGGTAGCCCGTGCGACATAGGACTAGCGGAATCATTCTACATTGCGCACAGACGCGATTTCTAATCCGTGGGGACATTTGTGGAAGGAACGCGCGTATCGAAGGAAAATCGCTTCATGCTGCGCATTCGGCACGCCGGGCGCGCAGCAGCGCGGGGTATATAGAGGTGATCCATGACGTGCAGAAGACGACGAATACCGCTCACGACACGGCGCAACCGCCCAGCAACCACTAGCAACCGTTTACAACCGTTTGGAACCGTTTGGAACCGCTTACAACCGCAGCCAGTCGCGAGCGAAACCCAAGCAACTACCGGCCCGGCCGGGGGTTGGGATCATCGGAGGGAGTCAGAATCGCGCAATCAACGAGTTTTTGACCGCCGCGCGGCGAGAAAGCGATTGGCGAGACGCGAACTTTTCGATCGGCAAAGTTTGATGACATCGATCAGCAAAAGCAGACAGTGCCCCGAACCGCAAAGGAGCTTGTCTCGATCCGACAGAAATTGCTAACCCCCAAAAAACCCCTCTGGACTGGTCGCTTCAGCGGCCAGTAACCGCGCCGCAATGATCCCAGCAATCTGGTGGCGCTTGACACCAAGCCCGTTTCGTCACAGGATGTGCGACTCAGTTTTTCGCAGCTCTAGCTCAATTGGATAGAGCATCGGTCTACGGAACCGAAGGTTGGTGGTTCGAGCCCACCGAGCTGCATTAGGCGGTAATTTCCTAGAAAACATTCGTTTTCTTGGTTACTCTCTTCGCCCCTTATTCGCCTTATGTTTTTCGCTAAGTACCGGAATCCTACGGGTTTCCTCTTGACAGTTTTCAGCCGGTACGACCCCGTGCGGCCATGAAGACAAAACTTTCCATCTCATGGCATAAGGCGTCTGGTCAATTCGTTCGGTACTGCGGTCAAGCCATCGGGCGAGACGGCCAACCCCGGCCCTACTGTTTTTATCTTGGCGACGATGAGGCGAACGCCCTTGGGCTTGCGGCCCGCATCAAAGCCGACTGGTTGGCCGTCAAATCGGCTGGGGCGTCGTCATGGTCATTGTCTTACCTTGATAGTTTCAAACGCTCCAGAATCGAGCGGGAAGCGACCGTGGGCGTCCTCTTGAACGGGCAAACGGTAGGTCATGCCATCGCAACGGAAACGGTTCGCCAAGTTAGAACGGCGTACCTTGCCGAGCAACTTCAACGAATGGAAGCAAGGCAGATTTCTGTGACATTCTATCGCCAACTCGTATGGCGTTTGAGCGTAGCGGTTGACCGACTTCCACCAACGCTCGCCATTAACGACCGTGCCATGCGTTCAATCGGCGAGGACGACATACGCAGGGTGATTTTGTACTGGGCGTCGTTGCCGATGGGATTGCCGAGAAACCAAACGAAGAAAACCACGACGGGCTCGCGTAAGGCAAATTGGAATAAATACGTGCCTCGACAACGGCAACAAGGCAAACCCATAGGCGAGTTGTACGCCAAGCATCTGATTTCAGCATTGAAAATGCTTTTCGTTTGGTCGCATGAAACCGAGCGGTGGGATATGCCGAGACGGTTCGCCAAACTCTTTAAGGTAAAATTCTCGAATGTTCACCGAGAGGCCGAGCGTTTTTCCCTTGATGAGTTGAAAGCGATTTATAACGCCATCCGTATCGACCGCCATCGCCTGTGGTTTTTGCTGGGCTTGAACGCCGGTTTTGACCGCATGGGGTTAGCATCGTTGGATTGGTCGATGGTGAAGGGGCTGGACACCGACCATCCCATGATTGAACGCAATCGCCATAAGACCGGCGTTTACAGTCGGCATCTCTTATGGGCGGAGACGGTCAGAGTATTGAAAGAAACGCCGGCATCAAAACGGCATGGGCTTGTCTGTCTTTCGGAACAAGGCGAATCGTTGGTGGTCATTTCGCCAACCAGCGAACGTGACAGCATTCAAGCGGCATGGCGAAACATCATTGATCGTTGCGAAGGGGTTAGAAAACTTTCATTCGGCAAATTGCGAAAAACCGGGGCATGGATGATTAAGATCGCCGGAGGATTGGAAGCGTCCGAAATGTATCTTGCTCATGGGGAACCGGGCATGAACAAGCATTATGCAGGGCGAGATTGGAGCAAACTGGAAAATGCCTTGACGGCCATGCGTTCGCAAGTCACGCCCTTGCTCGCCGATTGCCATGACTTAACCGTTCTCAAATCAGTGTAACAATCTCGCTGGCTCGCATCCTGGCGAACGATAAGACAAGGGTAGGTCATTCGGCCTACCCTTGTCCCGTGGGCCGCCAGCGTTTGAATCGTTTGAATAGTAGTTTCCGGTAAAATCGGAAAACGCAACGGCCGTTATGGATATGAGCGAAAAACATAACGGCCGTGGTCATCGCGAGTTGAACGCGACGACTATAGTTTTAGTTTCTTTTCAGCATCGCCAACAACAACGGCCCAGAGAATGGGGTTTGATTCTTTCAACTCGCTCAACTCACGCCGGACCGTTCCACGATGATGTAGGTCATGCAATGCCCGATCTACTGCGATAGTCGCATTCGCGACCTTCGCGGTGATCGCATGATGAAATTCTTGCCGTTCCAGACAAACCGCCGCGTGCCTTTCATGGGCCTTTGTATGGACCGCATCAGCATCCTTTAGAGCCACTAGAGTTTGGATTCGATCCTCAATCCCCTTAACCGCGTTGCGGTCGATCTCAACGCTCGCCACATCCTTCCCGAGTCGCGACATAAAACCATCGAGGGCGAGTTGATCGGCCTCGCTCGGATTGTTCACGTTCAGGGTTTTTAGGAATTGATAATAGGACGACAAGTCGGATTGAGCCGAGTCGGCTTTTCTCTGTTTCAGTTTATCAAATATATTCATTGGATTTCCCCAGTTTGTTCTGTATCTCAGTCAATCGATGGGCCGCGATAACGGTATCGCGAACCAGTGTAGAAACGGTTATCGCGTTCAACTCGGCAATCGCATGTAGTTGCGATTTCAAGGTAGTTGACACACGGACATGCATCATGACCGACTCACCTAACTTGGCTCGCTTCTTAATTAACTTCATAATTAGTTATCGGTTTTTGTATCTCGCAACGGACAGCGGCCAACCAATTTTAATGCAACTTGTAGCTTTTCCACTCGCTATGACGGTCGCAATTTTGCTGGGAAAGGAACCGTGAGCTAGGACTACAACCCCGACTTCAACCCCGACTTCAACCCCAAAGTTGGGATAGTTGGGATGTCCCGTAAAGTCTCCCACGAGAAAATTTATAGAATAGTTTACGGAGTATCCCAACTATCCCAACTATCCTAGGAAAGTTGAACATTGTGGTGCCCCGACGGTATCGGAATCGATGGGGTTTTTACGACGATCATACTATTGGGGGTTCACCAACGGCCCGATTGCCGTTGGCGTTTGCCGTTGTTCCAGACCATCTAGAATCCGTTAGAAACCTTTTAGAATCCGCAGTCGGTTTTGCCGTTGGTAGCCTCCGCGCTCCCATCGCTGTCATTGCTCGCATTAGTATAGAACGCTATCAATTCCAATCCCTCAGCGTACCTAACGCTGTTGGAATCCCTGATCGTATAGCCCCGTTGGGATAGTTTGCGACCGAATGCAATAGCGGTCAATTTGTGGTCAAGCCCATTGTTGTCAGCCCATGCCGAGTAGAGATTGTATAGGGACTTCGTTGATACCCTGCCGATTGGCGATTCCACGGTATTCTCGGATAGGAATTGTCCCAGAATATCATTCTCGGATCGGTACGATTTGACCGCATCGAGCACATCCTGAGGTGGATTCCCGAGGCCGCCCGCGAGTCGCCAATTCTTTAGCCCCAGAATGAGCCAGTTGAGAACACCAGCGGCCTCCGACCGGAGTTTGACCGCAAGCCCCATATCTCGTTCGGCCTCGCTAATCGTTGCAGTGAACGGAATGGCACGGATTCTCCGCCATATCCCCAGATCGGTCCCGTTGATTTTGGGAAGATGGTTGCAATCCAACCATATCTTCCACGTTGCTGGGAACGTAAACGGCTGCTCATATTTCCGCATGGCCGTGATGGTTTCGTTTCCAGTCAGTCGCTTAACCTTGGATTCATCAAACCGTTGTCCCTCGTTCGTCTCACTACATGCCGCGAATCGGACCCCGAACAATGCGGCCTCGTCGTCGCTGTTCGTGCTCGTCTTGCGGTCCAGTTTCATCACAACCGACTCCAATGGAGTTGAGGCGTAGTCGCCGAGGGCATACTTGATCGCTTCAATGAAAGTTGTTTTTCCGTTCTTGCCATTGCCATGCAAGATGAAGAAACATTGCTCGCTGATGTCGGCGGTCATGCTGTAGGCCGCACTCGCTTGAACATATTTCAGCAATGCCCCGCGAGGCGTTCCATCATCATGCTGAAAGATGCGAGCCAGAAACTTATCCCATGTAGGACAAATCGCGGTTGGGTCAAAATTGATGGGCGAGATTTTCGTGAGTAAATCCTCCCGTACATGCGGTCGCAATTCATAGGTTTCCAGATCCAGCGTACCGTTTTGGACATTCAACAGCATGGGCTGTTGATCGAGCATCGCGGCATTGATCGCATGGGATTTTGCGGCTATCCCGATTACGTTTTCTATATGGTTTTTAGTTTGACAGCGAGCCACCCACTTGAAGAATGTTTGCCGTTTGTCGTCATCCTTGATCGCTTCACTCAACTTGGCGAGATCGCGAGATACAAACCGTTTGACCGCCCGGAAAGTCCTGGCTCCATCAAGGTCGATAGCCCACCGGCGGCCATCCCAGTAAATCCATTTACGCCATTCGAGTACATAGCGGCAATCGTTGCCGTATCGCTCAACGAAAACATTGGCGTTTTCGATCTCGGTCATAGGGGCAATAATCGGCTGAGCAACCTTGGCATCTTTTTTGCTCACCCACGGTCGCGACCGCGATACCTTGTCGCGCAGTTCGCTGTCGTCGCTCCAAGGGGGCGAGCACCCGCGATTCCAATCGCTATCCACGATAAGTTGGCAAACCGTATCAACATCGAGGCCGAAGGCTTTGAGGCGGCCCGCAATCTTGAATGTCCTGAGGCCGCCCGATTCCCCTTCAATCGCCGGTTCGCAACTATTGAGATATGCACTAGCACTATTGATCGCGACGGCTTTTTCTTCTTCAGTCACGATAGTTGGGACGACAAGTTGGGGTTGATTGGATTCGACCGGCTCCGTTTCTTTCGCCAGCAACTTCAATAACCATTGCGGCGCGGCGGCTATCTCGGTTTCTTCTGGCCGAGACGATGCCTCCCATTCATACTGACGACCGCTTGTATGCAATGATGGTTCGGCAACCATCATGCCGTTGTCACTCTTGATGTCGATTCCGCTACCGAGTTTGCCGTTGGTGATTTTGCAGTCGCTTGGATACTTGAACAAAAGATGCCGACCGCCTCCCCCGGTAATCTGCTCAACAGTTGAGGGCAAAACACCGTTATCATGCTCGATAATTTCCAGCGTATCGTCTCCCCCATTGCGAGGGTCAATATCGACGACAAAAAACCCCGACTCTTTACCCGGAACGATGCCGATATTTCCTGACCAATCCATCTCGCGAACCTTGTCGAGATCGCTCGTTGCGATTGTCGTCCAACCCGTAGGCACCGGATGTTTTCCTGGGGTTGGGCATACAAACTTGCCGCAACTACAGCCCGCGGAATCGAGCCCGTGCAACGGAATAACCCGCCACCCCAGCGAGGCATATTGTTCCGCCGCCTTGGCGCTCTTCTCGTTCTGTTCTTTACGATTAATTTTCTCTATCTCAGTCATATTCAATCCCCATAAAAAGCCCCGCATGGTTGATCGCCATGCGGGGCATAATTAACGCGGTGAGGGATTGCGTTGTTCTATTATGTTCTATCGGCGTGCTGAAAATCCTTCACCACGAAGTTAGATTGCATTCCCTCACCAACCGGCGATCAACCGTATGACCATCTCGGCCATAATTACCTATCGTCGGTTTTGAGATACAACCAACACTGCTGAACGCAGCGACTGGATTTTACGAATGCAATGATTTTATAAAGTCATCCATGACGAACGGTTCGCGGACGATCTTGTATTGATTCCCCTTGCGACCGACGGAGTAGTTCCCGACCTTCACGATCATCCCCAGCGATACCAGCGCCGCGAGTACCGCAGTCACCTTGGCTCGATGGCACGACCGATTGGTGGTTGTTCTAAAACAGCGGTCGAGTTGACCATAGGTGATTCCATATTGGCCGACTCGCTCAACAGCAAAATACGCAACGGCCAAGTCATCTAGGGTAAGGGGCGAGGGGCTGCGGTTTTTATCTTTCACCCATGTCGGCATAGTCGTCATGCTCGCCCGTTTCATGGCCGATTGAACCAGCGAGCGATTGACAACAGCTATGTCAGCGAATCCCTCGTATGGGGTTGGGTTGTCGCGGATGAACTGCTCGCGTTGTTCCGCAAGTCGTTCACGGCGTTTCTGTCGTTTCTGTTTGCCTGATGGGGAACGCATGTAATTAATGGCCCTCGCGAGAATCGAGGCCTATCCTTACATGCGTTCCCCAAACGAGTCCAGTGGCCCAGAGATCGCCCATGCTCGCCAGTCGAATCCTGGGCCGTTCCGTCATGCTCCCCCATACTTGCGGTCGTCCCCATGACGACCAACCGCAGGGTTGCGGACAACAGCATGGGTTTGGGACGATCAGGCACGAATACAACCCGCATTGCGATTCTGAAAACCCGTACTGGAACCCTACCGGGTTTTCTAGAACATTCGCCTAAACTCGCCCCCTATTCGCCCATCAACCCCTTCCCAGCGATCATTAAGTTAGTAAGCACCCGCTAATTACCCGCTACGGAACCGAAGGTTGGTGGTTCGAGCCCACCGAGCTGCATTAGGCGGTAACAGTCGCATGGCAAATGACTTGCACGCGGTCACGCGGTGGGGATTATCTCGCGGAGTCGGCTGAAAATTTCGTAGTTCCGTGGCGCAGCATGGCTTGGGGATAACGTGCGCGATGCGTGGCGCTGTGTTCTCAACCTCAAACCGGTCGGTCCGAAGTATTGGCGGTAACGGTCATCGGGGGTCATCGGTGGGCCAGCGGTCGTTGGCTTGTCTGTTCGGGGTGGATCGACTATCATTCTCCCCCCTCGCGAGGTATCGCAAGGAACCCTTTATCGCCCGGCTGACGTGAGCGCGGTTCGCACACGCACGACGGGAACAGGAGCCGATCATGAAAACTAAAGTTCATCCGAAGTACGTCACCTGCAACGTTCACTGCGCTTGCGGCAACACGTTTGTCACCCGCAGCACTCAGCCGAAACTCAACGTCGACATCTGCTCGTCCTGCCATCCGTTCTTCACCGGCAAGCAGAAGTTTGTCGACACCGCCGGGCGGGTTGAGCGGTTCAGCAAGAAGTTCGGCGGGACCTACAGCTTCCAGAAGACCGCCGCGCCGGCTGCCGCTGCGAAGAAGTAGTCGCAACGACGAGTTCAGCAATCAGAAGACACAAGTCAGGATCCCGAAGGTGAAATCGCCTTCGGGTTCTTGTATTTCGTCGGGCGGCTACCGACTTGTGCCTTCATCTCGATGTGGAATCCGGTCGATGTGGAATCCCGATTTCGCATCCGCCATGCCGGAGTATTATCCGCCGAAACCATCGCGGTTTTGGTGGGCCGTGTTTGAGCCGGTGCGGATGCATTTTCTGCGTCGGGTCTACAAGATCGCATCGATCGAAATCGCCGGGCTTCACCACCTGCAGGGCGGCAAGTACGGCGACGGCGGGTTGAAGCAGAAGCATCTGCATCAGTCGATATAGGTCGATATCAGCCGATGGAGGGCGAATCGGAACCCGCCCGAGTGAAAACACTTCCAAGGCAGTTGATCGAGACGGGCATCGCTCAATCCAAAATCGACGTTGACCATTTCGGGTGGTTCAATCACCATATTCAATTATGAGCAAAACTAACCTAACGCCTGATGGAATCCTGCAACTCGGCCTCGCTTTCTGGGGCGCTAAAACACTGCTTTCCGCAGTAGAGTTGGGGTTGTTCACTTATCTCGCCAAAGGCCCGAAGGACGCCAAGGCGCTGTCGAAAAAGTTTGACCTGCATTCGCGCAGCTCGCTCGATTTTCTCGACGCGCTCGTGTCGCTCGGCATGCTTCAGCGCAAGGCCGGAAAATATGCCAACACGCCTGAGGGCGATTTATTTCTTGATCGCGCTAAGCCATCGTACGTCGGCGGGATTCTGGAGATGGCCAACGCCAGGCTGTATCCGTTCTGGGGTTCGCTCACCGAGGGCCTGCGCACCGGCTCGCCGCAGAACGAAGCCAAGAGAGGCGGGAATTTTTTCGGCGCACTCTATGCTGATCCCCGAATCCTCAAAATGTTTCTCAAGTCGATGACGGGCTTAAGCATGGGAGCCGCGATGGCGATCGCGGCGAAGTTCCCTTGGAAGAATTACGAGACGTTTATCGACGTCGGCGCCGCCCAGGGCGGGCTGCCGGTGCAGGTGGCGCTGGCTAATCCGCATCTCACCGGCGGCGGGTTCGATCTGCCGGTGGTCGGGCCGATTTACAAGGAGTACATCAAATCCTTCAAACTGCAGAACCGCCTGAAGTTTTATCCGGGCAGTTTTTTGACCGATCAGCTTCCCCACGCCGACGTGCTGGTGATGGGGCATATTCTGCACGACTGGAACCTGGCCGAGAAGAAAATGCTGATCGCCAAAGCTTACGACGCGCTCCCCAAGGGCGGCGCATTACTGGTCTATGAAGCGATCATCGACGATGCCCGCAGCAAAAACGCATTCGGCCTGCTGATGAGCCTTAACATGCTGATCGAAACGCCCGGCGGTTTTGATTACACCGGCGCCGATTGCTGCAAGTGGATGAAGGAAGCGGGCTTCAAGAAAACCCGCGTGGAACATCTGATCGGCCCGGATTCGATGGTGATCGGTATCAAATAAACGGTTGAAGCCGGGAGGGTGAATGATGAAAACGAAAATGTCGACCCTCTTTTATCTGTCGTCCAAAAATGGAGGAAGCCAGCGCCGATGAGTGGGCAGTTCTCACCCTGCGCCGGCTATGGGAGATCGGAACGACTCAATGCAGATAGTTACTTCTTCGCGGCGTCGCGGAGGGCTTTGATTCGGTCGTGCGTTCGCTTCACTGCGACAGCCTGCGATTCAACAAGTTGCAGCACATCGCTGGACAGCCCGCTATCCTGCCCGTGCTTATAGGCAGCGACAGCGTAGTCTTCGCCGCGTTCACACTCGGCTAGAATCGCGTGGCGATCGTTCCCGGTGAAGACGGCTTTGACGTCGATCCAAGCCCGATGCAGGCCGGCCGATAAATCGCCACTTTCGCTGGGCTTGTCCCCGTTGCGAGCGACCAAGGACTTGAGATCGGTGGCGAAATCCCGGCGTTGCTTGCTGTAGTCCGTCAGTTCGTTTTTCAGGGAAGCGTCCGTTGTCCGGCTCGCGGCTTCAGCAAAGCCCTTTTCGCCGTCGAGACAGATTTGGACCAAGTCGTTCAATGTGCTGCTGGTTTCGGTTGCGGTGGGCATGATACATCTCCTGTAAAAATACAACTTCGGGTCATTTTGCGGCCCGTTTCATTCATTTCCGAAGTGTACGCGGGCACGGGGGTGGCAATGGATCAGGGAATTACCGATGCACTCCAGCGATTTCACAGAAGTATGATGTCGTGTCAGACCCGGGCACAGCCGATTAAATTCCTTGCTTCGATTTGCCCGGCGGGCTACGATGGTCGCATCTTTCTGACCCGTGTAACGCATTTGCGGAGATCAAACTATGGCTACGACGACCACCCCGAAAATCCCCGGAAAGCCCAAGACGCGTATTATTCTGGTTGACGATCATCCGATGCTCCTCCGCGGAATCGCGGACCTGATTAACGGCGAGCCCGACCTGGAAGTCGTTGGTGAGGCCGCCACGTTTCAGGAGGCGATGGCATTAGTCAGCAAGGTGAAGGCGGGATTGATCGTGGTCGACGTGTCACTCGATGGAAACAACGGGATTGAGCTGATGAAGAATCTGTCGGGCCGCGAAGGCTCGCCGCCGATTCTGGCGTATTCGATGCACGATGAATCGATCTACGCCGAACGCGCCCTGCGCGCCGGCGCTAAGGGTTATGTGATGAAACAGGCCGAGCCCGAAGTGCTGCTGACGGCGATTCATCAAATCCTCAAGGGCAAGATCTACCTCAGCGAGCAGATGTCGGAGCGGCTGCTCGGCAAGTTGGTGGGCGCTGGATCAAACACCGCCACGACGGCTTGGCCGATCGACAAGTTGAGCGATCGCGAACTGGAAGTGCTTCAACTGCTCGGCCAGGGCATGGGCACCAGCCAGATCGCCGACAAGCTTTGCCTGAGCGTCAAGACGATCGAAACCTACCGTGAGCACCTGAAGCAGAAACTGAACCTGGCGAACGGGCAGGAATTGTTGCGATATGCGATCGAGTGGTCTTTAAATTCATCCTCCAAGTGACCGCTTGCAGAATTGAAGTTGCCGAATGCCGGAGCGCGGAGACGCCATCCTAAAGAACGCCATCAAAGATGGGCAGGCGCTCCGCGTATTGCTGGACCTGCTCCCGATCGGCGTGGCGATTGCGAAGGATTCCTGCTGCGAACACGTTGAGCTCAATAGCGTCGCCGCCAGCATCCTGGGCGTGCCGGTGGGGAAGGTGATCGCTCTTTCCGGCCCGCAATCCGCTTCGCTTCCGTTCAAAGTTAAACGCGACGGGAAAAGCATTCCAATCTCCGACCTGCCGGTTTGCGAGGTCGCTCGAACGGGGCAACTCCTTCATGGAATTGAACTCGAAATCGTCCGGGCGGATGGGTCGATCGCGAACTTGTACGTTTACGCATCGCCGATTCTGGACGGGGAGGGGAAAGTCACCGGCTGTATCGACGTGATGGTCGACATCACCGATTACAAAGTGCTGCTGCAGGACCGCCAACTGCTCGGCGAGCGTTTCGCGGTTTCGCTAGACACGATGCCCGAACCGTTCGGCGTGTTTACCTCGGTACGCAATGACGGCGGTAAGATCGTGGATTTTGTTGTCCAGTACATCAATCTGCCGGGTGCTGCGACCAACAGCCTGCCGCGCGAGCAGCAGATCGGCCGGCGGTTATTCGAGATGTCTCCCATGCTTCGCGAGGCCGGCTGGTTTGAGGCATTCGTTGAGCTGGTGGAAACCGGCCAGCCGCTTCACCGCGAGTTCGTGTTCAATCTCGGCGAGCAGCGGACCTACTACGAATGCCGGGCGAATCGGCTGGCCGACGGGTTTGTCGGACAATGGCGAGACACCACCAGCCGTCACCGCAGCGAGGATACGCTGCGCGAAAGTGAATCCCGCCTGCGTCAATTGAACGAAACGCTGGAGGAGCGTGTCCGCGAGCGTACCGCTGAAGCGAACATTCGGGCCGAGCAGCTTCGCGATTTGGCGCTGGACTTGGCCGAGAGCGAGTCGCGAGAGCGCAAGCGGTTTGCACAGCTATTGCACGACCACTTTCAGCAGTTGGTATCCGCCGCCAAGCTGCGGGCAGGCATCATCCGCCGGCGGGCCGACAACGACGAGCTCAAGGAATCGGTCCAGCAAATCGAGCAGTTGCTAGTGCAGGCGCTGGACGCTTCGCGAAACCTCGCCAGTCAGCTCAGTCCACCCGTGCTGCATGACGCGGGCCTTGTTCCGGCGATCGAGTCGATCGTCCGAACCACCGAACGCGACAACGGCGTGGCGATCCGCTTCGAGGGTGATCCGCTGGCCGAACCCAGCAGTGAACAAGAAAGATTGATTTTGTTCGAGGCGACCCGAGAGCTGATCCAAAACATCGTTCAGCACTCGAATTCCAAGACGGCCGTTGTTACGGTAGCGCAGGATCCGGTGATTAAGGGCATTCGCATTGAGGTCATCGATGAAGGCAAAGGGTTTGACGTTGACCAGGCGCAACTGACGAAAAGTGCTGACAAGCCGTTCGGGTTGTTGCGCATTCAGGAACGCGTTCGTTACATGAAGGGGGACGTGAAAGTCGCCCGCGAGCCGGGGAAAGGCACGCGGATCGAACTGACCATTCCGACCGAGCTACGCAAGGCGGCTGAAAAGCCGTCGGCGCTTGGGGCGGGCGAGCGGAGTGGCGACGGCAACGCCCATCAAGTTCCCTCCAACCCGCCGGCGGTATCCGGTAGCGAAACATACGCGTCGCGCGACGCAGCGCGGCCGTTGCGGATCGTGGTCGCGGATGATCACCGGCTATTCCGCGAAGGGCTGATCAGTCTCCTGTCGCACGAGCCGTACCTGCAGATCGTCGGCGAAGCTTCCGACGGCGACCAAGCGGTCAACCTTACGCGGCAACTTAAACCAGATGTGCTCATCTGCGATATTTCAATGCCTCGACGTAACGGCGTGGAAGTGACAGCGATACTCACCCGCGAGCAGCCGAACCTCAAGGTGCTGGGTCTGTCAATGCACGAACGCGAAGACATGGCCAACGCCATGCGATCGGCTGGCGCGTCGGCGTATCTCACCAAGTCCGGCCCGTCGGATCTGCTGTTGGCGATCCTCCGCACCTACGTTCCTATCATGCCTAACGACTAGAGGCATTTGATGTAGCGTGCAGGCTCAGAATTTGTCATCCTGAGGTACGCCGAAGGATCTCGGATTGCGAGCGGGTTTCGACGATCGAGATCCTTCGGCGTACCTCAGGATGACGATAAACGGCCAGTGTCACTCTACGACAAAAGGCGCGTTGCTCTAATCACGCGCGTTTGCTTTGAAAAGTAAAAAGAGTGTCCGTTGAACCATTGGATCAACGGACACTCTGTATCACGCTCCGACGAATCGGGCGAAGGACGACGCGGGGTTGTCAGCGTCCGCCTCGGCCGTTAGTCACCAGCACTTACTTGTTGCGGTCGGCGGCGTTCTCGATCTTTTCGCCGGCCTTCTGAGTGTCTTTGCCGGCGCCTTCGATCGTGTTGCAGGCAGTTGTGGTGATCACGAGGATGCCCATCAGGGCAACGAGAATCGCCGAACGGATTGCTTTAAGAGCGGTCATAAAATCTCCAGCTGTTGCGGGCCGAAGTTCGCCACACCCAGTTGTGCCAGCGAGAAGCAAGCCCAAGTTGATTTACATTGGAAGCTTATGGATAAGTCTGCACCGCAACCATCGGGGCTAGCCTGATGAGTTTGCGATACGGGGCGAATTGTGCTATTTGCCGAGTTGGGCGATCGAATCGAACAATGCGTCCGATCCTTTCACCCAATAAGCGTGGGCGTTAGCCTCCGCGGCGAGTTCGGCGATGTCTGCATCGGCGCTGAAAAGAGTACAGCGAACGGAGCTGAATCGAGGGTTGCTTCGAACCGTGCGCAGCAACTCAACACCGCTCATTCCTGGCAGGCGATGGTCGGAAATGAGGACTTCAGGTGGATCGGATTCTATTTTCTCTAATGCGGATTCGCCCGACGTGATAAAGCTGACAACGTGACCGTGCATGGAGAGAAGCTGTCCGACAACTTCCCGAATATCCGGGTGATCATCGACCAAAAAGACACGTGCCATGGAATCCGGGGCTCTCTAAGTGGTGCATCCCACCAACCGGAAGGTTCGGGCCACTGAACTCGCGCGAGTTTACAGAGGCCCAATTTCCAGTGGGATACCCACCCGGCCCGAAATTATACCGATTGCCAGCAATTTTTGAATTGCAGCAATACTGGATTCTATCTGCTCAGGGCCACCGCATATGGATGGCATCTCAATTGCTAATCAGGCCCAGTAGGAAGTCGTGATCCCAGCCGGCGATCTTTCGTCTTCCCTTGATGCTCCGTCGCTTGCCCAGCTTGTCGCCGTTGATTTTGATCAGATTCA
>JBBROD010000028.1:0-50860 GCA_038229715.1 Tepidisphaerales bacterium | reverse complement strand
TCAGCCCGAACCAATCCATCTAAATCCTCAACCCCGTGGTGATCGGCAACATGCATGAGAGGCCGCCTCCTTGCGCAGCTCGATCTATCATGACAAATCCACGACAAATGCGCGCCGGTAATCTTTACGATTCGTATTACTTGCTGTTTCTGAAGGGCCCTGCTGCCAATCAACAGCAGCAGGCATTTCGCATTGCGGTGCCGATACTTGGGTTCGTACTCGGTGCGGTTGGTCTAGTCATGAAGTCACGCGGCGGGTCCGGCGGTGCTGCATAACCAAACGACTATGAATCCCGCTTGGGGTCAAGTGTGATGTTGGAGCGCACTGCATCTGCCTTCCCTTCATTTGCTGACGTATTTCTCCTCCGTGCTCGGGTTCGGTCGCTTTGACCTGGCGGCCATAAGGGACGGGCGTAAGGGGTTGGGAGTCATTGTCGGGCGATAGAGTTCGGCACATCTCGCCGAGCATGAAATCATGCTCGCTCTCTCCATCCGCCAGCCGCACGCCGAGTTGATCCCTTCAATTTACTTAGGGCAGGTTCTGCGGGGCGAAAGACCCTCATCCGGCCTCTCCCGAAGGGCGAGGGGAAATCGTACAGCAGTCAGCGGACGAGGGCGAGGTTCTAATGACGGCGAACCCGCGTTAGAATCCGGCAATGGCCAGACGTCCTCTCATCGGCATTACCGTAGACACCCACGACGATGGCAAGCAGTACGAATCGCCGTACGCGTACTCGATCGCGGTCGAGAAGGCCGGGGGGATTCCGGTGCTGCTGCCGTACAAGGTGGACTTGGCGGTGGTGCCGGAGATGGTCGATCGGCTGGACGGCGTGCTGTTTTCCGGTGGGAATGATCTGGACCCGGCGGCGTACGGGGAAACCTACGCGGCGGGCACCGTGCCGGTCGATCCGGCCCGCGAGCGGTTCGAGCGGGCGCTGATGGGGGAGGTGGAGCGCCGCCGCACGCCGACGCTGGGGATTTGCATGGGCATCCAGCTGATGAACCTCACGCGCGGCGGATCCATGCTGCAGTATCTGCCGGCGGTGGACCGCAAGAACGCGATCGAGCACCGCAAGCTGGGCAAGGACGAAGTGCGGCACCCGATCACGCTGGCCGCCGAGAGCATTGCCGCGAAGGTGGTAGGGCATACCGAGGTGCTGGGGAACAGCTCGCACAAGCAGTCGGTCGGGCGAATCGGCAAGGGATTGCGCGTGATCGCCACTAGCCCGGACGGGGTGATCGAAGGGGTGGAAGACCCGACTTTCCCGCTCTGGCTGGGCGTGCAATGGCACCCGGAGCGGCTGCACGCGGAGGCGGATCATCTGGCGCTGTTTAAGCTGCTGGTGGAGAAGGCGGGGGGAAAACCCGAATGAAATCCGAATGACGAAACCCGAGGTCCGAATCAATGACGAAACCCGAAACCCGAAACCCGAAATCCGAATGAAATCCGAATGACGAAATCCGAATGACGAATTTGCGGGGGCGCGTTTTTCGTCATTCGTTATTCGGATTTCGTCATTCATTTGGACTTCGGGTTTCGTCATTCGGATTTCCTTCGGACCTCGGGTTTCGTCATTCGGGCTTACAAGCCCCTTGCTACTTGCCCCGTTCTCCTCACAATTTGCCCCAACCTATGAACTACTGGGAAAACCCGACGCTATTCAACCGTAACCGCCTGCCCGCCCGGTCCTACTTCATTCCGTACGCTGACGAGTCGGCTGCGCTCACGTTGGATCGGGGTGCGTCGGATCGGCTGATTCCACTCAACGGCACGTGGCAGTTTCATTACGCGCTGACGGTGCAGGAATCGCCGGACGATTTCCACAAGCCGGCGTTTGATGCGTCGGCGTTCGCGTCGATCGCGGTTCCTTCGTGCTGGCAACTTCAGGGTTTCGGCAAGCCGCACTACACGAACGTGCAGTACCCGTTCCCGGTCGATCCGCCGAAGGTGCCGACGGAGAATCCGACGGGCAGTTACCGCCGCGCGTTTTTCCTCACGCCGGAGCAGGCGAAGCAGGCGATCATCCTGCGGTTTGAAGGCGTCGATTCGGTCTTCACGGTGTGGGTGAACGGCAAAGAGGTCGGCCTGAGCAAGGGCAGCCGGCTGCCGGCGGAGTTTGATATCACGCCGTTCGTCAAAGCCGGCAACAATCTGATCGCCGTGCGGGTGATTCAGTGGTCGGATGCGTCGTACATGGAAGACCAGGACATGTGGTGGCTGAGCGGGATTTTCCGCGACGTTTACCTGCTGGTGCGCCCGGCGACGCACGTGTTTGATGTACATGCCAACACGGTGCTGGATGCAACGTACACGAATGCGACGCTAGATGTCGCGCTGACGCTGTCCGGTGCGGCGAAGGGTCGCATCGAGATCGAACTGTTGGACGCTAGCGGCGGAGTGGCGGGTACAGAGAAAATGTCCGCGAGCGCTGCAAAGCTCTCGCTCTCGATCGACCTGAAAAACCCCGCGAAGTGGACCGCCGAAACGCCCAACCTCTACACGCTGCTCGTGAAACTCTTTGACGCCAAGGGCAATCTGCTCGAAGTGATCCCTCAGCGGATCGGCTTCCGCAAGATCGAGATCAAGAACGCCGCGCTGCTCGTCAACGGCGTGCGGATCATGTTCAAGGGCGTGAACCGGCACGAGGTTCACCCTGATCTCGGCCGGAGCGTGAGTTATGAATCGATGGTGGAAGACATTACCCTCATGAAGCAGAACAACGTCAACGCCGTGCGCACCAGCCACTACCCGAACGATCCGCGCTGGTACGACTTGTGCGACGAGTATGGGCTGTACGTGATCGACGAGTGCGATCTGGAGACCCACGGCTTCGGCTACGAAGCGACCACGGTGACTAACCCGGTTCATGATCCGAGGTACAAGGCCGCATGCGTCGATCGCATGGTCCGCTTGGTCGAGCGCGACAAGAACCGCCCGAGCGTGATTCTCTGGAGCCTTGGGAATGAGTCCGGCTTGGGTGCAAACCACAAGGCCATGAAAGCCGCTGCCAAAAAGATCGACAATACGCGGTTCTTTCATTACGAAGGGGACGGCACGTTTGAGGTCAGCGATGTGTTCAGCCAGATGTACACGGGCGTGGACCGATTGGCCCAGTTCGATCAGGCGGCCGAAGGCATTGAGCATTACGGCCAGCCGCTCGATCCGAAGGTGTACACCAAGCTTCCGTACATTCTTTGTGAATACGTCCACGCAATGGGCAACGGCCCCGGTGGGCTCGCGGATTACTGGAATGCATTCCGTACCCACCAGCGCACGCAGGGCGGTTTCGTATGGGAATGGGTCGACCACGCCATCCGCACGAAGAACAACGACGGCGTGGAATACTTCGCCTACGGCGGGGATTTCGGCGATCAGCCGAACGACGGCAACTTCGTCACTGACGGGCTGCTCTTTCCCGACCGCAAACCCTCGCCGGGATTGGCGGAGTTGAAGGCGCACATCCGGCCTGTCGACGCCAAGGCGATCGACCTGGCAGCCGGCAAGATCGAGCTGACCAACTGGCTGGATTTTACCACGCTCGATCATCTGGCGATCAGCTACACCGTGACGGCTGACGGCGCGCAGATTGCAGCGGGCGCGGTGGCGATGCCCGAAATCAAGCCGGGCAAGAGCAAGGCGATCACTCTCTCGCTACCGCGCCAGAATGCGCGGTCGGCCGATCAGTATTTTCTGAACCTCTCGTTCACGCAGAAGGCAGGCACGCTCTGGGCCAAAGCCGGGCATGAGGTGGCGATGGCGCAGTTCAAGCTGCCTTGGGCGGCGCCGGTTCGCAAGCCGATCAGCATCAAGCAACTGCCGGCATTGCAGTTGGCGGAAACTAAGACCACCGCCGTCGTCACAGGTTCTGGATTCACCTTGACGTTCGACAAAGTTCGTGGCGTGATCTCATCATGGAAATCGCAGAACGCCGAGTTGATCGTCGCCGGGCCGAAGATGAATTTCTGGCGCGCCACGACAGACAATGACCGTGGCGGCTGGGGGCCGGACAATCAATTCGCGTTGGTCTGGCGAAACGCCGGGTTGCATTGGCTGCAGCATCGCGTGGACGAAGTGACGGTGAAGAAGATCGGCACGACCGCGGTGCGGATTACCGCCGCCGTGCGGATTGCTCCGCCGGTGAAGCGGGAGGAGGGGATCGACACCGTATACACATGGACGATCCTCGGCAGCGGTGATGTAATCGTCAGCATGAGCGGCCAGTTCACCGGCAAATGGCCGGCTCAGATCCCGCGCATCGGCCTGATGGCGGCGATCGCTCCGTCGCTCGACCAAGTCAGCTGGTTCGGTCGCGGACCGGGCGAGAGCTACGCCGATACTTTTGCCGCGACCCACTTCGGGAAATTCAGCGCGACGGTGGATGAGTTGTACACGCCGTACGTTTATCCGCAGGAAAATGGCAACCGCCGCGATTGCAGTTGGGTGAGCCTGACCAACCGCCGCGGCGCGGGCTTGCTGGTGGTCGGCCAGCCTACGATCGATTTCTCAGCTCATTGGCACATGCCGATGGATTTCGAGGACGCGAAGCACACATACGACTTGGTAAAACGCCCGTTCATCACGCTGAACCTCGACCACCGCCAAACCGGCATCGGCACGGCCAGTTGCGGCCCGGGCGTGCTGGAACATTACCGTCTCAAGCCCGAGCCGTTTGAGTTTGCAGTACGATTCAAGCCTTACACGATCGACGCGGGCTCGCCGGGTGAATTGGCGAAGCAGGCGTTTGACGTGAAATGATTTTTGCCACAGATGGGGCACAGATGAACACTGATAAGATAGTCATATCAGATTTTATCTGTGTTCATCTGTGCCCCATCTGTGGCTAATTCTCTATGCGTCTCCTTCTCCTCATCACCGACCTCGAAATCGGCGGCACGCCGACGGTGGTGCGCGAACTGGCGATTCGGCTGCGGTCGGCCGGCGCGGCGGAAGTACACGTCGGCTGTCTGAAGGGCTTCGGCCCGGTCGCGAAGGAACTGCAGCGGGCGGGCGTGGCGGTGAAATCCTTCACCGCCGGTAGCGTGATCGACTTGCCGGCCGTCGTGGGGGAGCTTCGGGCGTACGTGCGCGAGCAGCAGATCGATACGGTTCTCAGCTTCCTGATCCACTCCAACACAATCGCCGCCGTGGCGTCGCGGGCACTGCCGGAGGTGCGGTGGCTGCAGAGCATCCAGACGACCCAGCCGTCGCCGCGGTGGCACTGGTGGCTGCAGCGGATCGTCCAGCACGCGGCGGAGAAAGTGCTCGTGCCGTCGGAATCGGTGGCTCAAGTTGCGCGAGACTGGGCCGACGTGCCGGATGAGAAAATCGTCGTCATTCCCAATGCGGTAGGTGTCACCCGTACCACGGGCCTCCGGCCCGTGCCTGCGACTTTGGAACTACGCGAACCGCGGTTACTCCAGTCTGAACACGCCCAGCACGGGCCAGAGGCCCGTGGTACAGGGCAGCGCATCGGCTTTATCGGCCGGCTCGATCCGATCAAGCGTGTTCCTGATCTCGTAGCCGCGATGGCACAATTGCCCGCCGAGTATACGCTGGCCGTGTGGGGCGAAGGCTCGCACCGCCGGGCGATCGAAGCCGCGATCGCGAAGTTCAATCTTGCCGAGCGTGTGAAGCTGCACGGCTCGATCGCGTCGCCGGCGTCGGCGTTGCAGCAGATCGATTGCCTCGTGCTCCCCAGCGCCGCCGAGGGGTTCGGCTTAGTGCTGATCGAAGCGATGGCCGCCGGCGTGCCGGTCGTCGCGACGCGCGTGGCGGGCATCCGCGAGGTCGTCCGTGAAGATCAGACCGGCCTGCTGGTTCCCGTCGCCGACCCGGCCGCGCTGGCGGAGGCGATCTTACGCGTGACCACTGACGAGGCGCTTCGCTTGCGCCTGATCGACAACGCCCGGCGCGAAGTCGCAGCTAAATTCACTTGGGACCGTGTGCTGCCGTTGTATCGGCAACTACTCAAGACGGATTCGCGATGAGTGAACCGGCCCCGCAAGTCAAGTTCGACTATCAGGAATGCCCCAACACTCCCGGCGGAACCGGCCCAGTTTTGTTTTGGGCTGACACTGAAATATAGAGGTTTCCAAACTTGTTGTTACCAAACCAACCGCCCGACACATAGATTCCCAATACGATTGACAAAATGAACGTCCCGACTGCCGTAAATCTTTGCAGAAAATTGCAGAAGCAATCTGAGTGAGAAGCCCGATCAGTCATACGCCTCCGGCACTTCCCCCTTCGGCCGGGTTTTCCAGCGGCGATGCACCCACCAGTATTGGCCGGGGTCTTCGCGGACGAAGGCTTCGATCGCGCTCGTGTACCGCTGGGTGATGTACCGCAGCGGGTCGTCCTGTGATTTCCAGTCGGCCGGCCAGATGATGTCCTGGCAGCCGACCTGGAATTTGAACTGGTCTTTCACCCGGCGGGCGTAGCCGACAATGATCGGCACCTCGTACTGCATCGCGACCAGGCCGATGGATTTGTACGTGCTTGCCTTTCGGCCGAAGAAATCGACGAAGATGCCTTTGCTGCCGGCGTTCTGGTCGGCGACGAAACCGACGGCGCCGTGATGCTCCAGTACATCCACCACTTCCTCGGTCGCGCCTTTCTTGACGATCATGCGCTGGCCCATCTTGGCGCGCACGCCGAAGACGTGATCGCTGACGTATTTGTTATCCAGCGGCCTGGCGACTGAAGCGGTGGGGAAACCCAGCGTCGCCAGCAGGTAACCAAGGATCTCGAAGTTACCGTAGTGGGCCGTGAGCATGATCAGGCCCTGGTTGCGCTTCATCAGCAGTTGGAGCACGCTTTTGAACTCGTGCATCTCGATGTAGCGCGTCCAAGTATCGATACGGATCAGCCGGGTGGTGAACATAACCTCGTTAAAGAACATCACCAGCCCGACCATGCTGCGCTGCGCGATGGTTTGCAGCTCAGCCGGCGGTTTGCCCGGGAAGGCGCGCTTGAGGTTGGCCATCGCGCGGTCGCGGTGCTTGCGATCAAGGCGATACATGAGCCCGCCAATGAGTTTGGCGAAATTGACGTGAGCTTCGATCGGAAACGTGTGCAGTATCACGGCCACAAGGCGGAAGACCACGTACACCGCGCGGTCGAGCAGATCGTTGCGCTGTTTCGCCATTGGTGGGGGATGATAGCGGGAGGAACGAAAGGCTCCAATTCCTGGCGATGGCGCAAGTCGGGTTCCACAGGTCGCGGTACTCCGAGACCTGCGCTAGTTTCATTCGAGCATAGCCATGCAAGTACGCCGAACTGAGGCACTCGTAGGACGCATCCGGACTTTTGGTAGTGGGTCAGTTTGAAAACCTCAATCGTATCACAGGCCTCTGGCCCGTGCCGGTAGCGCTCGAACCTGGGAAAATAAAAGTCCTTGGCTATTTCCTAACCGCTGGCACGGGCCGGAGGCCCGTGATACGGTCGAGTTTTCAATCTGATACACTACCAGACTTTTGCGCCTTGCCGGAGGTGGGTGATCCTATTACGCTCGACGCACGGAATACTCGCCCTATGAAGCTCTCTCACCCGGTCGCGATCAAGTCAGCCGCACTGCTCGGCAGCACTGTGTTGAAGCTTTGGCTTTCGACGTTGAGTTGCAAAACACTCCTGCTCGACCCGGCGGTCGACGCCGCACGCGTTGACCCGCCGAAGTTGTATTTGTTCTGGCATGAAATGATGCTCCTCCCGGCGTATTTATTCGCGCGGACGTGCACTTCGACGCTCATCAGCCAGCACCGCGACGGGGAACTGATCACCCAGATCATCCGGCTGATGGGCGGGAGAGCCATTCGCGGATCGACCAATCGTGCGGGGATGTCGGCGCTACGGCAGTTGATGCGGAGCAGCAAGGCCAGCCACCTGGCGATCACCCCCGACGGCCCGCGCGGGCCGCGAAGGTACGTGCATATCGGGTCGATCTTCCTGGCGTCGCGGGCGCAGCTAAAAATCGTGCCGTGCGGCTTTGCGTATGGCGACAACTGGCGCGTCCACAGTTGGGATCGTTTGGCGCTCCCAGTCCCCGGCCAAACCGCTCGGAGCGTGTTCGGCGTGCCGATCTCGGTTCCACAGGATATTGATCGCGTGGAGATGGACGTTTATCGCGAACAAGTGCAACAAGCGATGGACGACTGCCAGCGCCAGGCAGAAGAGCTGGCCTGTAAGGCGGCGGGGACGAATCGAATCAAAGTCGCAGCGCTGGGCCCGGTGCTGAAACGCGATAAGAAGCGATAGCACGGCGCGGTGTAATCCGCGTATCCCGCCCGCGGCAAGGTTCCCCAAATGTCGTCATCCTGAGGTACGCCGAAGGATCTCGTGCGACTAGAGCAACGCGCCTTTTGTCGTAGCGTGACAATGATCGTTTGTCGTAATCCTGAGGTACTCCGAAGGATCTCGAATGTCGAAAGCCGCTCGCAATTCGAGATCCTTCGGCGTACCTCAGGATGACGCGTAGGCTGCGTCTGACGAGTAGCGCACGGCTTCTCAGACTCACCCGCCCATGCGGCTCATCTGCTGGTTGCCGTGATGGGAGTGAACTTCGGGTTTCAGTCGGACGCATTCGCTCATCGCGTGGGCTAGTGCCTGCGATTTATCGCCCGGCGTGGTTGAGCGAAGGATCGGGCGCACGTCGATCTCGCCGCCGTCGAAGAGGCAGCTTCGCAGTACGCCGTCGGCGGTCAGGCGGAGGCGGTTGCAGGTGTCGCAGAAGGGGGCGGACATCGCGCTGATGAATCCGATGCGACCCTTGGGGTGATGTTTTACCAACTGATACACGTTAGCCGGCCCGACGCCGGCTTCGGCGGCACGATCGACCGGTTCTAGTTCGCCGAGTTCGCGCTCGATCATCGCCCGCACCTCGGTTTCGGGGATCAGCGAGTCATCGCCGCGATCCTGTGCGCCGCACCCACCGGCCGGGCCGGTTTCGGCTGAAGCAACGCTGAACGATTTCGATTCCCGTTCAACGTTCTGCGTATTGCGTTCGGCGTTCAGCAACGCCGCATCGCCTAGTGGCATGTACTCGATGAACCGTACCGTCAGCGGGCGGTCGATCGACAGCTTCGCGAAATCCACAAATTCGTCGTCGTTCGTGCCGCGCATCGTCACGCAGTTGATCTTGAGCGACTGGAACCCCACGTCGGCGGCGCGGTCGATGCCGGCCAGCACGGCCTGCAGGTCGCCGGTGCGGGTGATGCGCTTAAAGCGGTCGGGCTTGAGCGAGTCGAGGCTGACGGTCACACGATCGAGCCCGGCCTCTTTCAATGGCCCGGCCAGTTCGAGCAATCGCTGGCCGTTGGTGGTCATGGAAAGGTCTTCGATGCCTTTGATCCGCCGGAGCATGACGATCAGATCGAGCAGCCCATGCCGGACGGTCGGCTCGCCGCCGGTGATTTTGAATCGGCGGATGCCGTGTACATCGATCGCGGCTTTCACGACGTCGGCGATCTCTTCGTAACTAAGGATCGCCTCCTTGCCCAGCCAGGCAACGCCATCCTCCGGCATGCAGTAGACGCAGCGGTAATTGCAGCGATCGGTGATGCTCAGGCGCAGCACTTTGACCGCCCCGATCGACCGCGGACCGGTTTCAAACCCGGCAGGGCGGTTGGCGGGGAGAGTTTCAAGGACGGGCAAACGCATGGATGCGTATTCTAGCACTTAAAGAGGTGGAAAGCCCACGCAACTTCAAGCTGGCCCTGCCGGGGCCGGCGGTCTACACTTTTGGTGGAATCCGACACCACATTTCCGGCCCAAAGGGCCAAAAGGAGCAGACCATGATTTATCGCACTCGACCGATCCGCTGGACACTTGCCATCACCACGTGCCTTACGCTGGGAGCGGCGGTTCGGACGCACACCGCGCTGGCGGCCGGAAAGTCCGGCGAAGACCGAATCGAAAACCGCATGACCAAAGACGCCGACGATCATCTGAAGAACAATCTGTCCGACGAAGCCAAACGCGAGAAGCTGAAGAAGGAAATCGTCCGCGCAATGGCCCTCCGCTAGATGGCGAGCGCCCTAGCCGCTGATCCCAAGTTCAAGCAGGCGTACAAGACGCTGATCACCGATTCGCAGAAGCGCAAAGCCGACGTGATGCCCACCGAGAAGGAAATCACCAAGGAGAAATCGAACATCATCAACGACGACGATGCGATGCGTCTGGTGATGGCCCGGGCGATAGTGGATCTGGAGCAAAGCAAGTAGGCTCGCGCAACTAGGTAGGACGGAAAGCAATTCAGTCCGGCTGAATGCGCGGCCAAGCTTTACCGCAAGCGCCGGGGATATGACAATCCGGCGATGTTCCTGGCGGATTTATCACTCCAATCGCTGCGGTGGCTGCCGGTCGCGGTGGTGTCGGCGGCGGTGGCGATCGCCGGGACGTGGTGGCTTTACCGCCGTCAGGTGCGCCTTCGATCGCGCGGCCTGCGCTGGGCGCTCCCGTTGATCCGCGCGATGGCGCTGGTGGCGCTCGCAATCGCGTTGATCAAGCCCGTGATCCTTCGCGCACGCACCGAGGCGGAACTGGGCGCGATCCTCGTTCTCATCGACCGCTCGGCCAGCATGGACGTGAACGACCCCGGGCGAACGCCCGCGCAGCGCATCGCATTGGCCGGCGGGCTGAAACTCCTTCCCGATTCGGCGGCTTCACTCAAGCCGCAGATCACGCAGAATGACGTCGAGCAATTTCGCACGCTCGGCGATCGCGTCACGCGGGCGTCGAGCGAACTGGATTACGCGAGGCTAGCCGATCGCGGCGTGCAAACCGCGCAGCAGCGGCTGACCGAAGTGATCGCCGACCTGTCTGCGATGGCGACCCAAGTCGCCGCCCGCGTTCAGGCGCATGGCAAGCACCCCAAGCTGCCCCAGCGCGTGCAGGCGTTGATTCCGCCAGCCGTGCCGGCGCTTCGCGACCAGTGGCTGCGCGACTTGCCCAACCGTATTGAGCGACTGGCGTCGGCGGCGAACGAGTCGGAAAATGTCGTGGCGGAAAAGCTTTACCAAAGCTCGCCGGACGTGCGGGCGGCGTGCGATCGGGTCGATTCGCTGTCCCGCCTGGAACTGGCGAAGTTGGCGGTGCGCCAATCGTTCGAGCCGAAAGCTATCTCTGTTCAAGGCTTTGCGAGTACCGTTACGCCGATCATTCTTGATCCGGGCGCGACGACTCTGCCGGCCAATCCGAGCACGATCGATCCTTCTTCAATAGGTAGCGATATCAACGGCGCGGTGCTGGCGGCTTTGAGAAAATATCCGCCTGGTGGCGTTCGCGCCGTTGTGCTGCTCAGCGACGGTCGACAAGTCGGGAGCGAAACGACGGTCGAAGCGCTGACGGCGCAGGTGGGCGACGTACACGTTTACACGGTGCGGATGGCCAAATCATCCGCGCCAAGAGACGTGTCGATTTCACGCATCGTCGTTCCAAGCCGGGCGTATGTCAGGGAGACGCTCGCGTGCCGCGTGTATGTTCGCAACAACGGCATTCGCGGGGAAGTGCCTGTACACGTGACGATCGGTCAGACGACGCAAACCAAGTCGGTCAAGATCAACGAAGACGGCACGACGTCGGCGGAGTTCACGCAGAAGCTGGATCAGCCGGGACCGTTGCGTGTCAGTGCTTCGATCGCCGCGCAGCCGGCCGAGGTGGTTACCGCCAACAACTCCGCCGAGCGGTGGGTGAGCGTGATGAGCGACAAAGTACGCGTGCTGGCGATCGCACAGTCGGCCGGGCGGGATTTTCAGTTTCTGCGCGACGCGCTCTCGCGCACGCCGTGGGTGCAGTTGGAAGAATCGATCGCCGCACTGCCCGACGCGCCAGCCGCAGTGACGGCCGAGCAATTGAGCGCCGCCGACGTGATCGTCTTTGAAGACGCCGGCCCAACGCTGCTGAGCGACCCGCAGTGGGCACTATTGCGCAAGCGGGTGGCCGATGACGGCGCGGGGCTGATCTGGCTGGCGGGTGAAACGCATCTGCCCGGCGATTTGCTCGCGCAGAAAGACGCTGCGGAATTGCTGCCCGTCAGCAACACCGGCTCCGCCCGATGGCGCACCTGGGCCGGCGAATGGCCGAGCCTGAGGCCCGTCCCCGATCGCCCGACCGGCGATGCGTCGCGTCTGCCCGACGCGCTTCGATTGACCGACGATCCTGAATCCTCGCTCCGCAAATGGCAGGAATTGCCGGCGATGTATCGGCTGATGAACCTATCCCCGCTGAAACCCAACGCAGCGGCGTTGCTGATCGACGCCGATACGAGTCAGCCGGTCGTCACCCTCAGCCGGTCGGGAGCGGGGCAGGTGGTTTATGTCGGCCTGACCGAAACGTGGCGATGGCGATACAAGATCGGCCAGCGCGATCAGGATCGGTTTTGGCTGCAAATGGTGCGGCAAGTGTCCGACGAGCCGTACGCTGTATCGGCCGGCGGGGTGTCGATCGACGCTGACCACGTCACCGCCGAGCCGGGCAAGCCGGTCAAGCTCCGCGTGCGTCTCCGCGATTCAGCCGGTAAGCCCTCGGGGGAACCTTCAGTGCAGTTGAGCGTCAAAGCAGCCGGCGGCGCGGCCCGCACGGAAACGCTTTTCGCAAACCCCCCAGGGAGCGGGAAGTACGAGAAAACCGTCAACGACCTATCGCAAGGCGAGTATCAATTCGAGGTGATCGGTGCGACCTCGCCGAAGCTGACGATCCGCGTAGCCGCCAACAGCGAGGCCGAACTTGCCAACCTCGGCGGCGATGATCGACTGCTGCGACGCCTGGCCGACGCGACCGGCGGAACAATGCTCGCGCCCGACCAATTGCCCGACCTGCCCGCGCAACTCGCCGCGCAGGCGGCCGATCATCCGCAGATCAAGGAGATTCGTTTGTGGGACAGCCCGTACCTCTTTGCATTCGTCGTCGCCTGTTTCGCGCTGGAATGGGCTCTGCGGAAACAGGCGGGGCTGGCTTAGGAATTTTTGCCACAGATGGACACAGATGAACACAGATAAATACGGACAGAAGCAGGAGTGATAGCATGCGAAAAATTTATTTATTCTCCTTCTCTATTTGATGCTGCGTTTCTTATCTGTGTTCATCTGTGTCCCTCTGTGGCAAAAATGGGTTTGAATTTATGTCGACCACTCTGCCTGATCCGATCCGAAACTTCCTGAGCGACTTTGTCGCCCGGCTGCGTCGGCTTGCGCTGGTGAAGGCTGCAGCGTTGGCGCTGGCGGTGTTTTTGGCGGTGCTGTTGATGGCTTGCACTGTCGATCGCTTCGCGCACCTGCCGCGGACGGTGCGGGGCGTTTTGCTGCTGGTTGATGTGCTGGCGGTAGTGCTGGTCCTTCGCCGACCGGTCGCCGACGCGCTTCGACCGCGGGCGGATTGGATTGAAGCCGCCGCTCAGGTGGAGGCGGTCGATTCAACCTTCGCCCAGCGGCTGATGACGGTCACGTCGCAAATCCAGTCTAACCCTTTGCATCGCGGCTCGAGCGGGATGCTGGCGGCTTTGGTGGAGGAAGTGTCGGCCGTCGTGTCGCAGAAGCGCGGCGCGGAGATGCTAACGTTCGCCCGCATCCGGCGGTCAATCACGCTGGCCGGGTGTTTTTTGGCCGTCACGCTGGCGACGCTGGTGATGCCGTGGCTGCAGATGCCTCGGCTGATGCAAAGGTTCACGCGCCCGTGGGCGAATCTCCCGCCGGTAACGACGACGCAGCTCAGCGTCACGCCCGGCTCGACGGTCACCGCTCAGGGTCGACCGCTGCGCGTTACGGTGGCTGCGCTTGCGCTGGATGATTCGCCGGTGCAGCTTCACGTGCAGCACGGCGATGACTGGGTGGTGTCGCAGTTGGACAGCCGCGACCCCGAGCATTTCGCCGGCGACACGCCGCCGCTCGATCGCGACACCCGCTATTTCGTCACGGGAGGCGATGCCCGCAGTGAGACGTTTGATGTTCATGTGCTGACCACGCCGGGTTTGAAAGACATCCGTGCTCGCGTGGAGTATCCGCCGTACCTGAACTTGGCCGCCAAGACGATCACGATCGTCGACGGCAAGCTGGAAGTGCCTGTCGGCAGCGCGGTCACGCTTTCACTCATCGCCACCGAACCGCTGAGCGCCGCAACGCTGATCGGCCCCGCCGGCCAGCGCGAGGCAACGGCCGCCAGCGTTGATCCGGCGGTCCGCGTTGTAAAATTGTTGGTCAAGAAGGACTTTATCGCCACCGTCGTGCTCAAAAGCAGTCAGGGTGTGGAACAGAAAGTGGCCCAGCCGCTCTCCATCCGGCCGATCCCCGATCACCCGCCGTTCGTGCGATTGCTCACACCGCCGCAAGAGCTGCGCATGACGCCGATCGATCTGCTCACCACGGCAGGGCAGGCATTGGATGATTACGGCGTGGAGTCGCTCAACCTGCAGATCAAGATCAACGACCGCCCGCCGGTCTATCAGGCGATTCCGATCACCGGGGATCGCAAACGGATCGAGCAGGCGATCGAGTGCGACTTGGCCGGGCTGAGTGTCGAGCCGGGTGATTTTTTGCAGCTGGTGTTGCTCGCCAGGGACGGCGCCGGCCAGCAGGTGGGCAGCGAGACGCTGCGCATCACCATCTCGCCGCGGAGTTTTGATCTGAACGACTACCTGCGATTGGTCGACTTAAAGTCCGCTCTCAAGCTGGCGGATGATCTGAAGGCGCAGCTCAACGCCGCCCGCGAAGGGCTCGGGCAATCGCCGGATTCGATTGCGAAAGACGGCGACAAAACCCTGCAGAACCTGTCGGCGACGGCGCAGTCGGCGCAACTGCTGACGATGCCGCTCCTGCGCGCGGCCACGCGGGCGGATCTGATCGAGCTTGGGGACGCGGTTGGCAACTGGCTTGATGCAGCTGAGCAGAGTCGGTCGATCGCGGAGGAGTTGCAGGACCAAAGGGCGCGCAAGCTCGATCCGAATCAGTTGTCAGGTCCGCTTGAACTGGCGCGCCGGCGGATCGATAGCGTGATCGATCAACTCGGCAAGGCGGTCAAGAGAGAGCAGTTTTTAGCCATCCGCGGCGATGCAACCGCGGCGCGCGAGCTTTCGCTGCGGGCGTCCAAATCCAAAGGCGCCGATCGAGACAAGTTGCGGGCGGCCGCAGCCAAACTGCAGGCGTCGGCGCAAGCAGCGGCTCGGGCAGCGGGGGTGAATCTGGCTGAAGACGCCGGCTCGTTTCCCGAACTGGAAGCGGTTATCGGCGACGCGCTAAGTGTGATGCGCGTCAATCCGCGGATCGACTACGCAAACGTCTCCCGCGAGTGGCAGGGCGTGTTGCAGCATGTGTCGGCGGGCAATTTGCTGGCGACGCGGTCGTCGCTCGAAGTATTGGCCATGGAAGGACGGCTGGCGATTGCTTCGCAGGCTGAATCGGTTCGGCCGGGCGCGGATTACGTGCGCGCCCGCGACTGGTCGCTGGCCGCCCGGGCGGCGCAGGCGATCAGCGCCGCAGCCGTTACGCCCGGCGTGCCGGAGGCGGTCAAGTCCGCCGTCGGCGAGTATCCCGCGGCGCTGACCGATCTGCAGGCTGAGCACGCGATGCATCGAGCAGCGCAACAGCCCGGCGATGCACCGGCCGTTCTCGCCAAGGCGCATGCCGCACGCGAGAAAATGCGCCGCTGGGCGGATAATGACGACGCGAAGTCCGCCGCGGATCAACTCGCGTCCTTGGACGCCGCCGCCGCTTTGCAGAAGCGGGAGTTCGATAAAGCGAAGGCGATCGATCAAGCGCGGGCGTCAGCCGGGAAATCGGCCAAGGCGCTAGACGCGAAGAAGCAGCAGCAACTTCAGACCCAAACCGCCGCCGCGCAACGCCTGCAGTCGCTTCAGCAGCAACAACAAAAGCTAGCCCAGCAGACGGCGGAACTGATTGCCAAGGCCACGCCGCAGGAGGCCGCCGACCGGCAGCGGCTCAAGTCGATGGCGCAGCAGCAACCGAAGATGGCGCAAGCGATACAGGAGGCCCGTCAGCAGCAGGAAGGCAAATCCAAGGTCGGCGATGAGAAAAAACCGATCGACCCGGTTGAGCTGATCGCCGCCGCGCGGTTGGAACTGGCGGAGCTGCGAAAACAGAACACGCCGATCAGAACCGCCAAGGACGATGCCGGCAAGCTCGAGCAGGCGAAGCAAGTCGACCCCGCCGGCGTGGATGCAGCCAACCAGAACCTGACGAAGATTTCCCCCATTGCCGACGACGCACAGAAGCAGATCGAGGACAAAGTCGTCGGCGGATCGCGGCAGTTGCAGCAGGAGGCGCGGGATAAGAATGTTCCTGCCGTCGCGCAAAAGTCGGCGGAATTGGATGCCGCGATCGTGGAGGCGATGAAGAAGCTTAACGCCGCTGAGGAAAAGCTGGCCGAGCGCGACGCGATGGCGGCGGCGCAATCGGCGGCGCAACAGGCGGCGATGGAGCTGGCGAAGGCCGCCGATGAAAAAGGCGACGATGAGCATGCGTCGCAGCAGCAGCCTAAAACGCCGGGTAAGCAGTCTGGCAATCCCTCACCCGCTCAGCCGGGACCGATGACCGCGCAGGATCGCGCCGATGCAATGGCCGCGGCCCAGCAGGCGCAGGCGCGGACGATGTCGGCGCTCGATCGCGCCGTCGGCCAAGCCGTTATGGGCGGCGGGCAGGCGCGGGTTCGTGAGTCGCCGCTGTTGGATTCACTTTTCTCCCTGCTGCCGGTCCTGATCGACGGAAGCGGCGGTGGGGCGGGAACGTCCACGCTAGCCAAGCTCGATCTCCCCGCCGCCCGCGAATGGGGCCGGCTGCGCCCGCGCGACGACCCCAACCAAACTGCCGTCACCACACCCGCGGATCCGGTGGGATACGAGCAGTCATTGCGGCTCTACTTCGAGGCGCTTGGGAGGGAAAAATGATCAAAAATCAGAGTAGCCACAGATGGGGCACAGATGCGCACAGATATAAAACGCCAAGGCCGCTAAGTAATGTCAAGATTAGTGGCCGCTCTTTCTTCCTTGGCGTTACTTGGCGGCTTTGGCGCTTCCGTTTTCATCCGTGTTCACCTGTGCCCCATCTGTGGCTAAAATTTTTTGTATTTGTTCTCTGTGTATTCAGTGTTCTCGGTGGCACATTCGCCTTCGCGGCCGACGCGCCGGCCGATCTGCTTTCGCCGCGTCTTGATCCGGCGATCGCCAAAGGTTTGGCGTTTCTCGCGTCGCAACAAAAGCCGAGCGGCATGATCGAAGCCGGTGGCCCGCCGCTGGCGATGACGGGATTGTCACTGATGAGCTTTTTGTCGGCCGGGTACGCGCCGGGTGAGGGCAAACACGGGGCGACGGTCACGGGCGCGATCGACTACCTCGTCGCCCAAGCGCCGGCCGACGGGTATTTCGGGCGTATCGACAACAGTCGCATGTACGGGCACGGGCTCATCACGCTGGCGCTGGCGGAAGCGTACGGCGTGGAAAAGGGGAAGGACCGCCGGGCCAAGCTCCGTCTCGTGCTCGACCGCGCAGTGAAGGTGATCCTCGACGCCCAGCAGATTCAGAAAGACCCCACGAATACAGGCGGCTGGCGGTATGAGCCGGCCAGCGGCGATAGCGATCTGTCACTGTCGGGCTGGTGTGCCTTGGCGCTCCGCGCCGCAAGTAACGCCGGCGTGGCCGTGCCGAAAGATCGCGTGCAGCGGGCGGTGCAGTACGTGCTCAAATGCTATCGGCCGGAGCAGAAAGGTTTCGCGTACCAGCCAAATAACGATACAAGCCTTGCGATGACCGGCGTGGGCGTGCTGAGCCTCTACCTCCTCGACGCCGCAGAGCGCCCGGAGGCGTTGATCGCCGCTAAAACGCTGAGCGAGAAGCCGATCAATGATCAAACGCGGTATCAGTACTACGCGTACTACTACACGACACAGGCCGCGTACCAAGCGGGAGAGACGGTCTGGCCGGCGGTGTGGAAGGTGAATCAGGATCAACTGCTCGACCAGCAACAACCCGACGGCGGGTGGCCGCAAAGCCGCAGCGGCGAAGAGCCGGGCCGCGTCTACGCAACGGCGATGAGCGTGTTGACGCTGACAGTGCCGTATCGGTTGCTGCCGATTTATCAGAGGTAGAGTGGGCGAGAGATCACTACGCCGCCTCGACGGCTGCGTAGACTTTGCCGTGCTGTTTCAGCCAATCGACATCGCCGTTCTTAGCGTGCGTTTCAATGTCTCGCAGTAGCTCTACCGTTTCAGGAGTGAAGCACGGTTCGGTCGGATCCGCGTCGGGAATAATCGCATCGACCTCAACAGCGATCACGAATCGTTCGGTACGAACGAGTCGGGTGCGGCGGATTTTTTTACCGGTGATATTCATGCTATTTGTCAATGAAGTGTATCGTAACGAGCTTGGCAATGTTAATACGGACTCCCTTTCATTGTCGCGCTTCCAGCGCCGTCATTCCGAGGTACTCCGAGGAATCTCGGCATGCGAAAACCGCTCGCCTTCCTGAGATTCCTCGGAGTACCTCGGAATGACGATTTGCGAAGTGTGGCGCTTGAATTAAATCAAATCCGTTTAAGCCCCAAACACCGCCGCGTGGAGCAGTTCGACGGGGTGTTTCACCATCACCTTCCGTCCGGTGGCGCTGGCGTGGGATTGAATCTGCATCGCGCAGCCGACGTTGCCGGCCACGCAGATTTCAGCTTTGGTTTCGTCGATATTTGCCAGCTTCCGCTCGGCCAGGCTGGTCGCCATTTCGGGTTGCGTGAGATTGTACGTGCCGGCGGCGCCGCAGCAGAGGTCGGACTCGGGCAGAGGGATCAGTTTCAGGCCGGGGATTTTTGACAGGAGCTCGCGCGGCGGGGAGATCACCTTTTGCGCGTGCGCGAGATGACACGCGTCGTGATACGTCGCGACGGCGTTAACCTCGTGCTTCATCGCGGGCAAGCCAAGCTCGGCCAGCACTTCGGAAATATCGCGAACCTTGCTGACGAAGATTCTCGCGCGCTCGGCGTACTCGTAGTCGTCGCGGAGCAGGACGTCATAATCCTTCAGCATCGCGCCGCAGCCGGCGATGTTGGTGGCGATGTAGTCGGGCTCGGGGTGATCGATCGGCAAAAACGCATCGATGTTTCGGCGGGCGAATGCCATCGCGGGCTCGTGCGCGCCGTTGTGGTGATGGATCGCGCCGCAGCAGGCTTCAAAATCGGGTACGAACACCTCAGCGCCGGCGGCGCTCAGAAGATCGACGGCCATCTCGTTCACGCGGTCGAACATCACGCTGCCGATGCAGCCTTGGAAGAATCCGACGCGAAGGCGTTTCTCCCCGGCGTAGGAGGGCACACGGAAGCCTTCGACCTTCACCGGCCGCGGCCAGAGCGAACCGTCGGCCGGCAGCATCTGCACCATTTTGCCCAGTTGCGATGGCAGGAGTTTAAACACGCCGGATTTTTGAAGCACGCCGTACGCGCCGATCTTCTGCAGCAGCCGGGCGGGGAGCAGTGCGAGCCGCAGTCGCTTCGGGTAGACGAAGACGTTGAAGAACATCCACTGCATGAATCGCCCCTGCAGCGTGGGCGATTGCGTCGCCATCAGGCGCGAGCGGGTTTCTTCGATCAGCTCGTGGTAGACCACGCCGCTGGGGCAGGCGGTTTCGCAGCCGCGACAGTCGACACAGAGATCGAGGTGCTTTTGCACGGTGGCGGTGGGCTGGATCGTGCCGTCGCTCAGGCCGCGCATGAGTTGGATGCGTCCGCGCGGGCTGTCGGCCTCGTTGCCGGTTTGTACGTATGTCGGGCAGGCCGGCAGGCACAGGCCGCAGTGGACGCAGGAGAGCGCGCGGTCGTACGTCCGTGGGTCGAGCTTCAATACCGGCAGCGATGAACTCACGCGAGTTTCCCTCCGAACGCGGCCTGCAGGCGCAGCACCGCAGGCTCAGTCACGGCGTCGGCTGGCGAGATGACCGATCCGCCCAGCCGGTCGGCGGCTTCGCGAATATTGGTGACGTCGTCACTCTCGCACAGGACAATGCCGAACACCGGATCCGCGATCCACTGCGTGAGCCGGGCATCGCCGACAAATTCCTGCACTTTCGCCGGCGGGACCGACACGCGAATACTTCCGCGGAAGCGCTGTGATCGCTCGGCGATATCGGCCGCCTGTGTGCGGGCTTTAATCGCGAGCGGTTTGGCCTCGGCGAGTTTCACGCGGTAGAAGTTTAGCGCCAGATCATCGCCGAGATACCCGCATGTCAGCGAATCGGCATTCAGCAGCATCCATTGCGGCTTGAGCGGCGTAGGCAGCAGGGTTTCCACGAGCGACAGGTCCGGCGGAAATGTCGCCATCACTGCGCCGGTCGGCAGCCGGTAGGTGCGCGTGGTGAAGGTCACGATTTTGCCGAGTTGGCCGTGCTGGCCGACCATGAGTTTGGTCAGGTCGTATCCGGCCACGTTCTTGACCGTCACACCGCCAGCGGTGATCAACTCGTCGCGATGGTTGAGGAATTGCACGCCCAGAAGCAAGTCGCGCCAGGCGCCGAAGCCCAAGCGGAGCGGGCCGGTGGAGTTTTGCTCGATCAGTTCGCCGAGCGGCACCATGGGATCGCCATCGATCGGCAGCCACTGCTGCTGCTCGGCCATGGCGTTCTGAACATCGGCTAGGATGACATCCGCAGCGATGGTTGCCGTCATATCGCGCACGTGCAGGTCCATCGCGCTCGGCGGGACGAGCGGCGTTCGCGGCTCGCGTTGTAACGAATCGGGCATCAACAAGAGTGTACGACGAGGACGGGATTGGTCGCAATGGCGGGGCGTGCAGTGCGGAATCGGCTCTCATACGTCCGTCGCCGATCCATCGGGATATAAAGCCAATGGCCTTCACGGCCTGCGATTTGTGGGTGTGAGGCGTCTTGGCGCTGTGGGCGCTTTGATGACAATGCACGCCCTTGAGCGATTCGCCTCCCCCAATCCGTCCGCGCGTGCGAGATGACGTGGCGTATGTCCTGCCGATGGTTACGTTCCTGGCGCTGACGCAATTGGGCGTGACCTGGCCGTCGCTGTATTCGGTCAGCTATGTCAGCAAAACGTTCGTCGTTGGCGCGATGCTCATCGCGATGCGCAAGTCATTCACCACGATCAGTTGGAAATTCTGGTGGCTGGGCGCGATCGTGGGAGTAATCGGAATCTTTCAGTGGGTGCTGATGCAGTTGTGGTTGCAAGGGCACGTGCCGTATTTCAAACCCGATCCGAGCGTGACGCCGTTCGATCCGACGACGGCGTTTTCTTCACCGGCGATGAGCTACGCGTTCATCGGCGTGCGATGGCTGATCGGCGCGACAGTCGTCGTTCCGGTCATGGAAGAACTGTTCTGGCGAGATTTCCTCTGGCGGCAGACGATCGCACCGAGCAATTTTAAGTTAGCCGACATCGGCGAATTCAGCTGGACTGCGATCCTACTGGTCAGCGGCGCGTTCTGCCTCGTCCACGGCAATTGGTGGCCGACGGCGATCGTGTGGGGGCTGCTGATCGCGGCATTGCTGGTGTACACCAAAAGCCTGGGTGCGTGCATCGTCGCGCACGCGGTGACGAATCTGCTGTTAGGGGCGTACGTTTTGATCTACAAAGACTGGGGATTTTGGTAGAATCCGGGCAGGAGTTGAATGATGCAGAAGTTGAAGCTCGCCGGGAAAAAATTCGTGGTTCTTGCTGAAAGCGAGTACCGCAAGCTGGAGCGCCGCGCCAATGCGGTCGCAAAGCCGGCCAAACGCCGTCCTCGCCTCAGCCCGGAGGATCGGTACGACAGTGCCCAAGCCAAGCGCGTCCTGTCTGATCCCGCCGAAATATCCATTCCCTGGGAACAAGCCAAACTTCAACTGTGGAGCAAGCGTTGAGCTATCGCGTCAGCATTATGCCGAAAGCCTTGAAGGCTTTGCAGAAGATACCCTCGAGAGAAGAGGCGAGAATTCGATCCGCGATTGCTGGCCTGGCTGAGGAACCTCGCCCACACGGCAGCGTCAAGTTGGCGGGTTTCTCGGTAGTGTCAGGTTGAAAACCTCGACCGTACCACGGGCCTCCGGCTGCTGTGTCCAAACCCCGCAAAAACACGTCATGCTGAGGTACTCCGAAGCATCTTGAACGCCGAATGCCATTCGAGATTCGAGATCCTTCGGAGTACCTCAGGATGACGACACTTGTGTGTTCGCGGGGTTTGGACACAGCAGGCTCCGGCCCGTGCCGGTGGCGCGCGAACCTGAGAAAATGAACGTCCTTGGCTATTCCCAATCGCTGGCACGGGCCGGAGGCCCGTGGTACGGTCGAGTGCTCCAAGCAATGCGTTGCATAAAATCTCAGACTGACCCACTACCGGTTTCTCTGACCTCTATTGCGTGCGTGTCGGTTTGTAGCCCGCCGATTGGATGTTCTCGCGCATCGGCCCTAAAATCCACGCACTATGAAGCCCCGTCGGTTGTACATGGATAACGCCGCCACAAGTTTCCCCAAGCCGCTTGGGGTGATGGAGGCGATGTGCCGCTACGCGAATGATCTGGGCGCCAGCGCCGGTCGCGGCGGGTACGAAGAAGCGATGGCGCCCGCGTCGGCCATCACCGAATGCCGGCATCGGCTGCAGAAGCTGTTTAACGGCGAAAAGGCGGAGCATTTCGTCTTCACGCTCAACTGTTCTGACGCGCTGAACATCGCCATCAAGGGTTTGATCGACCCGGAGAAAAAGTCGCACGTCATCTGCACGCACATCGATCACAACTCGATTCTTCGCCCGATCAACACAATGGTGCAGCGCGGCTGGGTTGAGGTCACCCGCGTGCCGGTGGATCGCAGCACCGGGTTGGTCGATCCGGAGGACATCCGCCGGGCCGTGCGGGCGGATACGAAATTCATCGCGATCACGCATGTCAGCAACGTGACGGGAACGGTCCAGCCGATCCGGGTGATCGGGCAGATCGCCCGCGAGCGGGCCGTGCCGTTGATCGTCGACGCGGCGCAGTCGGCCGGGCATGTGCCGATCGACGTGCAGGCCGATTGCATCGACTTGCTCGCCGCGCCGGGACACAAGGCGCTGCTCGGGCCGCTGGGCACGGGATTCCTATATATAAGGCCGGGGATCGAGAGAATCCTTGCCACCACCCGCGAGGGCGGCACGGGTTCGGTCAGCGAACTCGACGTTCAGCCCGACTTCATGCCCGATAAATACGAGCCCGGCAGCCATAACGCGATCGGTATCATCGGATTAGCCGAAGGTGTGCAATACGTGCTGACGCAGACTGTTGAGGCGATGCACGCGCAGCAGATGGACCTCGTGCGCACGTTCATCGACGGCGTGGCAAATATCGACGGGCTGAAATACTTCGGGCCTCAAGGCGTGAAGAACCGGATCGGCGTGTTTTCGATTCGAGTAGACGGGTACGAACCGTCGGAACTGTCCGCCGTCCTGGAAGCCAACTTTGGTATTCTTACGCGGAGCGGAATTCACTGCGCGCCACTGGCGCATCAGGCGATCGGGACGGCAGACAAAGGCGGGGCAACTCGGTTCAGCTTCGGGCCGTTCTTGAGTCGGCAGGATGTGAAATTCGCGACCGATGCGTTGGCGGAAATCGCGACGAGTCGGGTGATCGTTTAATCAGCAGTACACTTCTATCGCAATCGGATAGGGGATCAAATCCGGCCGGACCAGATGCATCTTGCGAATGCGCACTTCCGGAGGCAGGCCCGAAGCCACCTCAGCCGGTGACTCGGCTGGCGCAACCGGCGAACCGCCCGGGGCCATCGCGCAGGTCGAGAGCAGCAGGCATAAAGACCAACGTCGCAATACTGACATGGATTTCACTCTTTTCTGTCGCTACGGTTCAGCGGATCGCAATTCCGTCGGCGGTTGCTGGAGATTACCCGGTTGCCGCTTGGTGACCTATAAAAATCCACCCGGCCGACAGAACAATGTGATCAGGCTCGGCAATTGGGGCAATTCTTGGGGAGTAGAACGAAAGTGAGGTCTTGACCGGGGCCCACACTCGCTCGGGGGTCGCGCGTTGAAACGCCAGGTTCGATAAGCCGCAAGCGGCTGGGAGGATTGAATCAGGTCATTAGCGTTTGGTTCCTTGTCACATTTGGGACAAGGAATTATACTTCTTGCGGTACTCGAGGTGACGGGAGGGTTTGACTATGGACCCGTCGCTCGGTCGCCGGCCGTTCACTTCGCAGCGTGAAACTGGGCCGCCGACTGATCTTAAAGGTCAGTCGGCACCAGAGGTTCCGGGTCATCTCAATTCTGAAGAGGAGTCTCTCGTGGGAATTCGCGAAACACTGAATAAAAACCCCAGCATTACTACCGGTGTGACCATAGGCATTATTTTGGTCGCGATAGGCGCGATCGTCTGGCAAATGATGTCAGGGCGTCCGACCGTCGGTAATTATAAATCCTACTTTACAGTGGATGATGGTAAAAGCTGGTTCGAAGACGCTGCCACGAAAAACCCACCGTTCGACCACAATGGTCAGCCGGCGTATCGCTGCTTCGTCTTCAAGTGTGGCGAAAACGGTACGCCATTCGTCGCGTATATGGAACGCTTTACGCCTGAAGTGCTTAAAAAGCTCGAAGCTGCCAATCCTTCACAGAATGATCCGATGGATGTCGAGAGCGGCATGGAACTCAAAAAGCCCGGCGACCCCAAATGGGTGGTTCGTTCTACGCTCCAAGGCGAAAAGATTGCAAACGAGATTAAGTGTCCAGATGGATCCAGCACCAACATTCAGCCAGTCAGTCCCGGTGAATAAACGCAACGTGGTAACAATCCGGATTCTCGCATCGCCCGGCCCCCCGGGCTTTTTTTTGGATTCGATTTTCACTTAAATTCATCTGACTTGATATGAGAAGCGCTCTCCCGCTTGGCTGGCTTTGAGTTCAATTGCCACGGCCGGGGCTTTTGACCCGATGGCATTGCAAGTTAGCGGAATTCCCTGAATCCACCGCGCTATTGTCGTTCTGAATGGATGAAGAACAACTCTGAATGGGTCGCGACTCTCGGCATGAATGCGGTGATCTGATATAGTCCACAACGGTCGATCGATCACCGACGCAACATCGTTTTACGATGAATTCCATCGAGTGTATCGCCAGTCGAGGGTCAGTATTGAATTGAAGAACGCTGGTAAAGCGCAACCCAACTTAGGAGCGAAGCAATGTCATCCGAATCTAAATCAACCGAAGCCAAATGTCCGTTCAACCACGGCGCTGCCCTGACGCCGACCACCAACCGCGATTGGTGGCCGAAGCAGTTGCGCGTCGATCTCCTGAACCAGCATTCGTCCAAATCCAACCCGATGGGCGAAGATTTTGACTACGCTAAAGAATTCAAATCGCTCGACCTGGCTGCAGTGAAGGAGGACTTGGCTGCGCTGATGACCGACTCGCAGGATTGGTGGCCGGCGGATTTCGGACACTACGGACCGCTCTTTATCCGCATGGCGTGGCACAGCGCTGGAACCTACCGAACCGGCGACGGTCGCGGTGGCGGCGGGCGCGGGCAGCAGAGGTTCTCGCCGCTCAACAGTTGGCCGGACAACGTCAGCCTCGACAAGGCGCGTCGCCTGCTCTGGCCCATCAAGCAAAAATACGGGCGCAAACTCTCGTGGGCGGATTTGATGATCCTCACGGGCAACGTCGCGCTGGAAACCATGGGCTTCAAAACCTTCGGCTTCGCCGGCGGTCGCGAAGACACCTGGGAGCCCGACAGCGACGTTTACTACGGCTCTGAAAAAACCTGGCTCGGCGGAGACATCCGCTACGCAAACGGCTCGGAAGGCGTCGACAAGGCCGGTGGCGTGACGGTTTCAGACGACAAGGCTGATGGCAAAGTCCACGAACGCAATCTCGAAAAACCTCTGGCTGCTGTGCAAATGGGCCTGATCTACGTCAACCCGGAAGGCCCCGACGGCAACCCCGACCCGGCCAAATCGGCGATCGACATCCGCGAAACCTTCGCCCGCATGGCGATGAACGACGAAGAAACCGTCGCCCTCATCGCCGGCGGGCACTCGTTCGGTAAGACGCACGGCGCCGCGCCGACTTCGCACGTCGCCCCCGAGCCCGAAGCGGGTGGACTGGAAGATCAAGGCTTCGGCTGGAAGAACAGCTACAGCACGGGCAAGGGACCGCACACGATCACGAGCGGCTTGGAAGTGACTTGGACCAAGACGCCGACGAAGTGGAGCAACAACTATTTTGAAAACCTGTTCGGTTTCGAGTGGGAACTCACCAAGAGCCCTGCCGGCGCGCAGCAGTGGGAGGCCAAAGGAGCCGACGCGCTGATTCCAGACGCGTACGATCCGTCGAAAAAGCACCGCCCGACCATGCTGACGACCGACCTGTCGATGCGCGTTGATCCGGCGTACGAGAAGATCTCCCGCAAGTTCCTTGCCGACCCGGCCGCGTTCGCCGATGCGTTCGCCCGTGCGTGGTTCAAGCTCACCCATCGCGACATGGGACCGAAAGCGCGATACCTCGGGCCGGACGTGCCGAAGGAAGTTCTCATCTGGCAGGACCCGATCCCGGCGGTCGATCATACGCTGATCGACGACAAGGATATCGCGTCTCTCAAGGCGAAGGTGCTCGCGTCGGGCCTGACCGTTTCGCAACTGGTTTCAACCGCCTGGGCGTCGGCCGGCACGTTCCGTGGCTCCGACAAGCGCGGCGGGGCGAACGGCGCTCGAATCCGTCTGTCGCCGATGAAGGACTGGGCCGTCAATCAGCCGGCGCAACTGGCGAAAGTGCTGAAGGCGCTTGAAGCAATCCAGAAAGAGTTCAACGCTTCAGCGACGGGCGGGAAGAAGCTCTCGATCGCCGACCTGATCGTGCTGGCCGGCAGCGCCGCCGTCGAAAAGGCCGCCAAGTCCGCCGGCGTTGATGTGACCGTCCCCTTTACGCCCGGCCGGATGGATGCGACGCAGGCGCAGACCGACGTGCAGTCGGTGGCGTTCCTCGAACCGCAGGCCGACGGATTCCGCAACTACCTCAAGGCCAAATTCGCGATGCCCGCCGAGAGTCTGCTGATCGACAAAGCGCAGTTGCTGACGCTCACCGCACCGGAGATGACGGCCTTGGTCGGCGGCCTGCGCGTCCTCAACGCCAAC
Organism: Tepidisphaerales bacterium; assembly: GCA_038229715.1. Taxonomy (GTDB): domain Bacteria; phylum Planctomycetota; class Phycisphaerae; order Tepidisphaerales; family Tepidisphaeraceae; genus JANMES01. The sequence goes on along the minus strand of JBBROD010000028.1, from coordinate 23,767 downwards.
GAAGGCCAAAGCCAGAACGGCGTCTTCACCAAGCGGCCTGAAGTGCTGAGCAATGATTTCTTCGTGAACCTGCTGGATATGTCCACTGAATGGAAGCCGACCACCGCCGACTCCAGCCTCTTCGAGGGCCGCGACCGCTCCACCGGGGCGATCAAGTGGACCGGCACGCGGGTTGATTTGGTTTTCGGCTCCAACGCCGTGCTTCGAGCATTGGCCGAGGTGTACGCCAGTTCCGACGCCCAGAAGATGTTCGTATCGGAGTTCGTTGCCGCCTGGACTAAAGTGATGAATTTAGATCGCTTCGATCTGGCGTAATCGGTGTTCGTGTCAGTCCGGTTTGCTAGTTTGCATCCTGATGTGCGACAGCAATGCCTGCGAAGTAGTATCCGCTTTCGCTGAGGTTCTTACTCAAACTGCCAAGCGGCGTGGAGACCGGCGCGCACGCATCGGCGGTTTCAGCTCCGGGGTCGCGGGACCGGTTCTTGCCGTTCAGGAAACGGGAATGCGCGCCTGACGGGTCCAGCAGAACCACGCCGGTCGGTGGTAGCTCGGCTAATGCGTGCGTGGCGAAGAATGACTTGAGTTGCGTTTCGAGTGCGTCGATGTTCGCCTGCTCATCCAGTCCGCGGCCGGAGATCATCAGCAGGAATTCGGTTCCGGCCTTGCCGGTGACTTCGGTGGTTTTGCCTTCGCCGGGGCTGTAGACGTGGTCGAAAGCGTTGGACGTGCGAACACGGTACGTCGGCATTCGGAAGACTTGCCCGCCGGCGCCGATCCAGAAGACCACCGTGGGCATGTCGCGGGGGACATCGCCGTCGATTTTGATTTTCTGCCCGGTCATGAGTGGAAGATTGCCTTCGATGGTGCTCATACCGTCCGGCGTGATGAGCATTTGCCCAGCCGGAGGGAGCGGGGCTTTGCGAGGCCAGAACATGATCGCGAAGATGATTGCTACCGTCACCACCAGGAAGGGGGAAGCGCGCAGGAGTCGTCGTCGCAGCGTAGCGGCGCGTTGTATCGACTCCAGCGCGTCAGCCATCTCCTTCGCGCCGGCGAATCGCTGGGCCGGGTTTGAGGCTAGTGCGGTCAGTACGATTTTTTTTAGCGCCGGGGAGACGGTCGAGTTGTTGATCGTGTTGACGTCGAAATCGCATTCCTTGGCGCGTTTCAGGTTCTGATCGCGCGATCCGCCGCCAAACGGGGGCTTGCCGGTGATTAGGAAGTAGAGAACCGCGCCAAGCGCGAAGACATCGCTCTGGCCGGTGATGCCTTTCGCTTCCGCTCGCGCCTGCTCAGGCGCCATGTATTGGATGGTTCCGCCGAGGGGTTGGCGTTCGTCACCGGCCCAAGCGCCGTTCAGGCGGGCCATGCCGAAATCGATCAGCTTGGGACTGTCGGATTCATCGATAATGATGTTTTGCGGCTTAATGTCCTGATGCACGATGCCCAGCCGATGGGCCGATTCCAAGGCGCGGGCGATTTTCGCGCCGATCGAGGCAATCTCCAGCGTCTTGAGCGCGATCCGATCGCGGGCGTACTGATCGAGCGCTCGCCCGCGGACGAACTCCATGATGATGAACGGCCGACGTTCAAAAAAATCCAGATCAAACACCCGCCCGATATTGGGATGCTTCAACTGGCAAAGCACTCGCCCCTCGGCCACCAGGCGGTTGGTTTTCGATGCGTCTTCGTCTTCGGGCGCTCGCGATGCGAGTTTGAGGACGACCTGTTCGTTCAGAATCGGATGCACCGCAAGATAGACACTGGCCTGCCCGCCGCTGCCGAGCGTGCCGACGACGTGGTATTTGCCGATCATCGTCGGCACCGCCGTCGTCGCAACTGCTGAATCGCCCGGCGGGATTCGCGAGGCCGGTGTAGCGGACTTCGGCGGGGGCGTATGGCTTGCGGGCAGGATGGAACCGAACGCGTTCTTCAGTTCTTTGACTTCGCCTTTCAACCCGTTGACTTTGCGGGCGCATCGGCTGCATTCCTGCAGGTGCGATTGCAGATCGGCCGACGGCTCATCGCCGCTGGCGACCGCCAGCAGTTCTTCGTCGTTGGGGCAGATCGTGATCATGGCCTCTCCATGCCGGGTTAGACGGCGCCCGTCGGGTTTAGTTCCTCATCATGTTCTTTGCACAACTCGCGGATCTTTTCCAGCACGCGATGCGCATTGGTATAGACAGCATTTACGCTCAGGTCGAGTTCCGTCGCCACCTCGGCCCCGGATCGGCCGTGTAGCGTGCGCTGCTCGAAGCAGGCCCAGGTCTTAGGCTCGAAAGTATCGCGGCTCTTTTTCATCGCGTACTGCATGATCTGCTCGTGGTGGTACTGCTCCCATTCCCGACTGAGTTCTTCGGTGACCGACGGGACGATCGGCCCGGTAAAATCGCTTTCCTGTCCGACGGCCTGTACTTGGTTCTGTCGACGACGGGCGAAATCACGGATGGCGTTGAGGGTGACCTCGAACAGCCAAGTGCGAAATCGACCCTTTCCCCTGTCTAAATCGAAAGTGGTCATCGCCGGCCGGAGTTTGTTCATGAAGACATCCTGGACCAAGTCCTCCGCGTCGTGCGCTCCGATGTCGCGGCTGCGCACGTACTTGATGAGGAGAGGATAGTACACCTCGTAAAACTCCCCCCAACTCCGGTTGTCATTGGGGTCATGTAGCCGCCGAAGGAGCGAGGATTGAGTGCTGTCGGCGTTCATGTTGACGCAAGTCTATCGTTCAGACCCGCAAAGTGTCTACAGGATTGCCGGGCAAGATCTTGTTAACCAAGTGGACTGAATTTTCGACACTTTCGGACTTCGATGAGTTCAGTCCGAATTTTGTCTGTAAGGTTTCCCAGCCGGCCGCGTAGCACCGAATATGAGTGACATTCGATCAACCCATCCAACAGAAAACTTGCTATTTTACGATGGCAGATTTAGCCTTTACAGGAGAGTGAGCGGGATTCTTTCCGCGGCACTTTCTCGGGTTTCATGTCTAGGCACAAACCTATGCAGCAATCACCCTTTAGGATGTTGGGGAACATTCTTTCTCCCCTCGCGTCAAAGTCTGCACACCGGGTCGTTCGCGGGAACTCCACTACACAATAATCGTTCCGTTAACTCCTCTTTTTGAAAGGGAAATCATGAATCGCTCTTTTGCTCCACAAGTTCGCATCGCCGTCCTCTCGGTAGCGACGTCGCTGCTGGCAATCACCGCAGGGTGTTCCACCGGCGGGACCAGCACGATGATGGCTCCGAAAGCCACGCCGCTGGCCGTTGAGAATGCGTCGAAGAAATCCGCTCCGGGCGGTGGCGCGGGATCGAGCGTGAACAACGCCCGTGATCTGGCGGCCGCTCAGTCGGAAACCGTGGTGAACGGGCTCGGCTCGGCTCGCGACATCGATCTGTCAGGTGGCGGCGGCGGAGGAACGGTTCAGCCGCTCAGCCCGCAAACGCTCGGTACCATGCTCCAGGGCATGGGGCTGCAGCCGGTGGTCGATCGAGAACAATTTATTCTGCGCGTGAAAGCCACCGTAAATAACACCGACTACACATACCCGATCGCAGTCGGTATCAGCCAAAACCGAACTCTGGTTTGGATCTCCTGCGAGATGGCCCAGCTTGATAAGTCCAACGGTGTCACGCCGCAGTCGATCATGAATCTCCTGGCAGCCAATGCACAGTTGGCGCCGTCGTTCTTCTCCGTCGATCAGCAGAACTGGCTGGTCATCCAGCGGCCGGTGACCAACGCAGGCATTACGCCTGAAGTGCTGGGTTACAATCTCAAGTCATTCCTCGCAAACGTGAAAGCTGCTGAGCCGTTGTACAAGCCTTTCATGACCATCGCCGGTTCGGATCAAGGCGGCGGTAATCAAGGCGGTGGTAATCAAGGCGGCGGCGACCAAGGCGGCAATCCGTTCAAGTAATCGGATCGCACGAAGTTGTTGGATGTTTCCGATGCTGAAGCGCAGCACGGCAGGTAAGAAAGGAAGTTTATGCTCCGGGCTCACGTGGAAAAATATCGTCGCTTGATGGCGACGGGTGTCGCATTGGCCGGGGTTTTCGTGGCGGGCTGCTCAACGCCGCAGGAAAACCGCCTGCTGTCATCCGCGAATGAAATCACGCTCAACGAAACCAGCCGTGATCTGGAAGAGCCTTCCAACCTGTCGCCATCGCTTCAAAGGCTGGCTGACGCATCGGAAACATCCCGCGATATCGACTTGCCACCCGGTGCCGGGCAGGGGCCGGGCTACAGCCAGGTCGGCGCGCCCGTGCCGGGCACTAAAGACTTGTTCCAAGTCGTTATCTATGTGTCGCCGGGAGTCAATTTAAACGCACTTCGATCCGCGGGCGCGCAAATCCAGTCGCATCTGGGCGACATGATCTACGCCACAGTGCGGGCGCGCGACATGCGGGCCGTCAGCAATGTGGCGGGCGTGCGTCGGGTCGAACCGGTCGGCGGGATGCGAATCCCCACGCCTCCCAAAGGGGAACTGCAAACCGTGCCGGCCGGCGGGGCGGCTCGTGGTGGCGACGCAGGGAAAATCGAATCGCTCAAGTTCGATCGCAAGGGTTTGACCGGTAAGGGCGTCATCGTCGGCATCGTGGACACCGGTATCGATTGGAAACACGCGGATTTCATCAACCCCGATGGAACCTCTCGCATCAAGTACCTTTGGGACATTTTTGATAACACATGGGAGACTTCGAAACACACCGTCGGCTCCGAGCCGCCGATGTACTGGGAGCCGGGCAAGCCGGCCGGAACGATATACACGAACGCTCAAATCAACGCCGCGCTGAAGGGCCTGATCAAAATTCCGCGCGTCGATAAAGTCGGGCACGGCACCGCTTGTGCGGGCACCGCTGCGGGCAATGACTTGGGCGTCGCACCGGATGCGGATCTAGTCATCGTCGATTCTTACATCGACTCGGTCGAGAATCCCGAAAACGACGGCGCTTGCGGCGTGCAGGCGGCGAAATGGATCAAGGACGTCGCCGCGAAAGAAAAACGGCCTTGCGTGATCAGCCTGAGCTTCGGCGGGTCGCTCAACCCGCACGACGGTAGCGGCGAAGAGCAGGCCGGTTACAACGCGGTGGTAGAAAAGGGCAATGCTGCCGGCGTGGTGATCTGCGTTTCTGCCGGCAACGACGGCCAGAACAGCATGCACGCCCGCGGCCGATTCGGGCCCGGCGTGGAGGGCGAACTCACCGGCGGCATGAGCAGCCCCGTGCAGCTCATCGTCACCAAACAAACCCCGCTCGCGGCGTACTTTGATTCCAAGGACGACTGGGGCTTGCTCATCGACGGGACGGATAAATTCCTGTTCGGAGCCGACAACAAGCCCGGCCATATCAAGATCGCCAAGAAAAAGATCAACGGTAATAGCCGCAATGATCTGGTGGTTTCGGGATCAAACAACCTTAAACCGGCTGATCAGGAAACGATTAAATCGCTTTTCGCCGACAAGGCGATCGACCTTCAGGCGCTCCCCAACGGGACGGACGCACTGCTCGTAGACCTGCTGCCCGGGACGTACTACGTCTTGGCCGGCGGGCGCTCGAAGCAGGTGACCAAAGGCGTATTCGACTTCTACTTGCCCGACCCGTACAACGCCGCGTTCGGTATGGGCGGCGATCATAAGATGGTCGTCGGCTCGCCCGGCGATGCCGACGACGTGATTACTATCGGTTCTTACGATTCCTGCAATCAGTGGGAGAATGTGTCGGGAGCTACGACCTTCTCCGGGCAGGTTGATCTCGGGAATATCTCCGATTTCTCCAGCGCCGGGTTCCGGCGCGACGGCGTCATCAAGCCGGACGTTGCTGCTCCTGGCAACTTTATCATCTCGGCATTCGCGGTCGGGTCCGGGTTGTCCATGGGACGTTCGACGATGACCAAGGACGGCAAGCACGTCGCCTGGCGTGGGACCAGCGCCGCCTGTCCGTATACCGCCGGCGTGGTAGCGCTGATGCTGCAGAAGAACGCGCAGCTCACCGCGAACCAAACCAAGCAAATCCTGCGTAGCACGGCTGATCATGATCTGGCGGTCACGGGTGCAGTGCCGAACGGCGAATGGGGCTTTGGCAAGCTGAATGCGGAAAAGGCGATCGACGCCGTGACTCCGGGCGCAACGCCTCCGCCGCCGACGATTTCCGTTCCGATCGTGACCCCCAAGCCGATCCCCGGCCCGGCCACCATGCCCTCGGTTGAACTCGGATTTGAAGGCTACTTCAAAGGCGACGGCGTGATCGTCACCCTGACCAAGACCGATGCCGGCTACAAAGGCGAGATGACCCGCGGCGGCCAGCCGTTCCCGCTGGTCGCTCACGCGGTGGCGGACGGGATTGCAGGCTCGGCCACTAACAACGGGAAAGAATATCCTTTCACCGCGCAACTCGACGGCGATAAAATGACTCTGCACTCCGGCGACAAGACGTTTGCCCTCACTCGACAGAATGCCGACAAACCGGGCTGATCGAGTACTGATGTCGAGACGAGAATTGAGCCGGCCCGGTCCAACGTCGGGTGCGGAGCCGGTGTCTACATTCGCATGAACCTCAAACGCACGAAGGGTGTTGCCATGAGACAACCAACCATTCAACGGCGGCGAATCCAGGGACTGTCACTCGCGCTGCTTGCGATGTTCGCGTTGTTCGGACTAGCGGGCACCGCCCGGGCGGCCGATGCCGGCGAAGGGGTTCGCGTCGAGTTCCCCAAGGACGATTCGCTCCCGTACGAAAAGTTCGGCGTCTACATCGGCATCGATCATTATGCGAATCTTTCGCCAGGCCAACAGCTTTACGGGTGCGTCGCGGACGCCAACGCGATGAAGGAATCTTTTCTGCGGCTGGGCGTGGTGCGGTACGCCTTGGTGACTGACGGCCAGGCTTCCCGGCAGGGGATCGGTAAGGCGCTGAGCGACCTGATCGAGCAAGTGAAGGTCGCCAAAACCAAGACCGACAAGCCGATTACAGTGGTCATCACCTACGCCGGCCACGGCTGCCGATTGAAGCGGCTGGCGTCCGAGGAAGATCCAAGCTCGCTCGACAGCTCCTGGGTGGCGGCCGATAGCGACCCGATGGGGACGAAGGACGTGCGCGGGTTTGAGGTGATGAAAGTTCACATGGAACTGGCGCGGCTTGGGGCGCAGGTGCTGATCATTTCCGACTCCTGCCACTCGGGCAGCATTTTTCGGGGTGAGTATCGCGAACGATCAATCCCGGTGGACAAGGAGCGCGGCGGTTATGAAAGCCGCCTCGGACCGCAAGAAGATCTTTTCCCGCAGCTCTCCGCCGGCGATCAGAAAGCCGGTCGGAAAAACGCGATCGACGGCGAAAGCCCGTTGTCCGGGTTCGTGGCCTTCTCCGCTTGTGGCGACAATCAGAGCGCCTACGAAACCAGCGACGACAAGGGCAACACCTGCGGCAAGCTGTCGCTCGTGTTGCGTACGCTGCTCGCCAGGCTCGGCAACGAAACCACTTACCAGGAACTGGCCAGCAAGGTCGCGGCCGAGTTTGCGTCACGCTGGCCGGGCGATGTCCGCCAGACGCCGGAGTTTCACGCAGCCTACGGCAAGGCTCAGGAACGATTCTTCAAAGGCGGATTCCCGCCCGCGCATGCGAGTGTTGTGCCCCAGCGGATGGCGGACGGCCGCGTGAAATTATCGATAGGCAGTTTGCTCGGGGCTTCGGTCGGATCGCGATTTACGTTCTACAAGAATCTCGACGACCTTGCCGCTCGCCGAAATCCCATCGCCACCGGCGATGTCGCGAGTGTCGATCTGGCTACTTGCGAAGTTCGGCTGCTGGATGCCAAGTCGATCCCACTCGACGCAGCGGCCGCGATCAGCACTGTGCGCGTCGCGAGTTTTTCCATCGCAACCGAAGGCGACGTCCCCGCATTTGTAAAAGCCAAGTTGCAGGAACTCAATCAAACCCATCAGATCGAGTTGTCCGATGCGGTCGGCAAATGCACGGCTGTTCTTCGGTACGATCCGGCGAACAAGACGGTGCTGCTCTACTCGCCCACCGCGCTTCCGCCGATTGATAAGCCCGATGCGAGTGTCCCGACCCTTCGCCCGCCGATCCTCTGCCGGTCGGCCGATGATGCTGAATCGCTGGGGACCAATCTTCTCTACGCCGCCCGAATCCAGCGGATGATGTCGCTCAGCCGCGAGGACGAATCGCTGCTCAAAGCCGAGATGGTGGTAGATGGCGCGGCGCGTTCGGTCAATGGCGTCTCCCGGCTGGCCGAAAACCAGCGATTCGTGATCCGGCTGACGAACAAGTCCGAACGATCCAAGCTGTACGTCACGATTCTGTCGATCGATCGAACCGGTGATCTACAGATCGTCTATCCGAAAATCGGTGATACCTCGACACCGATCGGGCCGGGCAAGTCCAGAGACATCAGCTTCGATGCCGCGATCGACGATCCGTCTCAGTTGAAGCCCGGCGAAGCAGAAGCATCAATTTTGAAGGTGCTCGTTTCTGATACTGAAATGGACCTGTCGCCGCTGGCCGTCGCACCGCAGACGGGGACGGGTAAGACGCGCGCGGTCGATCCGGCGAATCCCCTCATGAGCCTCATGCAGGACGTTTTGCAGGGTGGCGATACCACGCGAGGCGTGCCCCGGGCTGTTGTCACCCAGGAATGGGCCACTTCAACCCTCATTTTCGGGGTCGAAAAGGGGATAAATCGTTAAAATAGGTAAGATCCCAGAATTCTCGGGAAGGGTGTGTAAGGTTTGGCGATGGCGTCCGTAACACGGGTAAGAAGCAAACGCTTCAGCCCCACAGGAAACGGCTAAAAGTTTCCGAGACCGGGTCGAAAGACCCGAACGATTAAGGAGCCTGTCATGCTTACCACCCTCAAGAACAAAATGTCCCGAATCCTGGTTGTCGGCCTCCTGCCGGCCAGCATGGGCCTGGCTCTGGCAAGCAACACCTTCGCCGCCGAACACGCCGGCCGGATGATCCCGGTCGCCTCGACCGCAACGAGCGACGGCCCGGGCCTGGGCGGCGGGTACGGTTCCCTCACCGACAGCGACGGCCCCGGCAACGGCGGCGGGTACGGCAAACTGCTCTGCAACGAAGACGGGCCGGGTGCCGGTGGTGGATACGGAAAATTCACCTGCAACAACGACGGCCCGGGCGTCGGCGGCGGATACGGCCAACTCACCGACGGCCCCGGCCTCGGTGGCGGGTACTAGTCTGACCCGCTGCTCCGCAACAACTTGAGTCCGTAACAGCAACTCCGCTCGTGCGGAGTTGTTTTTTTGTGACGATTAATTGTTGGCCGCGGCGAACCGGCGCTCGTCGGATTCGATCAGCCGCCTGGCCGTCGCGCCGAGCAGGCCGATGGCGATCCGGTGATCGGCCGCCATCAACTTCACTAACGTTTCGCGACTCAGCGCCATGAGCCGCGTGGCCGGCCCGCTGCGGGCTGTCAGCGTTCGGACCCCATGGCCGAAAAGCGCCAATTCACCAAACACCCGGCCCGGCCCGTACGTGGTGACGACCGTGTCCGCCTGCCCATCCTCATCGCGCAGGAACGAAACGCTTCCTTCCAGCACCAGATAAAGCTCGTCGCCGGTTTCCCCTCGACGAAAGAGAACTTCGTCCGGCCCGCAATCCACCACGCGGGCAGCCCGCGCGAGGAACGTGAGTTGCTCTTCGTTCATCGAGCCGAACACATCGCTGAGCGCCAGGTACCGCTGCAGATCTTTGATGGCCGGCGCTGCGGTGTCGGCGAGCTTGGTCTGCTGCGTTGCCACGCCGCGCTCCTGGTTGACGAGATTGCGAAACACCCCGTCGGCCAGCGCCAGATCGGCGTAAGTGCCCACCTGCGAAACTTCCCCACGATCGAGCACCACGATTTTGTCAAAATCGCGGATCGTCGACAGCCGATGGGAGATGGAGACCACCATCTTGTCGCCGAACCCGTCGCGGATCATCTCCACGACCTTGGCCTGCGAAGATTCGTCGAGACTGGCGGTTGCCTCGTCCATCAGCAGGATGCTGGGATTTTTGAAGATCGCACGGGCGATGCTGACTTTCTGTTTCTGCCCGCCGGAGAGGTACTTTCCACCTTCGCCGACACGGAATTCAAGCCCCATGAGCAACGCAGTCGGCAGAAGCCCGGCTTGTTCGAGCACGCCGTTGAGGATGCCGTCGATCCGCTCGGCCGCACGGAGAATCCGGGAATTCACCCGGCCGGCGAGCAGGTTTTCTCGAACGGTCAATTCCTTGATGTATCGCCCTTGCGCGATATCGTCCCACCGCTTTCGGCACGCCGGAATGGCTGTCGCAAGAAGAGATCGAGCCGCGATGACGCGTTGTTGCATCGCAGTCGACGCGGCCTGGTCGTCGGACTCGCGCACATAGGCCAACGCCGTTTCAGCATCCACGCCGATTGCAACGCCCAGCAGCGTCTGCCGAAGGGCTGGCGCGATTTCTCTTACGCGCGCCGGCGAAACGTCTTCCAGCCCGGTATGTTGGCTAGCGTCGAGATAGCTCGGCAGGAACTCCAGCAGCGCCGGCGCCTGCTGCGCCACCTTGACCGCCAGCAACCGCTCAGCCCGGAGACGGCGGATGCCGAGCCGCACCAGTTCATCGAGCAGATCCTCCCCCGCGAGCGCAACCATGACTTGGCCGTCGTCGTCCGGCAGTGCGCCCGGCCCGAGGAGGTTGTCACGCAACGTGCCGATGAACCAGGACGATTGATCAAACGCAATGACCGCGTCGCCGCCGCCCTGGCTGATGGCCTGGGCGACGGTTTTCCTCAACTCTACGGCACGATCATGAAATGCTGCGGAACTCGCGCCGGCGGGTGCGGGATTGTCCAGGCATTTACGGAACACGTCCTCCTCCATCGCCACCAGTGGCAGCATGGTGAGAAGCTCGCGATCGAGGTCGGAGGCGTTTTTAACGCCCGGCCGCTGCGAAACATCCAGCGGGCCTTCCGCGTCCCTGAGACATCCTTCCACCTCGCGGCGCAAGCCCAGCAGAATGTTGTTTCGAAGCGAGGCGTCCATCAGCAGTGGTTTTTGAGCGACGAACGCCAGCCGTTGCGCGATACGCAGAATGTCGTACTCCTCAATCCCGCGCCCGGCCAGCCGGAGTTTTCCCGCCGCCGGCTCAACACCGCGGACCATCAACTGCATCGCCGTTGATTTCCCGCAACCTGCCGGTCCGCAGAAGGCTACATGCTCGCCGGCGCCGATGGTGAACTTCACGCCGTTCAGGATTTTGGAGCCCGAGCCTGTATAGACGCTGACGTCGTCATAGGTGACGTCGGATTTATCAGGAACGGCAAGGTTCGATTTGGCGCGATCAAACACCAGTGGTTGATCGAAGAACTCGGCGACACGCCGCAGATTCTCGCGCGTCATTCGCCATTCGATCAGAAACAGTCCGAATTCCATCGACGGCCGTTGAAACAGTTGGACGATCAACATGAACGCGATCACGCCGCCCCAGTCCATCGGCTTGGCGATGCGGAGCAGGGGAGAATTGTCTGCACAGAGCGACGCGCCCAGCCAAAAGAGCGTGCCGTATTGAATGACGCCGACCATGGGGGTGATCGCCTGAAACATCGCCTGAACGTTGGCCATTTCCAGCAGCGATGTTTTGTACCGATCGAACGATCGCTTAAGCCCCGACAGGCCGAAATCAAACGCATAGTGTCCACGGAGTTCCGGGGTCATGGTGACGACTTCGCTGCCTTGCGTGCGGATGGTGTCCCACGATTCGCGGGTGCGCTTGGTGATGCGCTGCACGGTTGGATCAAAGAAAGTGTAGTAGCGGCTGAGCAGCGCCAGCGGAATCATGCACAGCCCGAGGAACAGGTTATGGAACATCATCACTGCCGAGAAAAGGATCATGCTCATCAGCGCCACCGGGGCGGTTACGGCGGCGTTGACGAGAAACTTTCCGACTGCGTTTGCGTCATCAAGGACGCGCGAGTTGATTTTTTCTACCTCCCGATCGCGAAAAAACTCAGCCGAGAATCGCACTACACGGCCGAATGTATCGAGCATGAGATGCCGTGCGACTTCCTCTTGCAACGCCCCTTCAGTCCACTTTCGCCAGTAGTTGACGGCGGCAAACGCGATCTGGGAGATCAGGAGCAGTACGATCCACTTGGTCACCACCGACATATCGACGTGAGCCTGGCCTTGTGAAGTGCTGCTGCACAGGTGAGTTAATTTGCCGATGACGAGCGGCATCGCCAGCGACAAGACCGCCGCGAGTACGCCGGTCGTCCACAGGACGGCCAGCTTCGCAACGCGGATGGGAAAGAGATATCCAACGAACGGATTCTTTTCGCGGTTTGCCATATTTTTGTATCCTAACTGGGGGGATGTGATATTCCATGTTCAGCGGGCGATGTAGTACGATCTCGCGGGCAAGCAGGCGCTTTCAAGGGAAATCAAAGTGGCGATCCGAATTCAAGTCAGCACGGGGGACGGGCTCCCGCAACAGTTTGAACATACGAGCGGCTCGCTCGAGTTCGGCAGTGGCGTGCAGCGCGACGCCCGCCGCTGCCGATTGGATGATGCCACGGTTTCGGAAGATCACCTGCGAATCGAGGAGCGCGACGGGCGATTGCTTGCGGAGAATTTGAGCGAGCAGCAATCCATCAATCTGTCGGACGGCGTGAGTATTCCGGTCGGCCAATCGCGTGAACTCGGGCTGCCGGTGGAGCTTTTAATCGGGCAAACGACGATCCGTTTTGAACCCGTCGAATGGTCGCCGCCGTTTCGGCCGCATGTGCGGAAAGAGTCGCCGGAGACGAGCGCGTTTGTCGCCGTCACGCCGGCGAACCATCAGCCATCGCCGGACCGGTTGTCGGAGTGGCTGCACACGATTATCGAGTTAGAGCACATGCCGGCCGGCTCGAGCGAATTTTATACGCACGTCGCGCGGACGCTGGTCAACCTCATCGGCATGGATCTGGGGCTGGTGCTGCTCCGCCAAAATGAGGATTGGGTGATCGCCGGTTCAGTTACGACGGGGCCGCACGTTCCGGCGCGATTCAGCCGAACGCTTGTGAACTTCGTCACGACCCGACGGCAGACTTTTTTTGAGGACCTGAATCAACTGCCCGAGGCCGCGAGTCTGGAGAATCTTCAGGCCGGCGTGGCAGCGCCGATCTTCGGGCTGCACGATGAAGTCGTCGGCGTATTGTACGGCTCGCGCGGCGAAGGCTTATCGGCTCGCGGGGCGATCGGGCCCATGGAGGCGCAACTCGTTCAACTCCTTTCCGGAGCAGCCGGCGCGAACCTTGCCCGGGCGACCGCGCTCCGCACGCGCGTTCAATTCGAACAGTTCTTCTCGCCCGAACTGGTTCGCGAACTGGAACGCGACCCCAACCTGCTTGAAGGCCGAACCGAAGAGGTGACGTTGCTTTTCAGCGATCTGCGCGGCTTCACCACGCTCTCCCAGCGGCTGGGCGCTCAAAAAACCTGCCGCCTGATTCGAGACATGATGGAAGTGCTGTCAGAGCAGATCGTCTCGCTCAACGGCGTGATCGTCGACTACGTCGGAGACGGCATTATGGCGATGTGGAACGCCCCCGCGCAACAGTCCGATCACGCCGCACGCGCTTGCACGGCCGCTTTGGCGATGCTCGGTGAACTGCCCGGCCTGAACCAACGATGGGGCGCGGAAATCGGCGAGCCGCTGGAGTTGGGCATTGGTATCAACACCGGAATGGCGCAGGTCGGCAACCTCGGTAGCACTCGCAAATTCAAGTACGGCCCGAACGGGCATACGGTGAACCTCGCCTGCCGCGTGCAGGATGCGACCAAGTCGCTCGGCACGCCGTTGCTGATTACCGAATCGACTTTCCGAAAGCTGCCGAAGGCGCTGCAAAGCCGGCGGCTGGGCCGGATTCAACTGATCGATGTCCTGGCACCGATGACTCTTTACGAATTGCGCGGCCAGATTCAGGACGGCGAGTGGACTGCCCGGCAAACAGCGTATGAGCGAAGCCTTGAACTGTTCGAGCAACAGAAATGGCTGGAATCGTGCACGCTTCTCCGGCCGCTGGTGCAATCCGATCTGAAGGACTTACTTGCAGCCAAGCTGCTCCATCGCGCCGAAGAGTGCCGCCAGAACCCCCCGGCCGCGTTTGATTCGGTCGTGGTGGTAATCGGCAGCAAGAGCAGCGCCGTTCCCTCCGGGATGCTGCCGCGGCTGTCGAATCAGTCGTGATCAGTCGTGATCAGTTGGGATCAGTTGGGATCAGTTGGGATTGCCCAAGTAGATGAACGGCGCCCAGAAGAACGGCTCTGCGTATTCCTGCCGCAGTTTCTTTCTCGCGGAAGTGAAGGCATCGATCTTGGATGCGTGCGATGTCGCGCCCAATTCCTGATAGAACGACTGCATCAGCTTTGCGGTGCTGTCGTCCTGAACTTCCCACAGGCTGGCGACGACGGCGGGGCTGCCGGCGTACCAGAATCCCCACGGCAGGCCGAACACGCCCTCATCGGTGATCGCGTTGGTCTTGCCCGCATCGATGCCCTGCGAGTTGCAAGCGCTGAGGACGACAAGTTCGGTTCCGTCCAGCTTGCCGCCCCAGTGGTCGAACAAATCCTGCAGCGTGAGCAGGCCGGTGTCGCCGGAAGTTGTCACGCGCTGCTGCGTCAACACGATACTGCTGTAGATCGCATCCTTGCCCGACCGGGCTAACCCGTGCGTCGCAATGTGCAGGTATTTCGTTGATGCGGCAGCGGCTGATAGGCGATCGCTGGTGGCGTCTTCGCCGAGCAGGACGATCACGGAATCGTCCGGCTGATTGGTATACGGCTTGCCTGTGAGCACACTGTAAATTCCCGTGACTTCCTTGCGCGTTCCCGGCAGAGCACTCAGCGGACCATACGCGGCTAAACTTCCGTCGCGCGATTGATCGGACGGCTGAGTGGCCGGCGGGGGCTCTTTCCGCGCATCACGTTGAAAGACCGGGTCGCCCAGCAGTACCGCTTGATGAGCAAAAGGCTTGCGTGTGATTTGTGGTTTTTGTCCGCACAGCTTGATGAGCGCCGCCGCCGACGGGCCGTAACAAAGCGACGGGCCCTGATCGAGAAAAAAACGGCAATCGGCGGCCTTGGGTCCCTTGGGCGGTTCGACGATCAGCGTTTCCATCGGCAGGCCGTTCATGCCCGCATCGGGTATGACGTAAACCAGTTCGTCGTCCTTGATCTGCTCCCAGATCTCCGGCGGTAACAGCCGACGGAATAGTTCGTACCCGGTTTGAGTCATATCGTCAGTTTTGCGCGTGGTTGTATTGTCAGGCACCAGCCGCACGCCGCGCGTAACCGAGTGGCCGCTTCGAATAATCGCCTGTTGATAGCCGACAATCAGCCGTGCGAGCGCTACGCCGGAGAGATTCTCCTTCTGCTCCTGGTCGTAAACAATCAACCCGGTGATCGGTTGCCCAATAGGAGGAATGACGAGCACTGCGACGTCTCGATCCGTGATCGAATACATCAGCATGTGCTGACGCGGCTTCAACAGCATCTGCATTTGCTGCGCCGTTGCGGTTTCGGTGAACGTCGTGCTGCCGGCCAAGTTGAACGCCACCCGGTGTGCGGCCGCGTATTGTCGGCAGGCTTCGTCGAGCTTGGGCTGGAGTTGTTCGATTTTATCGCGCGCGTCGGCGTCGTTGCGCGTTCTGGCGAAGTTGATCTGCGACGTGAGCTTACGAACCTGCTCATCCGCGTCGGCTAACATGCTGGCGGCTTTTTTGATTTGACTGAGCAGTTCTACGTCGTTTGCTTTTTCAGCCTTGGCTTGGATCGGCGTGAGCAGATCCTTGCCGGACTGACGCTCCGCCCGTTCCAATACGTCCAGCAAGCTACGGCCGCGCCCGCGATCCAGATACTCGGCGGCCCGATCGCCACGTTTGAGCAGCAATTGAACCCGCGCCATTGCGACGAATCGCCCGCTCTCCTCCTGCTCGAAATCCATGAACTTCATTCGATCTTGATCGTCCCCGCCGAGCACGGCACGCGCTTTTTCGAACGAGTCGATTGAGCTCTCATACGCCGCTTCGGCCTCGGGGAGTTTTCCGATCGAAAAGAGGCAGTCGCCAAGCCGGGCGGAATATTTGTAGACCGCGGGATCACCTAGCCTCCACGACATGTCGACGGCGGATTGAAATGCGGCAATCGCGTCCTGCTTGCGCTGCATCGCCGATAGACAGGTCGCGACTTTTGAAAGATGCCACGCAATCACCGGATGATCGCGACCGCCGTAAAGACGCTTTTGCATTTCTAGCGCCGCTTTCAAATCCGGCAGCGCATCGGCCGGCCGATCGAGGGAGATCAGGCAACCGCCGGTGAGAGCAAGATCAATCGCCACGTCCGGGTGATCGCGATCCTTGAACAGCCGGCGGGTCATCTCCAGCCCTTGCTGATAGTACGGAAGCGCTTCTTCGTAGCGTGCAAGGTTGTTGAGCGTGGTTGCGACGCTCGTGAGCGATTTAGCCAGGTCGGGATGATCTGCATCTTTATAGACGCGGCGGAACATAGCCGCGGCGTCGCGTTGCATGTCCAGCGCGTCGGTTTGGCGGCCGAGGTGCTCCTGGCAGTTGGCCAGGTTGATCATCGCTTTGGCGATGTTGGGGTGATCCGAGTTTTTGCAGAGTCGCCGCTGCATTGCCAGAGCATTTTCGTGTACCGAAAGCGCCTCAGCATATCGGCCGATGCCGTCGAGGCATCCGGCGACATTGTCCAGCGCGGCAGCCACGTCGTCCGATTCCGCACCTTGATTGAGTCGCTTCAACATCTCGTACGATGCCTGGACGTTTTTCAGTGCCTCCGCGTCACGACCTAACAGCCGAAGGCAGGTGCCCAAGTCGTTGAGCGAGGCAGCCACGTCCGGGCTGTCTTGGGATTTGAAAATCCGCCGGCGCATGTCGAGTGCATTCTGAAACATTGCCAGCGCTTCGTCGCTGCGGCCGAGAGACATCATGCATCCCGCAACGTTATTCAGGACAATGCCCAAGTCGGTACTGTCCTGATCCTTATAGATGCGGCGAGTCATCGCTAGCGCCGATTGGTAAACCACCAGCGCCTCGTCGCTTCGGCCGAGCTCGTCAAGGCATTTGCCGACATTGTTCATACTCGCGACAACGTCCATCTGGTCTTCGTTCTTGTAGAGGCGCTTCCTCGTCTCCAGGACGGCTTGAAAATGGCTGAGCGCTTCCTCGTACCGCCCGAGCGTGTTCAGGCAGAATCCCATTGCGGTTTCCGTCGCGGCGACCTCGGCGTCGTCCTGGTTATTGGTAAGCCGCTTCTGTAACTTCAGCTCAGACTCACGGACGACCAGCGATTCGCCGGCGCGATTCAGATTCATCAGCACGTCGGCGATGTTGTCCATAATCGCAACGGTACCGGCGTCGTCCTTGTTGTCGGTCAGCTTTTGCTGGGTCTTCAACGCTTCGTTGTAGGCGATCAACGCCGCGTCGTCGCGCTTGAGCTGACCGAGGCAGATTCCCAGTTGGTTCAGACAAATGCTGATCTCGGCGGTCTCGCGAGTTCCGGCGGCTTTCTCGTAATGCTTGATGGCTTCCTGAAACTCCGGCAATGCCTTGTCGGCCTTCATCGCGTGAAGATGTTTAGCTCCGACGTGCTGCAGGGCCGCCGCCAGTTGATTCAGACTTGCGGCCACTTCCGGCGAATCTTTTTCACCGCTCAGCCGCCGCTGCATGTCCAGATGCGCTCGCGCGATCGGCAGGGCTTCCTCATCACGATCGAGGTTCATCAGGCAGTTGAACACGCTCTCCATGGCCGTCGTGACTTCGGGGTCGTCGTGGTTGTCGTGCAGCCGCTGACTCATCGCCAGGGCGTTCTTGTAGATCGGTAGCGCGTCGTCGATCCGGCTAAGATGCTCGAGGCAGCGGGCGTAATCCTGCAGGCTTGTCGCAAGGTCGGCCGAGTCTTTGTCCTTGCTGATCCGTCGCTGCATCTTCATCGCCGACTCATACAGCGGCAGGGCGTCGGCGTAGCGATCGAGGTTCATAAGCCCGCCGGCGACGTTACCGATAGCGTCGGCCACTTCAGGGGCGTCATTGTTCTTATTGAGACGCTGCTCGATCTCCAACGCTGTACGATAGAGCGCGAGCGAATCGGCGTACCGTTCGAGCCGATCGAGACAAGCGGCCTGATCGTTCAGGCAATTGCTGATGGCGCTGGAATCTCCGTTACCGGAGATTTTTCGATACAGCTTTTCTGCATCCCGGAATTTAGCTAGTGCTTGCTTAGGCTTCCCGGCCTCAAGGTCTTCGTCAGCGGCCGCGGAAAGTGCTTTGGCACGGTTCAGTAGATCTTTCGCAGCGGCATTGTTCGGACCCGGAGATTCTTGTTCCGCACCTAAAACCGGCGTGGGCGTACAAATGACCACCATCGCTAGAGCAGCTATAAAAATGAGACGTTTCGCGTTGTGTTTACGCATAGGGACCGGGTTTCAAGAATTGTCCCAGATCAAGCCGCCAAAGTCATCTTTCGTGATTAGGCGCGATGGCGATCGGCCGCGATTCGCCTTTGACTTTGCGATGAGAGCTGAATCGCCGCCGACGTTTCCCGGAAGCGATTGGCTACTAGCCTGATAATGTGAGAGCACATCCATCGTTCGAGAGAGATACTCCACGAGATCATCCTGCCGCGGTTGTCGTCTGCGGCCTTGTGGCTCACCGTGTACATCTTGTTCGCCGCCTACGCCGGGCCGAGTGCCATCGTCGAGACCTCCGCGCCGGCGGCCGGCGTGCCCCCGGCCGCTGCCAAGCCGAGTACGGTTAACATGAGCCCGGCGAGGCACCCACAATGCTTCGCATTTCGCTTCATCGCTCCTCCGATCGCCGGCCGGCTCGCGCCGCGCGGTCGAAGTAGTCGATCACATCGTACCGGGCCACATTAAGCGCGCGCATCGCGTCGAGAAGGGCGGGGTAGGGCACGAACCGATTGTTGACGATGCCCTTGTTCGAGTCGTTACGGCTTACGCCCTTCGGCATCGCAGGGTCGCCGTCGATGTACTTGAACCAGTGCCAGCCGACCGATTCGTGCGACTCGAGGAGGGCGAGCGTGAAGTTCTGGTAGAACGCGCCGCGGTCGGCCTGCGTGCGGACGGTCCAGCCCGCGCCGTCGGTGTTGCCCATGCCCACGTCGTCACCCTTGGTATAAAACTCTGTGATGAGCACGGGCATCTTGCCGCACACTGACAGGCGGGACATCAGTTCCCGGCCAGGTGTCCAGACGTTGTAGAGATTGTAGCCGCAGACGTCGATGTACTTCGCCGCCGTCGCGAGCAGCGCCGGATTGCGATGATCGCTGCCCCAAAATCGTGGGCCGAGGATCAGGTGATTCGGGTCATATTTTCGCAGCGCGTCGTGGACGACCGAGAAGTATCGCTCGGCGAGGACGACCATGAACGCCTGGCGATCCTCGCCGGTGATCGCATCGCGATTGACGTGCCGCCCGGTGACGAACGCATCGGCCGCTTTGCGGCCGGGGTCGACGTCGGGCAGGTTAAGATAGCGGTCGAGGGCGTCGAGCGGAAACGGCAGCTCGTTGTCGGTGAAATAGCCGATCAGGTAGGGGTTGTCTTTGTCCTTTGCAACGTCTTGCGCGAACGCATCGGCGAATTCGGCAAACTGGGGGTCGAAGGCAAAAATGCACTTCTCGGGATAGCCTTGGTGACCGGGCTCGGCGAAAGTGCCGCCGCGTTTCTGGCCGTAGCTGCCCATGAACGACCATGAGCGAGTATAGATCAGCGGCGTCTTAGCGCCATCGCGCAGGCGATCGTCGTCGGACCAGTTTCCAGTGCCGTCGAACCCGTTTACGCGCAGCAGGTCGCGCGTCCGCTCGGCCCACTTTTCCGGCGAGCCGAACTCATGATCGAATGCCGCCTGGCCGGCCGGGGATAGCTTGCCGATTATCGTCGACGCGACGCCGACGTCGATCATTCGATGGCCGGTCGGGTCGATCAGCCACCAGCGACCGTCGATCTTTTCGGTTCGGAAAAACCCGGTTGCCTTTGATGCCGGGTAGCGCTTCACGCCGCCGAACTCAGTCAAGTCGGGCAATAAGTTGGCTTTAATAGTGGGGAAGTCTTTGAGTAGCCGCGTCGGCTGCGGGTGATACTTGCCGTTTTTCGGATGCGCCTCGACGACGTGACCGCCGACCGCATCGGCAGGTTTGTTGACCTCTGCGGGGGCGGTGCTCAGGGGTATGCACGCGATCAGAGCCGTCGCGCACGTCATTCCAGCCGACCAGAACCAAAGACGATTGTAAGCACGTCGACTCATGACTTGAGCACCTCATCGAGAAGGGGTTGCATCGCGTCCGCCCACACATGATAGCCTGCTGGGCTAGGGTGCAGGCCAGCTACGAAGAAGTCTGGGCGAAACTTTCCACCGGCGCGCGGCGCGTTCTTTATCGGATCAAACACGCCAAACTCACCAATGACCCGCGGCGCGTCGGCCGCTTCCAACTCTCCACGGAAACCGGCCATGATGGTGTCCAACTCGCTGGGGTACTTCTGTAGTTTTTCGGGGTTCGTGTCGCTTTCGTAACGCTCCCGCACCGCCGGGAAAGGGCTCAAGACCTCAACGCCTGTTATTCTTTAAGATAGAACTTCGTTTCCGCGACTTTGTGATTAACGTACAGCAAGCCTGCGCGGGCGGTGACAGGCGGCCCTAAATCGCCGTCGTCGTAGGGTTTAGTGGAAAAGCTAGCGATATGGCCGTCGAAAAAGGCGAAGTTCGTGGTCGCGTTTCGATTGCCGAATTTTGGGCCGTGACGCGCGGCAAGATCACCGGCGCAAAACAATCGGCCCGTGTTGCCTTCCAAGATCATGACCAGTGTCGACGGCGACTTCATAGCCGAAAGGGTTCGCTTGTATGTAGGATCTTTAACCCGGCTGCGAGTACCCAGTGCGATATTGTCGTTGAAGATTGCAAAGGGAGTTACGAATTGGCTTGTGGTGGGGGGCGACACGTTACTTAAAATGTTGAACGAAGCGGCCTGGTAGGCGTTGAGGATGTAGTGGCTGCTGACGACGATCCCCGAACCAGTGGCGCTTGTGATTGCGTCAGCGTCATACTGTGCCGAAACGTACTTGTCATTGTCGCCTTGATTGGGGGCAGTACCGGCGGCCGGCCCGGTGTAAGTTGCGAAACTGACCCCGACTTGCAGATCGGGGTTGGCCGACGGACAGGTGAAAATGCCGCTGAACTTTTTGTTGGCCCCTCCCGTGCTGCTCGTGGGGGCATCGATGTAATGTCTCGTTACCAGCACATTGCACCAGACGAAACCGGCCGGCCAGGGTTCGGTGGAGACTGCGGTGCTAACGCAGGAAGGCGGCAACACGCCTTTTTACTCTCGTTGAAGTAAATATTCATGCCTTGGGCGATCTGGCGCATGTTGCTGGCGCACTTGACGGCTTGGGCAGCCGCGCGCGCTTTGTTCAACGCCGGCAAGAGTAACGCGATCAGCACGGCGATGATGCCGATGACCACCAGCAACTCAACTAATGTAAAACCGCGACGATGGGTGCTTCGAATCATAGAAGTTCTCCACGGCGAGAAAGGAGCGACGTAGCCGATCAGCCGTGCGGGCTCGATCGTTCCGGCGATTGGACGACCGTCGGTTTGACCAGAATTTGAATCGGGGCGTCCTCGGGACGCGCGATGCGACTAATCAAGCGGCGGACGGCCCACCGGCCAATGACACCGGAATTGAGATCGATGGTCGCCGGTCGGGGCGATAAGAGCGCGAGCGCATCGTCGTTGTTGCAGGAAATGATCCGCAGGTCCTGCCCGGGCCGCATACCGCGGGCAGCCAGCAGTGGGTAGAGGCCAACGGACTCGACGTCCTGCGACACGAAAATGCCGTCCGGCCTCGGTTCGCTGGCGGCAACTGCGGCGGCCAGTTCCTCGAACGACGGACAGCTCACTGCTTTAACGCCGACCCACGGGCCGTAGGGCTGATCACCGGTGCTGAACAGCTTCGGCATCCCAAGGCCGCTGTGGTTCGCCGCCGCCGCGAAGCCGAACATGCGCAATTGAATGCCGCCATGGAACGGGCGCGTTGTCACGCAGGCCAAGTTGCGGCAGCCGTGACCGCTCAGGTATTCAAAAGCGGCCTGCCCGATCGCCACATTGTCCGGCCGCACTTGGTCGATCCCCGTCGTTACCAAGTCGTCGCCCATGACACGCACTACAGGCAAACGCGCTTTCAACATGTCGAGCAGGCCGGGGGGCGCGGTTGAATGAACGAATGCCAACGCGCCGTCTACAACATTGCTGGAAATGCTCTCGCTGATGTCGGCGTCCATCACTTCTTCGACGCGGACCGACAAATGACGGTCGGCCGCGGCACGGGTGATCGCCGACACGATGGACGCAAAGATCGGCTGCTTAAACCAATGCTCATGAGTGAGGCCAAGTACAACAATCGAGATGGCACCATGTTTGAGCTCTGGGCTAGCGCGATGTTTCACTCGCTTGCCCGGACGAGGACCACGGCGAATGGCGTTGCGGTCATAAGGAAACTGCTCTAGAACCTTGCGGACCTGCGACGCAGTTTCCGGCCGGACGCTCGGATTATTATTCAGAACCCGGGAGACGGTCGTTATCGATACGCCCGCTCGCCGCGCTATCTCGTGAACCGACATCTGAGCTCCGTTAGTAAGTATTCAATTTGAAATTTATCACGGTTGCGAACGATTGCAAGGGATAAACTACCAATTTTAACCAAATTTTTCTTGAATAATTAAACTGGTTGTCAGAGCAGGTGTAATCGAACATTTCCGTCACCAAAAGCTCAGAAATTTCAACGGCTTGGCCAAGCTCGCCCATGCGTGCGTCGCGCTGCTCAGGCGTCTCGTGGCGCGTCAGATCGACGGCCGGCATGGTCGCTGGAAGGTTGCAGGCGTCTTCACCAGGGAGGCCGCTTGCATCAGGGGTACGATTCCGATCAGGGCGGCAACAACCGTTAAAAGTTTCAGAAGACTCACGTGTTTTTAGCTCCTTCGCCAGACTGTCCCGCACGTCCACCGGTAGACGGGCGTGCGAAATGTTACACGCATCCATCGGACGTCACTCGAGCAAAAGAAAGCCGACCACCACCGTGGTCGTCGGCAGTGGTCGGCATACGAATTTCGTAATGATATCGAACTTGGCCAAGTCCTCACGCACTGCGACGACGTCGACGGCGGCCCAGCAGGCCGACGGTTCCCAGTCCGAGCAGGCCCATCGAGGTCGGCTCGGGGACGCTGGTGAAGACGACACCCACGTCGTTACCACCGGTTGTCGCGAGCGTTCCTGCATCGAAGGAATAGTAGATCGTCGCCAGCAAGTCGCCGTTGCTGTAGATCGCCGAATCGTTCGCTCCGCCGCGGGTCAGACCGGCGAACGAACCCGTCACCGCATCAGCACTGTCATTGTCGATCAACGCGAACGACTGCGTATAGCTGCCTGTCGCGGTCGTCGGATTGGTAATGATCAGGACCAAATTCGCACCGGTGACATCCACCGCGCCGGTCACCACCGTTTTGTCGGCGGTGTTCAAGGTGTAGTCGATCTCGGCGGCCAAAGTCGAGCTGCTGGCCAACGTCAGGTTTCCGGCAGGGCAACCGCATATGGCATTGCCAAGATAACGGCGCACCACAGAATTGCGCTTTTTGATTGCATCGGGTATATCGGTCTCCGATCGCGAGGCCTCGCGAAGTTCCAACTTGACTCTTTCCAGGAGCTTCGCCATGGACG
>JBBROD010000027.1:0-51674 GCA_038229715.1 Tepidisphaerales bacterium | reverse complement strand
GAAACCGGCATGGAGAAGGAACACCACGTTCCGCAGGACAAAGAACTGCAAGTCCACGCCGGCGATTACGTGGAAGCCGGCGACCCGCTCATCCGCGGGCCGATCATTCCGCACGACATCCTCCGCATCCGCGGCGAAGAGCCGTTGTATCAGTACCTGCTGGCCGAGGTGCAGAACGTGTACCGCAGCCAGGGCGTGAAGATCAACGACAAGCACATCGAAGTGATCGTCACTCAGATGCTGCGTAAGGTGAAGGTTGAAGACCCGGGCGATGGCAAGTTCCTCCCTGGCGAAGTGGTGGACAAGTTCCGCTTCCGCAGGGGCAATGACGAACTCACCCAGAGCGTTCGGATCGAAGAGCCGAACGACATGGAGTACAAAAAAGGCGACGTCGTCAACAAGGCTGCCTACAAGGAAGCCGCCGAAGTCGCCGAGGCCGCCGGCAAGTCTCCCGCCAAGACCAAGAAGCCGCGTGGCGCTCGCGCCAAAACGCTGCTGCTCGGTATCACCAAGGCGTCCCTGCAGAGCGAGTCGTTCATCTCGGCGGCAAGCTTCCAGGAAACCACCAAGGTGCTGACCGAAGCCGCGCTGGCTGGCATGGTCGATACGCTGGTGGGGCTGAAGGAAAACGTCATCCTCGGCCACCTCATCCCGGCAGGCACGGCGTTCGCGCCGCACCTGAACCTGAAGATCCGCCACTTGGCCGAACCGGTCCCGATAGAAGAAGTCGAACCCGGCAGCCGGCTCCCCAAGCCCGACGAAATGCCGGTGACCAGCCCGCAGGCGGGCAACTAACTCGGCGCGTTGAGTCTGATGCAATCATGAAGGCCCCCGGATTCGTCCGGGGGCCTTTCTTGTTTGGGTTTAGAACAACAATGCACTCGAAGCGATGCTCGAATCCAGGATGGGCTGGCAACCAGAGCGGTGAGCAATTTGATGTAGTGTGCAGGCTTTGAAAACGTCATCCTGAGGTACTCCGAAGGATCTCAAATTACGAGCGGCTTTCGACGTTCGAGATCCTTCGGGTTACCTCAGGATGACGACAAACGCTCAGTATCGCGAGACGAAAAAGGCGCGTTGCTCTAGTGTGTGCGAAAGTTACAATCAGAATTTAGACCACCATACGATTTGCGAGGTTCTCCGATGGTTACAAATGCCCGCACCAACATCCCGATTGATCGCATCCGCGCATTTTGCGACCGTTACGGCGTGGTCGAGTTCTCACTCTTCGGTTCGGTCCTTCGCGACGATTTTGGCCCGACAAGCGACATCGACGTAATGCTGGCCTTCGCTCCCGGTCACGGATTCACATTTGAGAACACGCCCGACATGCAGGACGAACTGGCCGCTATTTTCGGTCGATCCGTCGATGTGATTGAGAAAGGCCGCATTCGCAACCCGCTGCGGCGTGAACGGATCATGAGCAGCTACCAGGTTGTGTATGCCGCGTGATCACAATGATCCTTCGCGCGACGCCGCCTGGCTGATCGACATGCTGGATGCCGCTCGTGCGGTAAGCACCTTCGTCGCCGGCCGCACGTTCGAGCAATACGACGCCGATCTCTATTTCCGCTCGGCAGTGGAGCGCCAGATCGAGATCATCGGCGAGGCCGCACGCGGCTTGTCCGACGAGTTCAAGTCCGCTCACCCTGAAATCCCATGGCGAGCCATCATGGCCCAGCGTCACCGACTGGCGCACGAGTACGGCGAGATCGACAACCGCCTGATCTGGACCGTCGCCACTGTGCATATCCCGGCCCTCGTCGTGCAGATCGAGACAATTCGCGGGAAGTAATGCAAATGAAAGTCCGGCCACCTGATCCCGGCAGGCACGGTGTTCCCGCCGCACCTGAACCTGAAGCTCAAACATTTAGCAGAGCCACCACCCATCAAAGAGGTGGAACCAGGCAGTCGGCTGCCGCGGCAGGAAGAACTCCCGGAACCGGCCGTGAAAGCGGGGGCTTAGTCCGGTATGTGTTATCAATGAAGAAAGACCCCCGGATTTATCCGGGGGCCTTTTTTTGATAGATAGAGATACCCAATCACTGAAAGAGATGAAAAAATGAAGCACTTTGGCTATGATTTTGCTATGACCGACCGCGATTTGCTCAACAATCTGCACGACCAGCCATTTCAGTCTTTCCGGGTTCGGCTTTCGAACAATTCAACGATGGATGTTCTCGATCCGGGCACGGTCGTGGTTGGCCCAAGCAGTGCCATCATGCCGATCGAAACCTTGATGGGCGACCACGGCTATTACATCGTCACGCGATGGCGAACAGTGGCGCTAGCCCACATGGTTGAGTTTGTCGATATCGACCCACCCAAATCCACGTCCAAACGTCGGCGGGCGTCGTAGTATGGCGAGAACCCGCAGCGACCGTTTTTCCGCTTCCCCCATCGAAGAGGTGAAACCCGGCAGCCGTCTTCCACGTCAGGTAGAATTCCCGAAACCGGCCCCGCAAGCGGGGGCGTAAGCTTCGGCTTTTTTATAGCAATGAAGAAAGGACCCTCGGATATGTCTGGGGGTCTTTTTGCTGATGGAGCTAATTTCTAGAACCGGCCAGTAATGATCAAAAATGAGTCTGTGACGTAATCGGTTGCACACCAGCGGCCGACTTGCTCCAACGCCTGATCGAGGCTTCAAACCTCAACTTAAGCGAGTCGTCACTTACTGACGATAGAAAATTGGCGAACTCAATGAAATCAACATCATTAGAATTTCGGTAAATATGGTGTGGCTGCAAATATACGATGGTGATTTTAGGATTTACATCATTTATCTGGATGCGCGGCAGGCAGGCTTTGATCGACGATTTGATTTTCTTTGAACGAAGTGCCTGTTCAAGTTCTTCGGGAATCGTGAGAAGGTTATTTTTTGCCATAAGTCGGAGTAGGCAAACGTATTTAAGAAGATATGAATGGGGAGCACTCAATTTAGTGTTTGCATCGAGAATCTTGAGAACACCATCGACCAACGCGCGGAATCCGACGTGTTGAGCGGCAGCCATGTTGTCTTCTTGATCTCTACCGCGAGATCTGGGATCGGTTTTTAACTCGATAAAATACGCGTCAGCCAAATCTAGACTTAGAGCAAGATAATCTAATCGACAACTGTCGTTGGTACGGCGTGGCAAATCTGGACGTATCGAACGGTGGTGAAGGGGAAATTCCGGGATCAGAACATCGCTGATTCTTTGCGAGAATTTCTTTTCTAAAAAGCGTGGCAGGTACGCGGCGAAGAAAATATCAGCACGTCGCTCAAGTTGATAGGCGGGCAAATCACGCCAGGAATCGAGGAGGTCGAGAATTCGGGATTCACATGCTATCGATGGCATTATTCGCGTCTTACATTGGTGAACGTTGACCTAGTTAGATACCTTTAAGACTTTGAGGTAAATATTTCAAGCGACTCGCGTCCGCCAGCTTCGCGTACTGCCCCAGTGCAACGCCGAAGATGATGTGCGCCGTCAGCGTCACGCCGACGAAGAGGGCGGTTACTTTGATCGCGAAGAATCCGCCGTACGGGCTGATCAGCAGGAAAATTTCCAATCCCACCGCCAGCGCGATGCCCCACAGCCAGCTTCGCTTGACCGCGTTGCCTATCATCGCCATGTACATCACGCCGAACGTGATGCCGTTGCTGAAATGGTACGTCCAGCCGACGAGGTGGTCGGCGAGCGTGAATTGGCTGTCGGTCTGCGTTGCGGTGTAGGGATGGCCGAGGATCATCGCGCCGAAGCGGGGGAAGACTTTGAACAGCGGCAGCCGGAGCCAGGCGGGGCCTTGGTGGTCGATGAAGCCGAGCACCCAGGGCAGGCGGAAGACGTCGTACGCGACGGCGGCGAGGAATCCGCCGATCGCGCCGATCAGGCAGGCCTGCCAGAGTCGGCGGTCGCCTTTCGCGCGGTCGAGCAGGGCAATACCGATCAGCAGCAGCGTGCAGGGGATCAAAATCCAGACCGTGAACGTCTGCATATCGCAGAGCTTGTACATCTCCGCGAGCAGGCACCAGATGCACGCCGCCGACAGAAAGAACACCAGCGTGCGGCCCTGCCAGGTCCATTGGAACACTGAAGGAAGTCCCGAACTACGATTGGTTGATAGCATGAGGCGATGATATCAACGCGTCTGTTTTTGCCAACTTATGAGGATCAGGCATGAACCGTGCGCCTTCTGGAGGGCGGGTGTCCACACCCGCCGGTCGTCGGCACGACAACCTCCGCGTTCGGCGGCTGAGGACAGCCGCCCTCCAAAGAAGCGCGTGAATCGAGCCGGATCCGTAGTATGCGTGATTCTTACGCATCAGCCCGGTTCCGTGTTAGAGGTCCATTGCTTGACAATCGTTCGCAATCCGGTTCAAACTGCCCGCCCCGTGTTGCGGACCGCTGACGGCGGGGGAATGGAATTTAGTAACCACTAAGTGGGTTAAAGGTCATGGAAAGTTGCCGCGCTGCCGATAGCTAAATCAGGCAGGACAAGGACTTACGTCCGACGAATGACTCAAATGGCGAAAAAGACCGGTAAAAACCTCGTGATCGTCGAATCGCCCGCCAAGGCGAAAACGATCAACAAGTACCTCGGCGACGACTACATCGTCAAAGCGTCGATGGGGCACGTACGCGATCTACCTAGCAAGGGCATGGGCGTCGATCTCAAGACGTTTATCCCCGAATACGTCCTTATAGAAGAGCGCGGCAAGGGCAAGGTAGTCAGCGAACTCAAGAAGCTGGCCAAAGACGCCCCGGAAATCTATCTGGCAACCGACTTGGACCGCGAAGGGGAGGCCATTGCATGGCATCTCCAGCAGGCGCTGGGCATTCCTGATGAACGGGTGAAACGGGTTATCTTTAACGCGATCACCAAGACCGAAATCCAGAAGGCGTTTAAAACGCCGCACCGGATCGATATCGACCGTGTGAACGCGCAGCAAGCCCGGCGCATCCTCGACCGCATCGTGGGGTATGAAATCTCGCCGCTGCTCTGGCGCAAAGTCGCCAAGGGTTTGTCGGCCGGCCGGGTGCAGAGCGTCACTGTGCGGATCGTCGTGGAGCGCGAGAAAGAAATCGATGCGTTCACGCCGGAAGAAAACTGGCGCATCGGCTCGATCTTCTCGACCGCCGTCGGCGCTGCGTGCGAAAAGCTCGCTGCTAAGTGGACGGACTTCCTCACTAATACCGGCAACGGCGAGCGGACGAAGATCGAAAAAGAAGCGTGGCTCAAAGACCACAATTCCTTCCAGGCGGAACTGATCGAGTTCGGCGGGAAGAAGTTCGACGCGAAGAACAAAGACCAAGCCCGCAAGGCCGCTGAGGCGCTCGGGTTCGTTGTCGATAAAGAAGACAACACCACCGACGCCAACGCCAAAGGCCCGGCCAAGAATCTCACGACCTTCATCGGCCATTTGGCGAAAGTCCCGGCGTTCGCGGTGCAGTCGGTCGACAAGAAGCGCACCACCAGCCGCCCGCCGGCGCCGTTTATCACCAGCACGCTGCAGCAGGGCGCATCAAGCCGACTGGGCATGGGCGCACAGCGGGCGATGCGTTTGGCGCAAACTCTGTATGAAGCCGGTCACATCACTTACATGCGTACCGACTCGACCCATCTCTCCGCCGACGCGCTGAGCATGGCCCGGTCGTACATCACCAAAACGTTTGGCGACAAGTATCTGCCGGAAAAGGCCAACGTCTATTCCTCCTCGAACAAAGCCGCGCAGGAAGCTCACGAAGCGATCCGCCCGACGGATACCTCGTTCACGCCCGAAGCGGCGTTCGCCAAGCTCGGGGCGGATGAAGCAAAAATGTATGCGCTGGTCTGGAAGCGCTTCGTTGCGTGCCAGATGACGCCGGCTGAGTTCGATCAGACGAGCGTGGCGATCAGCAGTGAGCCACTCGCTAAAGCGAGCGGGCCGGCCGTGTTCCGCGGGAATGGTCGCAAGCTGGTGTTCGATGGTTTCATGAAAGTCGCGGGCGTTTCCAGCGAAGATCAGTTGCTGCCTGAGTTGAAGGAAAAGCAGCCGGTCTCGCCGATCGAATTTTCGCCGACGCAGCACTTCACCCAGCCGCCGCCGCGGTTTACCGAGGCGAGTTTAGTGAAAGAGCTCGAGCGCCTCGGCATCGGCCGGCCGAGCACGTACGCCAGCATCATTCAGACGATTCAGGACCGGCAGTATGTTGAGCAGCTTGACCGCCGATTCTACGCGACCCTGCTCGGCAGCATCGTGACGGAGAAGCTGATCCAGGCTTTCCCCGACCTGATGGACACCGGCTTTACAGCGGGCATGGAACTGAAGCTTGACGCAGTCGAAGAGCAACACGCCGACTGGATCAAGCTGCTGAAGGATTTCTACGGCCCGTTCCACGAGGTAGTAGACGGCGCGCTCGAAAAGATCGAACACGCCGGCGGCACGGTCAGCCCGTACATGTGTACCAAGTGCGGCAAGCCGTTGCTTTATCGAATCAGCAAGAACGGGTTTTTCCTCGCCTGCAGCGATCGCGAGTGCGGCAACACGCAGCCGGTCGACGGGCAGGGCAAACCGACAATTCGCGAGAAGAGCGATATCGCCTGCCCGATTTGCGGCCGCGAGATGATCCGCCGCAAGGGCCGGTTCGGCGAGTTCCTCGGTTGCACCGGCTATTCGATTAAAAACGAAAAGGGCGAGCCGAGTTGCTCGTGCATCATCAATCTCGACAAAGACGGCAAACCGTTGCCGCCCAAGCCCAAGCCGATCACCACGACGATCGCCTGCTCGACGTGCGGCAGCCCGCTCTACCTGCGTGGCGGTAAGCGCGGGCCGTGGCTGGGTTGCAGCAAATATCCCAAGTGTCGCGGGCGCATGGCGATGACCAAGCTGTCGGCGGAAGACAAGAAGCAGATCGACGCGCTCGCGCCGCTATTAGCCGAAGGCGCAGAGGCCAGCGCCGCGCTAATCGCCAAGATCGTCGGCGACAATCCCGCCGCCGCCCCGGCCGGCCCACCGAAGAACTTCACGACCGACATCGACTGCGACGACTGCGGCAAGCCCATGCTCATCCGCCAAGGCAAGCGCGGCCCATTCCTCGGCTGCAGCGGATACCCGAAGTGCAAAAATACCGGAGAAGTCCCCGCCAAGCTGCTCGAAGAGCTGTCCGGCTCGACCGGCGCCAAGCCACCGGCTGACGAAAAGCCCGCGTACGAGCACGACGAATAGGGTTCTGCTGACATCCGCGATTCATGTCCGTCATCAGCCCCATTCTGGTGTCATTGGCGATTATCGTGGGAGCGATTGGCTCTTTGGCGCTGGTCGTCCTTTGCTTCGCTGGCGTTTCCCACCGCGCGGTTCGTCCGCTATAACGCAGGCATGTCCGACGTCGAACTTCTTTTCCTTGGCACTGGCACCAGCGCTGGCATTCCGATGATCGGCTGCCATTGCGAAGTGTGCAGCAGCGCCGATCCGCGCGATAAGCGCACCCGGCCGAGCGTGGTGATCGCACAAGGAGAAACGCGCGTTCTCGTCGATACCACGCCCGAGTTACGATTGCAGTGCGTGGCCAACGGGGTTGATTTCATTCACGCGGTGGTTTTTACGCACGCCCATGCCGATCACATCATGGGGTTGGACGACGTGCGGCGGTTCAATGCGATCAAGCAGGGGCCGCTCGATGTCTGGGCGGACGCCGGAACACATCGCTCGCTGCAGCAGAGTTTCGGCTACGCGTTCAAAGCGCCCTCGCCGGACCTGAAAGTCTTTCGGCCGCATCTGGAGTCGCGGACGATCGACGGGCCGTTCAAAATCGGATCGATGCATTGGACGCCGGTTGAATTGATTCACGGCCAAGCCCCAGTGCTGGGTTTCCGGGTCGGCAAGCTGGCCTATTGCACGGATGTAAGCCATATCCCCGAATCGTCGTTTGAACTGCTGAACGGTTTGGATGTGCTGGTGCTTGACGCCTTGCAGCACAAGCCGCACAGCACGCATTTTTCGATCGACCAGGCGATCGAAGCGTCGCAGCGGATCGGCGCGAAGCAGACGTACTTCACGCACATCGCCCACGCGGTTTTGCACGCGAAAGTAAATGCGGAACTGCCTGCCGGTATTCAACTCGCGTACGACGGTTTACGTGTGGTGGCCGGTGGTTGAAATGTCGGTATAGAGGGCGTTTTTCCCATGAATGAATACAAAGCCATCGCCGAGTATTACGATGCCGAATACGCCGACAAGCAGATGCTGCATGAGGACGTACCGTTCTACCTCAAGCAACTTGGAAGCAAGCGACAGAGCGTGCTGGAGTTAGCTTGCGGCACTGCCCGTGCGGCGATACCGATCGCGCAGGCGGGGCATCGCGTGGTGGGCGTGGATTACGATTCTGAAATGCTCGCCATCGCCCGTCGCAAGCGAGATGGCGTGGGGTTGAGTGATCGCCAGCTCGTGCTAAAAAAGATGGACTGCACGAACCTGAAACTCGGCGAGAAGTTCGATTCCATCTGCCTGTTTTTCAACACGTTTCTGGCGTTTACTAGTTTGGCCGAGCAGGATGCGGTTCTGACGGGCGTGCGGAAGCACCTCAAATCTCGCGGGCGGTTCTGGCTGGATATCTTTCAGCCGAATCTTAGCCTGCTGGCGGAACCGGTGAGCAAGTCAGTCGATTCGCATCAGTTTTACGTCCATTCGCTCGATCGGGCGGTGATGCAGCAGACCGACGTCCGCCGCGATCCTGCTTCTCAGCGGCAGACGGTGACGTTTCGCTATCAGTGGTTTGATGCCGAAGGTGATTTGCACAAGGAGAAGATCGCGTTCGACATGACGTTCATCTTCCCACGCGAACTGCGGATTCTGCTGGAACGCAACGGCCTGCGGATCGACCGGCTTTACGGCGACTATGACGGCAGTGACCTAACCAACGATTCGCCACGGATGATCGCCGACTGCCGGCTGGCTTGAGATGAACCCTCTCCCGGAGTACCCGGCGAAGGGGCAATGCGATACAATCGCCTTGCCGATTGAATTGTACAAAAGGAGTATCGCCCATGAGCCAGAGCCCGACGCCCGGACATCAAGCCGCACCCGCTGCCCCTGTCGATCCGAACGCACCGGTGGTGCATCGGCAGTTTGTGAATTTTGCGTTTTACAAGCTTGATCCCGCATTCCGCCGGCTGTCCGCGACTGAAAAAGCCGCCGCCGGCGAGGAGTTTGTTGCGGTCATCAACACACGTATTCCGGGGTTCATGTGCCTGACGTACAGCACGATCGGCCTGCGGCCCGATACGGATATCCTGTTGTGGCGCATCTCGCAAAGCACCGATGAATTCCAAACCCAGTCGGCGGCGATCAACAAGACCAAGCTGGGCGCTTACCTCAGCACGCCGCACTCGCTGGTGTCGATGACGAAGCGGTCGATGTACATCGAAAAGCTCGATCCGTTCCACACCACCGAAAGCCGCACGCACGTTATCCCCGGCAAGCGGAAGTACCTGTTCATCTACCCGTTCGTGAAAGCCCGTGACTGGTACTTGCTACCACTGGAAAAGCGGCAGGCGATTATGGATGTGCATATCCGCGTGGGCAATAAGTTTCCAAGTGTGAAACTCAACACCACCTACAGCTTCGGGCTGGACGATCAGGATTTTGTGGTTGCGTTTGAGAGCGAAGAGCCAAAGGACTTCCTTGATCTGGTGATGGAACTGCGCGAAACCGAAAGCAGCAAATTCACCCAGCGCGACACGCCTATCTTCACCTGCGTGCAGTTGCCGATCGAAAAAATTCTCGACCAATTATTTTGATGGGCCCGGGTTGTTGCGATGTCGTAACGATTCGACCGGAGCAGACGAATGGCGCTCTCAAGCGAGATTCAAGAGCGCGTCGTACAGGTGCTGGATTATCACCGGCAATCCAAGTACACCCGTGAAAGTGTCGCCAAGCTGACTCCGCCGGACCCGGCCAACCACCCTGCGACGCATCGCATCTTTGAATCGTCCCCCAAAATGCCGCTTTCCACTCATTTACTGGACTGCTCCGCAAGCACGTTGGAAGTGATGAGCCTCGGGCTTGAAGCGTTACCGGAGAGTTACGTCCGTCCGCCTCAGGATTTGAAGACGTTATCCAGTTGGCTTTTTTATGCTGCCGGCGTCACCAAGACGACGCAAGTCGGGGGGAAAAAAGTTCAGCTCCGCAGCAGCCCGAGCGCCGGAGGAACTTATCCCTGCGAAATCTACGTGGCGGCGTTCGGGATCAGGGGGCTTGAGCCGGGTTTGTATCATTTCTCGCAGTGGGAGTTCGCGCTGCGAAAACTGCGCGAAGGCCCGGAAACCCTGTGGCAGCTCAAGCGCGGCCGACCGGACCTGGAGTTTCTGAAAACCGTGCCGGCGACGATGCTGGTGTCGGTCAACTTCTGGCGAAGCGCGTGGCGGTTTCAGAGGCGCGGGTTTCGCCATGCGCTGCTCGACGCGGGACATCAGACTGAAAACCTGTCCATCGCCGCGCGCGGGCTGGGGATTCAAACAGTGGTTCGTCTACGGATGACGGAAAGCTCGATGCGCGAGCTGATCGGAATCGACCCCGATGCGGAGTTCGCTTCGCTCGAGCCCGTGCAGTCGATGGTGGTTTGGGCCGATCAGGCAGGAAATCCGCTTCAGCTACCCAAACTATCCGGCGCACTGCCGACACTTCCGCCAATCGTACGAATGCCGCTTTCACCCAAGCCGGTCTCGTACGGGTCGATCGTGGCGGTGCATACTGAATGCACCGCGCCCGGCGTGGCCGTCCGCGAAATCCGCCCGCCGCTGACGGAACTGAGCCCGTTGCCTGCCAGCGTGCATCGACAAAAGTTTCCGGATCAAGAGGAGGATCAGGAATGCCACTCGCTCCGCAAGACGCTATTGGAGCGGCGAAGCGTGCTGGAGTTTGAGCACCGCTCGATCTCCCGCGATCAGCTCTCGGCGATGACCCGGGCGGCATTTCGCGGCGGCAGCTATTTCCCGCTATTCCCTGATGGGCCGCACGTGGGGCTCGTTCGGCCGTTCTGGACTATTCACGAGGTTGCCGGAATGGAGCCGGGCCTTTGGTACTACCATCCGCCGACGGATGAATGGTCGCTGCTGCGTGCGGGCAGGGTGCGGGCCGAGGCAAGGCACTTGTCGCTGGGTCAGGAGATTACGGGGGATGCGTCGGCCGTCTGCTGGATGGCGGTGAATCTGGCTGCGGTGATGAACGAAGGCGGGCCCGACTGCTATCGCATCGCCCACCTCGAAGCCGGCGCGATCGGCCAGCGGCTGGCCTTGGTGTCCACTTCAATGGGCATGGGATCAACCGGGGTCGCGTCATTCTTTGATGAAGAGGTTCGACACTTGTTTGGAATTGATCGAACCGGCTGGGAAATCATCTACGCGGTGGCGTTGGGATTTCCTGTCGATTCAATCGCCGGGTAGCAACGCGATGGGGTTACTCCCGCTCAATTTCAGATTTTGATTGTGCAATGGGTTGGAGTTATGCACTATCTCCCGAGCACTAGAGTCTAACACTGAGGAAAAGATATGAATGAAACGGATCCCGCCAAAGTTAAAAAGAGTACGTCGAAAATTGTGCTTTCGCTGTTGATCGGTGTTTCCGTCGCAACCATCGTGAGCGCGGATTACATTTTAAGGGTTTACAAGCCGGAACAGGAACGGCAGGCTGAGTCGGGAGCGACGATCGAGAAAATGATCGGGCTATCGACTCCCATCGTCGGCGGCAACCGATTGTCGGCCGATTTCACCGATGCCGATGGCGACTTGGTGGCCGACCCGCCGACGGACCCTTTCAAACTGATCGATCCTGTGACGATCTCGTTCACCTACATTGCCGAGGAAGAACCGGAGAAATCGCGTGACGCATGGAAGCCGTTTACCGATTACCTGAGTAAAATCACGGGCAAACCGGTCGAATACAAGCTTTACACGGACTCGGCGGATCAGCTCAAAGCGCTGCGGGCCGGGGAATTGCAGGTGTGCGGCTTCAACAGTGGCGCAGTTCCGACAGCGGTTGATGCGGCCGGTTTTGTCCCGATCTGCCTGATTCCAAATGCCGAGGGAAACGGTACGACAACGTCAGCATTCATCGTGCCAGCCGATAGCGGGATTTCGGGACTAGCGGATATTCGCACGCACGAAATCACCTACACCTACCCGACGAGCAATTCAGGATTCAAAGCCCCGATCCTCACACTCCTTGAAAAGGCCCAGCTTCGGCCGGGCACGGATTACAACATCCGCTATTCGTTGGGGCATGAGAAATCCATCGTCGGTATTGCCAAGAAAGAATTCGAAGTGGCAGCCGTGGCGAAGGACATGCTTGAGCGGGCCGAGGCTTCCGGCGAGGTCAAGAAGACCGATTTCCGCATTCTCTACGAGAGCGAGAGTTTTCCAACCGCCAGTTTGGGGATGGCGCACAATCTGAAGCCGGAATTGGCCGCCAAAATTCGTAAGGCAATGTCGGAGTTTGATTGGAAAGGCACGCCACTGGAGAAGGAACTGGGCTCGAGCGTTAAGACAACGTTTCTGCCCGTCAGCTATAAAAACGACTTTTCAGTGCTGCGTAAGATCGATGACGTGACGGGCACGAAGCACGAAATCAAATAGCGGGAACGTCGGTATCGGGTCAGTTTGAAAGGCTCGCCCGTGGTACGGGCGACTGCTCCACGCAACGCATTGCATAATATTTTAGATTGCCCGATTACCGGTACTTCAGAAAATCTACGCAGTCGGCAGTCCCATTCGGCGGAGCCAGCGGAAGTGAGATACCACGCCCGCCATGAATGTCGGGTGTTCGTTGTATCGGATTTGAAATTCCTTACACGTCTGCTCAACCACCTTCGACAACGCAGGATAATGCACGTGGCAAATCTTGTGGAACAGGTGATGCTCCACCTGATAGTTCAGGCCGCCTAAAAGCCACGTCAACACCTTGCTGCGGCGGGCAAAATCAACCGTCGTCTCAATCTGATGCACGGCCCAGTGGTTGTCCATCGTGTTCGCGTCATCGGGCATTGGGAATTCGGCTTCTTCAACGCAATGGGCGAGTTGGAAGACGGTGCTCAGCACCACGCCGTTGATCAGGTTAGTCAGCGCGTAGAATGCCAGCGCGATGTACCACGCGTGAAACATCATCGGGATCACAAACACCATCGTGTAGAAAAACGCCTTACCCAGGATGAAGACGGCAAGATTCCAACCCTTGGGACGCGGGAGTTTATGGTTTCCGATTTTGCCGATGGCGACATTGAAGAAATCATCAAACACCTGCCACTTGACCGCGATCAGCCCGTAGAGCGGCCACATGTAAAAGTGCTGCAGGCGGTGGAAGGCAAATCGCTTTTGGTGCGGCGAGAGTCGGGCTAGCACACCGACGTCGATATCGTCATCATGGCCGGTGATGTTGGCGTAGGTGTGGTGGATGGTATTGTGCTTCATATCCCACACGTAGGAACTGCCTCCCATGAGGTCGATCGTCATGGCCATCAACTTGTTAACCCAATTGAAGCGACTGTACGCGCGGTGACCGCCGTCGTGCTGAATGTTAAACCCAATCGCAGCCGCCGACAGGCCGAGAGAAAAGCACGCCAACACACCTTGCCACCAGTTCTGGCAGTAAAACACCAACAGCGAGTACGACGCGGCGAACCACGCGATCACGATGACGGTTTTGAGGTACATCTGCCAAGCGTCGCGGGGGCTTTTTCCGGTGTCGGCGAAGTATGCATCGACACGGCGTTTGAGTTCTTTGTAAAAGACGTCGCCCTTGGCGAAACGCACCGGGGCAGCGTAAGGCGATCCTGTCGAATTGGGCAAGCCAGGAGTCTGGGCGGTCGCGGGTGTCAAGCGTGATTCCTTTCAAACGCGTTCGTACGGCGGACATTTCGGTCGACGGACGGATTCAACATCCTTGAAACAAGCAGAGTCCGGGCGTGTCCAGTCCTAACAGAAAATCAGACCCGGATCGTATCCGCCTTGCGATCCACTGTACAGTTGAACCGCCCCGTATTTCGCGAAGGGTGCCGCATTCGTATAATCGGCTTAAATGCCGAAACCACTCGATCTTTCGATCAGGCCCCGCCGATTACGCCTCCAGGAACCGCTGCGAGCCGCCCTGCAACGGGTGATCTTGCGTCGCAGCGACATTATCGTGCCGGTTTTCGTTACTGAGGGCACTGGCGTTCGCAAGGAGGTGGCTTCCATGCCTGGGGTTTTCCAGATGTCTGTTGATCTGGCCACTCAGTACCTGTACGACCGCAGCCAGGCTGGGTTCAAAGCGTATCTGGTTTTCGGCGTGATCGACCGCGCCAAAAAAGATCCGAGCGGTTCGGAAGCGCTCGACCCGGATAACGTGGTTTGCAGGTTGTTGAGATCGGTAGTCAAGGCGAAAATCCCGATGATCGGCATCACCGATCTCTGTTTCTGCGAGTACACCAGCCACGGCCACTGCGGGCCGATGACGGCTGACGGGGCGACAGTTAAAAACGACGAAACGGTGGAACTCCTGGTCCAGCAGGCGATCAGCCACGCAAAAGCCGGTGCTGGGATAATCGCCCCGAGTGGGATGATGGACGGGACGATCGGCGAACTGCGCAAAGGCTTGGATGCGGCCGGCTTCGTCGATACCGCCATCCTGTCGTACGCCGTCAAATACGCCAGCGCCTTCTACGGCCCGTTCCGCGACGCCGCCGACTCCGACCCCGCTCACGGCGATCGCAAGAGCTATCAGATGGACCCCGCGCGAGGGTTGAGCGAAGCCCTTCTCGAAGTCGATCTCGACATTCAGCAGGGGGCCGACATGGTCATGGTCAAGCCCGCTGGCGCGTACTTAGATGTGCTCAGTGCCGTTCGCACCCGCGTGAACGTGCCGGTCGTCGCGTATCAGGTCAGCGGCGAATACGCGATGATCGAAGCGGCGGGGCGAAATGGTTGGATCGACCGCGATCGTGCGGCCATTGAGTCATTGATCGCGATCAAGCGCGCCGGCGCGGATTTGATCATCTCTTACTATGCGGAAGTGGTGGAGAGATTAGTCGATGCTTAAACGGACTTGATTTAGTTGACGCGCCACCCGGCCCAAATCGTCATTCCGAGGTACTCCGAGGAATCTCGGAAGACCACCGGTTTTCGCAGCCCGAGATTCCTCGGAGTACCTCGGAATGACGGTAGTAAATGCGCGAGAATTAAACGGAGTTCGTGTTCTTGGCTTCGCGGTTAACCCTTCTTCTTGTTACACACCGGTATGCTGAGTCACCAGCCGCTCGCGGTTGGAGTAACTCCGCAACCGGTTGATCGCAGCGACGTACGCGAGCGCACTCGCTTCCAGAATGTCGGTACTCAACCCGCGGCCGCGGACGGTTCGTCCGTCGTGATCGACTTCGATCTGCACTTCACCCAAGGCTTCCTTGCCCTTGGTGACCGCACGGATGCGATAGCTGATCAGCGACATTTTCACGCCGGTCAGCCGTTGGATGGCCGAGTAGATCGCGTCGACGGGCCCGTCGCCGATGCTGGCATCTTGGACGCTTTCGCCGTTGCTGTCTTTCATCGTGACGGTGGCGGTGGGGATGGTGTTGCTGCCGGCCGTCACCTGCAGGCCGGAGAGGGACCACAGGCCGTGGGCGATTTCCAGCTGATCGTCGATCAACGCTTCAATATCTTCGTCGAAGACTTCCTTCTTCTTATCCGCCAATGTTTTGAAACGAGCGAACGCGGCCTCAACCTGTTCGTCGGTCAGGTGATATCCCAAGGTTGTCACGCGATCCTTAAACGCGTGTCGGCCGGAATGTTTGCCGAGTACCAGCGTGCCCTTGGGGATGCCGACGGTCGCCGGATCCATGATTTCGTAGGTCTCGCGGTATTTCAGCACGCCGTCCTGGTGAATGCCGGATTCGTGAGCGAAAGCATTTTCGCCGACGATCGCTTTGTTCCGCTGCACCACCATGCCCGTCAGCGTGCTGACCATCCGGCTGGCGGAGTAGAGCTTGGTGGTGTCGATCCTCGTGCCGATTTTGAAGTAGTCGGCTCGGGTTTTGAGCGCCATGACGATTTCTTCCAACGCAGCGTTGCCGGCCCGTTCGCCCAAGCCGTTGATGGTGCATTCCACTTGCTTGGCCCCGTTTTCCACCGCAGCGAGGGAGTTGGCGACGGCCATGCCCAAGTCGTCGTGGCAGTGGGCCGACAGGAATATGCCGCGCTGATCGATGGTCGGCAGCTTGGCGCGAACGTGGGCGAAAATTTCGCCGTAGGTTTTGGGCGTGGCGTAGCCGACGGTATCGGGCATGTTGATGGTCGTCGCACCGGCCTCAATGGCGGCGTGGACCATTTCGACCAGAAAATCCAACTCGGTTCGGCTGGCGTCTTCCGGGGAGAACTCAATGTCCTTCGTGTACTCCAGCGCCTGCTTGATCGAATCCACGCTGATTTGCAGGATGGTTTCCTTCCCCTTTTTCAGCTTGTGCTCGCGATGAATTTTGCTGGTGGCACAGAAGATGTGGATTCTTCCGCTCTTGGCGTGCCTGACGGCTTCGCCGGCGCGGGCGACGTCCTTGGGTGTGCATCGGCTCAGGCCGCACACGGTAGAGCGGGTGATTTCGCGGGCGATCTGCTGGACGGACTCAAAGTCGCCGTCGGAGGAGATCGGGAACCCGGCCTCGATGATGTCCACGCCCATGTCTTCGAGATGGTGCGCGATTTCGATCTTCTCTGAGAGGGTGAGCGTACACCCGGGAGATTGTTCGCCGTCGCGCAACGTAGTATCGAAAATTCGGATCGCGTCCATGATTCAACTCCAAGCTAAAAACACCGTAAACAAAAAACCCCTGCGACGGTGATCGCAGGGGTCTTCAAAGTTCATCTAGGCAGCGGCCCAACGATCACGTACAAATTTTCGCCAGGCCCGGAAGGGCCAGCGTAAGCTGTGGAAGTCGAGGGGCGTTGCGCTGCATGTAGGGCATTTAATCCTGATATTGACGGAATGTCAAGCATTCATGAGGATGGGTAGTGGGTCAGTCTAAAATATTTTGCAACGCATTGCTTTGAACACTCGACCGTACCACGGGCCTACGGCTCGTGCCGGCAATTCGGAATAACCACGGACGTTCATTTTCTCAGGTTCGCGCGCTACCCGCACGGGCCAGAGGCCCGTGGTACGGTTGAGTGTTTCAAACTGACCCACTACATGAGGTTGGCTCCGGCTGTCATATCAAACGATCCGCCAAGTGAAGGGCAGAGTAAAACAGCAATAATCTCTTTGACCATCGGCACTTCCGTTTCTACATTACGTGGCGGGTCAACCCATTTCTCGTTCGGTAGTCCTGACATCCGGGTGAAGGAGTATTCATGCGATTCTCACAATGGCGTGCGGTAACGGTGGCTGTGGTACTTGGATTGAGTGTGCCGACCGGGTACGCGCAGAATCCGTTGGCAACGCCGACCGCGCAACAACCGCAGCGCCCGTTCGCGGGGGCGTTTGTGGGCGAGAACATTTCGCTCGAGCTGAACTGGGACGCCGCGCAAGAAGCGTACACCGGCTGGCTCACCTTCAAGGCTCAGAAATACGCCTGCGGCGGGCTTGTGAACAATTCCATCCTAACCGGGCAATT
This sequence comes from Tepidisphaerales bacterium, assembly GCA_038229715.1. GTDB lineage: Bacteria > Planctomycetota > Phycisphaerae > Tepidisphaerales > Tepidisphaeraceae > JANMES01. Next base: position 34,086 of record JBBROD010000027.1, on the reverse strand, counting down.
CGTCGCGAACGGATCGAAGTATCCGTTCTCAGCAGCCATCAACGGCGACGGTGTCATCCTCACCAGCGAGAACCACAACTATCCGATGAAGCGCCCGGCACCCGCGAAGCCGGCCGGCGGTGATAATCCGTTCGGCGGCGGCGATGACAAAGACAAAAATCCCTTCGGCGGAGGTGGAGGCGGCGGCGGCGGAGGTGGCGGCGTAGACAACCCATTCGGAGGCGGCGGCGCAGTCAATCCGCAGCCTCAACCCAAGCCACCGGCGAATCCCAATGCGATCGGGGGCTTGGGCATCAAGTTCAAGCAGGATCCGGACGACGGCGCGTGGATAATCGCCGAGATCATGCCCGGCAGTCCCGCCGCCAAGGCCAAACTGGAAACCGGGAGTTATCTGGAAGCGGTCGACGGCAAGGCGGTCGCGAAGATGGGCATGGAGCAGGTTCGCGACCTCGTGACCGGCAAAGTCGGTACGGAAGTGAAGCTGACGATTGAAACCGAGAGCAAGACGTTTGACGTGACGCTGGTGCGGGTCGATCTTTCTGGAGGGGCCGCGCCCGGTCCGCAACCTAAGCCTCAACCCGCACCAAGGCCGGACCCGATTTTCGGGGGCGGCGGCGTGGTCGTTCCGCCGCAAATCAACGATCAACCCAAGAACCAGGCCGTCGGCTGGATCAAGCCCGGGTTGCGTCTCACGTTCTGGAGCGGGTCAGCCAGCATTCCTAACGCCGTCGCGGCTCAAGCGCCGGATGAGACCGGCGACCTAAAATGTAATACCGGTGGCGCCGGCTGCGGATATCAGCAGCTTACCGTCGCCAGTGTGAATGATAATTCGGTCGTCGTCGATGCACGCAACTTCCTGATTAACCCCGAGAATCAGAGCGTCACCGGTATCTCAGCGACCGGCTATGTTGTCTCGTCGAACAATGGCGGCGATTACTGGCAGGATCCGCAAGCGCTAGCCAAAATGCAGGACGGCCCGCGCGGAGCGGTGCGCATATTCCGCGGGAAATACCCGCTCGGCAACCGCACCTATAACGTGGTGCGCATCACAACGCAGGTGCAGAACGGCTGGACGCAAACGACCTATGATGCCGAGTCGGGCATCATGGTGTCGAGCGGCTCCAGCACTGTGAGCGTGGGAGCCGACGGCCGGGTGACGAACCTCATCACGCAAGGCTTTTTGGCCGGCACGCGGCAACTGACCATTCCCTGGATGGGCCAGCGTGGCACGCCTGATCTTGCACAGCTTCGCGGGATGGAGTTTGGCGGCACATACGTGACGGAAGTACCGCAGGTTCCGGTCGTCCAGTGGGGTTTTGGAATGCGGTGGGAAATCGGCAAGATCGACGAATGGAGTGTGCAGATGCGGCAGAGCACCGTCATCGACTATCGAAACGGCATGCAACCCCAGCCGAATACGGCGGACCGAGCCGGCAGCCTTTCGATCCTATGGATCGATCCCAAAATACTCAGCACATTGCAGCAAGGACAGGTGATCGACGAGGACCCTTTCACGAAAAAGCGACTTGTGGTGGTCGGCGTGCAGAATGGATCAGTGATTTTTGCGGAGCAAAGCCAAGCGGAAAACGCGATCGCGTCGTATGACCTTCGCAGCGGTCAAATCAACGGCATGCAGTTGAAGCAGCAAATCGGGATTGGAGTGAATACCATCACACTGCAACGCACGAAGTAGATTCGTTCTCTGCCGCGATCCTGAGTGGTCTCTGCTGGAGATCTATCGCGGTGAGCAATTTGATGTACGTGCAAACTCGGAATTCGTCATCCTGAGGTACGCCGAAGGATCTCGGATTGCGGGCGGCTTTCGACATTCGAGATCCTTCGGAGTACCTCAGGATGACGACAAACCGTCACTCTCACGCTAGGACAAAAGGCGCGCGTTACTTTAGCTAGGAATACCGGGCCAGATCCTTCGCGACGTATCGCTCAGGTTAACGCATTTTGGGAGACTATATCGCAACTCATTGCTTCAGCGTTCGGAGTTCTTCGCGGCTTAACGCCGTCGCGCGGGCCTGCTGCATTAGCCACACGTGCGTTCCTGGGTGCGAGTCGTTAATTTCCGGTGTGCGCTGGATGTAAGTTCCGTCCGACTGCATATCCCACGCCTGTCGGCGATCCCTAAGCATGATCTGCAGGATATCCCACAAGCGATCTTTCAGCGGCTGACGCTCGATCGGCACGACCGCTTCCACGCGAGCCAGCAGGTTGCGGTACATCCAGTCGGCTGAACCGATGTAGAACTCGCCTTGCGTGGGGTTTTCCGCGCCGTTTCGGAAGTAGAAGATGCGAGAGTGTTCCAAGAATCGGCCGATGACGGAGATCACGCGGATGCGGTCGCTCATCCCCGATACCCCCGGACGCAGGGCGCAGAACCCGCGGACGATCAGATCGATTTCCACGCCGTCCCGGCTGGCGTCGTATAGCGCCTGGCAGACGCGGCGCTCTTCCAGGCTGTTCATCTTCGCGATAATCCGAGCGGGCTTACCCGCCTTGGCGTTGGCGGCCTCGCGGGAGATCAACTCCAGGAATCGGTCACGCATGTTCGCCGGCGCGACCAGTAACTTGCGATATGTACGTTTGAGCGATCGGCCGGTGAGGTAGTGAAACATTTCCACTAAATCGCGCGTGATGCTCGGATCGCAAGTAAACAAGCCGAGATCGGTGTACAGGCGCGACGTCGCCGCGTGGTAGTTGCCCGTACCGATATGAGCGTAACAGCGGATTCCATCCGGGTCTTCGCGAACTACCAGCGTCGTTTTAGTATGCGTCTTAAGGCCGACTACGCCATACACCACATGTACGCCGGCTTTTTCAAGCGTGTTGGCCAGGAGGATGTTGCGTTCTTCGTCGAAGCGAGCCTTGAGTTCGACGAGGCAAACCACTTGCTTCCCACTCTCGGCCGCTCGCACCAGCGTGCTGATGAACGGGCTGGCGTCGCCGGTGCGGTAGAGCGTCATCTTGATCGCCAGCACCTTACTGTCGGCAGCGGCGGCTTTGACGAAGCGTTCTACGCTGGCGTTGAAGCTCTCGTAGGGATGATGCACCATCAAGTCGTTAGCGCGAATGACCGCGAAAATGTCGCTCTCATCGTCGGCCAACGAAAGCGGGACGACCGGCGTCCACGGCTCGAACCTCAGCTTGGGCAGATTGAGCTCCGTCACGGGGCGCAGATCGTCAAAATCCAGTTCGCTGGGCAGTTCGTACACGTCCTGATCGGTGAGGTTGAGCTCTTCCATCAAAAACTGCCGAATCCACGGGTTCGGGTTCGGCTGGTGTTCGAGACGCACGGTGCTGGCGAACTTGCGCTGACGCAGTTCGTCTTCCATCAGCTGTCGAAGGTCTTCGGCGTCTTCCTCGTCACGCTCGATGTCGGCGTTGCGGGTGACGCGGAAGAGCATGACGTCGATGATCGTCATGTCGGGAAACAATTCCTGAAGGTTATGCCGAATGATCTCGTGCAGCGAGACAAACCGATACACGTCGCCCGGCGGGGCGATGTTAAACCACTTGGGCAGCACCTCGGGCACTTTTATGCGGGCGAAGATTTCTTCTCCGTCCGGGTGATGCAGCACCACGCCGATCGACGTGGAGAGATTCGAGATAAACGGAAACGGGCTGCCCGGATCAACCGCCAGCGGGGTAAGGACGGGAAAGACGCTGGCATCAAAAAACTTGTGGGCCGCCTCGCGCTCAATCTGGCTCAGATCTTCCCATTCCACCAGCTGCACGCCTTGCTGATACAGCGCCGGCCGAATGACTTTGGTAAAGCACTCTGCCTGCTGCTGCAGCATGTTGTTCAGCACGTTGCGAATGGCGATGAGCACTTCGCCGGGCGTTCGTCCATCGGGGCTGCGGGCGACGGCGGCGCTGGCGACTTGGCGCTTGAGAGCGCCGATTCGCTTCATAAAAAACTCATCTAGGTTGCTGGTGAAAATCCCAAGGAACCGTACGCGCTCCAGAAGCGGCGTTCTTTCGTCGAGCGCCTCGTGCAGTACCCGCCGGTTGAACTCCAGCCAGCTCAAATCGCGGTTCAAGAATTCCGCAGCCGCTTCGGGCTTGGAAGGTTCTGTCGAAGGAGGCTCGGTAGGTGTGCTAAATGAGTTTCCGTCAATCATGGGGTTCCCATTACAGCTTACACCCAAATATATGGTTTGTGTTAACCGGCTGGTCGCGATGGATTGAACCTGGGGGGATTCTGCCGTATCTTCTGGACCCATAAGGCCTCTTGGCGGAATTGGCAGACGCGATGGACTCAAAATCCCTTGCCCTCACGGGCGTATCGGTTCGACTCCGATAGAGGCCACTTGAATTTGCAATTCGCGGTTTTCGGCTGGTCACAGATGTTTTTGATCGCCGGTTGAACGCCGTGAATTGCAAATCCCTTTTTATGGACATCAATCTTCTCGTCGTCTCTGTTGGCAACTCGCGTATCGCCCTTGGCGTTTTTGAAGCTGGCGAACTGAAGCACTCCGCGCGGTTTGCCATTGCGGATCGCGATCAGTGGGCGAAGGAAATTGTTAAAGCCTGGCGGATGCTCCCTGAATCCGGCCAGCCGGCTGTCGCGGGAACATCGGTCAATCCGGACGTTGAAGACGAACTCGAAGGCATGATCCTGAAGTTCACCAACCACGTCGTGCAGTGGGTGGGTGACGAAATCCCGTACCCCTGCAAGGTGCTGACCGATTCGCCGGCGCTGACAGGTTCAGACCGAATACTTAATGTCGCGGCCGCCTACGAGCAGATGCAGAAATCGTGTGTCGTCGTCGATGTGGGGACGGCGATTACGGTCGATGTCTGCAACGATGCCGGCGATTTTCTTGGTGGGGCGATTGCGCCGGGCGTTTCGACGATGCTCGATGCGCTCCACGAAAAAACCGCCAAGCTCCCGCGCCTGCCGTTCGAGCGCCCGACCGATCCGATCGGGAAGAGCACGCAGCAGGCGATCCTCAACGGAGTCTTCCACTGCGTGCGCGGGATGGTGAAGGAACTGATCGAAAACTACGCCACCGAACTCGGCCACTGGCCGGACCTGATCTGCACCGGCGGCGACGCGACGCTGCTCTTCGACGGGTGGGAACTGGTACACGCCATCTCGCCCGATCTCACGTTGTACGGCGTGGCGCTGGCGTACACCAACTCCAATCTCGAAAAAGAATAGCCCGCTGCCTCATGTCCACCGAACCGGCCATCCGAGCTATGCTGCTGACCGCTCCCGGAGCGGCCGCGATCGCGGTGGTGCGAATCGACGGGCCGGGCGTCGTATCGTTTTTACGCGCGCATTTCACGCGTAGCCCTGTCATCAACAAACCCATCCACGGCGACCTCCGCGACGGCGATCGTGTGATCGACGATCCCGTGGTCGCGTTGCTCTCCGAGACCCAAGCCGACGTCTGCCTGCACGGCGGGGCGTGGGTCATCCATGCGTTTTTGCAACTGGCGGAGCGGGCAGGCTTCGCCATCATTAACCCCGCCGCCGGTCCGCTGCCGGCGTTGGCGATCGAAGGGGAAACCGAGATCGATCGCGAAGTCGCGGCGTATCTGCCCATGGCCAGGACTGAACTTGCGCTCCGAGTCCTCCTGGCCCAACCAGCCGCCTGGAACCAACCTCCCTCTCCCCAGCGGGGAGAGGGCGGGGGTGAGGGGAGAAACGTTCAATCTCAAACGACATCCGATCGTGCGAGCCGTTCTGGCAACGACTCGGCGAACCCACCCCACTCGACCCCAAGCGCTTCGCCCCTCACCCAGCCTCTTCCCTCCGGGGAGAGGGGCAGGATACTGGCCGACCGGGCGTTGTTTTGGCTGCTGCACCCGCCTCGCGTTGCGATCATCGGGACGGCCAACGTCGGCAAATCAACGTTGGCCAACCAATTGTTCGCCAGGGAGCGGGTGATCACCGCCGATAGGCCCGGCACGACGCGCGACTGGGTCGGCGAGATCGCCGACATCAACGGGCTGGCCGTCATGCTGGTCGACACGCCGGGTGTTCGCGAAACCAGCGACGCGCTCGAACGACAGGCGATCGCGCTGAGTCAACCCGTAGTCGAGCAGGCCGACCTGGTGATCGTTGTGCTCGATCCCACCCAGCCGATGAATCCGGAGCAATCGGGATTGCTGGAACGGTTCCCGGACGCGATCAAGGTCACTAATAAAAGCGATCGCGGCTCGCTGCCGATCGAAGGCGCGATTCAAACGGTCGCAGTCAGCGGGCGGGGGATTGATGAACTACGACACAGGATTGCCGCGCACTTTAATTGCGACGAAATAGAAATCAATCGGCCACGGATTTGGACGGAAAGACAAAGAAAAGAATTAGCCACAGATGAACACAGATAAACACAGATGGGAGAAGAGCAACTCTTTTCTTATTTGCGTTTATCCGCGTTCATCTGCGGCTAAAAATTCTGCCGCGAGTTCATCCCCAGAACATTCGCGATATATCCTGCCAAGTCGCGAAGAGGAAGACAAAGCCCAGCATCGCCAATCCGACCACTTGCGCGATCGACTGCGTGCGGGGTGATAACGGCTTGCCTTTTATTTTTTCAAGGATCAGGAACAGGAACAGCCCGCCGTCCACGATCGGGATCGGCAGGAAGTTCACCACGGCCAGGTTGGCGCTGATCATCGAGAGGAACCAAAGCAGCCAAACGTTGCCTTTGTCTGCGAAGCCAGAGCCGGCGGAGAGGATGCCGATCGGGCCCATCATCCCGCTGGCGGGGACGGAGCCATCTACCAGGCGACGCAGTGAGATGTAAGTTTGGATGACCAAGTCGCGCGTCGCGCCGATGCCCCATTGGATCGCGACGATCGGATTGCTCGTCTGGCGAGGCATGCTCATCCCCTGCATCTTCAGCGGCAGGTCGTAGCGGATGGAGTTGATGGAGGCCAGTTCTGATTCGCTCAAACCGGGGAGCGTGTAGGGCTTCTCAACGCCTTCAACGCTGATCTGTGCAGTTTGGCCTGCGGGCAAAGCGCACAGCGTTTCCTTGATCTGGAACCAGTTTTTAACGTCTTTCCCGTTGACGGCGGTGATCGTCGAGCCTGAAGGGATACCCGCTTTCTCCGCCGGGCTGCCCGGTGCGATCATGCCGACCACCGTGGATGCCGCATCCTGATCGAGACCGAGTTTTAAGCCGTACTGTGTTTTGGTGATTGAGACGGTTGACAACCCGTCGACGCTGATCAGTTTTCCGTCGCGCATGACTTTGACGTTGACTTTATCGCCGTTTTCGCCGGCCGTGGTGAGGGTTGCTTTAAGTCTCTCGATCGTGGGCACCAGCACGGTGGGGGACGCTTTGTTAACGATCGTAACTTCTTCGATCACATCGCCGGGCAAAATCTTGTCCGTTGCGGGTGAATTGGGTGCAACGATTTGCACCGAGCAGCGTAACGACATGCCGGCAATCTGCGTCGCTGATCCATTAAACGATGCGCCGAACAGAGGGCTTACCTCAAACGCCCGCTCCTTGCCCGACGCATCGACTGCAACGATCTTAATCGGATCGCCATGCGATTGTTGCACGGCGTTCTCAAAGGATCGCTGGTTCAGCCTTTTGATCGTGAATGATTTCTCGCGGGCGTCTTTGTCCTGCTTGAGAATCTGTTCCGTGGTCGGCGGGGCTTGGATGGGTTGCCCGCTGACGGAGATGATGCGTTCGCCGGGCTTAAGAGCCCGCGCGTCGGCGCGAAGCATGTTGCTCTTAGCGAATACCTCGCGAGCGGCTTCACTGTCGGGAATGCCAATCAGGTCGACCGGCTGTTCAACGCCGAGCGCGAGAAATCCCTTCCCGTCGGTCGGCGGGCGCTGTGGGGTGGCCTGCAAGGTGACGTAGCGACCGTCGGGCTTTTGGACGACCAGTTTCACGTTCGCATCGTCACCCGCCAGCGCGACATTCGGCGCGAGCATCGTGAAATCGTGCTGGTATGCGCCGTCGAGATAGGCGATTCGATCGCCTGCTTCCAGGCCAGCCTTTTGGGCCGGCGATCCCTGCTGCACGCTGCCGACGACGGCCGGCGGGGCGTCGAAGCCGAAGCCGAATACCACCGCGAACCCGATGGCCGCCAGGATGATGTTCATGATCACGCCGGCCGACACCACCAGCATTCGCGCGGCGATCGACTTGCGGTTGTATGAGCGGGGATCGCTGGATTGAGCGTTGGGGTCGAGATCTTCCTGCCCGATCATCTTCACGTACCCGCCGAGCGGAATCCAGTTCAGCCGGTATTCGGTTTCGCCGAGGCCGAGCGCCTGAGTGGCGGCGATTTCGTCGGCGGGATCGAATTGCGGCTTGCCTTTTTCATCGAGCTTGGGCGTGACCTGACGGTTGGTTTTGAGCCATTCGGTGATGCGCTGTTCGTACTCCGGCTTGGTCGTGCCGACGCGCGTCCCCAGGCCTTTTCGCCAAGCCACGATCGCCTGCCCGAACCCGACGGCGAACTGATCGACCTTGATCCCTACAAACTTGGCCGCCAGGAAGTGGCCGAGTTCATGCCAGAAAATGACGAATCCGAATCCGATTGCCAGAAGAATGATTCCGGTAGCCTGAGAGAGCAAAGCCATTGAGAGGGGTTCCTTGTCGGTTGTCGGTGTCGAGCGGCCCGATAGGGTCGACGGCACGCGACTATTTCAATTCCGCTTCAATTCCGCCACGATCATCCTTGCCGTGATGCGGGCCGCTGCGTCGGCTTTCAGTAGATCGTCCAAACCGGGCGATTGCTGAAGCCGTTGCCCAGTCATTGTACGTTGCACGACGTTAGAAATCTCGCCGAACTCTATGGCACCGCCAATAAATGCCTCGACAGCGACCTCATTTGCGGCATTCAGCGTGGCGCCGGCGTTGCCGCCGGCTTTAGCGACGTCGAAAGCGAGCTGAAGTGAGGGAAATCGCGCAAAATCCGGCGGCTCGAAATGCAGCGCGAACGTCTTGCTCAAATCGAGCGTTTTCGAGCAGCCGGGCTGGCGATGCGGGTAGGTCAGCGCGTACTGGATCGGCGTTTTCATGTCCGGCGGCGAGAGCTGGGCGATCACGCTTCCGTCGACGAACTCGACCATGCTGTGGACGATCGATTCGGGGTGAATCGCCACTTCCACCTTCTCCGGCAGCAGGTCGAACAGCCAGCAGGCTTCGATGATCTCGAGCGCCTTGTTGAAGCAGGTGGCCGAGTCGATGGTGACTTTGTTGCCCATCCGCCATACGGGGTGGTTGAGTGCTTCGGCCACCGTGGCGCGGCGCATTTTATCGATCGGCCAGTTGCGGAACGGCCCGCCGCTGGCGGTGAGGATGACCCGGCGAACTTCACTCAGCCGGCCGCACTGCATCGCTTGGAAGACGGCGGAATGTTCCGAATCCACCGGCAGGATAACCGCGCCGTGTTTGCGCGCCAGCGGGATCAGGATCGAGCCGGCGATGACGAGCGATTCCTTATTCGCCAGCGCCAGCATTTTTCCCGCTTCCACCGCCGCCAGTACCGCCGGCAGCCCGGCCGCCCCGACGATCGCGCCGACGACAATGTCCACATCTTCACGTTGCACAGCGCGAATTAACCCCGCCGTCCCGCGATCCAGTTGCGGCCCCGTGCCGATCGCCCGGCGGATGCTCGCGTCGTCCACCGACTCATCAGTCACCACGACGACCTTCGGATGAAACTCGGCTACTTGCTTCGCCAGCAATTCCAGTTGTTTGTGTGCCGAAAGGACCGTGACGGAAAAGTCCGGCCCGAGGTGGCGGATCACGTCCAGCGTGCTAGTGCCGATCGATCCGGTCGAGCCGAGAATGGCGATGCGCTTGCCCAAGTTGAAGCAAGGTAAAACGCGACCGCACGCGTGTAAAGCCGCGCAGCCAAGATCACCCAATTCGCGCCAGCTCAACCCTTGACGATAACGTTTATCGCCCTGACACTCTGGACATACCTTTTTGATGGAGACACCCATGCTGAAGCTGGCCGCGTTTGCGGATGAGATATCGCCGAATCTGGATGAGCAAATCAGTGTTTGTAAAGCCAACCACGTGACGCATTTCGAGCTGCGCGGCGTGGCGGGCAAGAAAGTTCTGGAATTTGATTCGGCGCTCAAGAACGAGATCAAGTCCAAGCTGGCGGACAACGGCATGGGTGTGGCGTGCATCGGGTCACCAATTGGGAAAGTGGCGATCGACAAACCCTGGAGCGAGCATTTCGATATGTTCAAGATCGCAGTCGACCTGGCCGAGTATTTTGACGCGCCGTTGATCCGCCTCTTCAGCTATTACCCCGCCGGTGGCGAAGGCAAGGGGCCGACCGCTCCGATCAAAGACGAGGTGATCAAGCGATTCCAGCAGAAGGTGGAATACCTTAAGGGCCGCAAGCCGGTCATGGTCCACGAGAACGAAAAGGGCATCTTCGGCGAAGGCGTCGAGCACTGCCGGCAGCTGATCGAAGCGATTAACTCGCCGAAGCTGCGGACGGCGTTCGATTTCGCGAACTTCGTGCAGGCCGGCGAGAACCCGACTAACAATTGGCCGATCCTAAAGCCGTCGACGGTGCACATCCACATCAAGGATGCGATCATGGTCAGCCGCAAGGTGGTGCCAGCCGGTCAGGGCGACGGCGGGATCGAAGGGATTCTCAAAGACGCCTACGCCAGCGGCTTTCGAGGTTTTCTCAGTCTTGAACCGCACTTGAGAGTAGCTGCACACAGCCACGGCGAAACCGGCGCGGACCTGTTTAAGGTTGCTGCGGATGCGCTCAAGGCGGTCTGCAAAAAGGCCGGTGTTCCGCTCGCGGGCGTGAACTAAATGTCGGTAGATGTATTAGCGAGGTGACGTGCGCGTAACGCAGCATCCCACGTTCGATCCGCTGCCTACGCCGGAAATCCTTCGCGTACCGCTGACGCCACGCGGCGGGGTTGAGGCTCCCACGATCCGCCCGGCAGGAACCAGAGTTGCCGCGGGGGAACGGCTGGCGACGGCGGTTTCGCAACTCGATCCGTGGCCGATCGCGCCGGTGGCGGCGGAGATCGTAGGAACGTGCTCGATCACCCTCACCAACGGCCGGCCCGTGCCGGCGGTGGAACTGTCGACGATATGTGACGACAGCGGCGTTCCCGAATTTCTGGCACCGACGCTCGAAGCCGCTCCACCGGCCGACAACGATCGCGGCGGGTGGATCGACCGCCTTCGCGAAGCCGGGCTTTGGATCGACCGCTGGACCAGTCCCAATCTCCTTGCCCAACTGCACGATTCGCTCAAGCGCCCGATCGACACGGTTGTTTGCAGCGTGCTGGATGGCGATCCAAACTTGCCGATTGGTGCTGCCATCGCGTCGCAGGAAACCGAGCGATTGATCACCGGCGTTCGCCGGCTCGCGAAGATCACCGGGGCCACCAAGATTCTCGTTGTGATGCAGCGGCGATTGCTCCCCGATGTGGCCGCGGCAGTGAAAGCAGCGGGCGGGATGTCGGCTGTCGAGATGGTCAACGATTACCCGCAGGCCGACCCGTCGATCCTTTTGGCGACGCTCCTGAAGCGCAAACTCCGCCCCGGCCGACTGCCCAGCGATCTCGGCGTGCTGCTGGTGGATTCGGTGGCGGCGGTGGCGGTGGGGCGCGTGGAGATCGACGAGCAGCCGATGACTTCCTTGCCGGTCGCGCTGTTCCATCACTCACGCAATAGCACGCATTTAGCGACGATGTTGGTTGGATCGTCGCTGCACGATCTGCTGGAAGTCCGGCAAGTCGCGTCGGGCGGCTTCGTTTTCCGCGGCGGCGATGTGCTGCGCGACCGGCGCATCTCCCGCCACGCGGTGATGGCCGGCAGCGAAATCGCGCTGCACGCTTCGCCGGGCCCCACGTCGGTCAACCCCGACCCGTGCATCCGCTGCGGCTGGTGCGTGGAAGCCTGCCCCTCGAACATCCACCCGGCCGGCCTGCTCGACAGTGTGCAACGCAGAGACACCAAGGCGGCTGAGCATTACGGTATCGCAGCCTGCGTGGAGTGCGGGCTGTGCGATTACGTCTGCCCGAGTCGTCTGCCGATTTTGCTGGGCATCCGGACGATGCGGAAGGGGGGAATCAAAGGATGAAGTCAGAAGGATGAAGGATGAAAAAGCAAAGATGTTGAGTTTTCCCGGTTCATCCTTCATCCTTCGGACTTTGTCTTTCGTCGTATGGACACCGTTCTTCCCATCACTCCCGAGCAACCGCCGCCTATCGAAGCGCCGGAGACTGTTTTGCTGCACAGCGGCATGAACGTGCCGGGTGTTTTTCTGACGTTCGCCAGCGGGGCGATCTTCCCGATGACGGCCGGCATCGCCCTTTACGGCTGGCGCGCGATGCTCGCGATCGCGCTCGTCGTTTCCTCAGCGATGTCGATGGCGGTCGTGTGGCGGCGGATTGGTTTGCGCGGCGGGCAGATCCGCGTGGCGCACATGCTCTGGCTTTCCGTCGTGCTGGCGATGATGTTGCCGGCCCACCTTGCGGTGAATCTCGAAAACGCGGACTGGCAGGTGTGGCCGATCCTGCCGGCGGCGGGGGCGACGCTGGTCATTCTCAACTGGTTGCTCGGCGGGCTAGGCGTTGGGCGCGTGCATCCGGTGCTGGCGACTTATCTGCTGATGGTCGCACTGTTCGGGACGATACTGAACCCGGGCAGCGTGCTGCAACGCAACAGCCTGTTCGTCGGCGATGTGTTGGATGTCGGCACCGGCCAGCCGATCGCGGCGATCAAAGACCCGTGGTCCAGCCGTCCGATCGTGCCTAGCCAAGCCGCCCTCCGTCTGCCACGGGCCAGCGAGCAACTCCACGCGTTCACGCGCGGCAATTACGATTCGTGGGTGTCGATGGATGCGCTCGTGCGCGATCGCGTCCCGCCGATTCAAGACCTCATCCTCGGCGGGCAACCCGGGCCGATCGGGATGGCCAGCATCGTCGCGATCGCGATCGGCGGGCTCTTTCTGCTCTATCGCGGATTGATCGACTACCGCATCCCGCTGCTGATCATGCTTAGCCTGATGCTGGCGCTGTATGTGTTGCCGGTACCGATCGTCATCTCCGAAAAAACTGATTGGCGCTGGCTGGCCATCCGCGATCCGCGTGTCGGCTGGGCGACGGTGATGACCTTCGTACACTACGAAATGCTGGCCTCGCCGGCGCTGTTCATGGCGGTCTTCATGGCGACCGACCCGTCCGTCCGCCCAATGGCCAAGTGGGCTCGGGCCGTCTACGCCATCGTCATCGGCATCCTGGCCGCAGTGTCGCAGCGGTACATTTCGATTTCGGGCGGCCCGTTCGTGGCGCTACTGGTGGGGAGCTTGCTCACGCCGTATCTCGATCGATTACTGCGACCCAAGCCACTGATCTGAAGTCGCATAGGCTACCAGCCCATGCCGCACCGCGCAACGCTGGCGGAGAAGTGTCCACAAAAATTTAAGCAAGATTGCGTCCTTCCTGTAGCGATGCTTGGTGGTCTTCGCGTTTCAAATCCGCTTCCTGCCGTCGATCCACACTTGCGTTGGGATCGCTTGGTTCTCCAAAAGCTCCGCCAACGGATTTCCCCCGCCAAAAGACCGAAAGACCGAAAAATCCGCCAGCTTCCCGGCGGTGATCGACCCGACGGCCGAATCAACCTGAATGGCCCGCGCGGCGCGGATCGTCGCCATCTCCCATAGCGTTTGAGCCGGAACCTCAGGAGCGATGCGATGCAGCAAACGCAGATCGTCCACCAGATTCAGATCCGGCGAACTCGCCCGGCTGTCGGTCCCGACGGCGACGTTGATTCCCGCCGCCAGCATCTCGCGCCAACGGTGCGGCGGATGGCCGAAGTACGCGTGCGTGCGGGGGCAGTAAACGACACTCCCCTTGCCCGCGGCGAGAATCGCCAATTCCTCGTCATTGCAATAATTCACGTGCGCGAGCAGCGTGGGATAACTCAGCAAGTCGATATCGCGTGCGAACCGGATCGGCCCGCCGGCGTATTTGGGCACATGCTCGTCCCACGCATTCACGCCGGCCTCCCACAGATGGCGGAACGGACCGGTTTGGTTTTCGAGGAAGATGGTTTCGTCCGGCGTTTCAGCCAGATGCGTCGCGATCGGCCGGCTATGCTCGCGAGCAAAATTGAGGCATCGCGCGTAGCCTTCGGGTTCAACCGTGTAAGGCGCGTGCGGCGTCAGGCCGACTCGAAGAAACGCCGATTCCTGCGAGACATCCGCCGCGACGGCGAACCGCTCGTCGAGCAGCGATCGGCGTTTGGCCATCGCCTGGATTTCGCCGTAGCTGACGACGCGCAGCGGCCCGTCGCGCAGCACAGCACGGGTGGCCGTGCATTGCTTGCTGATGTCGCCGACGCTGGTCACTCCGAACCCGATCGACTCGACCGCTCCGGTCCGAGCTGCGTTGGCCGCATTTACCAGCACCTCGCCGCCGGCCTTGGCGGTTTGGCCCATGAGATCGAAAATCCAGTCCACGAAACTGTTGGGCTGATCGCCCTGGCGGAGATCACTCAATTCAAGGTGCGTGTGTGCGTTGATGAGCCCGGGAAGCACCACGACATCGCCGAGTTCCGTCGGCTGGCCCTGCGGGTAACGCTGCCAAATTTCCTTCGCCGGCCCGACATCCAATATGCGGCCGCCCGCGATGGCGATCGCGCCGTCTCGGATGATCGGCCGATCCATCGGTGCAATCCAGGCGGCGGTGAGTAGGGAAATCTCCACAGGCACGATGAAAGGATCGCCAGTTTTTTATAACCGTCAACTCGCACGGCTCGCGTAGAATGTGGACATGAACAACGTCGCTGAAATCCTATCCCCCAAACACACGGCCACCCGCGTGTGGGCCGCGAGAATTGTGGCGATGCTGGCCGACGCGATTCAGATTGTGGCTTTCCCGTTTTTCGTTGAGGGCGGGATGTCGCCGCTCAATGACGCGCTCGACATCATCGTTGCCGTTTCGATCATCGGCCTGCTGGGCTGGCACTGGGCGTTTTTGCCCTCGACGATTGCCGAACTGGTTCCGGGGTTGGATTTGGTTCCGTCCTGGACGGCGGCCGTATTGTTTGCGACGCGGAAGGGCAGCACGCCGGTAGAAGCCATCGTGACATAGGCTCGCTTTTCAGCCAAAAACAGTCGCAAGTGCCAAATCTCCCGTCGTAGGCTAAGATGTCGGGCCTGTGAAACAACGCATCCAAAAAATCCTGGCCGCAGCCGGTGTCGCCTCGCGACGCAACGTTGAAGAGATGATCTCGCAAGGCCGAATCACCGTGAACGGCAAGGTCGAAATGACTCCGCCGATCATGGTCGATCAGTTCAAGGACAAGATCGAAATCGACGGCGAGCCGGTCAAGCTGGAGCGCCGGCTGACGCAGGACCGCGTTTACTTCCTGATGTACAAGCCCAAGGGCGTTTACAGCACCAACGTCAGCCAAGGCGAGCAAGTTCGCGCGATCGATCTGCTGCCGCCTGACTTTAGCGGGCGGGTTTACCCCGTCGGTCGGCTCGATGCTGACAGCAAGGGCCTGCTCCTGCTGACCAACGACGGCGATCTAACCAACCAACTTACGCACCCGCGCTACGGCGTATCCAAAACCTACCGCGCCGTGATCGATGGTTACATCAAGCCCGAAGAACTCGTCGAACTGTCTGAAGGCGTCTGGATGGCCGACCCGCGCACTGGCAAAGGTTTCAAGACCGGCAAGACGATCGTCAAGATCATCCGCCGCTCGCAGCAGCAGAGCATTCTGGAGATGACGCTCCGCGAAGGCCGCAACCGCCAGGTTCGGCGAATGCTGGCGCGGCTGGATCACAAGGTGCGCGATCTCACCCGCGTCAAAATGGGCCCGCTCACGCTCGACGGCTTAAAGCCCGGCGACGTGCGCACGCTCTCGCTCCGCGAAATCCGCTCGCTCCGCACGATGGGCAAGCGTCTGACAACGCCGGCCGACAAGACGGCCGAGGACGGCGATGATATCCCCGATTCCGGCGAGGCAGACGCGCAGGAAGCATCGCCGGCCGCTCACGCGAAGGCCGCTCCGCCCAAGCGTATCCCGACCAAGCCCGCTCCCGTAAACCGCGGCTACGCGTTCGGCGGCGGTCGCGCGACTCGTAGCGAACTGCGGACCGCCCGTGCCACGCCGCCGCAAACGTCGCCGACGCCGCAGCCCGGCGACATCGTCAGCGGGCCGAAGGTGCATCATCGCAACGCGAACAACGCGAGGTCGAAAAAACCGACTTACAAAAAATCGTTCCGATCCAAACATGCTCACTAAACGCATCATTCCGTGTCTCGACGTCGATCGCGGCCGCGTGGTGAAGGGCGTGAAGTTTTTTGATCACGTCGACGCCGGCGATCCCGTCGATCAGGCCAAGCGCTACCAGGACGACGGGGCCGATGAACTGGTGTTCTACGACATCAGCGCCAGCCACGAAGGCCGCGACATCATGGCCGACCTCGTCGTCCGCGTGGCCGAGAGCGTGTTCATGCCGCTCACCGTCGGCGGCGGGATCCGCACGCTCGACGACGCCACCCGGCTGATCCAGGCCGGGGCGGAAAAAGTCTCCCTCAACTCCGCGGCAGTGAAGAACCCCAAGCTGATCGCCGAGGTGGCCCGCAAGTTCGGGCGCTGCGCCACCGTGCTCGGGCTCGATGCCAACCGCGTCATGAAAGACGGCAAAGAAGAGTGGGACGTTTTCATCAACGGCGGGCGCGTGAACACGGGCATCAAGGTGATGGACTGGGTCAAGCAGGCCGACGAACTCGGCGCCGGGGAGATCGTGCTGAACGTGATGAACGCTGACGGCATGAAAACCGGCTACGACCTGGAGATGACGGCGGCGGTGAGCGACGCGGTGAAAATCCCCGTCGTCGCCAGCGGCGGAGCAGGCAGCCCGCAGCACATGCTCGATGTTCTGCAACGAGGCCACGCCGACGCGGCGCTGGCCGCCAGCATTTTCCACTTCAAGGAGCACTCTGTCGGACAGGTAAAAAAATTCCTGTCCGATCACGGCGTGCCGATTCGGTTGGTGTGAAGCGAACCCGCGCTTTGTTGCCAGCAGCTAGAGGACTAGGAAAAACGAACGCCACTGCGAAATACCAAGTGCAATTCTTGCTGGCGTTTACCTTGGTATTTAAATGATTCTGAGAGAATCACGCCGACTGCCCCTCACCCTAGCCCTCTCCCTGAGAAAGAGGGAACCGGAAAATCAATCCACCTGCTCGAACGTCACGCTGCGGTCGAATACCTCGCTGAACAGATCGGTTTTCCGGCGAGCGCCCCATACTTCCAGTTCCGCGTCGGCCCGGGCTCGAACACGCACGTCGACCTTCTGTTTCTTCACCCTGAGACGCAGCGACGAAACCACGCTTGCGTGACTGCGATCGAGCCCATCCGCGATCCGCAGCAGCGCCGCGCCTACGGTGACGATTTTTTTAGCCTCCGCCGACAGTGACGCGAAAGCCTTGTGGCCCACCTCCGGCGTCGGGCCGCGATGGTAGCGTGTGATGTTGGCGATGATCTCGATTTCCCCTTCGGTGAACCCTTTAAGTTCCCCGTTCTCCACGAGGTACATGCTGTGCTTGTGGTGCCCCTCGCGGCTGATGTGCCAGCCGATGTCGTGCAGCATCGCGCCGAACTCAATCAGCTCGCGCTCAGGCTTGCCCAGTTTGTGCAAGGCGCGGGTTTGATCGAACAACTCCAGGCAGAGCCTCGCCACTTGCAGGCTATGCGTTTCGTGCCAGTCGCACCGCCGGGCCAGATCGAGCACGCTGCGGCGGCGCGGATCGGGCACCTGCCGACGGATCGACAACTCGGGTAAGTGCCTCGCGAGGTAATCCAGCATGATTCCTTCTCGCAATGCCGATCCACAGATTTGCATCTCGGTGAGGTTCAGCTTCTCAAACACCAGGTGAATCAACTGCACGCCGGCGAGAATCTGGTCCTTCCGCTGGTCGTCCAACCCCTTTATCGCGGCCCGCTGCTTGGTGGTGCTGTTGATCAGTTTGTTCAACAGCTTTGTGAGCGTAGTTCGCTGGATCGCTCGCCCCTCATCGCCGCCACCGAGGTTGAAGCAAAGCTCGGCCACGCTCAGAAGCGTGCCGCTCGTGCCGATCGCACGAACAGGGCGTAGATCAGTGATCGATTGACAGATCGGAGCGAGTTCTTTGTCGTAATGATTTTTGAGCGATTTCAGATCGCTCGGGCTGATCGGGTCAGAATTGACGAACTTCGCCGTCATGCGGGCAGCGCCCAGCTTACGGCTTTCGAGCAGCGAGGCTTTTTGCCGATCCGCAACAATAAACTCCACGCTGCCGCCGCCGATATCGACGATGAGGTTGGGGCTGGAGCGCAGATCAACCTCGTGCCGCACGCCCAAGTAGATGAGCCGGGCTTCTTCACGCGCACTGACGACGCGGATGTTAAGCCCCAACTCTCGGCGGACGCGCTCGAGGAAATCGCCGCCATTTTCTGCTTCGCGCACAGCGCTGGTGGCGACGGCGACGATTTTCTCGCACTGCCTTCGCTGGGCCGCCTGCTGGAAACGCCGCAGGCTCGCGACGGCTGCGTCCATCGCCGATCCGCTGAGCCGGCGGGAGGGAAAGCTCATCCGCCCGAGGCCGACCATTTCCTTCATGCGCCACAGCGTGGTGACGCTGCCGTCGGCATCCTGCTGGGCGACGATCATGTGCAGACTGTTGCTGCCGACATCGATCGCGGCCATGCGGAACGACTCTCGTTCGACCGTGTCGACCCCGGTTTTTGACTTTGGTTTACGCACGCTGGGCATTATCAAATTCTACCGGTTTTTGTTCGGACTGATAGAGAAACGGATCGGCCCGGGCGTTTCAAGGTTTCCGGCTAGCCGATCGGGATTCTCTGAAACGGCTTACTCAGCCCGTCATTCAAAATCACTCGGCAGACTTCGTCAAAAGCTATCTTATCGCTGGCCCACATCAATCGGGGCCGGACGTTTTCCAACGGCATCCATTGGAACTCGGTGTTCTCGCTATTGAGCAAGACTGATGCAATGGCTGGCACAATGGCGCAAAAGGTGATTCCTGTATTCAGTGTGTCGTTGTCGGATCGGTAAAACTGCGTGACGTGACTCAGCCGATACAATTCAACCGGTTTGAGTTTAGTCTCCTCGAGCATTTCGCGAATCGCCGCCTGCCACGCGGTTTCACCCGGTTCGATCCGGCCGGAAATGAGTTGCCAGGTGCCGCCCATGTATTTCGCTTCGCTCCGGCGGGCGAGGAGAAATTCATACGTGTCACCGGCAGGACGGACGATGAACGTGATGGCGTAAATAGTTTGCTGCATAGGCGACTCGACGTGCCCGAAATTCTCTACCGTTTCGCCCGGATAAACTGCTGGCCGTTCACCCGCTTGACGAGCGACTTCAGCGTGAGCAGCGTTAACTCCTGCAACACCACGGCGGCTGGAAGATCGGTTAGCTCGATGATCGCATCGACGTTGGTTGGATCCATCCCTACGACCGCCAGTATCTGCCGCTGACGATCTGTAAGTGAAATCTCAATCGTTGCCACAGAGGTTGGTGGCGGTGGGGCGGTCTCGCTGAGCGTCGGCGACGGGACGCCGGATTCAAGTGCTTCCATGGGCAGCGGCCCCAGCCCGTTGACGATGTCCTCCAGCGCGATGGTGATGATCGCGCCGTCGCGCAGCAGTTGGTGCGGGCCGACCGACAGCGGGTTATCAACCCGGCCGGGGAGCGCGAACATGTCGCGCCCCTGTTCGCCGGCCAATCGCGCCGTGATCAGCGCGCCGCTCTTCACGTCGGCCGCCTCGATCACTAGCACGCCGCGGCTCATGCCGCTCACGATCCGGTTCCGCTTCGGGAAATTATCCGCCAGCGGCGGCGTGCCGAGCGGAAACTCACTGATCACCGCCCCGCGGCTGGCGATTTGCTCAAACAGCGGTTGATTCTCCGGCGGGTATACCACGTCCACGCCGCTGCCCAGCACTGCGATCGTCCGTCCGGCCGGGTGCTGCATCGCCCCGCGGTGGGCGGCGCTGTCAATCCCGCGAGCGCCGCCGGATAGCACGGTGAATCCGGCCCCGCCGAGCAAACTGCCAAAGCGCTCGGCCTGTTCACGACCGTAGATCGAGCATTTGCGCGAGCCGACGATCGCGATCGCGTTCAGATCGCGCGGCTCAAGCGTGCCTTTGAAGTACAGCACGTTGGGAGGATCGTGAATCAATTTGAGCAGGAGCGGGTAGCTCTCGTCGTCAGGGCAAACCATCTCCACGCCTAAGGCTTGGGCTTTATCGAACTCTTTATTCGCTTCATCCGCACTGCGTCGAAGGGAGCCCGAGATGTGTTGCGCTTTGGCAGCGCCGATTCCGTCGATCGTCTGGAGCAAACTCGCCGGCGCGTCGCACGCCGCCTCGGCACTCCCTGCGACCGCGATCAACCGGCGCGTAAGGATCGGGCCGATGCCCTGCGTGACGGACAGCCTTAGCCAATGAATCAAAGCCACTTACGCCCCCAGAGTTTGCAGCGATTCCTTCACGAGATCAATCGGCACGTCGTCGCGAATGGTTACCGCGCCGATCTTAGTCGGCAGGATGAATCGGATCTTCGCCCCTTCCACTTTCTTATCGAACGCCATCGCGTCAACGACCTTCGCGACGTCGAGTTTCATCCCGCCCGTCGGCAGGCCGGCTGCTTCGATCAGGCGGGTGATGCGGGTTTGGGCTACTGCGTCGATCAACCCTAGTCTTTCCGCAAGATGAGCCGCAGCCGTCATGCCCAGCGCGACGCACTCGCCGTGGCTGTAGCTGTATCGGCTGACGGTTTCGATCGCGTGGCCGAACGTATGGCCGAAGTTGAGGTGCGCCCGCTCGCCGCGCTCGAACGGGTCGGCCTCCACCACGCGGGCTTTGATGCCGACGTTGTGGGCGATCAGCGAGGTAAGGAATTCGATATCGAGGTTGAGCGCCCGCTGAATGTTGTGCTCCAGCGAGATGAACCCGTCGGCGTCGCGGATGATTTCGTGCTTGATGCATTCAGCGAGGCCGCCGCGCAATTCGCGGGCCGGCAGGCTTTTGAGCGCGTTCGGGTCGATGTACACCGCGATCGGCTGATGGAACGCGCCGATGAGGTTCTTGCCCGCCGCCGCGTTCACGCCGGTCTTCCCACCGACAGAGGCGTCGACCATCGAGAGCAGCGTGGTCGGCACTTGCACGAACGGCACGCCGCGCAGGAGGGTGGCCGCGACAAACCCCGCCATATCGCCCACCACACCGCCGCCGAGCGCGATCAGCGGCGTTTGCCTATCGATCTTTTGCGACAGCAGTTCGTTAAACACCGGCACGAGGGTGTCGAGCGTTTTGTGATCCTCACCCGCCGGGATGACCGACATGCACCCGCGAATGCCCGCATTGCTCATCCCCGCTACCAGCTCCGCGACAAACAGCGGGCCGACGTTGGTGTCAGTGACGATGCAGGCTTTTTTGGAAGGCGTCAGCCGGGTCAGCAACATGCCGATGTCGTGGATGATCCCCGGCTGCACGTGAATGTCGTACGGCTTGGGCTGCAGATTCACGGTAACAGTTCGCCGGCCGGTGGGCATGGGAGGGGATTGTAGCGATTCCGCATCAGACGTCACGGGAGGTATACTGTCACCCAATGCCCATTCGCATCCTTTGCTGCTCGGATACACACGGGAAAACACCGCCGATTGTGGATGAACGCGAAGCCGTCGCATGGTTGCACGGGGGCGACATAAGTGATGGTCCGGCGGCGCTGGGCGATGATTCTGACCCGCTGGAAGACCCATTGCGTTGGAATGCCGCGCGCTGGTTTGCGGAGCGAACCATTCCGGTGTTCGCCGTTCACGGGGAATCACGATACGGTCGACGAGTACCATGCGTTCAAACGGGCAACGGCGCTGGACGGTTCGATTGCACGGATCGCCCCGGGACTGTGTGTCGCCGGGATTGGCTGGAACGGCGAGCGCTACTTTGAGCTGCCCCTCGAAGCAGATTTGCGTCCCATATGCCGCTCAGTCCAGCGACAGGCGAGCCTCAAATTGCATTCAGACGACAAGCTCATACTGCTTACCCACTACCCGCCTCGTTTCGCCTCACTGCGCGATGTTCCTGGAGACTGCGATGGAGGAGGAATCTGGTACGACTGTGTGCGTGAGGTCGTCGAATTGCTCAAGCCCGTTGCGGTTGTGCAGGGGCATGTGCATAAATGGTTTCAGTCGTCGCACACGATACCGGTGGGCGAACAGAATGTCCTGATCGTTTCGGCAGGGCCGCTAGGGGCAGTATTGACGATCGACCTCGAACGCGGCGAGGCAACGCATGATTGGATCGAAAACTCCAATGATAACGGTCCAGAATAGAAGAACCTGCACAGCGCCCTCCTCGGAAGCACTGGGCGACGATACGATGCCCCCGTGAACATCGCCCTCGTCGGTTTTACGAACAGCTACAACGATCAGCAATGGCTCGCGATGGCGGGCGCATGGGTGGCGGAGCAGGAGCCGGCTGCGGGGTGGTCGTCGGCGTGGGCGGCGGCGGATCGGACGGTGTTTGATCTGCGGGGCGAGAAGGGGTTGAACTTTCTGGACGACTGCGGCGAGTACGACGTAGTGGTTCTCTTTGCGATTTACAATCCGCCGGCGGGGAGTGGGGAATTGCAGCGGGCGCTCGGCCGGCGGCGGGGGCAGACGTCGCTGGCGGCGAATCATTCACGCGA
Organism: Tepidisphaerales bacterium; assembly: GCA_038229715.1. Lineage (GTDB taxonomy): Bacteria > Planctomycetota > Phycisphaerae > Tepidisphaerales > Tepidisphaeraceae > JANMES01. Next base: position 11,379 of record JBBROD010000027.1, on the reverse strand, counting down.
CAACTGGGCCGCTCGGCTGTCGCGCACGAGGGCGAAGTATCTGCTCGTCTTCCGGCGGCCCGACTCGGTCGACGGCGACTGGCTCCGCGAGATCGAGCACTACGAAAAACAGCCCGAGCAGGCGGGGGTGTTTGGGATGTCGATCTATACACGCAAGACGTGAGGTAGGGTGCAATTTATGGCACCGCACGGTAGGCGCGGGTGCGGCGCCATGAATGGCACCCTATGCATTCGTCACACCGACATCCCGCTATCCGCGTCCACCTGTTGCTGGGCTTTCATCGCTTCCCACTCTTCCAGCGTCAGCATGGCTTCGCGGGCTTGGGAGCCTTTGTAGTCGCCGACGATGCCGGTGGCGGCCATCATTTCGATGAGCCTTGACGCTCGGCTGTAGCCGATCGTCAGGCGGCGCTGCAGCAGGCTGACGCTGCCGCGTTTGGTTTCCAGCACCACGCGGACAGCGTCGTCGAATAGATCGTCCTTCTCCATTTCGCCGTCGGCGTTGACAGCGGCTTTGATCTGCACCAGCTCGGGCTCGTACTGCGCGTCGGCCATCGCTTTGACGAGTTTGACGCTTTCGCGGACTTCCTTGTCGTCGATGAACGTGCCCTGGCAGCGGATCGGTTTGCTCGCGCCCGGCGGGAGGAAGAGCATGTCGCCGTGGCCGAGGAGGAGGTCGGCGCCGTTCTGATCCAGCACGATTCGGCTGTCCATCTTGCTCTGCACGCGGAACGCGATGCGCGTGGGCATGTTGGATTTGATTAGGCCGGTAACGACATTCGCCGACGGGCGCTGCGTCGCCAGGATCAGGTGAATGCCGACCGCGCGGGCTTTCTGCGCGATGCGGACGATGGACGCTTCCACTTCCTTACCGCTGGTCATCATCAAGTCGGCGAGCTCGTCGATGATGATGACGATGTATGGCAACTTCTTAGGGATCTTGGCTTCTTCCTCGGGCGTGCTCGGCTTGAAGCGCTCGATGAGCTCTTCCTGCGTGAGCGAGTTGTACCCTTTGATGTTTCGCACGCCGGCCTCGGCTAGAAACTCGTAGCGCTCGTCCATCTTTTCGCAGGCCCATTCCAGCACGCTGGTGGCTTTGGCGGCGTCGTTGATGACGGGGCACATGAGGTGCGGGATGTCCTTGTACATCGCCATTTCAACGACCTTGGGATCGAAGAGAATGAGCTTCACCATGTCCGGCCGCTGCATGTACATGATCGACATGATGATGGTGTTGATGCAGACGGATTTGCCTGAGCCGGTCGTGCCGGCGATCAGGCAGTGGGGCATCTTCTCAAGCCCGGTGATGAGCGGCTCGCCACTGGCGTCTTTGCCGAGGTAGAGCGGGATGTCGTTCTTGGCGAGCACTTCCGGGCTGGCCAATTGCATCAAGTCTTTGAAGCGGACCTTTTCCTTCTGCGCGTTGGGCACTTCAATGCCTACCGTGCCCTTGCCGGGGATGGGCGCGACAATACGAACGCTCTCGGCTTTAAGCGATCGCTGAATATCGTTCGATAGGCCGCTGATCGTGCTGACTTTGATGCCGGGGGCGAGCGCCAGTTCGTACATTGTGATGACCGGGCCGGTGTCGATCTCTACGACTTGGGCTTCGATCTGAAACTCGCGCAGCGATTGCTCGAGGAGCGCTGCCTGTTCTCGGACAAAAGCTTCCTGGCTTTCGGAGTAGCCGTGCTCGGCCTCTTCCAGGCAATCCCAGCCGGGCAGGTGGTACTCGCCGAGCTCCTTTGGAATCGGAACGGGTGCGGTTTGGCGCGGCTTGATGCTGTTAGGCAGCTTGACGAGGATTTCCTTGCGAATCTCCGGCGGCGCGATGCCAGCGCCGAGCGGGGCGGATACGTTCGCGGCGTCGGACGATACGTCGTGGATCGAGGCTTCTCCCAGCGGGCCGGGCTCGTAGCTCGCGGCTGCGGCGCTGGGCGCGGGATCGCTGGCGTCGGCAAACACCTGATCCATCGCGGCCGGCTCGTCGTGGTCGTAGGAGAGTTCAATTTCCGAATCGATGTCTTTGATTCGCGACTTCTTCTTGGGGATCGAAGATTCCGCAACCGCCGCGTCCACATCATCTTCCGATACCCGCGATTTCGCCGGCCACTTCGGCAGGCTCGGGAGCGATGGCATGGACGGCAATGAGGGCAGGGAAGGCAGCTTGAACGCAGCCGCTTTTTCCTTCACCGCGCCGATCGTGTCGATCGCGCTGCGCGCCATCGCCGGCGCTCGTAGCACCAGATCATCCGCCGCCAGAAGCAGTCCGACGAGCATGGTCGTCAGCAGGATCAGCCGAGTGCCGACGACGTTGAAATGGGTTTGCAGGAAAGCGGAAGCGCCGATGCCGAGCAACCCGCCTTGGCCTTCCGGAAACCCCGCTGCCGACGAGGGCATCAGGCTATGCACCGTACCGGCAAACGCGACAGTGAGCAGCAGCGAGCCGATCGCCCGCATCCAGAAATCGCTGACTTTTCCTTGGATCGCCATCATGACGATCAGCACGCCGGAGAAAAACAGCATCGGAAACACGCCCTGCCCGAGCAGCCAGAATGCGTAATACGCGATCAGCGCCCCAGCCGGCCCGCAGAGGTTGGCGGTTTTCGGATACGGATAAACGGTGTGGCTCGGCCAATCGCTCGGCGAGAAACTGGCGATCGCGACAAGCAGAAAAACGTAGCCCGCGAACGCCAGAAACAAACAGATTCGGCGAAAGACGTTGGTACGATCCATTCTTTTCGTTAGTTGGTGGTTGGTAGTTGGTAGTGGGTAGTTAAAAGACGCAGAGTCTGCGTTCTCAACTACCCACTACCAACTACCCACTAACAACTTCCTTTTCACGTCCCTGTGTGTCCGAACCCGCCTTTCCCTCGTGCGGTCTCGTCGAGTTCTTCAACTTCGACGAGGTCCACCATCGGAACCGGCAGGATCAGCATTTGCGCGATGCGCATGCCGCGTTCAACCGTGAACGCAGCTTTACCGTGGTTGATCAACGGCACGTGTACTTCGCCGCGGTAGTCGGCGTCGATGGTGCCCGGGGCGTTGATCATCGTGATCCCGAATTTTGTGCTCAGCCCGCTTCGGGGTCTTACCTGCGCTTCGTACCCCGGCGGGACCGCCATCGAAAAACCGCACGGGATGAGTTTGATCTCACCCGGCTGCAAAACGAGGCTCTCCCGAACGGCGGCACACAGGTCAAACCCGGCGGCGTGCTCGGTCATTCGCACCGGCAAAGGCAGACCTTCAGCCCCGGCCAGTCGCTTGATCAATACTCTTATCGGGTGAGGCAAAGGGAAATCTCCAGTGAAAGGTAAGTGTTGGTGGAGGCGATGTTAAACGATGGAAACGCGAAATCCGAAATCCGAATGACGAAATCCGGGATAAATCCGAATGACGAAACCCGAAATCCGAATGAATGACGAAATCCGAATGACGAATGACGAAGGACTTCCCCCTGGTCTTTCATTCATTCGGATTTCGGGTTTCGTCATCCGGGCTTTACTCCGAACAACTCCATGCCATGCGACAGCAGCAGCTTGGCGAAGTCCGACTTGCTCATCCCGCCCGGCCGTTCTTCGCGGCCGTCGGGCCAGAGGAAGACGGCGTCGATTTCGGTCGAGTTCATTGTCGCGGTCGGGTTGTAAACGATCATATCGAGCTTCTTGCGGGTCAGCTTCTCCCGGCTGCGGGCGAAATTGCCGGCCTGCTCGAGGGAGAAGCCGATCGTCCGCTGGCTCGGCTGCTTGATCGCCGACGCTTCGGCCAGGATGTCGGCGGTCGGTTCGAGTTCGAGCGAAAAGTGGTCTTTGCGGGGCAGTTTGGTGCCGAATGTGTGGACGGGCCGGAAGTCCGCAACCGCCGCCGCCATGATCAGCAGATCATGCTGTGGGAACTCGCGCATGACCGCGAGGTGCATCTCCCGCGCGGTTTCGACGTCAATCCGCCGGGCGGCCGATGGAAACGCCACCGCCACCGGCCCGGCGATGACGGTGGTGGTGTGCCCTTCGTCCACGGCATTGGCGGCGATCGCCGCGCCCATCTGGCCGCTGGAGCGGTTGCCGATGTAGCGGACGGCATCGATCGGCTCATGGGTGGGACCGGCGGTGAGGAGGATACGCATGTCCTCATTTTACACCAATTCCTTCAAGAATTGATTCCACACCATTTTTCGCTAAAACACGACTATGGCGTCGATCCAGAAACTGCTGACAGCCATCCTCTCCGGTCAATCCGACGCAAATACTCGATTTGCCGATTTGAGACGTATTTTGCTGGCTCTTGGTTTCAGCGAGCGAACTAAGGGCGGGCACTACATTTTCTCTCGTCAGGGCGTCGTGGAGATTGTAAACTTGCAGCCGCTGTCAGGCGGAAAAGCCAAGGCCTATCAGGTCAAGCAAGTCCGCCAGATCGTAACGAAGTATCGATTGTCGATCGTAAAGTGAAGATATGAAATACGAAATCGTCATCTACTGGAGCGATGAAGACAATGCGTTCATCGCGGAAGTTCCCGAACTCCCCGGCTGCATGGCAGACGGTGCAACCAAGGCCAAGGCGCTTGCGGCGATCGAGCGCGTTGCAAAAGAATGGATCGAGACGGCCACTGAACTCGGTCGGCCAATCCCCCAGCCACGCGGAAAGCTTATGTACGCTTAGAGGAATTTCGGGCACGCTGTAGGGTGCCCGACGTGAGTAGTCTCGCCGTCACTTCTTCCACAATCTTCACCGGCTCGCTCATGCGCCCGACACCGACATTGCGGCAAGCCAGCCAGCCTGGTTCAGGGCCGATCATGGTGTAGCCGTGCTTGGTCAGCTTGGCGACGTTTTCTTTAGCGATCGGATTCTCCCACATGCGGTTGTTCATTGCAGGCGCGAAGACGACGGGGCAGGCGCTGGCGGCGATCATCAGGCTGATCAGATCATCGCACAAACCGTGGGCGACTTTCGCGAGCATGTTCGCGGTCGCGGGGGCGACCAGCATCAGGTCGGCTTTTTCGGTCAGGCCGATGTGCTGGGGGTCGGAGGAGTCTTCGAGCTTGTAAGTGCTGGTCCGCACCGGGCGGGCGGAGAGGGCTTGGAACGTCAGCGGGGTGATGAACTGCTGGGCGTCGTCGGTCATGCAGACGGTCACGCCCGCGCCGGCCTGCACGAGTTTGCTGACGACGTCCGCCACCTTGTACGCCGCGATCCCGCCGCAGATAGCGACGATGATCTCTTTGCCTTGCAGCGCGGGTGGCGTGGTTGCTTCGACGTCGCTCATACCTTGATTATAACGTGGAAAAGCTCGGCGTGCGGGAATCAGCACGCATGGAACGCTTTTGGTCGCGATTCCATGCTGGCGGAAGCCCGCACGCCGGGGGTTTGTGTCGGATAAGCGGGGACTACTTCTTCGGCGCTTCCAGGCCGCTGGCTTCGTAGTCGATCGCGATCTTGTCCTGCAGGATTTCCTGCACGACCAGCTCGAGATCGGTCATGTTGCCGCGCTCGACGAGGGGACGTGCGCCGTCCATCAGCTCGATCATGCGTTTCTGGATCAGGGCGGTGAGTTTGAATCGCCCGCCGACCTTGTTCACGATATCTTCGCTCTTGAGTGCTTCGATCATAGTTTCACCTTTGTGTTGTGGGTTGTGAGTTGCGTGTTGTGAGTTGGAAGAAACATTTTCGGGTTTTACCAACCCGCAACATACCACCCACAACATACCAATTTCACATCCCGCCGGACCTTTTGTGTTTGATGATTTTAATGATGTCTTCGACCGCGTCGTCGAGGCTGTCGTTTACGACCATGGTATCAAACGCCCGGCTGCCTTTTGCCATGTGGATTTCACGCTTGGCGGCGCTGAAACGTTTGTGGATTTCATCCTTGCTGTCGCGGGCCCGATCCGTGAGGCGGTGCAGCAGCGTCGGTTCGTCCGGCGGAAGGATGAAGATCAGCAGCGCCTGCGGGTAATGATATCGCACCTGTAGCGCACCCTGCACGTCAATCTCCAGCAACACATCGCGGCCGTCCGTAAGATCATCAAGGGCAGGGTGTTTGGGGGTGGCGTAGTAGTCGCCATAAACTTGGGCGTATTCAAGGAACTGATCGCTATCGAGCCGCTTGAAGAACTCCAACTTGTCGATGTGATCGTACTTTTTGCCCTTGTCGTCTTCGCCGGAATGTTTCGGGCGAGTGGTGGCGCTAACCGTATAGCAGACCTGCATTTCCGCTTCCAGCCGGCGCGAAATTGTACTCTTGCCGACCCCGCTGGGGCCGACGAGAACGATCAATAATCCGAGGGTCTGGGGAGCTTTCTGCCCGGTCGTCATGAGCCGAGCAAGTATACGGATGACGGAGAAACTGGCAAGGGAACGGCAAAAACGGCGTTTTCAACCCCATCAGTGCAGACACACGCCGTACGGGGAATTGGGCACCGGGCGGAAAAACATCAGCTTTTCGAGCCAATACCCGTTGCCGTTGGCTAGTTCTGGCACTTTGTGGGCGTCGTCGACGTGGTAGGTCTTGCCGTCGATTTCGTAGTCGATACTGATCGGCTCGGGGTACCGCCGGCAGGCGATGCCCACGTTTCTTCGGAACTCAAACTCCACCATCCGGCGATCGGTAAACGATCGAAGGTTACGCAAACCCGGCAAATTCGAGCCGATCGCGTTGTCGTTGGTTTCTCGCTCTTGGACGGCATCGGCATCCTGGATGACAACCTTTGTCACGTTCACCAGATGATCCTGAAAGTGGAAGATGCGCATTGATCGGGGCAGAAACACGTGGTTCCAATGGGAGGATTCGCCTTCAGTCAGCAGATTGCTGAACATGGCGAACGAGTTTTCCGTCTTGAGCCCTAGATACGGACACAAGCTGCCGAACGAAACGATCACCAGCAAAACGTACGTCCACAAGCGCGGCCATGTGCCGGGCAGGAGATTCGCTCGCCCGTTCCGCTTGACGCTGAGGTAGCAAAACAGGGTCGACACCAGCGGCGCGCCGACGTTAAACAGCAGCCATCCCTGCCGGCGGGCAAAAGTCTGTCCGCGGGCTTTGGAGAGCGGAAAGAGATTTTTGAAGATCGCGTACGCGAGCAACTCCAGCGAAAACGCCAGCAGCAGCCCGCCGACGATCTTCGTACTGATGGCAAACGCTTTCCCGTATTGGGAACGCGATAGCTTCTTCAATAGTGCCGACAGCGTGCGATGGAAATTGTGGGGCAGATACGGAACGTAATACGCCAGCGCCATCGCCGAGAAGTTTTGGTAGCCGTTGAACGACATGACGAAGTGGAACCCGAGCGCCACGACAATCGCCATCGTCACGACGCGGCGCGACGGGAGGCGCGCCCAACCGAGCACAAGAAGAATCGGAATCGATAGCTCCGTCATCCAAGTGAGCCAAACGACGGCGACACCCATGCCCGGCGACTCCTGGGAAGGCAAAAACCTCATCATGTGACGGAGCTGACGGTAATGCATCCCCGCGCAGCTGATCGCCGGATCGAGAAACGCGGTGTTGGTTTTATGCAGCACCGCGAACAGGAAGATCGCGACCACGCCGACGCGGATCGTCGGGAAAACTTCAGGTTCAAGCTCCTTAAGTGTTCTGGGCAAATGCCCGTGCTGAATGACGTATTTGATTGCAGCGCCAAGGATCAACGCCTCAAAGAACGCGCCGATGAAAACGTTGTTGACGAAAAACGGCGATCGCCAGCAGAAGCTCCAGAACGAGGTGGCCAGCATCAACAACAGCAGCTTGACCGAGTTCGGTCGCATCAGCACAAGACCCGCGGAAACCGCCGTCAGCAGGGCCGGCGGCTGGCTTTGCCATTGCGGGAAATACGAACCGTCGATCAGCACCCAGATCGCGAACAGCACGCCGAAAATCGACATGTTGGAATGGAGACGCAGTATCCCTCGCGGTTGATTTGGCGAGGGCTTTAAGTGGGTGTAGGACAGAGGGAAAGGGGCGTCAGCGGCAGTCATTACTTGGCAAGCTCCACGTCCTCGATATCGGGCATCGCCATCGAGTCCTTGAGCGGAAGGGGGAGAGTCTTTGGTTTTGAGGCTTTCGCAATCTTGCGGTCTTCACGTATCCGTGAGATCGGGCGCTCGACCAGATAATGGGTCAAAATCGCAAGTACGATAGCGATCGCAAAGGAACCCGACGCCCTCAGATGAGGATGGCCGCCCTTGAAGACCTTCTGCATGACTGCCATTGCGAACAGATGCCACATCGCCATGCCGTAGCTGATGTTGCCGAGGAAATTCGACGCCTTGGTCGAGAGAGCGTTGCCGATTAAGGTTTGAATGTTGTTGTACAATTCGAACAGCCCATTCTTGATCGCCGACAGCGGTGCCCACCCGGTGTATTGGCGGTCGGGTTTGCGTTCGATGCCGCGGTAGGTGGCAATGATCGCCGCGCAAGCCGCCCATGTGCTGCCGATGTCGAAGACGAAGTTCTTCCAGATGTCGTTGCGTGTGTATTTGATCATGGCGATGGCAAACAGCATCGCCGGCACACCGATGACCCAGCCCATTTTGCGGAGCGTCTGGATCAGCCGCTCGTTCTTATGCTTCATCGCGACGGCCAGCAGGCAACCCATGCCCACGATGTCGATAAACGCTGGAGGAAGCACGCGCGTGGAGACGTAATCCCACTTATTCCAGTACGCCACGAACCGGAAGATCGGCCCGATCAAAATCACACACGCCAGCATGAGTTGCATGCGGTGCTTGGGCGCGAACATGAACAGCAGGATGAAGATAGGGAGCGTCTGCTCCATCGCCGAGATCCACCACAGGTGCGCCACGTACGGTGGATAGTGAGCTGTTGCTGAAATGTAGAGATTGGACAGCAACAAAGCGTGCCATTGAATCGTGTCGCGGATGAACGTCATGTTCAACGCATAGCACATCGCCAGCATGATCCACATCGTCGGCAGGACGCGCATCCAGCGGCGGAAGACAAACGTCGCCCCGGCCTGCAACGCCGAAGTTTCGCCGGCCAGAACCTGTTCGCGCAGCTTCATCAGCGAGTTGGCGACCAGGAACCCGGTCAGTGCAAAAAAGAAGTGCGTGCCGACCGTGCCTACCGGGCGTTGGATGTGATAAAAATGGTGCAGCATGATCAACGCGATCGAGCCGAACCGCAACGCGTCCATCTGCGCGCGCGAACGGGTTGAATCCCGTTTCACCGGCATTGATGGGCGGGCGTAATCCAGTTTTACAACTTCCATGCAAACCCCTGGTACGGACCGATAACCAAAACTGACCTCATACAGCGTGGTCAGCCTTGAAACTATTCGACATTCTGTACCTGTTCCTTCAATCGATCGATAGCGCCTTTGATCTCAACGATGTGCTTCGCAATCGTAGCATCATTGGCTTTGCTGGCGATGGTGTTAGCCTCTCGAAGCATCTCCTGGGTGATAAAATCGAGCTTCCTGCCCGCGTGCTCGTCGTTTCGGCAGGCCTGCTCGAAAGCACTCAGGTGGCTTGTCAGTCGCTGGATTTCCTCGGCAATGTCTGCTCGCTCCGCAAAAACGGCAACTTCTCGCAACAAATCAGCCTGATTTAATTGGAGCTCCGCCTTTTGCAGCAACTGATTCACGCGCGTCGTCAGCCGCTTGTGATAGTCCTCGATGACAAACGGAGCCCGCTTCTGAATCTCTGACAAACTGCTGGCGATCACGTTAGCGTGCTTCATCAGCTCGTCGAACAACGCTCTGCCTTCGCGTTCGCGCATGGCGATCAGCTTCGCAATGCCTTTGAGCGTGATATCGCGCACGGTCGGGCCATGACGTTCGATCTCGTCGCTCTCGTCGCGAGGCTCCTGGCAAACGCCGGGCAGCGTGAGCAGGGTGGCTAAGTCGATATGCAGCTTGCCGTCTAGGCCTTTCACACTTTCAAGTTGTTTGAGGTAGCTGGTGAGGGCACCGGTGTTGATGTGGTAGGCCGCCTCTGCCGAGTCGGAGCGCATCTTCAGGACGAATGTGATCGAGCCGCGACCGAGTTTCTCCCGGAGGACGGTTTCGATCTCCGGCTCAAGTCCGCTTAGCTGGTCGGGCAGTTTGATGACCGGCTTGAAGAATCGGTTGTTAAGCGAGCGAAGTTCAACCGCGTAGTGCGTACCGCTGCGCTCTGCGGTTGCGTCTCCGAATCCGGTCATGCTGACGATCATTCGTGCTTCTTCCGTAGACGTACCAAAGACGTACCAAAGGCCGGTCTGCCCGCTTCAGCGGGTAGCTTCAACATTCAAATGCAAAAACCCGCCCCTCACCGAGCGGGCGAAGTCGTCGGCGTTTCGACCGGTGCTCCGGTGCCACCCGCTGAGGTACCCGTCTCCACAGGCATCGCGGGGAATGTCGGAGCCAATCCGTTAGACGTGTGTGCGTGACGGTAATTCGCCAGCAGGTTGAGCGTAATCGCCAGCAGCACAAAAACGCCAAAGATGATGCTGGTAGCCCAGGTAAGCACGTCGCCAGTTTTAGCACCGAACGCGGTGTTGCCACCGGCCCCGCCGAACGCGCCCGAGAGCCCGCCGCCTCGACCTTTTTGGATCAGGATCAACAGGATCAAGAGAAGGCTGACAAGGATGAACAGCACGATATTCGTATAGAACAGAAAGCTCATAATTCGTTCAACCGAGGTGAGTCTTACGTCGCCCGGCTTCCAATTGGACTATTTAACCGACCCAAAATACCCGCTCGGGCCTCGAAACACACGTTATTTTCCGGCGTTGACGATCGCTAGGAACGATTCCGCCTTCAATGCCGCGCCGCCGATCAGGCCGCCGTCCACGTCCGGCTGGCTCATCAAACCCTTGGCGTTGTCCGGCTTCATGCTGCCGCCGTACTGAATGCGGAGGCGATCGGCGAAGTCGTTATTCCACTTACGTTTAACGGCGTCGCGGATGAACTTGTGGACCTCCTGCGCCTGCTCGTCGCTCGCCGTCCGACCCGTGCCAATGGCCCAGACCGGTTCATACGCGATGACTAGCTTTTCCGGATCTTCAAACTCGCCGGCGGTCAGCTCGTCGAGCTGCCCCTGCACGACCGCCAAGGTCTTTCCCCCGTCACGCTCTTCGAGCTTTTCGCCGACGCAGTGAATCAGGATCAGCCCCGCCCGGGCGACCGCGAGCGCCTTCTTCCCGATCAGTTCCGGCGTCTCATGCAGCAAATGGCGTCGCTCGCTATGGCCGGTGAGGACGAACTGCGTGCCCAAATCCTTGAGCATGTCGATCGAGATTTCGCCGGTGAACGCGCCGGGTTTTTCGAAGTACACGTCCTGCGCCCCGAGCTTGATGTGCGAGCCGGCGATCACCTGCCCGACCACATCAAGATAGACGAACGGAACCGCTACGCCGATCTGCACACCCTGCGGCGCGCCGGCCTT